>NZ_POAG01000017.1:90188-337278 GCF_002930065.1 Nocardioides sp. 616 | reverse complement strand
GAAGGGCGGCCCGAGGGCCGCCCTTCCCCGGACCAACGGGTGAGTTGGTCATGGTGAACACCTTGCGACAAACGGCGTGGTCGCTGGGGCGCGCGGCTACCTCGCGGCGATGTACGCGTGGAGTGCGGCATGAGCGTGCGGGTTCAAGCTCACGCCTTGGCCGCCTGGGCGCGTACCCACGCATCGAAGCGCTCGGCGTGGTCGCGCTGTGTCGGCATGACGTTGCTCAGCGCGAAGTCGAGCCGCGAGTCCAGCGCGTCGGACGGGCCCGCATCCATGAGCAGCAGCGCTTCAGCGCGAGCGAAGAACACTTCGAAGTTCGACCGCCGCATCATGCCAAGGTCTCCGTCCTGGAGACGAGCCATCATCACTTCACGCGAGAACATTCGCTCCAGAACGGGCCAACCGGCTCGGTCCAGCTGAACGGTCATGTCCGCGACTGCCGCGCGGGCTGACTCGTCATCGAACACATCCCACCAGCCGTCGGTGCCTTGCGGGGTTTCCTCCGGGTGAAGACGTTCCCGATACAACCCGAGCGACTCCGAAACAGACTTCGGCATCCCTGGACCGAGATGCTCTGCCTGCCACCTGAGCCAGGGCTCCGGGGAAGGCGAGGTTCACGACGCACCTCAGATGCTCTGCGCTGCTGAAGGACGAGGACTGAACGTTGACAACAGCCCAGTCACCAGCCGTCGAAGACTTGCGCCAGTTCGGCGGCGAGCCCTTGTAGCCGCGACCACGAGCAGCGGGCCCAAGGTCGTCGCGGAGTGCGGCCTTGAGGGCGTCTTGGACGGTCACACGGGCAGGATGCCATGCCGCTATCAGTCGTGCTCGGCTGATGGGTGCGTTGCCGACGGCAACGCCGTAGGCCGGTGCGAGTACCCAACGCCCCTGGCTGCCGAGTGGGGCCAGGGGCGCGTTGTAAGGGTTGTGAACGTTGTGAGTATCAAGCCCCGGACTTCACAGCGACGTACTGTCCGCGGCTGACCTTCTCGATCAGCATCCCGGCAAGCATGGTGCCGAGGTGCCTGGCGCGCGTTGGCGTCGTTCTCGCCAATGAGTGTGGCTATCGCCTTCGGGCCAAGTGGCTCCGCGCTGGTCTCCAGCAGACTAAGGATGGCGCGACTTGTGCTGCTCAACTGCGCGCGCTCGTCGTCGCCCACAGCTGACCAACAGAGGTCTTCGCCGCGCTCCAAGGTCAGTTCGCTCTCCTCGGCGTTCCTGGGACGGCGCCCGCCTCCCAGACGAGGGCGCGGAAGACCTTGGCGTCACGCAGGCGGGCGTGATGATCGACCCGCGAGGAAGATTGCGAGGCACCGTCTGTGTTGACGGGCAGCGGGGTAGGAAGCGCAGCGACTTCTACCCGGCGCACGAGCGCGGACCCGTCGGCGAGAACCGACGTCCGCGGGAGCGCGGCGATGATGGTGTCCCGGCGTCGCGCGATGGCGACTCCGGCGGCGGTGGTTTGGTGTGGCACGGCGGTGACCGTGCTCGGGCTCTCGCCCAGCGCAGTCGCGCCCGCCTTGAGAAACAGCGAAGGGCGGCCCGAGGGCCGCCCTTCGGCGAAGAGTTCCGGGGAGACTTCCCCATCCTGTGTGTCCGAGGGGGGACTTGAACCCCCACGCCCTAATACGGGCACTAGCACCTCAAGCTAGCGCGTCTGCCAATTCCGCCACCCGGACGAGTGCGGGGAAAGATTAGCAACACCCTCTGGGAAACCCGCAATCCGGGTCGCACGTTTCCCCTCGGGTGCCTCAGCGGCCAGGATGTGCCCATGGCTCCCGACCTGCACGACCCGGCCACAGAGGTCGTCGACCTCTGTCGCGACCTCATCCGCATCGACTCCTCCAACTACGGCGACGACACTGGCCCGGGGGAGCGGAAGGCGGCCGAGCTGGTCGCGACCCTGCTCGACGAGGTCGGCATCGAGGCGCAGGTCATCGAGGGGGAGCCCGGCCGCACCAACCTGGTGGCCAGGTGGGGTGGCAGCGACGGCGACGCGCTGCTGCTGCACGGGCACCTGGACGTGGTCCCCGCGGAGGCACGGGACTGGACCCACCACCCCTTCGCTGGGGAGATCGCCGACGGCTACCTGTGGGGCCGCGGGGCCGTGGACATGAAGGACTTCGACGCCATGCTGCTCTCGGTGGTCCGCGCCCGGGTGCGCAGCGGTCGCGTCCCGCAACGGCCGATCGTGCTCTGCTTCACCGCCGACGAGGAGGCTGGCGGCCACAAGGGCGCCGAGGTCATCGTGCGGGACCACCCCGACCTGCTGGCGGACTGCACCGAGGCCGTGGGGGAGGTGGGCGGCTTCACCACCACGGTGCGCGGTCAGCGCATCTACCTGATCGAGGCCGCCGAGAAGGGCATGGCCTGGATGCGTCTGAAGGCCCGCGGCACCGCCGGGCACGGGTCGATGGTCAACCGGGACAACGCCGTCACCCAGCTGGCGGGCGCCGTGGCGCGCATCGGAGCCCATGAGTGGCCCGTCCGGCTCACCCCGGCGATGGAGGTGCTGCTGGCCTCGGTCGCCACGATCGCCGGGACCGAGGCCACGCCCGACAACGCCGAGGCGTTGGTCGAGGAGTTCGAGAGCTCGACCCGGATGCTCGGCGCCGTGATCCGCAACACCGCCAACCCGACCATGCTCCAGGCCGGCTACAAGGTGAACGTGATCCCCACCGAGGCGACCGCCTACCTGGACGGTCGGTTCCTGCCCGGCTACGAGGACGAGTTCTTCGCCACCCTGGACGAGCTGTGCGGCCCGGACGTCACTCGGGAGTTCGTCAGCCACCAGCAGCCCTGGGAGTCGCCCACGCAGGGCAACCTGATGGACGCCATGACCAGGTCGATCCTGGCCGAGGATCCCGACGGCATCGTGGCGCCGTACCTGATGAGCGGCGGGACCGACGCCAAGCACTTCCGCAAGCTGGGCATGACCTCCTACGGGTTCGCGCCGTTGCGGCTGCCGGCCGACCTCGACTTCGGTGCTCTGTTCCACGGCGTCGACGAGCGGGTTCCCACCGACTCACTGGAGTTCGGCGCGCGGGTCTTCGACCGGTTCCTCGACGAGCTCTGAGCACGTACCCGCGCAAGGGTCCAAAGGTCGCCCAAGCATGGGTCCGTTGGCCCTTGTCCTCCAAGGGGCACCGCGCAAAAACTCGGGGTATATGCCCGGCTCGCCCGTACGGGGCGTGGCGGCGGCCGAGGAGGACCCGTGCCGAGTTTGCGTGGAATTGCTCTGACGACGACGACCTGTCTGCTGACCACGCTGACAGTGGCGCTGGCACCCGAGGCGATGCGGGCGCCCGCCTACGCGGACCCGCCGACGGGCGGGACGACGATCGTCACCGAGACGTTCACCGGATCGTCGGTGCCCGACCCTGCGTGGACGGTCCAGGGCGACACCTGCTTGACCGGTGCCACCACCGCGCCACCGGCCGCCGCGGCGCAGATCCCCACCTGTACGGGGTTCCGGACCGGCCCGGTCCCGGCGCTCGGGGCCACCCCCGGTTACCTGCAGCTGACCGACGCAAGGACGCAGACCGCGGGCAGCGTGCTGTACAACCGGCCCGTCCCCGCGACGTCCGGGGTGACCATCACCTTCGACCAGTTCCAGTACGGCGGCACCGGCGCCGACGGCATCGGGTTCTTCCTCGTCGACGGCTCGACCGACCTGACCGAAACCGGGGGAGCGGGGGGCAGCCTCGGGTACGCCCAGCGCGTCGCCGCCCAAGGCGACCCGGAGCCGGGGGTGGTGGGTGGAGTGCTCGGAGTGGGGCTGGACGCCTATGGCAACTACTACGACGACGCCGAGGAGCGCGGCGAAGGCTGTCCCGAGGGCCAGCGCTCACCCTCGACCGCGGAGGGCGCGGTGGCCCCGAACGTCATCACCGTGCGTGGCCCCGGCGAGGGCTTCATCGGCTACTGCTACCTGGCTTCCACCACGCCGGCGGACCCCGACGACCCTGACGACCCGGGCACCACGCTCAATGGTGGCACCGGCACGCTACGGGCCCGTACCCTTGCCGCGTCCTGGCGGCAGGTGAACATCACAGTCACGCCAGCACCTGACCCGCGGGTCATCGTCCAGGTCCGGTACAACCCCGCCGCCGCCAACGACCCCTGGATCACCGAGCTCGACATACCCGCTCCGGCCGATCTGCCGAGCACCTACAAGTTCGGGATCTCGGGCTCCACCGGAGGCGTGACCGACGTCCACCTGATCCGCAACGCCGTGGTCCAGTCGGTCCTCCCCCTCGCCGAGCTGCAGCTCGAGAAGCAGGTCGATCGCAGCGCGGGCACCCTGCCCGCCGTCATCACCGCCGGCACGGTCATCCCCTACCAGTACACCGTCACCAACGCGGGGACCGAGAACCTCTCGACCCTGTCGATCACCGACGACACGATCACGGGTGCGATCACCTGCGACGCCACCACCCTCACCCCAGCGCCGGCGCCGGGGTCGACCACGGTGTGCCGCGGCACCTACACGGTCACCGCGGAGAACGTCTCCGCCGGCGAGGTCGTCAACATCGCCACGGCGGGGGCGGTGAACCCCGGCGGCGACACGGTCACCTCCCCGGAGGCCACCGTCACCGTCCCCCTGGTCAGCCGCCTCGACCTGACCAAGAGCGTGCAGACAGATCCGCCGTACGTCGCCGGCCAGGAGGTCGAGTACCTCTACACGGTGACGAACACCGGCGGCTCCACCGTGACCAACATCGCCGTCACCGACGACCGCGTCTCCTCGGAGGCGCTCGTGTGCGAGGCGAACGTCCTGGACCCGGGCGCATCGACGACCTGCACCGGCACCTACACCGTCGACACCGCGCAGGCCAACGCTGCCGGGAGCATCGTCAACACCGCCGTCGCGACGGGGGACACCCCGGTCGGCCAGGAGGTCGAGTCGCCCGAGGCGAGGGAGAGCATCGGGATCAACACCGACATCGCGGTCACCAAGACGATCGACGAGCCCGACCCGGCTGTCGGCGACACGGTCACCTTCACCGTCACCGCGACCAACAACGGCCCGGCGGCGGCCACCGACGTCCTGATCACCGACCGGCTCCCCGCGGGACGGCTCACCTTGCTGACCGCGAGCACCTCCGGTGCCCAGCCGTCGGTCTACACCACGGGCACCGGCGCCTGGTCCATCCCTGCGCTCGCCGTCGGGAATGCCGTCACCCTGACCATCACCGCGCGGGTCGACACCAACGGCACGGTCTCGAACACCGCGAGCCTGACCAGGCTCGACCAGCTCGACACGAACGCCGCCAACAACAGCGCCACCGTCACCCTGAACCCTGCGTCCCTCGACCTGGCCGTGACCAAGGAGGTCATCGGCTCGGCGGAGGTCGCGGCAGGGGAGCCGGTCACGTTCCGGGTCACGGTCACCAACCTCGGTCCGCGTCCCGGCACCGGCATCACCGTGATCGAGGACCTGCCACCGGGGCTGACCTTCCGGCCCGGGGACTCCGGTGGGGACGGCACCTTCGACCCGGCCACGAGCATCTGGACCATCGGCTCCCTCGGCGTGGACGAGTCCGCGGCGTTCGACTTCACCCTGGACACCAGCAGCCCGGGAACGTTCACGAACGCGGTCAGCATCGCCTCCGTGTCGCCCACCGACATCAACAGCGCCAACGACTCGGCGTCCGCCAGCGTCGCGGTACGCACCCCGATCGCCGACCTCGTCATCGTCAAGGGCGCGTCCCCGCAGGAGGCCGTGGTCGGGGACGCCGTCACGTACACGGTGACGGTGCTCAACCGCGGCCCCGACACGGTGCGTGGCGTCTACGTCACCGACACCGGCGTCGAGGGCGTGACCGTCATCGGCACCTCCGCCACGCAGGGAACGGTGGACACCGCCGGTCGTCGGTGGGACGTCGGCACCCTGGCGGCGAGCGAGAGCGCCGTCCTCACCATCAACGCCCAGCTCGACACGACGGGCACCAAGGTCAACGTCGCCACGGTCGACGCGCCACTCCACGAAGACCCGACCCCGGACGACAACGAGTCCAGCGCCACCGTGAGCACCTTGGCCCCCGCCGTCGACGTCGGCGTCACGAAGTCCGTGGCCCGGCCCGACGGGACCGGATCGGTCGACGACATCCCGCTGGGAGAGGACGCGGTGTTCACCATCACCGCCACCAACAACGCCGTCGCTGGGCAGAGCGCCGCGACGGCCACCGGCGTCGTCCTCGCCGACGTGCTCTCCGAGGGCCTGGCCTTCGTGTCCGCCACCGGCGACGGCACCTTCGACGCCGACACCGGCACCTGGACCGTCGGGTCCATCCCGGTCGGGTCCACCGTCACGCTCACCATCCGGGCGACCGGCACGGTGGTAGGACAACGCACCAACACTGCCAGTCTGGCCAACCTCGACCAACGCGACGTGGATCCGACCAACGACTCCGCCTCGGCCACGGCCACTTTCGTTGAGCTCGCCGACCTCGCCATCACCAAGAGCGTCGACCGCCCGGTCGCCCAGCCGGGCGACACCGTCCTCTACAGGATCCAGGTCACCAACAACGGCCCCAACGCCACCGACAACACGATCACGGAGGATCCTGCGCTCATCCAGGCCAACATCACCGGGCACACGACCGACAACGGGACGTTCGACGAGGTGAACCGGATCTGGACCATCCCGCGGCTCGAGTCCGGTGAGACGGCGACGCTCGAGGCCTCCGTCCTCATCGGCGACCGCGCGTCGGGGCGCTACCGCAACCTGGTGGCGATCCAGCAGTCCCGGGTCGAGGACCCCAACCCGGACGACAACGTCGACGATGCCGAGCTGTTCGTCCCGGTTGCGGACATCGCCGTCTCCAAGAGCGTCGACAATGCCGCGCCCACGCTCGGCGACACGGTCACGTTCACGATCGGGGTCCGCAACCTGGGCGCGGACACCGCCGAGGGCGTCACTGTCGACGACCTTCTGCCGGCTGGGCTCACCTATGTCGGCAGCACGTCGACGGTGGGAACCTACAACCCCGTCACGGGCTCCTGGGTCATCGGTGACCTGGATCCGGTCACTCTGCCTACGGCAGATGATCAGGCCCGCTTGCGGATCACCGCGCGTGCGGACCAGACGGGCACCTTCGTCAACACGGCCACGGCGGATCGATCCGATGCGTTCCCCTACGAGGCCGACCCGACCAACAACTCCGCCTCCGCCTCCACCTCTGTGACGGTCCGACAGGCTCCCGGCCTCGAGCTGGTCAAGACCGCGAGCCCCAGCACCGTCACCGCCGCCGGCCAGCAGGTGACCTACTCGTTCCGCGTCACCAACACCGGGGACGTCACGATCAGCGGTGTCGGCATCATCGAGGAGAGCTTCACCGGCTCCGGCGACCTGCCGGCCCCGACCTGCCCGGCAGCGGCCGACAGCCTGGCTCCCGGTGCCAGTGTCACGTGCACGAGTGTGTACACCGTGACCGAGTCGGACCTCTCCGGATCGGGACTGAGCAACACCGCGCGTGCCGGGGGCCGGGACCCCTCCGGAGGCGCGGTGGCCTCTCCCGGTGACGGCGCGGTCGTCATGGTGAACCCGCCTGCACGCGGGGAGCCGAGCATCCGGACCCGCACGTCCGACAAGCGCGTCCGGCCCCAGGAGAGGTTCCACGACCGGGTTCGTGTCAGCGGGCTCGCGGCAGGAACGACCGTCCCCGGGACTGCGCGTCTCTACGGCCCCTTCTCCTCCCGGTCAGCCGCCACCTGCACCCAGGAGAACCTCGCGCGCACGCTCACGTGGCGAGCGCGGGCGGGGTGGAGCCGCACGCCATCCGTGCGGGTACGGCGCCCGGGGGTCTACACCTGGCGGGTCACCACGGAAGCGACTGCCGCGAACAGGGCTGGATCGAGCCGCTGCGGGCTCGCCTCGGAGACGACCACCGTCGCGAAGCCCTCGTACCACGCGCCGGTGATCAACGGAGGATTCTCCGGCGCTCGCCCAGGACGCGAGTTCGCCCGGGACGTCCGGACCATCGTGCGAGCCGCCGGCATCGGGTTGCGAGCCGCAGTGGTTCCCACCACGGTCACTGGGGGGATCATGACCCTGCCCACGAACGTGCGGACCACGAGCTGGCTGCGGAGGTCCGCCGGCTATGGCGACAAGATCGGCACCACCGTGATAGCCGGCCACGTCTCCGACCGGCAGGACAACCCCGGAGCCATGTGGGGCCTGCGCCGAGCTGCCCGCGGCCAGGTCGTCTCGGTGGTCAGGGGTGGCACGACGTACCGGTACAAGGTCGCTCAGACCGCCCGGTACGACCGAACGCGGAGACTGCCCGACCGGTACTTCAGGACCACGGGCGCGCACCGGCTCGTCCTGATCAGCTGCACCAACCGGGTGGTCTACGGCAACGGGCGCTTCCACTACACGAAGTACCAGGTGGTCGTCGCCAGGCCGATCGGACCGAAGGACGGGCAGTGACCTGGTTCAGTAGTACATCCTCGGGCGCGCCTGGCGGATGATCTTGCGCCGCAGCACCACCCGACGGGTGCCGTCTGCGGCTATCCGTAGCCGAGCCAGCTCCCAGCCCCCCAGCTCGGCCCGCTCGACCAGCATCCGGGTGACGGCGTTGCGTGAGAACTCCCGCGAATAGGTCACGGTGTCGAACTCCCACTCCACCCCGGGCCTGGGCGGACGGCGCAGCGCTTGACTCATGACGCCTCAGTCGGCCGACACGTCGTCGAGGGCGGCGACGATCTCCGGTGGCAGGACCAGGTCGTCGGCGTCCAGTGCGGCCTTCAGCTGCGCCGCGGTACGGGCGCCGAGGATCGGGGCGGTCACGCCGGCCCGGTCCCGGACCCAGACGAGCGCCACCTCCAGGGGGGACCAGCCGAGCCCTTCCGCGGCCCGGACGACGGCCTCGACGATCCCTCGGCCGCGCTCGTCAAGGTAGTGCTCGACGAAGGAGGCGAAGTGGGTGGAAGCCGCCCGAGAGTCCGCCGGCGTACCGGTGCGGTACTTGCCGGTGAGCACGCCGCGGCCCAAGGGCGACCAGGGGAACACGCCCAGCCCCAGGGACTGCGCCGCAGGCAGCACCTCCAGCTCGACCTGGCGGGCGAGGAGGGAGTATTCGACCTGCGTGGACGCCAGCGGGGTCCGGCCGGGAACGGCCCGCTGCCACGTTGCGGCCTGGGCCGTCTGCCAGCCGCAGTAGTTGGAGACACCGACATAGGAGGCCCGCCCCGACGTCACGGCGAGGTCCAGGGCCCCCAGCGTCTCCTCCAGAGGCGTGTCATCGGTCCACACGTGCACCTGCCACAGGTCCACGTGATCGACGCGCATGCGCTTCAGCGAGGCATCCAGGGTGGTGAGCAAGGTGCCCCTGGAGGTGTCGGCACTGCGCTGGTCCGAACGACGGGAGAGCCCTGCCTTCGTGGCCAGCACCACCTCGTCGCGCGCCACGACGTCGCCGAGCAGGCTGCCGATCAGCTCCTCGGAGGCGCCGTCGCCGTAGGCCGCGGCGGTGTCGAGGAAGGTGCCGCCCGCCTCGGCGAAGCCGATGAGCTGGTCGCGCGCCTCGTGCTCGTCGGTGTCGCGACCCCAGGTCATGGTGCCGAGCCCGAGCCGGGAGACCTTGAGACCGGTGCGTCCGACCGCGCGCTGCTGCATGTGGCACAGGTTAGTCAGCGGCCGGTGGACAGCTCGCGCAGGCACGCCGATCTGGGCGCGTGCCGATGCGCCGCAGGTGCGGCCTTAGGCTTTCGCCCCATGTGGGATCTCCTCAAGGCCGTTGCCCTCGGAACCATCCAGGGGCTGACGGAGTTCCTGCCGATCTCCAGCAGCGCGCACCTGCGGATCTTCCCCGAGCTCTTCGGCTGGGGGGACCCCGGAGCGGCGTTCACCGCGGTGATCCAGATCGGGACCGAGCTGGCCGTCCTGATCTACTTCCGCAAGGACATCTGGAGCATCGGCACGGCCTGGGTGAAATCGATCTTCAAGCCGGAGTTCCGCGGCACGCTCGAGACCCGGATGGGCTGGTACATCATCATCGGCTCGCTACCGATCGTGATCCTCGGAGTGCTCCTCAAGGACCTCATCGAGCGCGACTTCCGCAACCTGTGGATCACCGGCACGGCGCTGATCGTGCTCGGGGTCGTGCTGGGCATCGCGGACCGCTTCAGCAGGGCGGAGAAGCCGATCAAGAAGCTCTCGCTCCGCGACGCGGTCCTGATGGGCCTGGCCCAGGCGATGGCGCTGATCCCCGGCGTCTCCCGCTCCGGCGCGACCATCTCCATGGGCCGCTTCCTGGGCTTCGAGCGCGAGGCCGCCACTCGGTTCGCCTTCCTCCTGGCCATCCCCGCCGTGGTGGGCGCGGGCCTGTTCGAGCTCAAGGAGATCCCGCACGGGGAGAACACCTACGGCTGGGCCCCCACGATCACCGCCACGGTCGTCTCCTTCGTGGTCGGGTACGCCGCCATCGCCTGGCTGCTGCGCTACGTCTCGACCCGCTCCTACACCCCGTTCGTGATCTACCGCGTCCTGCTGGGCACAGCCACCCTGGCGCTCCTGTGGGCCGGGGTGCTCACCTCCTGACCACCCGGGCGCTCAGAGCCAGCCGGAACGCTTGAACCACACGGTCAGTCCCACAGCGATACCCACCATGACCGTGATCGCGAACGGGTAGCCGTAGCGCCAGTCCAGCTCCGGCATGTACTTGAAGTTCATCCCGTAGATCCCGGCCACGAGCGTGGGCAGCACGACCAGGGCGGCTCCGGCCGAGATCTTGCGCATGTCCTCGTTCTGCTGGATGGAGATCCGGGTGGCGTAGGCGTCGAACGCCGTCGAGAGCAGGGAGTCCAGGTTGTCCACCACGTCGCTGACCCGTTGCAAGTGGTCGGCGACGTCCCGGAAGTAGGGTCCGGTCTCCTCGGGGACGCCGGGCACGCGTCCGTGGACCATCCTGCTCAACGGCTCCCGCAGCGGCACCACCGCGCGCCGCACCTCGGCCAGCTCCCGCTTGAGGGTGTAGATCCGCGCCGAGTCGTTGGTACGCGCCTCGGAGAAAACGCTGGCCTCGACCTCGTCCACGTCCTCCTCCAGCGATGCGCCGACCGCCTCGTAGGCGTCGACCACCTGGTCGCAGACGGCGTACAGGACGGCTGCCGGCCCGTGGGCCAGCACCTGCGCGCGGTGCTCGAGGTCGCGACGGGACGCCTGTAGGTCCGATCCGGCGCCGTGGCGCACGGTGACGACGTAGTCGGAGCCGACGAAGATCTCGATCTCCCCGGTCTCCACGGCATCCAGCTCGTCGACGTACCAGAGAGTCTTGATGACCAGGAAGAGCATGCCCTCGTAGAGGTCGAGCTTGGGTCGCTGGTGGGCGCTCAGGGCGTCCTCGACAGCCAGGGGATGCAGACCGAAGGCGTCGGCGACCGCGTGCATCTCGCTCTCGTCCGGCTGGTGCAGGCCGATCCACTGGAAGTCACCTGGCTGTCTGGCCGCACCGACCCCCACCACGTCGTTCACGAGCAGGTCGTGCGCGACCCGCCTGCCATTGCGGTACACCGCGTTGTCGACAATCACGAACCGAGGCTAGCCCCACTACAGTCGCCGGCATGGCAACCCTCATACTCGTGCGACACGGCCGGACGACCGCCAATGCCAGCGGGACCCTCGCCGGACGGCTCCCCGGGGTGCTCCTCGACGAGGTGGGGCGCGAGCAGGTGGCGGCCACCGCCGCACGGCTCGCGGCAGTGCCGCTGGCCGCACTGGTCAGCAGTCCCCTGGAACGGTGTCGCGAGACTGCCCGGGCCATTGCGAGCGCCCAGCAGCACAAGTCGCGCATCCAGACCGAGAAGCGGCTCACCGAGTGCGACTACGGCAGCTGGCAGGGCGGCACGCTCAAGGAGCTGGCGAAGGAGGAGCTGTGGAAGACCGTGCAGCAGCAGCCCTCGGCCGCCCGCTTCCCCGGGGGCGAGTCGCTGCGTGAGATGTCGGACCGCGCCGTGGCGGCGGTGCGTCAGCGCGATGCCGCCATCGAGGCTGAGCACGGTCCCGGCGCGGTCTGGGCGGCGGTCAGCCACGGCGACGTGATCAAGTCGATCCTGGCCGACGCCGTGGGGTCGCACCTGGACCAGTTCCAGCGGATCGTCGTCGACCCGGCCTCGGTGAGCATCGTGCGCTTCACCTCCGCCCGCCCTTTCGTGGTGACGAGCAACAGCCATGCCGGCGACCTGTCCTGGCTCGCTCCGCCGCTCCCAGAGGGGGGCGCAGCCGATGACGCGGCGGTCGGAGGCGGCGCCGGTCCGACGCCGGCTGGGCCGCCGTCCTAGGGTGGTGGCATGCCACTGGTCCACTCCTTCGATCCCCCCGAGCGCTTCGTCACCGGCACGGTCGGCGAACCCGGCATGCGCACCTTCTTCCTCCAGGCGCGGGCCGACGCCCGGCTGGTCAGCGTGTCCCTGGAGAAGCAGCAGGTGATCGCCTTGGTGGAGCGGGTCGACGAATTGCTCGACGAGCTGATGGCTGCTCCCGGGCAGGAGACGCTGATCCCTGCGGTGGCCCCGGTCGACCTGCAGGACAGCGCCCCTCTGGACCAGCCGATCGAGGAGGAGTTCCGCGCCGGCACCATGACGCTGTCCTGGGACCCGGGCGACGAGCGGGTCGTCATCGAGGTGTTCCCGTTCTCCGAGACGGTCGTGATCGCCCCGGACCAGGTCGAGGAGGACTTCGCCGAGCCGGAGCCCGAGGAGCTGCTCGTGGTGCGGATCTCGCCCGGCATGGCTCGGGCGTTCTGCGCCCGGGCGCTACAGGTCGTCGAGGCCGGCCGACCCAGCTGCCCCTTCTGCGGCAACCCCGTCGACCCGGACGGACACCTGTGCGTGCGCGCCAACGGGTTCCGGCGCCGGGAGCCGTGAGCACACCGCCAGGGGAGTCCCGCCCGGGGGAGGTGGACCCGCACCGCCTGCGCGACGGGGAGCTCGCGTTGCACGGCCGGGTGATGCCGGCCTCCAACGCCACCTTCGTGGGGGAGGTGGACGGAGTCCGGGTGGTCTACAAGCCGGTGGCCGGCGAACGGCCGCTGTGGGACTTCCCGGACGGGACCCTGGCCGACCGTGAGGTGGCGGCGTACCGGGTCTCGGTCTCGCTGGGCTGGAACGTCGTGCCGCTTACCATCCTGCGCGATGGTCCGCACGGGCCGGGCATGGTGCAGGTCTGGCAGGAGCCGGATCCCGAGCAGGCTGCGGTCGACATCGTGGACGTGGACAGCCGGCCAGCGGGCTACCTGCACGTCTTCGAAGGGCTGGACGCCCGGGACCGACCGGTCGCGCTGGTGCACGAGGACTCGGCGCCGCTGCGTCGGATGGCGATCTTCGACATGGTGGTCAACAACGCCGACCGCAAGGGTGGGCACGTGCTGGCCATGCCAGGGGGGCACCGCTACGGAGTCGACCACGGCGTCACCTTCCACGTCGAGGACAAGCTCCGCACCGTGCTGTGGGGCTGGGCGGGCACCCGAGTCCCAGCAGGCGACCTGGCCGTCGTGGAATCCCTGCTGGACAGCCTCCAGGGTGAGCTCGGTGCCGAGCTGGGTGAGCTGATCACGCCCGACGAGACCGCGGCGCTGACCTGGCGGTGTCGCCGTCTGTTGTCCACCCAGCGGATGGCAGTGCCCCAGGACGGGTGGCCCACGATTCCCTGGCCGCCCTTCTAGGTAGGCTGCACCGCATGCGCGCCTGGTCTGCTCCGGAGGTCCCCGTCCTGCCTGTCGTCGGGCCCCCCGTGCAGCTCCACGACACGGCCACTGGCCGGTTGCGCACCAGTAGCCCTGCCGGAGCCGCACGGCTCTACGTGTGCGGCATCACGCCGTACGACGCCACCCACATGGGGCATGCCGCCACCTACGTGGCGTTCGACCTGCTCAACCGCGCCTGGCGAAGCGCCGGCCACCCGGTCACCTACGTGCAGAACGTGACCGACGTGGACGACCCGCTGCTCGAGCGGGCCGACAAGGTGAAGATCGACTGGGTCGAGCTCGCTGAACGGGAGACCGAGCTGTTCCGCCAGGACATGCATGCGCTGCGGGTGCTTCCGCCCGACCACCTGGTCGGTGCGGTGGAGTCCATCCCGTGGGCGGTGGCCTACATCGAGCGACTCCAGGCCGCGGGATCGATCTACCAGGTCGAGAGCGACCTGTACTTCTCCGTCTCCGCGGACTCCACCTTCGGCTCGGTCTCCGGGCTGGACCGAGCACAGATGACGCCGCTGTTCGCGGAGCGCGGCGGCGACCCGGACCGCGCAGGCAAGAAGGACCCACTCGACTGCGTGGTCTGGCGGGGCGAGCGTCCCGGCGAGCCCTCCTGGGACAGTCCCTTCGGCAGGGGCCGTCCGGGCTGGCACATCGAGTGCACCGCGATCTCCCAGGAGCACCTGGGCGTCGACTTCGACGTGCAGGGCGGCGGGTCCGACCTGGTCTTCCCGCACCACGAGATGTGCGCCTCCCACGCCCACGTCGCCTCGGGTGAGCGGTTCGCCCAGGGGTACGCCCACGCCGGGATGGTGGCCTACGACGGCGAGAAGATGTCGAAGTCGCGGGGCAACCTCGTCTTCGTCTCCCAGCTGCGCAACAGCGACGTGGACCCCATGGCACTGCGGCTGGTGCTGCTGCGCCACCACTACCGCAGTGACTGGGAGTGGACCGACGCGGCGTTGTGGGACGCGGTGGACACCATCCAGCGGTGGCGCAAGGCGCTCTCCCTGGGAGCGGGCGCCCCATCGGCGCCGGTGGTGGAGGGCGTGCTCGCCGCCCTCGCGCACGACCTCGACGCTCCGACCGCCGTGGACGTGGTGGAGCAGTGGGTGGCAGCCACGCTCGGCACCGGAGGGCTGGCCGACACCTCCGACCAGAGGGCCGGCCACGCGGTGCACCAGCTCATCGACGCGGCCCTCGGCCTGTCGCTGTAGTCGCGGCAGCGCCCGCGGCGCCGACGACGGTCCTCAGTCGTCGTCGCGGCGCTTGAGGTAGCGCTCGAACTCCCGGGCGATGGCCTCGCCGGATGCCTCGGGCAGGTCGGTGGTGTCGCGCGTCTCCTCCAGGGACCGGACGTAGTCGGCGACGTCCTCGTCCTCCTCAGCGAGCTCGTCGACGCCGCGCTCCCAGGCCCGTGCGTCCTCGAGGAGGTCTCCCAGCGGGATGCTGGTCTCCAGGAGCTCCTCGAGCTGGCCGACCAGCGCCAGCGTCGCCTTCGGGCACGGCGGCTGCGCCACGTAGTGCGGGACGGCGGCCCAGTAGGAGACCGCCGGGATGTCCAGCCGGATGCAGGCGTCCTGGAAGACGCCGACGATCCCGGTCGGGCCCTCGTACGTCGACTGCTCGAGCTTGAGCCGGTCCACCAGGTCGGGCTCGGTCGCCGTCCCGGTCACCGGGATGGGACGCGTGTGGGGGGTGTCGGCCAGAAGCGCCCCCAGCGTGACCACCAGCTCGCCCCCGAGCTCGTCGCAGGCGGCCAGGAGCTCGGCGCAGAACTGGCGCCAGCGCATGTTGGGCTCGATGCCGCGGATCAGGATCACGTCGCGGTCGAGGTTGGGCGGCGAGGCCACGGCGATCTGGGTGGTGGGCCAGGTCAGGCGGCGGTGGCCACGCTCGTCGGTGCCCATCATGGGGCGGTTCACCTGGAAGTCGTAGAAGTCCTCCGGGTCGATGGCCCCCACGATCGTGGCGTCCCAGACGTCGATGAGGTGTGACACGACCGAGGACGCGGCATCCGCGGCGTCGTTCCAGCCCTCGAAGGCGGCAATCACCAGGGGGTTGACCAAATCGGTCAGCTCATCGATCTCGATCACCCCTCCAGCGTAGGCGCTGGGCCGGATTTCGCGGGTGCTCGCCCCGAGTGTCACGATTCGGTACGCCTGTCCATCCTCCGGACCCGCCTCCTACTGTGAAGGGGACGGCCCGTCCCACGCACCAGAATCGTTCTCGAAGGAGCACCAGTGGCCAGCGACTTCGCCATCCGTCACCGCCCGGACTGCACGGACGCGCTGACGGCTGCGATGCGGGAGCGGGTGCTCGTGGTCGACGGGGCCATGGGCACGGCGATCCAGCGGGACCGCCCGGACGAGGCCGGCTACCGGGGCGAGCGCTTCGCCGACTGGCCCAGTGACGTCCAGGGCAACAACGACCTGCTCACCCTGACCCAGCCCGACATCATCGCGGCCATCCACCGGGAGTACCTCGACGCCGGCGCGGACATCATCGAGACCAACACTTTCAACGCCAACGCGGTCTCGCTGTCCGACTACGGGATGGACGAGCTGGCCTACGAGCTCAACCACGCCGCCGCCGAGCTCGCGCGGACGGTCTGCGACGAGGTCACCGCGCTGGACCCGGCGCGTCCTCGCTACGTCGCGGGAGCGCTGGGCCCCACCACCCGCACGGCGTCGATCTCGCCCGACGTCAACGACCCCGGTGCCCGCAACATCAGCTTCGACCAGCTCGTCGCCGCCTACACCACCGCCGCGCGCGGGCTGCTCGACGGCGGGGCCGACCTGCTCTTCATCGAGACCATCTTCGACACGCTGAACGCCAAGGCGGCGATCTTCGCGGTCGAGACCGTCTTCGAGGAGCTCGGTCGCCGCTGGCCGGTCGTCATCTCCGGCACCATCACCGACGCCTCGGGCCGCACCCTCACCGGGCAGACGACCGAGGCCTTCTGGAACTCGGTGCGCCACGCGAAGCCACTCCTGGTGGGGCTGAACTGCGCGCTGGGCGCCAAGGAGATGCGTCCCTACGTGGCGGAGCTGAGCCGGGTCGCGGACACCTTCATCTCGGCGTACCCGAACGCCGGGCTGCCCAACGCCTTCGGCGAGTACGACGAGGCTGCCGCGGAGACCGCAGCCGTGGTCGGTGAGTTCGCCGAGGCCGGTCTGGTCAACCTGGTCGGCGGATGCTGCGGCACCACGCCCGCCCACATCGCGGCGATCGCCGGAGCGGTTGCCGGCAAGGCGCCCCGGGTGGTGCCGGAGATCGAGCCCGCCCTGCGGCTGTCCGGGCTCGAGCCCTTCACGGTCACCCCGGAGAGCCTGTTCGTGAACGTGGGGGAGCGCACCAACATCACCGGCTCTGCCCGCTTCCGCAAGCTCATCAAGGACGGCGACTACGACACCGCGCTGTCGGTGGCCCTGCAGCAGGTCGACAGCGGCGCCCAGGTGATCGACATCAACATGGACGAGGGGATGATCGACGGCGTCGCCGCGATGGACCGCTTCGTCAAGCTGGTCGCCTCCGAGCCCGACATCAGCCGGGTCCCGGTGATGATCGACTCCTCCAAGTTCGCGGTCATCGAGGCCGGGCTCAAGTGCGTCCAGGGCAAGGCGATCGTCAACTCCATCTCCATGAAGGAGGGCGAGGACCAGTTCCGGGCCCACGCGCGGCTCTGCCGCAAGTACGGCGCAGCCGTGGTCGTGATGGCCTTCGACGAGGACGGCCAGGCCGACAACCTGGCACGCCGCCAGGCCATCTGCGAGCGGGCCTACCGGATCCTGGTGGACGAGGTCGGCTTCCCGGCCAAGGACATCATCTTCGATCCCAACGTCTTCGCGGTCGCGACCGGCATCGAGGAGCACGCCTCCTACGGCTTGGACTTCATCGAGGCCACCCGCTGGATCAAGCAGAACCTGCCGGGCGCCCTGGTCTCCGGCGGCATCTCCAACGTCTCCTTCTCCTTCCGCGGCAACAACCCGGTGCGCGAGGCGATCCACGCGGTCTTCCTCTTCCACGCCATCCGCGCCGGCCTGGACATGGGGATCGTCAACGCGGGCGCCCTGACCGTCTATGACGACGTCGACGTCGACCTGCGGGAACGGATCGAGGACGTGGTCCTCAACCGTCGTGAGGACGCGGCGGAGCGGTTGCTGGAGATCGCGGAGACCTACAACCGCAAGTCCGCCGACGCCGAGGTGGTCGAGGACGAGTGGCGCTCCTATCCCGTGGGCCAGCGCATCACCCATGCGCTGGTCAAGGGCATCGACGCCTACGCCGAGTCCGACACCGAGGAGCTCCGCGCCGAGATCGCGGCCCGCGGCGGGCGGCCGATCGAGGTCATCGAGGGCCCGCTGATGGACGGGATGAACGTCGTCGGCGACCTCTTCGGTGCCGGCAAGATGTTCCTGCCCCAGGTGGTGAAGTCCGCGCGGGTGATGAAGAAGGCGGTGGCCTACCTGATCCCGTTCATCGAGCAGGAGAAGCGGGACAACCCCGAGCTCGCCACGGTCAAGGACACCAACGGCACCATCGTCATGGCCACGGTCAAGGGAGACGTCCACGACATCGGCAAGAACATCGTGGGCGTCGTCCTGCAGTGCAACAACTACGAGGTCATCGACCTCGGGGTGATGGTCCCGCCCCAGAAGATCCTGGACACCGCCGTCGAGGTGGGTGCCGACATCATCGGCCTCTCCGGGCTGATCACCCCCTCGCTGGACGAGATGGTCACCGTGGCCACCGAGATGCAGCGCCGGGGGCTCACCATTCCGCTGCTGATCGGCGGGGCGACCACCTCACGAGCCCACACCGCGGTCAAGGTCGACGCCAAGTACGACGGCCCCGTGGTCTGGGTCAAGGACGCCTCGCGCTCCGTGCCCACCGCGGCCGCGCTGCTGCACGCCGAGCAGCGCCCCCGGCTGATGGCCGACGTCAAGGCGGACTACGACTCGCTCCGGGCCCGCCACGCGACCAAGCACGACCGCCCGATGCTCGACCTGGCTGCCGCCCGGGAGAACCGCACCCCGATCGAGTGGGAGGGCTACGTCCCACCGGCGCCGGCCAACCCGGGCGTCCACGTGCTGGAGTCGTACCCACTGGCCGAGCTGCGCGACTACATCGACTGGCAGCCGTTCTTCAACGCCTGGGAGATGAAGGGGAGGTTCCCCGACATCCTCAACAACCCCGTCACCGGCGAGGCCGCCCGCAAGCTGTACGACGACGCCCAGCAGATGCTGGACAAGGTGATCGCCGAGGACTGGCTCACGGCCAACGCCGTCTACGGCTTCTTCCCCGCCAACGCGGTCGGCGACGACCTGGAGCTGTACGTCGACGGCTCCCGGACCGACGTGCTCACCCGCCTGCACCACCTGCGGCAGCAGGGCGAGCACCGTGACGGTGTGCCCAACCGGGCGCTGTCGGACTACGTGGCGCCCAAGGAGACCGGCTTGAGCGACCATGTCGGGGGCTTCGCGGTCACCGCCGGGCTGGGCTCCGCGGCCCACATCGAGCGGTTCCGTGCCGAGCTCGACGACTACTCCGCGATCCTGCTGGAGTCCCTGGCGGACCGGCTGGCCGAGGCCTTCGCGGAGCGCCTGCACGAGCGGGTCCGCAAGGAGTTCTGGGGCCACGCCGCCGACGAGCAGCTGGCCAACCAGGACCTGATCGCCGAGCGCTACACCGGCATCCGGCCCGCGCCCGGCTACCCCGCGTGCCCGGACCACACCGAGAAGGCCGAGCTGTGGAGGCTGCTCGACGTCGAGGCGCGCACCGGCATCCAGCTCACCGAGTCGATGGCGATGTGGCCCGGTGCCGCCGTCTCCGGCTGGTACTTCTCCCACCCGCAGTCGCAGTACTTCGTGGTCGGGCGCCTCGGTCGTGACCAGGTCGCCGACTACGCCGAGCGCAAGGGCTGGACCCTGGCCGAGGCGGAGCGCTGGCTCTCCCCGAACCTCGGCTACGACCCCGAGGACTGACGTGCGCGCAGTCCTGTGGGACATGGACGGCACCCTGGTCGACACCGAGCCGTACTGGATCGCGGCGGAGTTCGAATTGGCGGACCGGTACGGCGGCACCTGGTCGCAGGAGCACGCCCTGAACCTGGTGGGCAACGACCTGCTGGACTCGGGCAGGTACATCCGCGAGCACATGGGGATCTCCCTGGAACCGGCGGAGATCGTCGAGGCGTTGCTGGACTCCGTGATCGCCCAGGTGGAGGAGGCCGTGCCCTGGCGGCCGGGCGCCCGTGAGCTGCTCGCCGACCTCCGGGTTGCCGGCGTACCGTGCGCCCTGGTGACGATGTCCTACCGGCGACTGGTGGAGCCGGTGCTGGCGTCGCTGCCCGCCGGGACGTTTGAGGCCGTGGTCACCGGCGACGTCGTCACCCGCGGCAAGCCGGACCCCGAGCCCTACCTCAAGGCGGCCGCGGAGCTCGGGCTCGCAGCAGGCGACTGCCTGGCCATCGAGGACTCCAACACCGGCGCGCGGTCGGCGGAGTCGGCCGGGTGCGTGGTGCTCTGCGTACCCAACCACGTACCCATCCTGGAGGGGGAGCGGCGGGTCTTCGCCGACACCCTGGCCGGCCTGGACACGGAGGCGCTGAGGGCCACGCACGTCCGGTAGTTCCGCCGATGCAGAGTCGTTGTCGTTTCGCAATCAAGAATCCCGGGACCGGTAGGTGACGGGGCTCACGCGGGAAAGTAATCTCCCTGGTCTGCCCGGCGCGACGGCGGGGCACGACAGTGAGGTGACGACGTGGGAATCACATCCAAGAGGCGACTTCGAGTCGGAGGGGTGGGGCTGGCCGCAGCGGCGCTGCTGCTCTCCGCTTGTGCCGAGAGCGACCGGTCCGACGAGAGCGAGGGCGGCGGCGGGACGTTCGTGTTCGCCGGAGCTGCCGAGCCCGAGCTGCTGGACCCGGCCTTCGCCTCGGACGGCGAGACCTTCCGGGTGGCGCGCCAGATGTTCGAGGGCCTGGTGGGCACGGAGCCGGGCACCCCGGACCCCGCGCCGCTCCTCGCCACCGAGTGGGAGAACTCCGAGGACGGACTGGAGTACACCTTCACCCTGCGTGACGACGTGAAGTTCCACGACGGCACCGACTTCAACGCCGCGGCGGTGTGCGCCAACTTCGACCGTTGGTACAACTTCCCCGAGGCCGTGCAGAGCGACGATTTCGCCTACTACTACGCCAAGCTCTTCCGCGGCTTCGCGAACGGTCCCACCAAGGGTGAGGGCATCTACGAGACGTGTGAGGCGACCGCCGACCACGAGGCCAAGATCGTGCTCAACGAGCCGTTCGCCGGCTTCATCGCCGCGCTCTCGCTGCCGGCCCTGGCGATGCAGAGCCCCGAAGCCCTGGAGAAGTACCAGGACGACGCGGCCGCCAACGTCAACACCACCGAGTACTCCACCGCGCACCCGACCGGCACCGGTCCGTTCGTCTTCGAGTCCTGGGACCGCGGCAACCGCGTGACCCTGAAGCGCAACGACGACTACTGGGGCGACATGGCGAAGGTCGACACCGTCAACGTGGTGGCCATCGCCGACCCGGCCGCCCGCGCCACCGCGGTGGAGAACGGCGACGTCGACGGCGCCGACCTCATTGGCCCGGCCGACCTCAAGCCCCTCGAGGACGCCGGCATGCAGGTCATGGCCCGCGACCCGTTCACCGTCCTCTACCTGGGCATGAATCAGAAGAACAAGCTGCTCAGCGACGTCCGGGTGCGTCAGGCCATCGCCCACGCAATCGACAAGGACGCCGTGGCGAAGGCCTCGCTGCCCGAGGGCTCCGAGATCGCCACCCAGTTCATGCCGCAGAGTGTCGTGGGCTGGAACGACTCGGTCACCGAGTACGAGTACGACCCGGCCAAGGCCAAGCAGCTGCTCGCGGACGCTGGCGCTGCTGGTGCGACGATTGAGTTCAACTACCCGACCGATGTCTCGCGTCCCTACATGCCGTCGCCGGCTGACACCTTCAACGTGCTCCGCTCGCAGCTGGAGGCGGTGGGCCTGAAGATCAAGCCCGTGGCCGACGTCTGGTCCCCGGACTACCTGGACAAGATCAACGGCACCTCCGACCACGGCCTGCACCTGCTGGGCTGGACCGGTGACTACAACGACTCCGACAACTTCGTCGGCGTCTTCTTCGGCACCGAGACCCCCGAGTGGGGCTTCAAGAACAAGGAGCTGTTCGACAAGCTCACCGAGGCGCGAGGCATGGCCACGGTCGAGGAGCAGACCCCGCTGTACGAGGAGATCAACGCCGACGTCATGGACTTCCTCCCGGGCGTCCCGCTGGCACACCCGGCGCCCTCCCTGGCGTTCGGTCCCGATGTCGAGGGATACCAGCAGAGCCCTGTCAACGACGAGCCCTGGAACACCGTCTCCGTCGGCTGATCTGTTCCCTGACTCGTATCGAACCCGCTCACGCGGGTGAAAGGCCTCGTTGATGCTGCGCTTTGTCCTCCGGCGGCTGGCCCTGATGGTGCCAGTGCTCGTCGGTCTGTCGATCCTGCTCTTCGCCTGGGTCCGGGCCCTGCCCGGTGATCCGGCCAGAGCCCTGCTGGGTCAACGGGCGACGCCGGAGGGCATCGCGCGCGTCAACGAGGTCTACGGGTTCAACGAGCCCCTGGTGGGGCAGTACTTCACCTACGTGAAGGCACTCCTCACCGGGGACTTCGGTCGCTCGATCAAGACCGGTCAGCCCGTCACCGCCAGCTTCTTGGAGAAGTTCCCGGGCACGCTCGAGCTCGGGCTCGCGGCGCTGCTGCTGGCCGTCCTGATCGGCGTCCCGCTGGGCTACTTCGCGGCTCGCCACCAGGGCCGGTTCCTGGACACCTTCATCGTCTCCGGATCGCTGCTGGGCGTGGTGACCCCGGTCTTCTTCCTGGCGATCCTGCTGAAGCTGGTCTTCGCCGACTGGCTCGGGATCCTGCCCACCACCCTGCGGCAGGACGCCCGGATGAACGCCACGCACGTGACCAACTTCTACGTCTTCGACGGGATCATCACCCAGGAGTGGGACGCCGCCTGGAACGCGATGGTCCACCTGGTGCTGCCCGCGATCGCACTCGGCACCATCCCGCTGGCGATCATCGTGCGGATCACCCGGGCCGCGGTGGCTGACGTGCTCAACGAGGACTACGTGCGGACCGCCCGCAGCAAGGGGCTGTCCAGCCGCGTGGTCTCGCGCCGCCACATCCTGCGCAACGCGCTGCTCCCGGTGGTCACCACGATCGGGCTGCAGGCCGGGCTGCTGTTCTCCGGAGCCGTGCTCACCGAGACAGTGTTCGCCTGGAACGGCATCGGCAAGTACCTGTTCGAGGCCATCGGGCAACGGGACTACCCGGTGCTCCAGGGCTTCATCCTCTTCATCGCGATCATCTATGCGCTCATCAACCTGGCAGTGGACGTCGCCTACGGCGTCATCGACCCGAGGGTGCGTGTCTCATGAGCATCCCCCTGGCGCCGGCCCTCTCCGGCACGCCCGGGCTGCCCGCTCCCGGTGACGAGCCGGGCGTCAGCCTGCTCCGCGCGGCCTGGCGGCGGCTGCGCCGCAACCCCACCGCCATCGTGGGTGCGGTCATCGTGCTCGCCTTCGTGCTGCTCGCGATCTTCGCCCCCCTGCTCACCTCCTACCAGCCCGGCTCCGCCGAGTGGTCCGGCGAGGTCACTCCCTCCAGCGTGCCGGGCCCCAGCGAGGACCACTGGCTCGGGCTGGACCGCTTCGGCTCCGACCTGTGGACCCAGCTGGTGTACGGCGCCCGGCAGTCGCTGCTCTACGGGGTGGCCGCCACGGCCATCGGCCTGGTGGCGGGTCTCGCGCTCGGCGTCCTGGCGGGCGGCTCCGCTGCGGTCGGCGGCCGCGTGGGCGGCTGGGTGGACCAGGCCGTGATGCGCGTGGTCGACATCATGCTCTCGGTCCCCAGCCTGCTGCTGGCCGTCAGCATCGCCGCCGTGCTGGGGCAGAGCCCCTACGCGGTGATGATCGCCATCGGCGCTGCCCAGGTGCCGGTCTTCGCCCGCCTGCTCCGCGGTTCCATGCTCGCCCAGGGGCGTGCCGACTACGTCGTCGCCGCCGAGGCGCTGGGCCTGCGCAAGCGGCGGATCGTGATGAGCCACGTGCTGCCCAACTCGCTGGGCCCGACCGTGGTCCAGGCGACCCTCAACCTCGCCACTGCGATCATCGAGGTCGCTGCCCTGTCCTTCCTGGGTCTGGGCCAGCCGGACCCGGCGGTGGCGGAGTGGGGCCGCATGCTCGTGGCCGCCCAGGACCGGTTCCAGGTGGCCCCCCAGCTGGCCCTGCTCCCGGGCGCCGCGATCGCAATCACCGCCCTCGGCTTCACCCTCTTCGGTGAGGCGCTGCGCGAGGCACTCGACCCTAGGAGCCGACGATGAGGACCAGCCCGGACCGCACCGGGGAGCCGTTGCTCTCGGTGCGTGATCTCAGCGTCGTGTTCGGCCTCAAGGGCCAGCGCGCCGCGACGGCGGTCGACGAGGTCTCCTTCGACATCCACCCCGGCGAGCACGTCGGCCTGGTGGGGGAGTCCGGCAGCGGCAAGTCGGTGACCTCGCTCGCGATCATGGGGTTGCTCCCCAACCGGGGCGTGCGGGTCAGCGGAGAGGTCCGCTACGGCGGCAAGAACCTGCTGACCGAGTCCACCAGGGCGATGTCGCGGCTGCGGGGCCGGGAGATCGCCATGGTCTTCCAGGACCCCATGACCTCGCTCAACCCGGTCGTGCCCGTGGGGACCCAGGTCTCGGAGGTCATCCTCCGGCACGAGGACGTCTCCAAGTCCGAGGCGCGGAGCCGGGCGATCGACCTGCTGGAGAAGGTCGGCATCCCGGACCCCGCGCGGCGGGTCCGCGAGTATCCCCACCAGCTCTCGGGCGGCATGCGGCAGCGGGTGCTCATCGCGATCGCCCTCGCCTGCGGTCCCCGGCTGCTGATCGCCGACGAGCCGACCACCGCCCTCGACGTCACGATCCAGGCGCAGGTGCTGGAGGTGCTCAAGGACCTGGTCGCCGACACCGGCGCCGCGCTGCTGATGATCACCCACGACCTGGGCGTGGTCGCTGGTCTGTGCGACCAGGTCAACGTCATGTACTCCGGGCGGATCGTGGAGTCGACCACCCGGGAGCGCCTCTTCGCCACGCCGCGCCACCCCTACACCGGCGGGCTGCTGGCCAGCATCCCGCGCCTGGACGCGCCGCGCGGCGAGCCGTTGACGCCCATCCCGGGCTCGCCCACCCAGACCATCCCGTGGACGCAGGGCTGTGCCTTCGCCCCCCGGTGCACCAACGCGGTGGAGCAGTGCACCGCCGGGCCGCCGGAGCTGCTCCCCGCAGGCGACCGGATGCTTCGCTGCTACAACCCCCTGGACCGCACCCGGACGGAGATCACGTCGTGACCGAGCCCTTGGTCGACATCGAAGGACTCAAGGTCCACTTCCCGATCCGCGACGGGCTGCTGCTGAACCGGCAGGTCGGCGCGGTCAAGGCCGTCGACGGGGTGGACCTGCAGATCCACAGCGGAAAGACTCTCGGGCTGGTGGGGGAGTCCGGCTGCGGCAAGTCCACGCTGGGGCGTGCCGTGCTGCGGCTCGCGCCCGTCACCGAGGGCCGGGTGCTCTTCGACGGCACCGACGTGGCGTCGCTGTCCGGCGAGGCGCTGCGGCGCATCCGCCAGGACATGCAGATGGTCTTCCAGGACCCGCTCGCCAGCCTCAACCCCCGGCAGTCGGTGGAGACGATCCTCACCGAGCCGCTGCGAGCCCACGGCATCGCCTACGACAAGAGCAACCGGGTGGCCGAGCTGCTGGACCAGGTGGGCCTGCCGCGCAGCGCGGCGCAGAAGTACCCGCACGAGTTCTCGGGCGGGCAGCGCCAGCGCATCGGCATCGCTCGCGCGGTGGCGTTGGAGCCCAGGTTCGTGATCGCCGACGAGCCGGTCTCTGCGCTCGACGTCTCCATCCAGGCGCAGGTGCTGAACCTGCTGGAAGACCTGCAGGTGCAGCTCGGCCTCACGTTCCTGGTGATCGCCCACGACCTGGCCGTGGTGCGCCACGTCTCGGACGAGGTGGCGGTGATGTACCTCGGCGGCATCGTGGAGCAGGCGCCCGCCGATGACCTGTACACGCAGCCGATGCACCCCTACACGGTGGCCCTGATGTCGGCGGTCCCGGTGCCGGACCCGGTCGTCGAGGCGAGCCGGGAGCGGGTCCTGCTGCAGGGAGACCTGCCCTCGCCTGCCAACCCGCCCTCGGGCTGCCGCTTCCACACCCGCTGTCCCTTCCGGCAGGAGTCGCGCTGCGACACCGAGCGTCCCGCCCTGCGCGAGCTCAAGCCCGGGCACCGGGTGGCGTGCCACTACGCCGAGGAGATCCTGGCCGGCAAGATCACAGCCCATGCCGTGACCCCCGAGGCGGCCGCGGTCGGCTGAGGCCTCACACCGCAGCAGCGGAAGCTGGGGGAGTGCCGCCGAACGCCGGGCACAGTGACTGGTAGGAACACCAGGAGCAGAGCCGGCTGGGACTGGGACGCCAGTCGCCGGTCTCCTCCGCAAGGCGGATCGCGCGCCACAGCGCCTCCACCTTGCGCTCGGTGGCCGCGAGCTCGGCCTCGTCGGGGCAGTGGCGCAGGATCTCCCGGTTGCCGAGGTAGACCAGCTGCAGCATGGCCGGAACAACGCCTCGGGTGCGCCAGATCATGAGCGCGTAGAACCGCATCTGGAACAGGGCAGCAGCCTCGTGCATCGGACCCGGGGACCGGCCGGTCTTGTAGTCCACCACCCTGATGGCGCCGTCGGCGGCGACGTCCAACCGGTCGACGAAGCCGCGCAGCAGCAGTCCGGAGCCCAGCAGCGTCTCCACGTAGGACTCCCGCTCCGCCGGCTCCAGCCGCCGCGGGTCCTCCAGCTCGAAGTAGCTCGCCAGCGCGTCGGAGCAGGTGGCCAGCCAGGTGTCGAAGTCGTCGGCCTCTCCAGCGGGGTCGAACAGCGCGGCCACGCTGGGCTCGGTCTCGAGCACCTGCTGCCAGGCGAGCTGGAGCAGGCCCGCGGCTCGGAGCGGAGTGCGGTCCGCGGCAGGCAGGTCGTAGAGCTGCTCGAGCACCTTGTGCACCAGCGTGCCCCGGAGCGCCTCGCGGGTCGGCTCCTCCGGGAGCAGGTCGATGGTCCGGAACCGGTAGCGCAACGGACAGGTCATGAAGTCGTTGGCCCGGCTCGGCGAGAGCGTCGCCACCACCTCGACGCCGTCGACCGGCGTGGAGAACAGGTCCGCCGGCGAGGACCTGGAAGTGGCGGCCGGCACGGGTGCTGCGCTCATGGTTCGAGACTAGGTCAGCACACCGACGTCCCTGAGCCGGTGGCGGACGCCAGGTCACAGGCCTGGGCGCTGGGCGGCCTTGGGTAGGGTCTAGGGGTGTCCGAGCCGTCCCAGTCCCGCCAGCAGGCCCCCGGGACCGAGCGGTCGCGCCGCCCCCCGGGCACCCTGAGGATCGGGTCCATCGCCGGGGCCGACGTGCTGGTCAGCACCTCCTGGTTCTTCATCGCCGCGATCATCGCCGTCCTGGTCGCCCCCCGCATCGAGCAGGTGGAGCCCGGCCTCGGCGTCTGGAAGTACGTCGCGGGCGTGGTGTTCGCGGTGATGCTCTACCTCTCGGTGCTGCTGCACGAGGCGTCGCACGCCCACATGGCCCGTCACTACGGCTATCCGGTCACCTCCATCACGTTGCACTTCCTCGGCGGGATGACCGCCATCGAGGGGGAGTCGCGCACTGCTCGTCAAGAGCTCGTCATCGCCGTGGTCGGCCCACTCACCTCGTTGCTGGTCGGCGCCGCGGCCCTGGCCGCGTGGTTCGTCGTCCCCGAGGGCCTGCTGCAGGTCGCCATCGAGGGACTGGCGGGGGCCAACCTGCTGGTCGGGGTCCTCAACCTGGTGCCCGGGCTGCCGCTGGACGGTGGACGGGTGCTGAAGGCCGTCGTGTGGGGGGTCACCGGCAACATGCACCGGGGCACCATGGTGGCCGGCTGGGGCGGCCGGATCGTCGCCCTGCT
Organism: Nocardioides sp. 616; assembly: GCF_002930065.1. Taxonomy (NCBI): domain Bacteria; kingdom Bacillati; phylum Actinomycetota; class Actinomycetes; order Propionibacteriales; family Nocardioidaceae; genus Nocardioides; species Nocardioides sp. 616. Next base: position 309,507 of record NZ_POAG01000017.1, on the reverse strand, counting down.
GATCCTGTCCTGGCCGTTGTTCCAGAACGAGGTGCTGGGGGTCCCGCCCACCTTCGTGGACTACCTGCTGGTGGTCGTGCTCGCGCTCTTCCTGTGGGCCGGGGCCAGCGCCTCCATGCACCAGGCCCGGGTGCGGCGCCGGCTCCCCGCGCTGGACGCCCGTCGGCTGGCCCGGCGTAGCGTCACGGTGGCCGAGGACCTGCCGCTGGCACAGGCCGTCCGGCTGGCCCAGGAGGCCCACGCGGGCAGCATCGTGACCTTGGGTCCCGACGGCCGGCCGTCGGGGATCGTCAGCGAGGCCGCGTTGCTGGCCACGCCGGTGGAGCGACGACCCTGGGTCCCGGTCTCGAGCGTGGCCCGGAGCCTGGAGGACGGACTCGCACTGTCTGCCGGGATCGCCGGCGAGGAGCTGGTCCGTGCGATCAGCCACACACCGGCCCACGAGTACCTGTTGCTGGACGCCGACGGTGCCATCTACGGGGTGCTGTCGACGGTCGATGTCGATCGGGCCTTCCGGGAGGCCGCGCACTAGGGTTTCGGCCATGCCCGACCTCGTGCCTGACCCCCTGCCCGACCCCGCCCCCGACGCCGCGCCCGACCTCCCGCGCGACGACGCCGAGGAGACCGTCCCCGACGTGCCCCAGGACGCCTGGTCCGGCGTGCACCGAGGCCCGCTCCGGGTCGGCGAGTGGGTCCGGCTGCTCGACCAGAAGGGTCGGCGGCACAACTTCGAGCTGGTGGCCGGCAAGCGCTTCTTCTCCAACCGGGGGCACCTCGAGCACGACGAGCTCATCGGGCGTGAGGAAGGCTTCACCGTGACCTCCTCGGCCGGAGGCGAGTACCTCGTCTTCCGGCCCCTGCTCTCGGAGTTCGTGGTCTCCATGCCACGCGGCGCGGCCGTGATCTACCCCAAGGACGCCGCGCAGATCGTGGCGTCGGCCGACATCTTCCCCGGCGCCCGGGTGGTCGAGGCCGGTGCCGGCTCCGGCGCCCTGACGTGCTCGCTGCTGCGTGCGGTGGGACCGCACGGCAAGGTGATCAGCTTCGAGCGCCGCGAGGAGTTCCACGACGTCGCCAAGCGCAACGTCGACCAGTTCTTCGGCGAGGGGCACCCCGCCTGGGAGCTGCGTCTGGGTGACCTGGTCGAGGAGCTGCCCGGCGTGGCGGAGAAGGTGGACCGCGTCGTCCTGGACATGCTGGCCCCGTGGGAGTGCGTCGACGTCGTCGCCGACGCCCTGGTCCCCGGCGGCATCGTGTGCGTCTACGTCGCCACGACCACCCAGCTCTCGAAGGTGGTGGAGACGCTGCGGGTGCACGGTGGCTTCACCGAGCCGCAGGCGTGGGAGTCCTTGGTCCGGGACTGGCACGTGGAGGGTCTGGCCGTCCGGCCGAGCCACAAGATGATCGGCCACACCGCCTTCCTGGTCACCGCCCGACGCATGGCTCCCGGCCAGCGGCCGCCGCTGAAGAGGCGCCGGCCGGCGCCGGGGGCCTACGGCCCCGACTACACCGGCCCCCGGCCCGCCGACGTGCCGCAGGAGCCCTTGGAGCAGCCGGTCGCGGAGAGCGTCGAGGACCAGCGAGAGTAGGTCGCGACACCTGACGGGAGGCGCGCCACGGGACGAATCGTGACCAACACAATGGGATAAGTCCTTCCCAATTGGCCCCCCGTGGGTAGTGTCCTGAAAAGGAGGTGACGCAGATGACATTCTCGGACAGCGGCCCCAGAGGACGCAGCCCTGAAGAGCTCGCAAGCCAGCTCAGTGCGATGGAGCTGGAGATGGCCGACCTGAGGCGTCGCCTCGCGAATGCTCCCGGCGAGAACCGCGGCGTCGAGCTGCGGCTGGCCGACACCCAGCGGTCCCTGGCGGCCGTCACCAGCCAGAACGAACGACTGGCCCAGACCCTTCGCGAGGCCCGCGACCAGATCATGAAGCTGAAGGAGGAGGTCGACCGGCTGGCGCAGCCTCCCGCCGGCTTCGGCACCTTCCTGGCCCGCAACGACGACGGCTCCGTCGACGTGTTCACCGGCGGGCGCAAGCTACGGGTCAACGTCAGCCCGGCCGTGGAGCTCACCGAGCTGGTCCGTGGCCAGGAGGTCATGCTCAACGAGGCGATGAACGTCGTCGCCGCCTTCGACTTCGAGCAGATCGGCGAGGTCGTGATGCTCAAGGAGCTCCTCGCGGACGGGGAGCGCGCCCTGGTCATCGCCAACGCCGACGAGGAGCGCGTGGTGCGCCTCGCGGCGCCCCTGCTGGAGGGGACCCTGCGCGCGGGTGACTCGCTGCTGCTCGACTCGCGCTCCGGCTACGTCTACGAGCGGGTGCCCAAGTCCGAAGTCGAGGAGCTGGTCCTGGAGGAGGTCCCCGACATCGACTACGAGTCGATCGGCGGGCTGGTAGCCCAGATCGACGCGATCCGGGACGCGGTGGAGCTGCCCTACCTGCACCCGGACCTGTTCAAGGACCACAAGCTGAAGCCGCCGAAGGGCGTGCTGCTCTACGGTCCGCCGGGGTGCGGCAAGACGCTGATCGCCAAGGCGGTGGCCAACTCGCTCGCCAAGAAGGTGGCGGCCAAGACCGGTGCCGAGGGCAAGTCCTACTTCCTCAACATCAAGGGCCCCGAGCTGCTCAACAAGTACGTCGGCGAGACGGAGCGGCACATCAGGCTCGTGTTCCAGCGGGCCCGGGAGAAGGCCAGCCTCGGCACCCCGGTGATCGTGTTCTTCGACGAGATGGACTCGTTGTTCCGCACCCGCGGCTCCGGGGTCTCCTCCGACGTGGAGAACACCATCGTGCCCCAGCTGCTGAGCGAGATCGACGGGGTCGAGACCCTGGAGAACGTGCTGGTGATCGGCGCCTCGAACCGCGAGGACATGATCGACCCGGCGATCCTGCGACCGGGCCGGCTGGACGTGAAGATCAAGATCGAGCGGCCGGACGCCGAGTCCGCACGCGACATCTTCAGCAAGTACCTCACGCCCGACCTGCCCCTGCACGCCGAGGACCTGGCGGAGTTCGGCGGTGATCGGGTGGCCTGCACGAACGCGATGATCCGGGCCACGGTGGAACGCATGTACACCGAGACCGAGGAGAACAGGTTCCTCGAGGTCACCTACGCCAACGGGGACAAGGAGGTCCTCTACTTCAAGGACTTCAACTCCGGGGCGATGATCCAGAACATCGTCGACCGCGCCAAGAAGATGGCCATCAAGGACCTGCTGGACCACGACCAGCGCGGTCTCCGGGTCCAGCACATGCTCCAGGCGTGCGTGGACGAGTTCAAGGAGAACGAGGACCTCCCCAACACCACCAACCCCGACGACTGGGCACGGATCTCCGGCAAGAAGGGGGAGCGGATCGTCTTCATCCGCACCCTGATCACCGGCAAGCAGGGGACGGAGCCCGGACGGTCCATCGACACCGTCGCCAACACCGGCCAGTACCTCTGACCCATGCCGGGGGAAGAGATCGAGCCGACGGAGACGGAGGCGCTCCTCCAGACCCGGCACGAGCTGGGAGCGAGGTACGACGCCGAGCTGGTGGCGGGGTTCGCCGAGCGAATCGAGCGGGCGGTGCAGGACCGGGTGGGCGACGAGCTCGCGCGGCGGCGGCGGGCCGAGGCGGCGGTGGCCGCCGCGGGGCCACGGCAGCTGGCGCTGGGGATCCTCTCGATCATCGCCTGCATCCCGATCAGCATCGTGCTGGGTGTCCAGGGCGAGCTGCCGGCGCTGGTGGTGGTGCTGGCCGCCATCGTGGCGATCAACTGGGCGCACGCGGCGACCGGCCGTCGCCTCCCGTAGGCGTGCTCGTGCGGCACGTAGTCTGGATCACATGAGCGTACGTCGGGTGATGGGGACCGAGGTCGAGTACGGGATCTCGGTGCAGGGGCAGCCGCAGGCCAATCCCATGCTGGCCTCCTCGCAGATCGTGAACGCCTACGCGACCGCGACGCTGCGTGCCCGGCGCGCCCGCTGGGACTTCGAGGAGGAGTCGCCGCTGCGCGACGCCCGAGGCTACGACATGGCCCGCCAGGTGGCCGATCCGAGCCAGTTGACCGACGAGGACCTCGGCCTGGCCAACATCATCCTGACCAACGGTGCCCGCCTCTACGTCGACCACGCCCACCCGGAGTACTCCTCCCCGGAGGTGACCAACCCGCTGGACGTGGTGCGCTGGGACAAGGCTGGCGAGCAGGTGATGCTGGACGCCTCGCTGCGCGCGAGCCAGCTCCCCAACGCGCCCCAGATCCTGCTCTACAAGAACAACACCGACAACAAGGGCGCCTCCTACGGCGCGCACGAGAACTACCTGATGCGGCGCTCCACCCCGTTCGCCGACATCGTGAAGCACCTGATCCCGTTCTTCGTCTCCCGCCAGGTGGTCTGTGGGGCCGGGCGGGTCGGGATCGGCCAGGACGGCAGCGGCCACGGGTTCCAGATCAGTCAGCGGGCGGACTTCTTCGAGGTCGAGGTCGGCCTCGAGACCACGCTCAAGCGTCCCATCATCAACACCCGCGACGAGCCCCACGCGGACCCCGAGAAGTACCGGCGGCTGCACGTCATCCTCGGTGACGCCAACCTGTCGGAGATCTCGACGTACCTCAAGGTCGGCACCACCTCGCTGGTGCTGGCGATGATCGAGGACCGGTTCCTGACCTACGACCTCACCGTGGAGAACCCCGTGGCCGCGTTGCGCGCGGTCTCCCACGACCCGACGCTGCGCCATCTGCTGACGCTGCGCGACGGTCGGCGGATGACCGCGGTCCAGCTCCAGATGGAGTACCTGGACCTGGCGCGCAAGTACGTCGAGGACCGGCACGGGTCGGACGTCGACGACCAGACCTCGGACGTGCTGGCCCGGTGGGAGTCGGTGCTGGACCGCCTCGAGCAGGACCCCCTCAGCTGCGCCAGCGAGCTGGACTGGGTGGCCAAGCTCAAGCTGCTCACCCAGTACCGCGACCGAGACGGTCTGGAGTGGGACGACGCCAAGCTGCACCTGATCGACCTGCAGTACTCCGACATCCGTCCGGCCAAGGGGCTCTACCACCGCCTGGTCGCCTCCGGCCGGATCCAGCGGCTGCTGACCGACGAGACCGTGGACGGCGCCATGCACGAGCCGCCGGAGGACACCCGGGCGTACTTCCGTGGCCGCTGCCTGGAGAAGTACGCCGGGGACGTGGCGGCCGCCTCGTGGGACTCGGTCATCTTCGACCTTCCCGGGCGAGAGTCGCTGCAACGCATCCCGACCAGCGATCCGCTGCGCGGCACCAAGGCGCACGTCGGGGGACTGCTGGACTCCTGCGACACCGCTGAGCGTCTCTTCGCCGCCCTCACGAGGTAGTTGGCTATAGGGTTCAAATATGTCCCAGGAGCAGAAGCAGCCGCGGAAGTCCTCCCATGACGAGGAGTCGCAGGCCGAGGTCGCCGAGAGCGACGTCGCCGAGCGCAAGGAGGCGATCGACGGGGACGTCGACGCGATTCTCGACGAGATCGACGACGTGCTGGAGACCAATGCCGAGGACTTCGTGAAGTCCTTCATCCAGAAGGGTGGCCAGTAGTGGCCGGACAGCTCGACGGACCACGTCTCCCGGCGGCGTACCTGCAGCCGGGGTCGTCCTCCTTCGCTGACTTCCTGGCCTCCCAGGCGCCGGACCTGCTGCCGTCCCACCAGCCACTGCCCGCCACGGACGCCAGCCATCTCGCACCGCACGGCACCACGATCGTGGCCGCCACCTTCCCGGGTGGCGTGGTGATGGCCGGGGACCGGCGGGCGACGATGGGCAACATCATCGCCCAGCGCGACATCGAGAAGGTCTTCCCGGCTGACGAGTACAGCTGCGTGGGGATCGCCGGCACCGCCGGGATCGCCGTGGAGATGGTGCGGCTGTTCCAGACCGAGCTCGAGCACTACGAGAAGATCGAGGGCACGACGCTCTCCATGGACGGCAAGGCGAACCGCCTGGCGGCGCTGATCCGGTCCAACCTCGGCATGGCCATGCAGGGGCTCGCGGTCGTTCCGTTGTTCGCGGGCTTCGACCTGGCCGCCGAGCACGGCCGGATCTTCTCCTACGACGTCACCGGCGGCCGTTACGAGGAGACCGCGTTCCACGCGGTCGGCTCCGGGTCGTTGTTCGCCCGAGGCTCGTTGAAGAAGCTCTACCGCGCCGACCTCGACGCCGACGGGTGCGTCACCGCTGCCGTGCAGGCTCTCTACGACGCCGCTGACGACGACTCCGCGACCGGTGGGCCCGACCTGGCGCGACGGATCTTCCCCGTCGTGCACGTCATCACCGCCGACGGGGGGCACCGCCTCAGCGACGACGAGGTGGCCCAGATCGCCGATCGGATCATCGCCAGCCGCATGGTGCGTCCGGACGGCCCAGCGGCCTCCCTGACGTGACCCCCTCTTCTCGCCCCGCCGGAAGGACCATGACCCGATGAGCACGCCTTTCTACGTCTCTCCCGAGCAGCTGATGAAGGACCGCGCCGACTTCGCGCGCAAGGGCATCGCCCGCGGCCGCTCCGTCGTCGTGGTCCAGTACGCCGACGGGGTCCTGTTCGTCTCCGAGAACCCGTCCCAGGCGCTGCACAAGGTCTCCGAGATCTACGACCGCCTCGCCTTCGCAGCGGTTGGCCGCTACAACGAGTTCGAGAACCTGCGGATCGCGGGGGTGCGCCTGGCGGACATGCGCGGGTACTCCTACGACCGACGTGACGTCACGGGCCGCAGCCTGGCCAACGCCTACGCACAGACACTGGGCACGATCTTCTCCAGCGGCGGCGAGAAGCCCTACGAGGTGGAGCTCTTCGTGGCCGAGGTGGGCGACGCCCCGGAGGCCGACCAGATCTACCGCCTGACCTACGACGGCCAGGTCGCCGACGAGCACGGCTACGCGGTGATGGGCGGGGCCGCTGACGTCGTGGCGGGTCACCTCAAGGAGCACTACGAGACCGGTGCCACCTTGCAGGACGCCCTGCGGCTGGCGGTCGCCGCGCTCGGCCACTCCGAGGCCAACGACCGGGTGATCCCGGTGGAGGACCTCGAGGTCGCGGTGCTGGACCGGACCCGCACCCAGGCCCGCAAGTTCTACCGCCTGCGGGCCGAGCGGCTGGTGGCCCTGCTCGGCGTGCGCGGCCCGAGCTCGGCGGCCGAGCCGCCCGGCGCCACGGACCAGGCGGCCACCGGGTCCGGCACCCCGGAGAGCGGCGCTGCGCAGCACCCGATCGCCCCTCCGCTGACCCCGCCCGCTGTGGGCGAGAGCCCTCCGGCCACCGGCGAGGGCGTCCACGACCCGGCGGCGCCCCCCGTGGCCCCGCCCGGTCCGCCGGTCGACCCGACGGACCCGCTGAGCTGACCCGGCGGCAAGACAGCGCCGTCGCTTGGGCCCCACGGTGTGGCTGGTGGCCCTAGTGTGGAGGAATGGACCGTCGGATCTTCGGGATCGAGAACGAGTACGGAGTCACCTGCACGTTCAACGGACAGCGTCGGCTGAGTCCCGACGAGGTTGCCCGCTACCTCTTCCGCAAGGTCGTCTCGTGGGGTCGCAGCAGCAACGTCTTCCTGCGCAACGGGGCGCGGCTGTACCTCGACGTCGGCAGCCACCCGGAGTACGCCACCCCGGAGTGCGACGACGTCGTCGAGCTGGTCACCCACGACAAGGCGGGGGAGCGGGTGCTGGAAGGCCTCCTCCTCGATGCCGAGCAGCGGCTGCACGACGAGGGCATCTCGGGCGACATCTACCTGTTCAAGAACAACACCGACTCGGCCGGCAACTCCTACGGCTGCCACGAGAACTACCTGGTCAGCAGAGCCGGCGAGTTCAGCCGTCTTGCCGACGTGCTGATCCCGTTCCTGGTCACCCGGCAGGTGCTGGTGGGGGCGGGCAAGGTCACCCAGACCCCGCGGGGAGCCACGTACTCGCTGTCCCAACGTGCCGAGCACATCTGGGAGGGAGTCTCCAGTGCCACCACGCGGAGTCGACCGATCATCAACACCCGCGACGAGCCGCACGCGGACGCCGAGAAGTACCGGCGGCTGCACGTCATCGTCGGTGACTCCAACATGAGCGAGACGACCACCATGCTCAAGGTGGCCTCCTGCGACCTGGTGCTGCGGATGATCGAGGAGGGCGTGGTGATGCGCGACCTCTCGATGGAGAACCCGATCCGGGCGATCCGTGAGATCTCCCACGACATGACGGGGCAGCGCAAGGTCCGCCTGGCCAACGGGCGCGAGGCCAGCGCCCTGGAGATCCAGGGCGAGTACCTCGGCAAGGCTCGGGACTTCGTCGACCGGCGCGGCATCTCCACACCGTTGATCGAGCAGGCGCTGGACCTGTGGGAGCGCGGCCTGAAGGCGGTGGAGTCCGAGGACCTGGGACTGGTCGACCGCGAGCTCGACTGGGTGATCAAGTGGAAGCTGATCGAGCGCTACCGCGCCAAGAACGACCTGGCGCTGGGTCATCCGCGGGTGGCGCAGATCGATCTGGCCTACCACGACATCCACCGCGACCGGGGCCTCTACTACCTCCTGGAGAAGCGCGGCGCAGTGGCCCGGGTGACCAACGACCTGAAGATCTTCGAGGCCAAGTCGGTGCCGCCCCAGAACACTCGGGCCCGGCTGCGTGGGGAGTTCATCCGCAAGGCCCAGGAGCGACGCCGTGACTTCACCGTCGACTGGGTGCACCTCAAGCTCAACGACCAGGCCCAGCGCACCGTGCTGTGCAAGGACCCGTTCCGGGCCCACGACGAGCGTGTGCAGCGGCTCATCGACGGCATGTGAGTCCTTGCCAGGAACCCTTTGCTGCCGGGCTAGGGTTGGCGGCGCTCCTCCGAAGTCCTGACTATGTGAAAGTTGTTCGCCTGTGCCTCGTCGTGCCTTAGCAGCCTCCGTCCTGACCCTCAGCATGCTGTCCCTCGTCGCCTGTGGCGACGACTCCGGTGACGACTCCGCCGGTTCGGGGATCGAGTCCGTCGACATCAAGGCGACCGCGGGCAAGGCCCCGGAGGTCACCTGGGACGGCAAGCTCGACCCCAGCAAGGTGGAGACCGAGGTGCTGGTCGAGGGCGACGGTGACGAGACCGTGTCCGGCGACAACGTGCTGACCCACATCTGGATGGGCAACGGCTTCACCCAGGCGGAGGCCTACAACAGCTACTCGGGGACCGCCCCGCAGATCCTGAATCTCTCCGACGACCTCGGCAAGGGTCTCCAGGCCGGACTCGAGGGTCAGAAGATCGGTTCGGTCGTGGCCGTCGCGGCGCCGGCCAAGGACGCCTTCGGCGAGGAGGGCAACCCCCAGCTGGGTATCGGCAACGGCGACAGCGTGCTCTTCGTCCTCGAGCTGGTGGACACGGTCGCCACCGACCCCCAGGGCGAGGAGAAGACGCCGGCCAAGTGGACGCCCGAGGTCCTCGAGGAGGACGGCAAGGTGACCGGCTTCGACTTCGCCGAGACCCCGAAGCCCAACGGCAAGCTGTGGGTCACCAAGCTGATCAAGGGTGACGGGCCGGTGGTGAAGAAGGGCCAGACGATCTACGTCAACTACCTCGGCCAGGTCTACGACGGCAAGGCCCCCTTCGACGAGTCCTACAGCGCCGGAATGCCCGCCAGCTTCCCGATCGGTGTCGGGCAGGTCGTGCCGGGCTGGGACAAGGCGCTCGTCGGTCAGACCGTCGGTTCGCGCGTGGTCGTGGCGGTCCCGCCCGCCCTGGGCTACGGCAAGAAGGGGCAGCCGGACGCCGGCATCAAGGGCACCGACACGCTGTTCTTCGTCGTCGACATCCTCGCGGCCGCCTGAGCCACGCCGCACCCCGACCACCCGCCGGAGGCGATGATGACGAACCGCAGGAGCGAGCGCCTGCTCAACCTGCTCATCATGCTGCTCGTCCAGCGGCGCTTCGTCTCCAAGGCCCGAATCCGGGAGATCCTCTACCCGGGCCAGAACGAGGACGCCTTCGAGCGGATGTTCGACCGGGACAAGGAGGAGCTGCGCAGCCTCGGAGTCCCGGTGGAGGTGGGGACGCTGGACACCTACTTCGACGACGAGGTGGGCTACCGGATCCGGATGGACGAGTTCGCGCTCCCCGAGATCAGCCTGTCGGCCGACGAGGCGGCGGTCGTGGGGCTGGCGGGCAAGGTGTGGCAGCACGCCACCCTGGCCGAGGCGACCACCGAGGCGCTGCGCAAGCTGGCTGCGGCCAAGGTGCCCGTCGACGTCGCCGCCCTGGACATCGTCGAGCCCCACATCAGCGTCGACGAGCCTGCCTTCGACGTGTTCTGGCAGGCCACCCAGGAACGTCGGGCGGTGGTGTTCTCCTACCGGCGCCCGGGGTCGGAGGAGCCGACCACCCGCCACCTCCAGCCCTGGGGCGTGGTGCGCTACTCCGGGCGGTGGTACGCCGTGGGACTGGACACCGACCGCGGGGCCGAGCGGGTCTTCCGGCTCTCCCGCATCGTGGGCGCGGCCCGGCTGGTGGGCCAGCCCGGCGGCTACGACATCCCTGAGGGCACCGACATCCGCGGTATCGCCACCCGCCTGGCACCGCCGCCTCAGGCGGAGGCCGTCACCGTGCTGCTGCGTGCGGGGACCGGCCACGGGCTGCGCCGGATGGCCGTCTCCACCGTGGCAGGAGTCCCCGGACCTGATGCGGTGACCCCCTGGGACCGGGTGCAGGTCCTCGGCAACGCCGGGGTGCTGGCCGACGAGGTGCTGGCACAAGGGGCCGACGCCTGCATCGAGGCTCCTGAGTCCCTGCGCCACGAGGTGCGCGACCGGCTCACCGCCCTGGTCGCGGGTGGTGCTGGATGAGCACCACCGGGACCGGAGCACGCGAGCAGGTCGCCCGCCTGCTGACCCTCGTCCCGTTCCTGCACGCGCGCGGGTCGGTGCGGCTGGACGACGCCGCGGCCGCGATGGGCGTCTCGAGCCAGCAGGTCGTGAAGGACCTGAAGGTCCTCCTGATGTGCGGGTTGCCGGGCGGCTACCCGGACGACCTGATCGACGTCGACCTCGATTCCCTGGAGGGGGAGGACGCCGACGGGGTCATCCGGATCTCCAACGCCGACTACCTCTCTCGTCCCCTGCGGCTGACGCCCACGGAGGCGACCGCTCTCATCGTCGCCCTGCGTGCGGTGCGCGACAGCGCTCCGGCCGACACCCAGGAGGTCGTCGACCGGACCCTGCGCAAGCTCGAGCAGGCGGCGGCCGAGGGCAGTGCCCATCACCAGGTCGAGATCGATCCCAGCGACGGCGGCGTGGCGGACGTGCGCAGCGCCCTGGAGTCGGCCCTGGCGCGGGGGCGTCAGGTGTGCCTGAACTACTGGGTTCCCACCCGCGACGAGGCCTCGGACCGCGTGGTCGACCCGATCCAGGTCTTCTCCGCCAACGGCTTCGACTACCTCGCAGGTTGGTGCCACTCCGCCGAGGGCACGCGCGTCTTCCGGCTGGACCGGATCCATGACATCGCGGTGCTCGACGCCCCGGCCCAGGCTCACCCTGCGGCGCCGCACGACCTGTCCGAGTCCTTGTTCCGTGGTCCCGCCGACGGCCGCCTGGTCACCCTCCGGCTCCGCCCGGGGGCCCACTGGGTCCCGGAGTACTACCCGGTGGCCGAAGTCCGGCACGTCGGTGACGGTCTGCTCGAGGTCGACCTGCTCGTGGCGGACGTGCGGTGGCTGCGCCGGCTGGTGCTGCGCCTGGCGCCGAACGCCGACGTGCTGGGTCCCGACGATGTGGTCGCGGCGTGTTCGGTGGCCGCCAGGGACGCCTTGGCGCTGTACTCCGGCGCCACCGGCGTAGGATTGGACTCTCATCGACCACCCGAGGACTGACATGACTCTGCCGCCGCTGATCGCCGGTCTGGGCACGACCGAGCTGCTCATCATCCTGGCTGTCCTGGTGCTGCTCTTCGGTGCCTCCAAGCTCCCCGAGCTGGCCCGGGGGAGTGGCCGCGCGCTGCGCATCTTCAAGGCAGAGACCAAGGGTCTCCTCGACGATGACGAGGCCAAGACGCCCGAGCAGCTCGAGCTCGAGGCCCGGCGGCGCCAGGACGACCCCACCCAGCCGCCGTACCGCGACGACAACCCCGCCTGACCGCGCGGTGATCCGGGGCATCATCGCGGTGCTGCGGGGGACCCCCCAGCACCCGGTCGGACCCGACGGCAGGATGCCGCTGTCGGACCACGTACGAGAGCTGCGCGCCCGACTGGTGCGCTCGTCGCTGGTGCTGCTGGTGGTCTTCGTCGGCGCGCTGTTCTTCTACGACCAGCTGTTCGCCCTGGTGCTCGAGCCCTACAACGACGCCCGCGAGCAGCTGGGCCAGAGCGTGGAGACCAAGGCCTACGTCCAGGGCGCGACGGGGCCCCTGCTGATGCAGCTCAAGCTCTGCGGCGTGGCGGCCATCGTGCTCGCCAGCCCCTACTGGCTCTCCCAGATCTGGGGCTTCGTGGTCCCCGGGCTGCACCGCAACGAGCGCAAGTGGTCGCGCATCTTCGCCGCCGTCGCCGGCCCTCTCTTCCTGGCCGGGGTGGCCGTGGGGTACTACGTGCTGCCCAAGGGGCTGGAGGTGCTGATCGGCTTCACCCAGGAGAGCCTGGAGAACCTCGTCGAGTTCGGTGACTACTTCTCCTTCTTCACCCGGATGCTGCTGGTCTTCGGGATCGCCTTCGAGATCCCGCTGTTCGTGATCATGCTCAACCTCGCCGGGGTGGTGAGCGGCGCAGCGCTGGGTCGCTACCGCCCCTGGATCATCATCGGGACCTTCGTCTTCGCTGCGGTGGCGACGCCCTCGACCGATCCGTTCTCCATGCTCATGCTGGCCGTCCCGATGCTGGTGCTGTTCCTGCTGGCCGAGATCGCCGCACGGGTGGTGGACCGGGTCCGGGCACGCCGCCGTGCCGTCGTCCCGGGGTGGGCGGACGACCAGCCGTCCCCCCTCTGACAGGGTGGAGGCGTGGAGCCTGTACCGCTGGACGACGTGGACCCCTTCGACCTGCCCGAGTGGCTCGGCACGGAGGGGGTGACGTGGACCGCCGTGGCCGGTCTGCGCACCGGGTACCACGTGGCCGGCACCCTGACCGGCGAGGGGCAGCCGGACCTGCCGTGCGACCTGCTCGCGGTGGACGAGGCCTACCCGGAACCGGTCGTCACCGACCTGGTCCGCACCCGCTGCCACCAGGCGTGGCGGCACGGACAGCTGCTGCTGGCCGAACGTCAGGGACGACTCACGCTCGCCGTGCCGGGGACCGGGTTCGCCGCGGACCAGGTGCTCGAGGCACTGAGCCGGCTGGCGCGCGCCGTCGGTGCCTCGCCGGAGCGGTACGCCGCCCACCTGCGAATAGGTGCTGAGGCACCTCGAAGGCCGTCCAGTAGCCGTTAGGGTCTCCGGCGTGAGCAGCAGCCCGCGCGAGATCGCGCTCGTCACCAGTCCCGCCGCGGGCAAGGGTCGTGGCCCCGCCCTCCGAGCAGCCGTGGCCCGGCGACTGCGCGACAGCGGCCTGGTGGTGCACGACCTGATGGGCGGCGACGGGGAGGAGACCCTGAGCCTGACCCGGGACGCCGTCGCCCAGGGGGCCGACGGGGTGGTGGTGATCGGCGGGGACGGGATGTTCCATGTCGCGCTTCAGGCCGTCGCCGGGACCGACGTACCCATCGGGCTGGTGCCGTGCGGCACCGGCAACGACGTGGCGCGCTACTTCGACCTGCCGCGGCAGGACCCGATGGCCGCCGTGGACCGGATCATCGCCCACCGGACCCGGACCATCGACCTGGCCAGGTCGGGCGACCGCTGGTTCGTGACGGTCCTGGCGGCGGGCTTCGACGCGGTCGTCAACGAGCGCGCCAACCAGATGAGCTGGCCCCGCGGCCAGATGCGCTACCAGCTGGCCACCTTGGCCGAGCTACGCACCTTCGAGCCGCTGCACTACACCCTGGACCTCGACGGCGAGGTACGCCGGGTGGAGGCGATGCTGGTGGCGGTGGGCAACGGGCCCTCCTTCGGCGGGGGACTGCGGATCACCGAGGGGGCGCTGCTGGACGACGGGCTGCTGGACGTGGTGATCATCAAGCCGATGTCCCGGACCGGCCTGGTCCGTACCTACCCCAAGCTCTTCGCGGGCACCCACGTCACCCACCCGAAGTACGAGCACCACCGGGTGCGCAAGGTGACAGTCGCCGCGGCCGGGATCGTCGCCTACGCCGACGGCGAGCGGTTCGGTGCCCTGCCGCTGAGCGTGGAGTGTGTGGGGGGTGCGCTTAAGGTCTGGGTATGAGCTCTCCGTCCGAGGCCTACGCCGCGTTCCGCCGGGATCAACAGCACCCGGTCCTGGTCGACTTCGCCGGGCAGTACTCCTTCGGGCTCGACGACTTCCAGATCCGAGCCTGCCGGGAGATCGAGGACGGCCGAGGCGTGCTGGTCGCCGCGCCGACGGGGTCGGGCAAGACGGTGGTGGGGGAGTTCGCGGTGCACCTGGCGCTGGCGACCGGGCGTAAGTGCTTCTACACCACCCCGATCAAGGCGCTGTCCAACCAGAAGTACCACGACCTGGTGGAGCGCTACGGCAGCGAGCAGGTCGGCCTGCTCACCGGGGACCACACGATCAACGGCGAGGCGCCGGTGGTGGTGATGACCACCGAGGTGCTGCGCAACATGCTCTACGCCGGCTCCCGCACCCTCCTGGGGCTGGGGTTCGTGGTGATGGACGAGGTGCACTACCTGGCAGACCGCGCCCGCGGAGCGGTCTGGGAGGAGGTCATCATCCACCTGCCCGAGTCGGTGTCGGTGGTCTCGCTCTCGGCGACCGTCTCCAACGCCGAGGAGTTCGGCGAGTGGCTCGCCACGGTGCGCGGCGACACCACCACGATCGTGGAGGAGCGGCGGCCGGTGCCGCTGTTCCAGCACGTGATGGTCGGTCGGCGCATCCTCGACCTGTTCGCCAAGTCCGACGTCGACGCCAGCGCCGGCTTCGTCAAGGAGGGAGCGCCGGTCAACGGCGAGCTGCTGCGCGTCTCCCGCGACGACTGGGCCAGCTCCAGGCTGATGCGCGACCGCCGGGCGCCACGCAAGGGCCGCTCGGGGGCCACCAAGGGCCCGCGGGACGTGGGCAACGGCCGCCGGGTCTGGATCCCCAGCCGGGTCGACGTCATCGACCAGCTCGACAAGCAGGGCCTGCTGCCGGCCATTGTCTTCATCTTCAGCCGGGTCGGGTGCGACGCCGCGGTCACCCAGTGCCTGTCCGCCGGCGTCCGGCTGACCTCTCCGGCCGAGCGCGACGAGATCGCGGCCTTCGTCGAGGAACGCTGCCGGCACCTGCCCGAGGACGACCGGCACGTCCTGGGCTACCACGAGTTCCTCGACGGCCTGACGCGCGGCGTCGCGGCCCACCACGCCGGCATGCTGCCCACGTTCAAGCAGTGCGTGGAGGAGCTCTTCACCCGGGGGCTGTGCAAGGTGGTCTTCGCCACCGAGACCCTGGCGCTGGGAATCAACATGCCCGCCCGCACGGTGGTGATCGAGAAGCTGTCGAAGTGGAACGGCGAGACGCACGCCGACATCACGCCCGGGGAGTACACCCAGCTCACCGGACGCGCGGGGCGTCGCGGGCTCGACGTCGAGGGGCACGGCGTGGTGCTGTGGCAGCCCGGCATGGACCCGCGCGAGCTGGCCGGCCTGGCCTCCACCCGCACCTATCCGCTGCGGTCGTCGTTCCGCCCGTCCTACAACATGGCGGTCAACCTGGTCGCCCAGTTCGGCCGTGCCCGGTCTCGTGAGCTGCTGGAGATGTCGTTCGCCCAGTTCCAGGCCGACAAGGCGGTCGTCGGGCTGGCCAAGCAGCTGCACAAGGCCCAGGAGGCTCTCGAGGGCTACCGCGAGGCGGCCACCTGCCACGTGGGTGACTTCATGGAGTACGCCGACCTGCGACGGCGCATCTCCGAGCTCGAGAAGGGCGCCGCCCGGGCGCGCAAGGCCGACCGTCGCGAGGAGGCGCTCGCCTCGCTGCAGCAGCTCAGGCCCGGCGACGTGATCCAGGTGCCGGCGGGGAAGTTCTCCGGGTTCGCCGTCGTCATCGACCCGGGTCTGGCCAGCCCGACCGAGCCGCGCCCCTACGTGGTGACCCAGGACCGGCAGGCCCGGCGACTGGCCATCATGGACTTCCCCACCCCGGTGCAGGCCCTCACCCGGATCCGGATCCCCAAGTCCTTCAACGGCCGCAACCCGCAGATGCGCAAGGACCTGGTCTCGACGCTGCGTGCCCGCACCCACGACCTGACTCCGCCGCCGCGTCACGGCGGCGGGCGCGGCGGCCCGGTGCCCGACGGCCCGGTCGAGCGCGAGATCGAGGAGCTGCGCCGCCAGCTCAAGCAGCACCCCTGTCACCAGTGCCCCGAGCGCGAGGACCACTCCCGGTGGGCCGAGCGGTGGTTCAAGCTGGACCGGGACTCCGCCACCCTCAAGCGTCGGGTCGAGCAGCGCACCAACACCGTGGCGCGGACCTTCGACCGGGTCTGCGACGTGCTCACCGCCCTGGACTACCTGGCCGACGACAAGGTCACCGAGCGCGGGTCCCGGCTGCGTCGGGTCTACACCGACATGGACCTGGTCGCTGCGGAGTCGCTGCGCCACGGGCTGTGGGACGGCCTCGACGCCTCCGAGCTCGCCGCCGTGCTCTCGGTGCTCGTCTACGAGGCGCGCCGAGCCGACGACGCCTCCGCCCCTCGCGTGCCGGGCGGCGCGGTCAGCGAGACCATCGCGGAGATGGTCCGGCTGTGGGCCGAGCTCGAGGCCCTGGAGAAGGAGCACCGGCTGGACTTCCTCCGCGAACCCGACCTGGGGTTCGCCTGGGCGGCGTACCGCTGGGCGGAGGGCGACGACCTCGACGACGTGCTCGGCGCCGTCGACCTGGCGGCAGGGGACTTCGTGCGCTGGATGAAGCAGCTGCTCGACCTCACCGGTCAGGTCGCCGACGCAGCGGGTGACACCCCGTTGCGCCGGGTGGCGCGGGAGTCGGTCAAGCGGCTGCGGCGCGGCGTGGTGGCGTACTCCGCCTTCTCGGCCTAGCCCCGTCCCGCCCCGCGGGTGCATGTGCACAGTTGGGGCGGGCGTACGGCGGTCGGGCGCCGCCCCTGGCGGCGCAGGCCTCAGCCGGTGACGGCCAGCGCCACCGCGTCGTCCACCGGGGTGTTACCCGAGACGAGCTCCCACTGCCGGCCGACGGCCGCTTCGGAGTCCAGCACCGCCGCCAGCACGGCGGCGACGTCGGCTCGGGGGATGCTGCCGCGCGTGACGTGCTCGGCCAGCTGGACGCGGCCCAGGGCGTCGTCGTCGGTGAGGGCGCCGGGGCGGATGATCGTCCAGTCCAGCCCGCTGTCGCGCAGTGCCACGTCAGCGTCCCGCTTCGCCTCGACGTAGGCCTTCCACACCTCGGCGGTGTCGTCAGGGAGTGCGTCGTCCACGCCGATGGCGGAGAGCTGGACGAACCGGGTGATCCCGGCCTGCCGTGCGCCGGCGATGGACTTCAGGGAGCCCTCGAGGTCGACGGTCCGCTTGCGCTGCACGTTGCCGTCCGCACCGCCACCGGCCGCGAAGACCACCGCGTCGCACCCGTCGAACGCGGTGGCGAACGCCGAGGCGTCGTCCGCCTCGATGTCCAGCAGGCGCACCTCGGCGCCCAGCGCCTCCAGCTCGGCCCGGTAGGCGTCCTTGCGGACCAGGGCCACGGGCGTGTGCCCGGCGGCGACGAGAATCGGGTGCAGGTGACGGGCCACGTTTCCGTGGCCCCCGACGACAGCGATATGGCTCATGTCACCAACCTAGGCACGAGGGGCAAGCCGGTGCCGCGGTGCCGGCCCGTCAGGAGTCCTCGGGGCCGGTCAGTGCCGTGACCACCCGGGTCAGCGGCCCCTCCAGGTTCCAGCGTCCGCTCAGCTCGACGACGGCCTCGGGGTCGCGGGGGGTGCGGGGGAGCAGCGCGTCGACCGGTCCCAGGTCGAGGTCGCGCACCACGGCGACCACCGTGGGGGCCACCGCGAGGTAGTCGGCGGCGTCCTTGATCTTGCGCCGCGGCCCCGGCGCCAGATCCGAGTCGGGGTCGTCCGCGGCAGCCAGGATGCCGGGCACGTCGCCGAAGCGGCCCAACAGGGTGGCCGCCGTCTTGTCCCCGACCCCGGGGACTCCGGGCAGGCCGTCCGAGGCGTCCCCGCGCAGCGTCGCGAAGTCGGCGTACTGGTGGGCCTCGACGTCGTACTTGGCACGCACCACCTCACCGGTGACCCGCTCGTGCTTGCTCACCCCGCGAGCGGTGTAGAGCACCCGAACCTGCGCCTCGTCGTCGACGAGCTGGAACAGGTCGCGGTCGCCGGTGACGATCTCCACCGGCATCCCGGCGTCGGTCGCGAGCGTCCCGATCACGTCGTCGGCCTCGTGGTGGTCCGCCCCGACGACGCTGATGCCCAGCGCCCGGAGCACCTCGAGGATGATCGGGATCTGTGTCTCCAGCGGGTCGGGCACCTCCTCCACGTCCGGGGTCTCCCCGGGGCGCTCGGTCACCACCCGGTGGGCCTTGTAGGTGGGCAGCAGGTCCACCCGCCACTGCGGACGCCAGTCGTTGTCCCAGCAGCAGACCAGGTGCGTGGGGCGGTAGTCGTTGACCAACCGGGCGATGAACTCCAGCAGGCCGCGCACCGCGTTGACGTTGGTGCCGTCCGGCGCCTTGATCTCCGGCACCCCGAAGAACGCCCGGAAGTAGAGGCTGGCGGTGTCCAGGAGCATCAGGCGCGGCGCGGGTTCGGTCACGACGATGATCCTGCCAGACTCAGTCCGCGGCGGCGCTGGAGCGCACGAGCTCCTGCCAGGTGGACTCGAGGGAGGCCAAGTGGGCCGCAGGGGCCAGCCGCCGGTGCACCACGCCGCCGGCCGCGAGGTTGAACGCCGCTGGGTCGTCGCTGACCCGTCCGGGACGGAGGTCGGTGACCTGGTCGAGCACCCGGTTCGCGCCCAGCATCCCGGGCACCTGTGACGCCGGTCCCAGGTCCAGGGTCTCCACCAGGACCGGCGACCCGTGCCGTGCGGCGTACGTCGTGGTGCTGAGCCGTCCGGGTCCCTCCCCGCTGCGGCCCAGCACCAGGGTCTCCCGGAGCAGGCACCCGGCGTCCGGCGCGAGGAGCACCGTGGTGCTGCGGTGCACCCGTGCCTGCTCGGAGACGACGAACGGCGCGGTGTGCCACACCAGGAGACCTCCGGGCTCGACGTCGATCGTGGTGTGCCAGCCCGCGGCCGCCTCGTCCATGGCGTAGGCGACCGTGCCCGCGGGCTCGGTGATCTCCAGCCGGCACCCGGCGCCGACCCGTACGTCGAGCCGGACCTGGTCCCCGCCCAGCAACAGCGCCTGAGCAGCCAGCAGGGCGACCCGGGCACCCGTGCGGTCCCGCCCCAGGAGCTGGCCGCGGAGCCCCCCGTGGCGCAGCCCCACCGTCACCGGGCCGGAGGCCGTGCGCGCCACCGAGATCCCGGTGGTGAGCGCCCCGACCGTCACGTCATGGGTGGCTGTGGGCATGAGCCGACACCGGGTGGTCCGCGGGGTGCGGGTGGTCGTGGGCGGGCATCGGTCCCGGGTCCGTGGGGACCAGGCGTCCGCGCCGCAGCTCGGCCAGCTGGGCCTTCACCCACGAGACCAGCGCCTCCACGGAGGCCGCGTCGTGGCGGGACAGGGCGACCACGGGCCGCCCGTCCCGGGCGCGGGTGGCGTCGGCGACCATCTGCGCCACGTCCACGCCGACATGGGGCGCCAGGTCGGTCTTGTTGACCACCAGCAGGTCGGCACGCTCGATCCCCGGCCCGCCCTTGCGGGCCACGTCGCCGCCGCCGGCGACGTCGAGGACGAAGATCTGGACGTCGACCAGCGCGGGGGAGAACGTCGCGGTCAGGTTGTCCCCGCCGGACTCCACCAGCACCAGGTCGAGCGGGGAGAAGCGCTCCTCGAGGTCCTCCACCGCCGTGAGGTTGGCGGTGACGTCGTCCCGGATGGCGGTGTGCGGGCAGGCTCCCGTCTCCACGCCCACGATCCGCTCGGCGGGCAGCACCCCGGCGGAGCGCAGGAAGCGGGCGTCCTCGTCGGTGTAGATGTCGTTGGTGATCACCCCGAGCTGATGGGTCGCGGCGAGCTCTCGGCACAGCGTGGCGATCAGTGAGCTCTTTCCGGTGCCGACGGGTCCGCAGACTCCCAGTCGCAGGGTGCTTCTGACGGTCTCAGGCACGGAACAGCCTCCTTGTGGTGTGGGCGTGGGCCTGTGCCCACTCCTCGATCTGCGGTGCGGCCAGCGACGGGATGTCGCCGGGCGTCCGGGCCCCGGCCACCTCGGTCGCCAGCCGGTCGATCTCGCCGAGCTGCTCCCAGACCCAGCCGGTGGCGACCACCGGGTCGCCGGGCGCGAGCTTGAGCCCGGCCGCCACCACGGTCTGCACGTCGTCGTAGGCGACGACCTGGGCGAGGTGGTGGGCATCGAGGCCGGTCCGGGCCGCGACCGCGCCGAGCACCAACGGCCGGGCCGGACTCGGCAGCGCCGCCAGCGCTGCCAGGTCGGCCCCGGTGAGCCAGAGCCGGCGGGCCAGCCTGAGCAGGCCCCGGCCCAGCTCGGCGGAGGTCTCTCGCTGGGCCGCGCTCGGCGTGCGGGCGGCCCAGTGGGCATGCACCAGGCCGAGGTCGCCGTGCTCCAGGGCCACGTTCCGGGCCACGACCGCGGTCGCCGCCTCGGTCCGTACGACGGTCGCGAGCCGCGTCCGGCAGTAGCCGACGATCCCCTCGGGGCTCAGCCCGGCCAGCAGCGCCGGCTCCAGGCCACCGGACTGGGTGTGCCCGCCCACCGGCAGTCGGGCGTCGGAGAGCAGCAGCGAGACCGCGCTGGAGGAGAGGCTCTGCACCGGCGGCATCAGAACATCGAGTACAGCTGGGCCAGCGGCAGCACCTGGGCCGGGGCGGGCTGCACCCGTTCGCCGTCCACGTCGATCGCGAACGTCTCCGGGTCGATGTCGATCCGCGGGCAGGCGTCGTTGTTGACCATGTCGGCCTTGCCGACCTCGCGGGTCGGGGCCACCGCCACCAGGCTGCGGCGCAGCCCGAGCCGCTCGCCCAGGCCGTCGGCCAGCGCGGCGGGAGAGACGAAGGTGACGGCATGGTCCGAGGCGTCGCCGTCGACCAGGGCGGGCCGCATCAGCACCGGCTGCGGCGTGGGGATCGAGGCGTTGGGGTCGCCCAGCGCGCCCAGCACCAGGGCACCGCCCTTGAGGACCAGCTCGGGGCGGATCCCGAAGAACCGGGGGTCCCACAGCACCAGGTCCGCCATCTTGCCGGCCTCCACCGACCCGACGTGGTCGGCGATGCCGTGGGCGATCGCCGGGTTGATCGTGTACTTCGCGACGTACCGGCGGGCGCGCTCGTTGTCGGCGGGCAGGGAGGTCCCCAGTGAGCCGCGGCGGTGCTTCATCACGTGCGCCACCTGCCAGGTGCGACACACGACCTCGCCGATGCGACCCATGGCCTGGGCGTCGGAGGAGGTGATGGACATCGCCCCGAGGTCGTGCAGCACGTCCTCGGCGGCGATCGTGGTCGCGCGGATCCGGGACTCCGCGAAGGCCAGGTCCTCGGGCACCCGCGGGTCGAGGTGGTGGCAGACCATGAGCATGTCGAGGTGCTCGGCGACGGTGTTGACGGTGTGGGGGAGCGTGGGGTTGGTCGAGCCGGGGATCACGTGGCCCAGGGAGGCGACCTTCATGATGTCCGGGGCGTGCCCACCGCCCGCGCCCTCGGCGTGGAAGGCGTGGATCGAGCGACCGGCGATCGCGGCGATCGTGGACTCCAGGAAGCCGGCCTCGTTGAGGCTGTCCGAGTGCAGGGCGACCTGGACGCCGTACTCGTCGGCGGCGCGCAGGGCCGCGTCGATGGCGGCCGGGGTCGAGCCCCAGTCCTCGTGCACCTTGTACGCCGCCGCTCCGGCCAGCGCCTGCTCGCGCAGCCCTTCGGCGCTCACCGTGTTGCCCTTGCCCATGAGCAGCACGTTGACCGGCAGCCGGTCCAGGGCGCGGTGCACGGTCTGCAGGTGCCAGGCCCCCGGGGTCACGGTGGTGGCCCGCGAGCCCTCAGAAGGCCCGGTGCCCCCGCCGCCGAGCGTGGTCGTGCCCGTGGCGAGCGCCTCGTGGACCTGCGAGGTGGAGAGGAAGTGCACGTGGACGTCGATGGCGCCCGCGGTCAGGATCCGGCCCTCTCCGGAGATCACGTCCGTCGAGGGACCGATGACCAGCTGGGGGTGGACCCCGTCGGCGATGTCGGGGTTGCCGGCCCGTCCCAGCGCGACGATCCGGCCGTCGCGGATGCCGACGTCGGCGCGGACCACCCCCCAGTGGTCGAGCACCACGGCGTTGGTGATCACGGTGTCCGGGGCGCCGTCGGCACGCGAGCGCGTGGACTGTGCCATGGACTCGCGGATCGACTTGCCGCCGCCGAAGACCGCCTCCTCCCCGCCGAAGGTGAGGTCGCGCTCCACCTCGATCCACAGGTCGGTGTCGCCCAGGCGGACCTGGTCGCCCACCGTGGGGCCGTAGAGCGCGGCGTACTCCGCGCGGGGGATCTCAAGCATCGAGCCCACCGGCTGCCTTGCCCCGCTGGATCCCGGGCACCACCCGGGCCCCGCGCAGAGCCACCAGGTCGACCTCGCGGGAGGCGCCGGGCTCGAAGCGCCGCGAGGTGCCCGAGGCGATGTCGAGGCGGAAGCCGTGCGCGGCGGCCCGGTCGAACTCCAGCGCCGCGTTGGCGTCCGGCAAGTGCAGGTGCGACCCGATCTGGACGGGACGGTCCCCGGTGTTGACCACGACCAGCCGCAGCCGCTCCTCGGGGCCGCGGTCGGCGTTGAGACGGTGCGTCCCGGGTGCGACCCGGACCGCCCCAGGACCTTCGGTGGACAGTGACACGAGGGCTCCTAGCTGATCGGGTCGTGGAGGGTGACGAGCTTGCGCCCGTCCGGGAAGGTCGCCTCGACCTGCACGTCGTGCAGCATCTCGGCCACCCCGGGCATCACCTGGTCGCGGCGCAGCACCTCTCGGCCGGCGCTCATCAGGTCGGTGACCCCGGCACCCTCTCGCGCCCGTTCGATCACCCACGTGGCCAGCAGGGCGACCGCCTCGGGATGGTTCAGCAGCACGCCGCGCTCCAGGCGGTCCCGGGCGACCATGCCCGCCACGGAGAGCAGCAGCTTCTCGGTGTCCGAGGGTGTCAGGTGCAAGGTGGGTCCTTCGCTCTCAGACGGCCATCAGCGAGCGGACCTCGTCGGCGGCGCCGACACCGGTGCCCCCCTGGGCGGTGATCCTGCCGGAGGCCAGGACGTGGTAGTCCTGGGTCGCTCGCAGCGCGAAGCCTACGTGCTGCTCGACCAGCAGCACCGACAAGTCACCACGCGTGGTCAGATCGGTGATCACCTGCTCGATCTCGGCCACCACGTTGGGCTGGATGCCCTCGGTGGGCTCGTCCAGGATGAGCATCCTGGGCTTGGTGAGCAGGGTCCGGGCGATGGCGAGCTGCTGCCGCTGGCCACCGGAGAGCAGACCGGCCCGGCGGGGGAGCAGGGTCTTCAGGGCCGGGAACAGCTCCAGCATCTCCTCGATCGCCGAGCGGTCCTTGCCCGCGACCAGCTGCAGGTTCTCCAGGGTGGTCATCTGACCGAACGACTGCTGTCCCTGCGGCACGTAGCCGATGCCCCGTCGTACCCGTTGGTGGGGGCGCATCCTGGTGACGTCCTCACCGTCGAGCAGCACCTTCCCCGAGGTCAGGGGCAGCAGACCGACCGCGGCCCGCAGCAGGGTGGTCTTGCCGGCCCCGTTGTGCCCGATCACCGAGGCGGCGCCGCCGCTGGGGATGCTCAGCGAGACCCCGTGCAGGATCCTGGTCCGGCCGTAGCCTCCGACGACGTCCAGCATCTCGAGCATCAGGCTGCCCCTTCCACGGTGTGACCGAGGTACACGCGCTGCACCTCGGGGTTGGCACGGATCTCCTCCACGCTCCCGTGCGCCAGCACGGTGCCCGCGCTCATCACGGTCACCACGTCGGCGTAGGCCCGGACGAAGTCCATGTCGTGCTCGATCACCACGATGGTGCGCTCCTTGCCGATCCGGTGCAGCAGCTCCCCGGTCTGGGTGCGCTCCTCCCCGGACATCCCGGCCACGGGCTCGTCCAGCAGCATCACCTTGGCGTTCTGGACCAGCAGCATGCCGATCTCCAGCCACTGCTTCTGCCCGTGGGACAGCACCCCCGCAGGCCGGTCGGCCAGGTCGGTCAGGCCGACCGTCTCCAGCGCCGCGTGCACGTAGTCGGGCACCCCTCGCCGCGGTCGCAGCATCGACCAGGCGCTGCGGTGCACCCCGCCCGCGATGTCGAGGTTCTGCACCACCGTGAGCTCCTCGAAGACGGTGGCGGTCTGGAAGGTCCGCCCGATGCCGAGCCGGACGATCTTGTGCGACGACATCTCCAGCAGGTTGTGGTTGTCGTAGGAGGCCAGCCCCGAGGCCTTGACCAGCCCGGTGAGGGCGTCGACGACCGTGGTCTTGCCAGCGCCGTTGGGCCCGATGAGGAAGTGCACCTGCCCCTGGAGCAAGGTCAGGTCCACCCCGTCGACCGCGACGAACCCGTCGAACTCGACGCGGATCCCGCGCACCTCCAGGTAGTCGCGCCGCCGCTCGCTCATGCCGGGACCTCCTCGTTCTCGCGCTGGGGTTCCTGGGACCTGGTGCCTCGCCGGCCGGTCGGTCGTGCGGTCGGGCGCAGTCGGCCCAGCAGGCCCGAGAGCTGGGCGAGACCCCCCGGGAGCAGGAGGACCACCAGGATGAACAGGGCGCCCTGGAAGTAGGACCAGGACCCGGGGACGGACTCCGAGAGCGAGGTCTCGGCATACCCGACGATCAGCGCGCCCACCGCCGGGCCCATCAGGGAGGCCCGCCCACCGAGCGCCACACCGGCCACCATGGCGATGGAGGCGCCTACCCCCACGTCGTCGGGGGAGATGATGCCCACGACCGGGACGAACAGGGCCCCGCCGATGCTGGCCAGCACTGCCGCGACGACGTACGCCAGGAGCTTGATGTTGGCCGGGTCGTGGCCGAGGAAGCGGACCCGCTCCTCGGCGTCGCGGGTGGCGACCAGGAGCTCGCCGAACCTGCTGCGGTACAGCAGCGCCATCAGGGCGATCGATCCCAGCAGCACCCCGGCGGTGATGTAGTAGAGCAGCTGCTTGTTGACCGGGTCGTAGAGGGAGTAGCCGAAGAAGCTCTGGAAGTTGTTGAGCCCGTTGAAGCCGCCCGTGGTCTTGACCTGGCCGATGAGCAGGATGGCGAAGGCCGCGGTCAGGGCCTGGGACAGGATCGCGAAGTAGGCACCCTTGACCCGCCGCTTGAAGATGGCCACCCCGAGCGCGGCCGCGACCAGCGCCGGCAGCAGCACGATCGCGGCCAGCGTCGCCGCCGGGCTGCGGAACGGCTCCCACCACAGCGGCATCTCGCCGCCGGCGTAGAGCATCATGAAGTCGGGCACCTCGCCCGGGCCGGCGTCGGAGAGCTTGAGGTGCATCGCCATCGCGTAGGCGCCGAGCCCGAAGTAGAGGCCCTGCCCCAGGACCAGCATGCCGCCCCGGCCCCAGGCCAGGCCGATGCCGACGGCGGCGATCGCGTAGCAGCAGTACTTGGCGAGCAGGCCGAGCCGGAAGTCGCTGAGCAGTGCCGGGGCCAGCACCAGCAGGCCCAGGGCCAGGGCGACCCATCCGACCAGGCTCAGCAGGCGTGCCCGGCGGGGTGTGCTGAGGACGCTCATGCCAGGCTCCTGGTCCGCACCGCGAAGATGCCCTGGGGGCGGGCCTGGAGGAAGACCACGATGGCCAGGAAGACCAGCACCTTGGCGATGCTGCCGCTGGTCGCGTACTCCAGGAACGACTGGATCAGGCCGATGGCGAACGCCGCGATCACGGTGCCCTTGAGCTGGCCGATGCCGCCGACCACCACGACCAGGAACGCCTCGACGATGTAGGAGGAGCCGATGGTGGGACCGGTCGAGCCCAGCAGGGTCAGCGCGACGCCCGCGATGCCCGCCAGGCCGGAGCCCAGGAAGAACGTGATCCGGTCGGTACGCCGGGTGGAGACGCCGACGGTCTCGGCCAGGTCCCGGTTGCTCACCGTGGCGCGCACCTGGCGTCCCAGCGCGGTGTACTTCAGCACCGCGACCACCCCCAGCAGGCACACCAGGGAGAGGACCAGCAGGAAGAGCCGGGCGAGCGGGAAGTCGTAACCCAGCACGGGCACCGAGCCCGAGAGCCAGGACGGCGAGGGCACCTCCTTGGCGGGAGCGCCGAAGATGTCGCGGGCGACCTGCTGGAGCACCAGCCCCACGCCGTAGGTGACCAGCAGCGTGTCGAGCGGGCGGTGGTACATCCAGCGGATCACCCCCGCCTCGAGCAGCACCCCGAGGAGGCCGCCGACCACGAAGCCCACCGGCAGCGCGACGAGCAGGCCCAGCTCGGCGTTGCCCAGCACCGAGTTGATGACGTAGGCGGTGTAGGCGCCGGCCATGATGAACTCGCCGTGCGCCATGTTGATGACGCCCATCTGACCGAAGGTCAGGGTGAGGCCGATGGCGATGAGCAGGAGGACCCCGCCGGCGGAGAGGCCGGTGAAGACCTGGGACAAGAACACGTCCACGGTGTCACGCCCCTTCTGGGATAGGGCCCGACGGCACTGCCGTCGGGCGAGGGAGCCGGGTCGCGGACGCAGACCCCCATCTCGTCCGCGACCCGGCTGGATCTGGTCAGGACCTGGTGCGGTCCTGCGCCGGGGTCACTCGCCTTCCCACCACGGGTAGGTCTCCAGGAAGGGGTCCGGCTCGATCGGCTCGTCGGAGGACCACACGGTCTCGATCAGGCCGTCGGGACGGATCTGGCCGATCAGGGCGGTCTTGGCGATGTGGTGGTTCTCGCCGTTCACCGTGACCGAGCCTTCCGGGGCGTCGAAGGTGACCCCCTCAGCGGCGTCGATGACGTCGTCGGTGGCGAAGGACTCGGCCTTCTCGACCATGCCCTTCCACAGGTAGAGGGAGGTGTAGGCCGCCTCCATCGGGTCCGAGGTGACGGCCTTGGTGCCGTTCGTCTCCTTGAACGCCGACACGAACGCCTGGTTCGTCGGCGTCTCGATGGTCTGGTAGTAGTTCCACGCGGTGTACTGCCCCACGAGGTTGTCGACCCCGACGCCCGGCACCTCCTCCTCGGCGATGGAGACCGAGACGACCGGCATGGACTCCGCGGTGAGGCCCTTGCCCTTGTACTCCTTGAAGAAAGCCACGTTGGAGTCGCCGTTGAGGGTGTTGAAGACCGCGTCCGCGCCGGACTTCTTCACCTTGTCGACCACGGTGCCGAAGTTTGTGGAGCCCAAGGGCTGGTACTCCTCGCCGAGGACCTCGATGCCGTGCTCGGCGGCGTACGCCTGGATGATCGCGTTGGCGGTGCGGGGGAAGACGTAGTCCGAGCCCACCAGGAAGATCGACTTGATGCCCTTCTCGTCCTTGAGGTAGTCCAGGCCCGGGATGATCTGCTGGTTGGTGGTGGCACCGGTGTAGAAGATGTTGCGCGAGGCCTCGAGACCCTCGTACTGCACGGGGTAGAAGAGCAGGGAGTTCTTGCCCTCGAAGACCGGCAGCATCGCCTTGCGCGAGCTGGAGGTCCAGCCACCGAAGACGGCCGCGACGCAGTCCTGGTCGATCAGCTTGGTGGCCTTCTCGGCGAACACCGTGGGCTCGGACTGGCCGTCCTCGCTGACGATCTCGAGCTGCTTGCCCAGCACGCCACCGTCGGCGTTGATCTCCTCGGCGGCCATCGAGAGCGACTTGAAGACCGTGGTCTCGCTGATCGCCATGGTGCCGGAGAGGGAGTTGAGGAAGCCGACCTTGATGCTGTCGCCGTTGGTCTTGACGCACGACTCGGCGGCCTCGGAGGTCTCGCCGGCCTTGGCGCCGCACCCGGCGAGGGCGCTGGAGAGGACGACGGCACTGAGCACGCCGCCGATCAGGCGTGGGGTTCTGGGGTTCAAGGTGGTGACCCTCTCTGTGCTGCGCCGCCGCGGGCGGGCAGGCGCCTGGACCGGGGGTCACGACACTGTGTCCCGGGGAACGCGCTGAGTCTGTTGAGCGCGTGTTTCCGGCGGTCGCCTCCCATGTCACCGTGTAGTAACAGCATGTTTCGTTGCGAAGACAACAACGTCGATCTGGACACGCGGTGGACCTGACGTCACCCTGCGCTAGCGCGCCTGGGGTTGCTGCGGCCACTCTTCGAGCACGCCCGCGGGCCGGCCCCGGTTCCTCTAGGGTTCGCGGCGTGAGTACTCCTGAGGTAGAAGCGACCGACCGCAAGATCCTCGGCCTGCTGGCCGCCGACGGTCGGATGTCCTACACCGACCTGGGCCGGGCGACCGGACTGTCCACCTCCGCGGTGCACCAGCGCGTCAAGCGCCTGGAGTCCCGGGGTCTGATCAAGGGCTACGGCGCGACCATCGACCACGTGCAGACCGGGCTGCCCCTGACCGCCTTCGTCTCCATCCGTCCTTTCGACCCCGCACAGCCCGACGACTATCCCCGGCGCCTGGAGCGGATCACCGAGATCGAGTCCTGCTGGTCGGTGGCGGGGGAGGAGTCCTACATCCTCAAGGTCCGGGTCGCCACCCCTGCCGACCTCGAGAACCTGCTGGCGCGGATCCGGCACGCCGGGAACGTCTCGACGCGGACCACGATCGTGCTGTCCACGCCGTTCGAGAGCCGCCCGGTGGCGGAGAGCGCAGGAAACCCCGCCTGAGCGGGGATCCCTGCGCTTCGAGGGGCATGCATTCCCCCTAACCGCAGGAAGAGGCCACCAACCTCACTGATCGGCCCGGATCCTGGACTCCAAGACGCGTCGAATCCGCAGCGCGAGCTCACGTGGGCGATTGAGGTCCGACCAGGTGATGCGCAGGCACACCCAGCCGGTGAGCTGACAGATCCGCTCCTCACGCCGCTTCTCACGCAGGACGTAGTCCTCCAACGTCTCACCCGCCCGTCGGTGCTCCTGGTACTTCGCGGCACCGTCGAACTCGATGAACACCCCGTGCTCCGGCAACGCGAAGTCCACCCGGGCGAAGGGACGCCCGTGCTCGTCGTGGATCTGGAACTGGGGGATGGGCTTGGGCAGGTGGTTCGCCCACATGAAGTACGCCGTACGCGTCTCGCCCGGTGACTCCAGGCGTGGGTCGGCCAGGCGCACCACCAGGTTGGCGCCGATGCTGCTCGGCCAGAACCGCAGGTCGTGGGCCAGTTCCGCCACATCCCCGGGAGTCGTCAGGCCCAGGTGCAGCAGACCGTTAACGCTCACCAGCGCCGACTCGACGCCGGCCATCGAGGTCATCTCGACGGCGCACCGCGTGGGCGAGGTAACGCGCACGTCACGTAGATCGCACAGGTGCTCCGCCGGCGTCGTAGCACGATGGTGGACCACGCCGGCCTCTCTGCGCCCACCCTTGCCGTCCACCCGGCTCAGATGGACCTCGTCGAGCGGCACGCCCCAGACCGGCACACCCCATTCGATCGCGGCCGACACATGGCTCAGCGACGCGCTCGGATGCGCGGTGCGCAGCACGGCACGACATCGCAGCCGGTAGCGATCGGTCTCCGACAGGGACCGCCATGCCTCCCCCTCGACGTACGCCCCGCGCCGGATCCGGTGCCAGGCTCCGCACCGGACCATGCGCACGATGTGGCGGTCGTCGTACCCCTGATCGAGGACGTCTCGTCGGAGGAAGACGAGGTTCTCGAGGTCGACCAGCTCCGGTGCCGTCATGGTCCGAGACTGCAGGCAGCCAAGCCCTCGGGTACGCCGGCAGCACCCGTCCTGTGGAGATGGGTCGGCCCATCCGGGGCTGTGGAGAAAGGCTGGTGTGGCTTCCTACGGGTTCGGGGGGCATGCACGCCCCCCGAACCGAGGGGATCCCCGGCCAGGCGGGGATCCCTGCGGCCCTCAGCGCGCCTGGAGCATCGCCAACCGCCGCGACGCCTCGGCGACCTCGGCTGCCTTCAGCTGCGTCTCCTCGAGACGGCCGTGCTGGGCCCACCAGGCCTGACCCTCCGGGGGCAGGGTGTGGATCGGGTCGTAGTACTCGTAGGTGCGGGTCAGCGCCTCGGGGTCGGCCGCCTCGATGGAGGTCCGGTAGTTCTTCGTCCAGTAGGAGATGCCGCGCTCGTGGTCGTAGTCAGCCACCTGGTGCACCCACCGCTTGCCGACGAACGGTACGTCGCACACGATGCGCGGAGTGGCGAAGCCGGGGAGGTAGCCCATGATGTGGTGCTGGAGCCGTTGGGCGTCGGCGACCGAGACCCGCCAGTGCTCCGAGAACGGGATCATGTCGCACATGTAGAAGTAGTAGGGCATGATCTGCGCCCCGTCGAGCAGTGCGAAGCACAGGTCGAGCAGTGCGTGCGGATCGGCGTTCACCCCGTTGAGCAGGACGCCCTGGTTGCGCACGTCGCGGACCCCGGCGTCCAGCATCGCCCGGCTGGCCTCGGCGACCAGGGGAGTGATCGAGTTGGCGTGGTTGGCGTGAGTGTGGATGGCCAGCGAGACCCCGCGTGAGCGCGCCAGCTGGGCGACGCGCTGGACCCCTTCGACCACCTCCGGCTGGAGCCAGTGCTGGGGCAGCCCGACGAGCGCCTTGGTGGCGAGCCGGATGTCGCGGATGTTCTCAATCGCCAGCAGCTCGGTGAGGAACGACTCCAGCCGCAGCCACGGCATGTTGGCCACGTCCCCGCCCGAGACCACCACGTCGCGCACCGCGGGGCTGCGCCGCAGGTAGTCCAGCATGTCGCCCAGGCGATCGGCGGGCTTGGCGGTGAACTTGAGCTTCTCGATGACGGGCGTGGAGTTGCCGACCAGGTCCATCCGGGTGCAGTGCCCGCAGTACTGCGGGCAGGTGGGCAGCAGCTCGGCCAGGACCTTGGTCGGGTAGCGGTGCGTCAGCCCCTCCGCGACCCACATGTCGTGCTCGTGCAGGGAGTCCCGGGCGGCGTGCGGGTGCGAGGCCCAGTCGGTACGCCGGTCCGAGAAGACCGGCAGCATGTAGCGACGGATCGGGTCGGCGTACAGCGCCTCGGTCAGGGAGCCCGGCCCGGCGCTGCTCGGGGCCGGGACCATGGTGTTCATCATCTGCGGGGGCACCAGCATCGACATGGTGGCTCGCTCGGCCTGGTCACGCTCCAGGTCGGCGTAGAAGCGGTCGTCGACCAGGTCGCCCAGCAGCTCGCGCAGCTGACGGACGTTCTTGATGCAGTGCGCGCGCTGCCACTGCGCCGAGGCCCAGTCCTGTGCGGTCACGTCGCGCCAGCCCGGGAACCGCGTCCAGTCGGGCTCCACGAGCTCCACCCGCTGGTAGGGGTAGGGCTGACCGGTGGCCAGCCCAACGGCGGTCTCGATGCTCATGGCTCTCCTTGCCTGGCGTGTCAGGGCGGCGTGTCTGTTGTGAGACACGTCTCTCATCTGGAAGAGTACGAGCACATCATCCTGTCCGTCCATCGACAGGCCGCAAGATTTCCGGCAAATGCGGGATCCAATGAAGGAATGGTCGAATGAGTGCGGTCGAGTCAACTATCGCCAGCGATCCGGTCGGACTGCACCGGGTGCTGGACGACGCCGCGGTGCTGCCGCAGAGCGCGCAGCGCCTCGACACCAGGCCCCAGCTGTGGCCCGACGAGGTGCGGATCCGGGTACAGCGGCTCAACCTCGACGCGGCCTCCTTCCGGCAGCTCGAGCGCAAGCACGCGGGTGACGGCGACCGGGTGCGTGCCGAGGTCCTCGAGATCGTGGCCCGCCGCGGCAAGATGCAGAACCCCGAGACCGGGTCGGGCGGGATGCTGATCGGCGTGGTCGAGGAGGTCGGTGCCGACTCCCCGCTCGGGCTGCGCGTCGGCGACCCGGTCGCCACGCTGGTCTCCCTGACGCTGACCCCTCTGGTCATCGAGGACGGGCTGCGCGACTGGACGGGCACCAGCGAGCAGGTGCCGTGCGATGGCTACGCGATCCTCTTCGGCCGCTCGATCGCGGCCACGCTGCCCCAGGACCTGCCCGCCGACCTCGCCCTTGCGGTGCTGGACGTGTGCGGCGCGCCGGCGTTGACCGCCCGCGTGGTCCAGGGGTACGACGCCCCGGTGGTCGCGGTCCTGGGCGGCGGCGGGAAGTCCGGGAGCCTGAGCCTCGCGGCGGCGCGCAAGGCCGGTGCGGCCCGCACCATCGGCGTCGTGCCGCACGAGCAGGAGGCGCAGGCACTGCGCGCCTCCGGGCTCGCCGACGAGGTGGTCGTGGCGGATGCGCGCAACCCGGTCGAGGTCCGTGCCGCGGTGGAGTCGGCCGGAGGGCCGGCGGACGTCACCGTGGTCTGCGTCGACGTGCCGGGCTGCGAAGGCGGCGCCATCCTCTCCACCGCCCCGGGCGGCACCGTCGTCTTCTTCTCCATGGCCACCTCGTTCTCCGCCGCGGCGCTGGGTGCCGAGGGAGTGGCAGCCGACGTGACCATGCTGGTGGGCAACGGCTACGTGCCCGGTCACGCCGACCAGGCCCTGGACCTGTTGCGCAGCGACCCCGGCGTGCGGGAGCTGTTCGAGGGGCGGCTGCGATGACCGGCCGTCTCCAGCTCCCCGCAGCCGACGTACGCCGGGCGCGGGCGCTGGCCGCCCAAGCCGGACGTCCCATCGTGGACCTCGCCCAACAGCACACCACCGTCTCGGTGGAGCGGGCCACGCTGCGCCTGGCCGGACTGGAGGGGGCCGACGCCGACGGCATCCCCTGGGTCAACCGCCTCGCCGACGCGGTGGCGGCCGACCTGCACACCGACGGGGGACTGGCCCACGGCGTCTCGCTCCCGGTCTGGGACGCCCTGGTGCGCGGCGAGGCCGACGACCTGAGTGCCCTGGCCCAGAAGGCCGGCGCCGGCTCGGTCCGGTTCCGGCTGCCCGAGGGGAAGGACCGCAGCCGCGCGCGGGACGCCGCACTGGGCGCGGTCGGGGCGGGGATCGCACGCGTGGACGGACGTCGGCACGAGCGCGAGCAGATGATCGAGCGCATCGGCGACGCGCCCAGCAAGCCGTGGATCTACCTGATCGTCGCCACCGGCGACATCTACGAGGACATCCCGCAGGCCCAGGCCGCGGCCCGCGAGGGCGCCGACGTGATCGCGGTGATCCGCAGCACCGGGCAGTCGCTCCTGGACTACGTGCCGGAGGGCGCCACGCGGGAGGGCTTCGCCGGGACCTACGCCACCCAGGAGAACTTCCGCCTGATGCGTGCCGCCCTCGACGAGACGAGCCGTGAGCTGGGCCGCTACGTACGGTTGACCAACTACGCCTCCGGGCTCTGCATGCCCGAGATCGCGGTGCTGGCCGGGCTGGAGCGCCTGGACATGATGCTCAACGACTCGATGTACGGGATCCTGTTCCGCGACATCAACCCCGTGCGCACCTTCGTGGACCAGAGGTTCAGTCGCCAGGTCCACGCTCGCGCCGGCATCATCATCAACACCGGCGAGGACAACTACCTCACCACCGCCGACGCTGTGGACGCCGCGCACACGGTCACCACCAGCCAGCTCCTCAACGAGTACTTCGCCAAGGAGGCGGGACTGGAGGACTGGCAGCTGGGTCTGGGCCACGCGTTCGAGATCGACCCCCAGGTCCCCGACTCGCTGCGTCTGGAGCTGGCGCACGCCATGCTCGCCCGTGACCTGTTCCCCGACGCGCCGCTGAAGTGGATGCCGCCGACCCGGCACATGACCGGCGACGTGTTCCGTGGCTACCTGCTCGACGGCTTCTTCAACCTCGTCGGCGCGCTCACCGGGCAGGGGATCCTGCTCGTGGGCATGATGACCGAGGCCGTGGTCACCCCGTGGCTCTCCGACCGGGACCTCGCCCTGCAGAACGTCCGCTACGTGATGAACGCGGCGGGCAACCTGCACGAGGATTTCCGCCCCGCCCCGGACGGCTTCATCGCCGGTCGCGCGCGTGCGGTGCTGGGGGAGTCGATCGAGCTCCTGGAGAAGGTGATCGGCCACCCCGACGGGCTGCTGGACGCGATCGCCGACGGCACGTTCGGACTGATGAAGCGCCCCGCGGACCGCGGCCGGGGCCTGGACGGCGTCTCGAAGAAGTCCGACCTCTATCTCAACCCCGCCACCGACCTCCTGGAAGGCGCGTCATGAGCAGCAACGAGGCCGGGCACCTGGTCCGTCCCTACGGCGACACCACCGGGGACGGCATGGTCCAGCTCTCCTTCACCCTGCCGCTGCCGCACTCCAAGGTCGCCGAGGGGGCGGCCGCCCAGCTGGCCAACAAGATGGGGATGGACCCCGCGATGGTGGTCCATGCCCGGCCGATGGGCTCGGACTTCACGTTCTTCGTCGTCTACGGCAGGGTCCACCACCTCGTCGACCCGAGCACCGTGGAGGTGGTGGAGCGCGACTACCCGCTCCTCACCCCCAAGGAGGTCAACGCCCAGGTCAAGGAGGTGCTGCGCCGTCGACTGGTGGTGGTGGGCGCCTGCATCGGCACCGACGCCCACACGGTGGGGATCGACGCGATCCTGAACATCAAGGGCTTCGCGGGGGAGAAAGGGCTGGAGTACTACCGGGAGATCAAGGTGGTGAACCTGGGCGCGCAGGTCTCGGTGCCCGACCTCGTCTCGGTGGCGAGGCAGGAGAAGGCCGACGCCGTGCTGGTCTCGCAGGTGGTCACCCAGCGCGACGCCCACCTGCTCAACACCCGGGAGATGTCGGCGGCGTTCCGCGAGTCCTACCCCCGTGGCACCGCCCCGCTCCTGGTCGTGGGCGGACCTCGCTTCGACGAAGGGGCCGCCGCCGAGCTCGGGGTGGACCGCGTGTTCAGCCGGGGCACCACCCCCGGCGAGGTGGCATCGTTCCTGGTGCACCGGCTCTCGCAGAGGAAGGCAGGCTGATGTCCGACACCAGCGCTCCCACGGGTCAGCGGGTGGTGCACCGCCGCTACGTGCCCTACTCCCACGCCCACTACGCCGGCAACCTCGTCGACGGCGCCTACTCGCTGGGACTCTTCGGCGACGTCGCGACCGAGATGTGCATCCGCACCGATGGTGACGAAGGGCTCTTCGCCTCCTACTCCGACGTGCAGTTCCTGGCCCCCGTCCGGGCGGGAGACCTCCTGGAGATCACCTGCACGCTCGTCTCCCGGGGCACTCGTTCGCGGGTGATGGAGTTCGAGGTGTTGGTGGTGGGCCGCGGCGCCGCCACCCCCGAGGCGCCGGGGGCCGCCCGGATCCTCCAGGAGCCGGTGCGGGCCACCACGGCCACCGGGACCGTCGTGGTGCCGCCCGCCCCTGGGCGCTGAGCTCAGGGCCCTGATCCCGGTGTCTCCTGAGCGGGCGGTCCGGAGTCGCGGCGTGTCTGCGGCGTGTCGCGCAAAGGTATCTGGGTTCTGTTGACACGCCCACCGGCAACGACGCAGAGTGCAGGGGTCCGCTCGTGCAGATCGTTGCAGGCGGACCGACGTCCGAGTGGGCGGGTTGCGG
This sequence comes from Nocardioides sp. 616, assembly GCF_002930065.1. Taxonomy (NCBI): domain Bacteria; kingdom Bacillati; phylum Actinomycetota; class Actinomycetes; order Propionibacteriales; family Nocardioidaceae; genus Nocardioides; species Nocardioides sp. 616. The sequence continues at coordinate 273,888 of NZ_POAG01000017.1, read as the reverse complement.
GTGGGGCGCCACCATTCGTAGAACCCGGTTCGCGGAGGTCGGTTCCGCTGCCTCGAGGGCGGTGACGGAAGGGACGGCAGCTCCGTAGACAACTTCCCGGCGACCACTTCCAATGGCCGTCGGGTTGGTCCGAAGGGTTGCTGTCCCTTCCGGCTCGCTGCACCTGGGCCCTGCAGACCCGCCGCGTCGGCTCCGAGGGCGCTCTCAGCGCCTACCCGGTACCGTGGGGGAGTGTTCCTGCGCTCCCTGTTCGCCCTGGCAGGGGGCGTGATCCTGGCCCTGGCCTCTGAGCCCGTCGGGCTCGCACTGCTGACGCCGATCGGCGTCGCGGTGCTGGTGCTCTCGCTGCACGGAACCCGACCCAGAACCGGGTGGCTGCCCGGTCTCGCCTTCGGGGTGGGCTTCTTCTTCGTCCTGCTCTTCTGGATGCGCGCCGTCGGATGGGACGCCTGGCTGGCCCTGGCGGGGGTCCAGGCTCTGTACTTCGCCCCCCTGGGCAGCGCACTGGCCCTGCTGTCGCGCTTGCGGTGGTGGCCGGTGTGGACCGCGCTGGCCTGGGTGGGGGTCGAGACGGTACGAGGCGCCTGGCCCTTCGGCGGCATGCCCTGGGGTCGCATCTCCTACGCCGTGGCCGACACCCCGTGGGCCTCCGGGCTGCCCTGGTTGGGCTTCACCGGCGTCAGTCTCGTGCTGGCGCTGACCGGTACGACGCTGGCGTGGCTGCTGCTGACCCGCCCGACGCCTCGAGCGGCCTGCGCACCGGTTGCCGCCCTGGTGGCCGTGACGCTGCTCCCGTTGCTGCTCGGCTGGGACGCGGGCCACGACGGGGAGGTCACCGTGGCCGCGGTCCAGGGGGACGTGCCCGGCAGCGGGGACAACCTGGTCGCCGTACACCGGCAGGTGACCGCCAACCACGTCCAGGCCACCGTGGACCTGGCCCTGGACGTGCGTCGCGGGGCCGTGCCGAGGCCGGACTTCGTGGTCTGGCCCGAGAACTCCACGGCCGTGGACCCGTTCCGCGACGTCGAGGTCAACAGCGGGATCGAGCGGGCCTCGGCCGCGATCGGGGTGCCGATCCTGGTCGGTGCCATGGCCGACTCCGCGGACGGCGAGGACGTGCTGAACCAGGGGATCGTGTGGAACCCCGGTCTCGGCGGAGGAGACCGCTACACCAAGCGCCACCCGGTCCCCTTCGGGGAGTACATCCCGTGGCGCGACACCGTGTTCACCAGCAACTTCGGCAAGCTCCAGCTCATCGGACGAGACATGCTCAGCGGCACCCGGGTGGAGCCGCTGCGCGTGGACGGCGCGCTGGTGGCCGACGCCATCTGCTTCGACGTCGCCTACGACGACGGGCTGCAGGAGCAGGTGCGACATGGCGCCCAGATGCTCACGGTCCAGACGAGCAACGCCATGTTCATCCACACCCACCAGATCGAGCAGCAGTTCGAGATCACCCGGCTGCGGGCCATGGAGACCGGCCGCCACACCGTGGTGGCGGCGACCAACGGCGTCACCGGGGTGATCGGGCCCGACGGGAGCGTGATCGACGAGGCCGTGCCACGCACCACCACGGTCCTGGTCGAGGACGTCGCGCTCACCTCGCGCATCACCCCGGCCGTCTACCTGGGTCCCTGGCCGGGTCGCCTGGCGCTGGCGCTCTCCCTGCTGGGTTGTCTCGGGGCCTTGAGACGCCGCCCGGACCAAGGCCCTATATTCGCGACACCGACCGAGAAACTCGAGGGAGCACGAGCGTGACGCAGAACCTTCTGGGCCGCACCGTCATGGTCGTACCGACCTACAACGAGGCGAGCAACCTTGCGTGGATCGTGGCGCGGTTGCGCAAGGCCCAGCCCGACGTCCACGTGCTCGTCGTGGACGACGGCTCCCCGGACGGGACCGGCAAGATCGCCGACGAGCTCGCGGAGTCCGACGACCACGTCCACGTGCTGCACCGTACGGAGAAGGCCGGGCTGGGTGCGGCCTACGTCCACGGGTTCAAGGTCGCCCTGGAGCAGGGGTACGACGTGATCGGGGAGATGGACGCCGACGGCTCGCACCAGCCCGAGCAGCTCCAGCGCCTCATCGACGCCCTCGCTGCGGGAGCCGACCTGGTCATCGGTTCGCGCTGGGTTCCGGGGGGATCCATCGTGAACTGGCCGAAGTCTCGCGAGGCGCTCTCGCGTGGCGGCAACCTCTACGTGCGGCTGCTCCTGGGGATCCGCGTCAAGGACGCCACCGCGGGCTTCCGGCTCTTCCGACGTAGCACGCTGGAGACGATCGACCTCGACACAGTGCGCTCCACGGGGTATGTGTTCCAGACCGACATGGCATACCGCACGCTGAGCCACGGCATGAGCGTCGTGGAGGTGCCGATCGACTTCATCGAGCGCCAGCGCGGCGACTCCAAGATGAGCAAGGACGTGGCCACCGAGTCGCTCAAGCTGATCACCCGCTGGGGTCTCGCCGAGCGTCGCGACCGGCTGCGCCGGCGCTTCTCTGGGTCTCGTCACGCATGATTGAGAGATGACTTCTCGTCGAGGGATCCCGATGTGGATCCTGTTCGTGCTGCTCGTGGTGATGCCACTGGCCGAGATCTGGGTGCTGATCCAGGTCGGTCAGACGATCGGTGCCTGGTGGACGATCGTGCTGCTGGTCCTGGACAGCTTCCTGGGCGGCTGGCTGATCCGACGGGAGGGGACGCGGGCCTGGCGCGCCCTGAACGCCACCCTGGCCGCCGGCAGGATGCCCTCGCGAGAGCTGGCCGACGGTGCGCTCATCATCGCCGGCGGCACCCTGATGCTGAGCCCCGGCTTCGTCAGCGACGCCTTCGGGATCCTGCTGATCCTGCCGGTCACCCGGCCCGTGGCCCGGCGGCTGCTGACCAAGTTCTTCGCCGCCCGCCTGCTCTCGGCCACGGTGATCGGCAGCGTCGGTCAGACGCGGCGGTCGAACGCCTCAGATGCAGCTCACCCCGGACCCGAGCCCGAGGGGCCCGTCGTCCGGGGTGAGGTGGTCGATCCCTGACAGCCGTCAGGCGGTCGACTTCACGCGCTTCTTGGCGTTCGCCCGGTGCAGGTGCGCCGGACCGATCTCGCCACCGCGGAGCAGCTCCAGGCGCTCCTTGAGAATGTCCTCGAGCTCCTTCTCGGAGCGGCGCTCGAGCAGCATGTCCCAGTGGGTGCGAGCCGGCTTCTCCACCTTCTCGTCGGGGGTGATCCCGGAGGTGCTCAGCGCCTCGGCGCCGCACTTGGGGCACTCCCACAGAGCCGGGACGTCGGCCTCGTCGGACATGGTGATCTCGAACGTGTGGCCTTCCTTGCACCGGTAGCCGGCCTGCTGACGGCCCGCGAACTCAATGCCGCGCTCATCCTCGAAGCTCTGCCCACCGAGCCTGGCACCACGCAACGTGCGCTCCGCCATGAAGCCACCTCCACAAATTCTTGACTTTCGCCCACGGTCTGCAGACGACGACGACCGGGATTCGGGTTCCAGGACGCCACTAAATGCGGCGTCGGCCGTCATTGCTTCTTCAACGGTATCGACCGCACCCACATTCCGCTCACTCCAACATACCCAATGTGGGGGAACACACTCCTAGACGGGCCAGAAGAGGCTCATTCCGCACTCTGGGAGGCCGCAAGTGCGGAGTCCTCACGGATCTGGGGCTTGACCCGGAGCACGAGGGCCAGGCCGATCGCGAGGACGAGCAGGATGCCCAGGATGCCCCAGTGCTGGACGTCGTCGGCGTCGGCCACCCCGGTCACGGCGGCGCCGAGCAGGATCGCCCCGGACCAGGCGGCCGGCGCCATGAAGCTCACCGCGCGGCCCGTCGTGGCGTAGAGCCCGAAGATCTCACCTTCCTCGCCTTCGGGGATGAGACGCGCCAGGAAGGTCCGGGAGGCGGACGAGGCCGGACCCACGAAGATGCACAGCACCAGACCGAAGATCCAGAACATCACCGTGCCACCGTCGTGCATCAGGAACACCATGAAGCCAGCGACCAGCATCGCGCTCAGGGAGAGCACGATGACCCGCTTGGGCCCCAGACGGTCGTCGAGCGCACCGAACAGGATGGTCGCGATCCCAGCGACCACGTTGGCCGCCACGCCGAAGATGATGACGTCTCCGTCGGAGAACCCGAAGGTGCCCGCCGCCAGCACGCCGCCGAAGGTGAAGACCCCGGCCAGGCCGTCACGGAACACCGCGGAGGCGAGCAGGAAGTAGGCGGTGTTGCGGTCGGTCTCCCACAGTGCGCGCACGGTGCGGAACAGGTGCCGGTAGGACGCCGCCAGCCCGACCCGCGGTCCCCGCGGTGTGCGCTGGCTCTTGTCGTCGCGCAGCGTCAGGATCACCGGGAGGCTGAACAGCACCGTCCACAGCGCGCAGATCAGCATCGTGACCCGCACGTCCAACGCCTGCTCATCGGTGATGCCGAACAGTCCGACCTCGGGATTGATGAGTCCGAAGTAGACGAAGAGCAGCAGCACGATGCCACCGATGTAGCCCAGACCCCACCCGAGTCCGGAGACCCGCCCCACGGTGGCCGGCGTGGCGATCTCGTTGAGCATCGCGTTGTAGTTGACCGAGGCGAACTCGAAGAAGACGTTGCCGGCCGCGAGCAGCAGCAGGCCCAGCCAGAGGTACTCGGGGGAGGGCTTGACGAAGAAGAGGCCGACCGAGGCAACCACCACCAGTGAGGTGTTGACCGCCAGCCAGTAGGTACGTCGTCCCGAGCGGTCGGCCCGCTGGCCGCTGATCGGGGCGAAGAGCGCCACCAGGACACCGGCGCCGGCGAGTGCCCAGCCGAGCTTGCCGCTCGCGCCGTCGCCGAACGAGTCGGAGGTGATGTAGACGCTGAACACGAACGTGGTGATCACGGCGTTGAAGGCCGCGGACCCCCAGTCCCACAGGCCCCACGCGATGACGGGCCAGCGCGAGCCGGACCGCACCGGGTTCGGCTCTGCGACCTCGTTGGCGGTCATCGGGTCTCCCTCCATGCCCCGCGTTCCCGCAGGACCTCCTTGAGCAGGTCTGTGCGATCGGTCATCAGGCCGTCGACGCCTCGGTCCAGCAGCAGTCGCATCTCGTCGGGGTCGTCGATGGTCCAGACATGGACGTGCTTGCCCACGGCGTGCGCCCGTCGTACGAACCCGGGGGTGACCACCCGCAGGCGCCCCCGCCGGTGCGGCACCTGGAACGCGCTGAGGGCGCCTCCGCACAACCGATCGGCCAGCCGCGCACTCGGCAGCAGGCGGAAGAGGACCACCTCGAGAGGATGCGCCGAGGTGGCCACCCGTCCCCGGGTGAGGCGCCGGAAGGCGCGCAGGCGGCGTCCGGAGAACGACCCGACGAGGATCTGGTCGTGAGCACCGTGCCGCTCGATGAGCTCCACCAGGGGCAGCACGGCTCCGTCGGTCTTCAGGTCGATGTTGAAGCGCACCTGCGGGAAGGCCGCGAGCAGGTCGGTCAGTCTCGGGATGCGCTCCCGGCCGTCGATCAGGGCCTGCATCACCTCGGCGTACGTGGAGGCCGAGACCTCCCCGGTCCGGTCGGTGACCCGGTCCAGCACCGTGTCGTGGAAGGCCAGCAGCACACCGTCGCTGGTGGCCACCACGTCCGTCTCCAGGTAGTCGTAGCCAAGGGCCACCGCATGGGCGAAGGCCGCCATGGTGTTCTCCAGGCCCTCGATCTCAGGGTGGTAGGAGCCGCCGCGGTGCGCGAACGCCAGCACCTGGGCTGGGTGCTGGAGGTAGGCGGGTCGCGTCGTTCGGGCCGTCACGCGTGCAGTATCCACGACCGGGCGCGGATCGGTGATCCGGCGCGGCGGCGCGCGTGACGGCCCGAACTGCTACCCGGCGGGGACCGGGTCGAACTCGACCAGCAGCTCCGGGATGCCCCGGGAGTACAACCCGTCCTCGCGCGAGGTGAAGCCGTCGGGGTAGCGGAGGTTCTCCATGTTGTCGAGCACCAGGTTGAGCGCGATCGTCATCTCCGTCTGGGCCAGCAGGGATCCGACGCAGAAGTGGCGGCCGAGGATGAACTGGACGTGGTTGGCGGCCCCGCTGAACGCCTTGGCGACATCGAGGTCGTCGCGGAAGATGTCGAACTTCTCCGGGTCCTTGAACTGCCGCTCGTCGCGGTTGGCGGAGCTGAGCATCATGATGCAGGTCGACCCGCTCGGGACCGTGGTGCCGTGCAGCTCCACGTCCTGCTCGGTCTGCCGCATGATCATGTGCACCGGGCCGGAGTGGCGCAGCGTCTCGGCGATGGCGTTGTTGACCAGCGAGCGGTCCTTCCGGACGGCCTCGAGCTGCTCGGGGTTGTCCATCAGGTTGCGGACCATGCTGGCCACGGCCTTGTCGGTGGTCTCGCCACCGGCGACGAGGAGCAGGCTCACGAACGCCTTGATCTCCTCGTCCGACATCTGGTGGCCGTCGACCTCAGCCCGGCACAGGCGCGAGAGCAGGTCCTCCCCGTCGCCGGTGCGCCGCTCCTCGATGATCGGCATCATGTAGTCCCGCAGCTCGACCTTGGTCGCCTCGGCGGCCGCGGTCACCTCGGGATCGCCGACCAGGTTGTTCAGGCTCGCCATGATCGACTCGTACCAGCGGTGGAACCGGTCGTGGTCGCTCTTGGGCAGACCGAGCATGTCGACCATGACGTTGATCGGGAACCAGGTGGTGAAGTCGGCGACCAGGTCGGTGCGGCCCCGAGGCGCGATCTCGGCCATCAGGTCGTCCCCCGCCCGCTGCACGATCCCGTTGATCAGTCCCACCGCGTTGTCCATGATCACGGGCATGAACTTCTCCAGGCCCTTGCCCCGGAAGAACGGGTTGAGGAGGGCCCGGTGTCGCGAGTGCTCGGTGCCTTCCATCTGCAGGATCGTGCGCCCGTGCAGCGGCTCCAGCTGCCACTCGTAGTTCCGGCTCGAGAAGGCGGGACTCTTGAAGGCTCCCGCGACGTCCTCGAACCGACTGATCAGGTAGCTCTGGGTCGCCTCGTGATAGAGCACCGGGTGCTCGTCACGGAGCACCCGCTGCAGCGGGTAGGGGTCCGCGAGGTAGTCCGCGGACAGGATGTCGGGAGGGCTGGTGGGTTCCGCTGTCGACATGGGGTGCACCTTTGCTCGTAGGGGTCTAACCATGCGGACCATATGCATGTATGAGGCAGGTCACAAGAGAATCAGGATGCGCCAGCGGAATCGAGCGGAGAGTGCACAGCCGGGTTGACGGATGGTGGTGTGATGTGGATCATAAAGACCCCAATCATATGCATGGAATGGAGCACTCATGGCAGGCCGACTCGCAGGCAAGGTCGCGTTCATCACGGGCGCGGCACGGGGACAGGGACGCAACCACGCCATCCGGATGGCGGAGCAGGGTGCCGACATCATCGCGGTGGACATCTGTGCCGAGATCGCCTCGGTGACGCCGTTCTACCCGCTCGCCACGCCGGACGAGCTGCAGGAGACGGTCAAGGCCGTGGAGGCCACGGGACAGCGCATCGTCGCCCGACAGGCCGACGTGCGTGACCTCGACGGGCTGCAGAAGGCGTTCGACGAGGGTGTCGACCAGCTCGGCCGGATCGACATCGTGCTCGCCAACGCCGGTATCGCCACCTACGGCAAGTCGTGGGAGCTCACCTCGGAGATGTGGCGCGACATGATCGACGTCAACCTCACCGGGGTCTTCCACACGGCCAAGGTCGCGGTACCCAAGCTCATCGACCAGGGTGAGGGTGGCTCGATGGTGTTCACCAGCTCCATCGGTGGACTCAAGGGGATCCAGCACGTCGCCCACTACGTGAGCGCCAAGCACGGAATCGTCGGCCTGATGCGCACCATGTCCAACGAGCTGGCCCCCCACAACATCCGGGTCAACACGATCCACCCGACCAACGTGGCCACGATCATGGTCAAGAACCCCGGGACCTACTCCATGTTCGTGCCGGAGGACGAGGAGGCCACCGAGGAGAAGGCCATCCCCGGGATGATCGGGCTCAACTCCCTGGCCGTGCCGTGGGTGGAGTGCGACGACATCACCAACGCGATCATGTTCCTGACCAGCGACGAGGGTCGCTACGTCACCGGAGTCACCCTGCCGGTCGACGCCGGCGCCTTCACGAAGTAGTCACCCCGAACGACCGAGACCCCCCGGGCGCCAGGCGCGCTCGGGGGGTCTCGTCACGTGACAGGAAGGCGTACTCAGATGTCCCGGAAGGTCTCGATGTTGGCGCCCAGCGTGTTCAGCCGCTCCGCCAGGTCCTCGTAGCCCCGATGGATGACGTACGTCGACCGCAGCACCGAGGTGCCCTTCGAGGCGAGCATGGCGAGCAGGATCACCACCGCGGGACGCAGCGCCGGCGGGCAGACGATCTCGGCACCCGACCAACGGGTCGGCCCCTCGATCATCACCCGGTGCGGGTCGAGGAGCTTGACGTCGGCGCCCAGCTTGTTGAGCTCCAGGAGGTAGATCGCCCGGTTCTCGTAGACCCAGTCGTGCAGGAGCGTCTGCCCCTCGGCGACGGCACCGATCACCGCGAAGAACGGCAGGTTGTCGATGTTCAGGCCGGGGAACGGCATGGGGTGGATCTTGTCCAGCGGCGCCCGCAGCTCCGAGGCCCGGGTGGTGATGTCCACCAGCCGGGTGTGGCCGTTGTTGGCGACGTACTCCTCGGTGCGGCTGTACTGCAGACCCATCTCCTCCAGCAGCGACAGCTCGATCTCGAGGAACTCGATCGGTACCCGCTGGATGGTGATCTCGGACTTCGTCACGATCGCTGCGGCGAGCAGCGACATGGCCTCGATCGGGTCCTCGCTGGGGGAGTAGTCGACGTCGACGTCGATGCGTGCCAGACCGGTGACCTTCAGCGTCGTCGTGCCGACGCCCTCGACCTCGACACCCAGCTTCTGCAGGTAGAAGCAGAGGTCCTGGACCATGTAGTTCGAGGAGGCGTTGCGGATGACCGTGGTGCTCGGGCGCAGGGCCGCGGCCATGAGCGCGTTCTCGGTGACCGTGTCGCCGCGCTCGGTCAGCACGATGGGGCGGGTCGGCTCCACGGCGTGGTTGACCTGGGCGTGGTAGGCGCCCTCGTTGGCCTTGATCTCCAGACCGAAGGGGCGCAGCGCCGACATGTGCGGCTCCACGGTGCGGGTGCCCAGCTGGCATCCGCCTGCGTAGGGGAGGTCGAAGGAGTCGTAGCGGTGCAGCAGCGGTCCCAGGAACATGATCACCGAGCGGGTGCGGCGCGCGGCCGCCTCGTCGATGGCGCTCAGGTCGAGCTCCTCAGGCGGGATGATCTCCAGGTCGTTGTCCGAGTTGAGCCAGCGGGTCTGGACTCCCAGCGACTCCAGCACCTCCAGGAGCCGGTTGACCTCCTCGATCCGAGCGACCTTGCGGAGCGTCGTGCGCCCGCGGTTGAGCAAGGAGGCGCACAGCAGCGCCACTCCGGCGTTCTTGGAGGTCTTGACGTCGATCTTGCCGGCCAGGGTGGTCGGGCCGGTGACGCGCAGGTGGGTCGGCCCGGCGCCGACGGAGACGATCTCGGAGTCGAGCGCGGCGCCGATCCGGGCGAGCATCTCCAAGGAGAGGTTCTGGTGCCCCTTCTCGATGCGGTTGATCGCGCTCTGGCTGGTGCCGAGGGTCTCGGCGAGCTGCTGCTGGGTCATTCCACGGTGCTTACGGGCGTCGCGGATCAAGTTGCCGATCCGGGCGAGATAGTCCTGCGTCATGGACTCCACGCTATCTCAGATATGAGATAGGCAAAGTCGGCACTGTGCGCGACGCGCCGAGACTCTGCCCTCGAGGCGGCGGCCCGTGTGAGACCGGCCATGCCAGGTACGCCCAGCAGAGATCGCACCTATCAGGACCGTTCAAGGCCGTGAACAACACCACAACCACCGGACCCGTTCGCCAGCACGCGCCGGCACCACCGATCCTGCCTCGCCCGGCAGGGTAGGTTCGGTCCCGACCCGAGGAGGCGCCATCACCGAGCTCGTGCTGGGACCGTTGCTGCGCCATGTGGACGAGTCGTCCGCCACCCTGTGGCTGGAGGTCTCGGGCCCCGCGACGGTGCGGGTGGACGCGTCGGGTGTCTCGGCGACGACGCGCACGTTCGCCGTGCACGGGCACCACTACGCGTTGGTGGAGCTCAGCGGCCTGGGCGCCGGGACCCGGCGGCCCTACGAGGTCCGGCTGGACGATGCCGTGGTCTGGCCCCCCGCGGACTCCGAGTTCCCACCCTCGGTCATCGCGACCCCTGCCGGCGATGGCCCCCTGGCGATCGCCTATGGCTCCTGCCGTACGGCGGTGCCGCACGACCGGCGCGGCCACGAGACGCACGGGGTCGACGCGATGCGCACCTACGCGCTGCGCCTGGCCGGTGCGGCGCCTCCCGCCGACGACTCCTCAGAGCTGGAGGACCTGGCCTGGCCGGACCTGCTGCTGCTCCTGGGGGACCAGGTCTACGCCGACGAGACCTCCGAGGAGATGCGAGAGTTCATCGCCTCCCGGCGGGACCCGGCGGAGCCGCCGGGGGAGGAGCTCAAGGACTACGAGGAGTACGCGCACCTGTACTTCTTGGCCTGGTCGGACCCGGCGAACCGGTGGCTGCTCTCCACGGTCCCCAGCGCCATGATCTTCGACGACCACGACGTGCGCGACGACTGGAACACCTCCCAGTCCTGGCGGGAGCAGATGGAGCAGACGCCGTGGTGGCACGGCCGGATCGTGGCCGCGCTCTCGTCGTACTGGGTCTACCAGCACCTGGGCAACATGTCCGCGGCCGAGCGGGAGCAGGACGAGCTCTGGCGCACCCTGCGTGACCACGAAGGCCCCCAGGGTCCGGACCTGGGGCCTCTGCTGGACGAGTTCGCAGCCCGGGTGGACCAGCAACCGGAGACCTATCGGTGGAGCTACTCGCGCGACTTCGGCACCCGGGCCCGACTCGTGGTGGTGGACAGTCGCGCCGCGCGGGTGCTCGATCCGGAGCACCGAGCGATGCTGGACCCCGACGAGCTGGGGTGGCTCGACCGCCAGGTGCAGGGCGACGTGGACCACCTGCTCATCGGCACCTCCCTGCCGTTCCTGCTCTCCCAGGGCCTGCACCACGTGGAGGGCTTCTCCGAGGCGCTGGCCCAGGGAGCCTGGGGGCGACTGAGCTCGAGGGCGGGGGAGCGGATCAGGCAGACGGTGGACCTGGAGCACTGGGCGGCCTTCCAGGACTCGTTCCTCAGCGTCGCCGACATGGTGATCGAGGTCGCCTCGGGCCAGCGCGGGCAGGCGCCCTCGACGGTGACCTTCCTGTCCGGGGACGTGCACCACAGCTATCTCAGCAGCGCCCGGCTCTCGCGCAAGGAGGCCCGCAGGCGGAAGCCATTGCACAGCGCGCTGCTGCAGGCGGTCTGCTCGCCGATCCGCAATCCCCTGGAGCTGAAGATGCGGTTCGCGACCGCGGCGCTGGCCTACGGGGTTGCCGGCCCGGTGGGACGTCTGGTCTCGCTCTCGGCCAAGGTGCCGGCGTCGCCGCTGCGGTGGCGCAACGTCGAGGGACCTTGGTTCGACAACAACATCGGCCTGCTGGAGACCTCGGGCGGCCAGCTGCGCCTGCGGTGGTTCACCAGCCAGATCGTGGGTGAGGACCACGCGCACCCCCGGCTGCGGCAGATCGTGGAACGGGTGGAAGGGAGCGCCACCCAGCGCCCGGCTGGACGGCACGAGCAGGATCGAGAGGCGCTCACCGCGGGACGCGAGTGACCCAGTACTCGGTGACCGGGGGCGTCTCGCGACCGAAGCGCGCATTTGGCAGGTAGAGCCAGCGCCCGAAGGCCGCCACCGTGCTCGGTACGTCGAAGTCCCCGGAGGTGATGGTGTCGACGAGCATGCCGCGAGTGCCGCTGCGGTCCAGCCGCAGCACCGCCACCCGGTTGAGCCTGTTCTGCACCACGTAGAGGATTCGCCCGAACCGGAGCAGCCCGTCCCCGTTGACCACCGAGTAGCCCCCTAGGTCCACCGCCACGGCCTCGCCGGTCGCCGGATCCACCCGGTACAGCAGTCCGCTCGTGGAGTTCACTACCAGCAGCGCTCGCCCGTCCGGTGTGGTGGCGATGCCGTTGGCGTTGGTTCCCGGCACCTGGACCCAGTCGCCCGAGAGAGGCAGGGACCGAACCTCCGACGGGGACGGCAGCTCCCCGCCGCGGCCCAGCGGGAGTCGGTACAGCACCGGTTGCTGCGAATCGGTGAACCAGGCCGTACGCCGGGTCAGCACGACGTCGTTGACGAACGTCGGACCCGTGGCGAGCTGGTAGTCGGCCAGGAGCCCGCCGGACCGGACATCCACCACCCGTGCTGTTCCGGAGGGCCCGCCGGCGATGAAGAGCCGCCCTCGCCGGTCCGACTTGAGGCCGATCGAGGGGGTCCCCGGTCCCTGGGAGATGGTGCGGCCCTCCCCGGTGCGCAGGTCGACCTGGTAGATGTCCCCGTCCACCCGGGAGCCGAGCCAGGCGCGTGGTCCGGGACCGATCGCGATGCCCTCGGGCGCAAAGTTGTCGGGGAGCGCGATGCGGGCCGGGAACGGAGCCGGATGGTGCGGGCGAGCCTGGCCGGGGGCGGGAGCGAGCAGGCCGGTGGCCAGCACCGGGGCCAGCAGCGCCAGCGCGGTGGCGAGCACCGCTCGGCGCGCTCCGGGGCGTCTGGACGTGGACCGGACGAGGGCGGATCTACGAGGGGTCATGGCTACCTCCTGGGACCTATCGACGCTAGCCCCGCTCGACCGGAGTCGACAATCCCTCAGACGCGGGCTGCGGGGATGCCTTGGGCGTGGGAGCATCACCAGGGTGACGACGAGACCGCACACCGCCGACACCCACGACCTGATCCGCGTGCAGGGGGCCCGCGAGAACAACCTCAAGAACATCGACGTGGAGCTGCCCAAGCGGCGCCTCACCGTGTTCACCGGGGTCTCCGGCTCCGGCAAGAGCTCTCTGGTCTTCGCCACCATCGCCGCGGAGTCACAGCGGATGATCAACGAGACCTACAGCGCGTTCGTGCAGGGGTTCATGCCGCAGCAGGCCCGCCCCGACGTCGATCTGCTCGAGGGCCTGACCACGGCGATCATCGTGGACCAGGAGCGGATGGGCGCCAATCCTCGCTCCACGGTCGGCACCGCGACCGACGCCAACGCCATGCTGCGGATCCTCTTCAGCAGGCTGGGGGAGCCGCACATCGGCTCGCCCCAGGCGTTCTCCTTCAACGTCGCCTCCGCGAGCGGGTCGGGCCGGGTGAAGTACGAGAAGGAGGGACAGACCAAGAACGAGGTGCGGACCTTCTCCGTCACCGGAGGCATGTGCCCCCGGTGCGACGGCATGGGCGCGACCAACGACATCGACCTGTCGGCCCTCTACGACGAGTCCAAGTCCCTCAACGAGGGCGCGATCACGATCCCGGGCTACAGCATGGAGGGCTGGTACGGCCGGATCTTCCGCGGGTGCGGCTGGTTCGACCCGGACAAGCCGATCGGCAAGTACTCCACGAAGGAGCTCTCGGACCTGCTCCACAAAGAGGCGACCAAGATCAAGGTCGAGGGCATCAACCTGACCTACCTGGGCCTGATCCCGCAGCTGAAGAAGTCGTTCCTGTCCAAGGACGTCGAGGCACTGCAGCCCCACATCCGCCGGTTCGTTGAGGGCGCGGTGACCTTCACGACCTGCCCGGAGTGCGGCGGCACCCGGCTCAGCGAGCAGGCCCGATCCTCCAAGATCGGCGGCCTGAGCATCGCCGACGTCTGTGCGATGCAGATCAGTGACCTGGCCCCGTGGGTCCGGGAGATCGAGGACCCGTCGGTGGCGCCCCTGGTCCAGGGGCTGCGGCACCTGCTCGACTCCTTCGAGGCCATCGGCCTGGGCTATCTCAGCCTCGACCGGCCTGCGGGCACGTTATCCGGGGGAGAGGCGCAGCGCACCAAGATGATCCGGCACCTGGGCTCCTCGCTCACCGATGTCACCTACGTCTTCGACGAGCCCACGATCGGCCTGCACCCCCATGACATCGAGCGGATGAACGAGCTCCTGCTCCAGCTGCGGGACAAGGGCAACACCGTGCTGGTGGTGGAGCACAAGCCGGAGACCATCGCCATCGCCGACCACGTCGTCGACCTCGGACCCGGCGCTGGCAGCGCCGGGGGAGAGGTCTGCTTCGAGGGCACGGTCGAGGGTCTCCGCTCGAGCGACACCACGACCGGTCGGCACCTCGACGACCGCGCCCGACTCAAGGACGCGGTACGCAGTCCCACGGGGGTGCTGGAGATCCGCGACGCCTCGGCGCACAACCTGAAGCACGTCGACGTCGACGTCCCGCTCGGCGTGCTGACCGTGGTCACCGGGGTCGCGGGGTCGGGGAAGAGCTCGCTGGTGCACGGCTCCCTGGCCCAGCGGGAGGGAGTCGTGGTGATCGACCAAGCCGCGATCAAGGGTTCCCGGCGCAGCAACCCTGCGACGTACACCGGGCTGCTGGAACCGATCCGCAAGGCGTTCGCGAAGGCGAACGGGGTCAAGCCGGCGTTGTTCAGCTCCAACTCCGAAGGGGCCTGCCCCACCTGCAACGGCGCCGGCGTCATCTTCACCGATCTGGGAGTGGCCACCGTGGAGTCGCCCTGCGAGGAGTGCGAGGGCAGGCGGTTCCAGGCGAGCGTCCTGGAGCACACCCTGGGCGGTCGGAACATCGCCGAGGTGCTTGCGATGTCGGTGTCGGTGGCTGCGGACTTCTTCGGCACGGGCGAGGCTCGCACTCCCGCTGCTGGGAAGGTGCTCGACCGGCTCGTCGACGTGGGCCTTGGTTATGTCACCCTGGGACAGCCCTTGACCACCCTCTCGGGAGGGGAGCGGCAGCGCCTCAAGCTCGCCAGTCAGATGGCGGACAAGGGTGAGGTCTACGTCCTGGATGAGCCGACCACCGGTCTGCACCTGGCTGACGTGGCGAACCTGCTCGGGCTGCTCGACCGCCTGGTGGAGGCGGGCCGGTCTGTCGTCGTGATCGAGCACCACCAGGCCGTCATGGCGCACGCCGACTGGATCATCGATCTCGGCCCGGGCGCCGGCCACGACGGCGGCAACGTGGTGTTCCAGGGACCTCCGGCCGAGCTCGTCAAGGCCGCGACGCTCACCGGTGAGCACCTGGCGGCGTACGTCGGCAGTTGAGAGTCCCTTGGACGCACAGGGTGGCGGCCATGGCCTGCCGCGCCTAACGTGGTGAGGGTGCTCCTGCCCGAGGTGCTCCTCCAGGTGGTCGCCGCGGAGGAACCCGCGGGCCTGCTTCCGGCGCGGTTGCAGATGGCCTTCTCATTGGGGTGGCACATCGTGCTCGCCTGTTTCGGCGTTGCGCTGCCCTCGATGATCTTCGTGATGCACTGGCGTGGGATCTACCGCGACGACGCCGTGGCCTTGGGCCTGGCCCAGCGCTGGGCGAAGGTCTCCGCGGTCCTCTTCGCGGTGGGTGCGGTGTCCGGCACCGTGCTCAGCTTCGAGATGGGGTTGTTGTGGCCCGGGCTGATGGGCCCGTTCGGCGACGTCCTGGGCCTGCCCTTCGCGTTCGAGGGACTGGCGTTCTTCACCGAGGCGATCTTCCTGGGCATCTACCTCTACGGCTGGGGACGGATGCCACCCAAACGGCATCTGCTGACCCTGCTGCCGATGGCAGCGGCCGGGCTCTTCGGGACCTTCTGCGTGGTCTCGGTGAACGCCTGGATGAACGCCCCGGCCGGGTTCCGGATCCGGGACGGCGAGGTGGTCGACGTCGACCCGTGGCGGGCGATGTTCAACGACCTGGCCTTTCTGCAGTTCCTGCACATGTGGGTGGCGGCCTTCATGGTCGTGGGGTTCCTGGTCTCCGGCGTGTACGCCGTGGGGATGCTGCGCGGGCGCCGTGACGAGCACCACCGGCGGGGCTTCACCATCCCCTTCGTCTTCGGGTCGGTCGCTGCGGTGCTGCAGCCGGTGATCGGTCACTTCCTGGGCGGCGGCCTGGCCGACCGCCAACCTGCCAAGCTCGCCGCCTTCGAGCTGGCCACCACGACCGAGTCGCCCGCACCCCTGCGGCTGGGCGGTCTCCTCGTCGACGGCGAGGCGCGGTGGTCTATCGACATCCCCTACATCGGATCCTTGATCGCCCGGAACTCCTTCGACGCACCCGTGCCCGGACTGGACACCGTGCCGGTCCAGGACCGCCCGCCGGTCAACATCACCCATCTGTCCTTCCAGCTGATGGTGGGCATCGGCTTCTTCCTGCTGCTCGTGGCCCTGGTCTTCTGGCTGATGCGGTGGCGGGGGCGTGACCTGCTGGACCACCCCTGGTTCCTGCGGGTGGGCGTGGTCGCCGGCCCCCTGGCTGTCCTGGCAGTGGAGGCCGGCTGGACCGCGACGGAGGTGGGCAGACAGCCCTGGGTGGTCTACGGCGTGCTTCGCACCGCCGATGCGGCGGACAGCAACGGCTGGTTGTGGTGGCTCTTCGGTGCGACCCTGCTGGTCTATGCCGCGCTCACTGTGGCGGCGACCCTGGTCATTCGCTCCATGACGAGACGCTGGCGCTCGGGGAACCTGGACCTGCCGAGCCCCTACGGGCCCACGCGCCGGCTCCGTGACTCCGAACCCGCCAGCGAGCCGGAGATGGAGGACTCGTGAGCCTCGCGCTCGTGGTGGCTGCCGCGCTCTTCGTGGGCGTGGTCGCCTACGGCGTACTGGGTGGCGCGGACTTCGGGACCGGCTCTTACGACCTGACGGCCGGGGGAGACGTGGAGGGTGCGGAGCAGCGCACCCTGATCGACCACAGCATCGGCCCGGTGTGGGAGGCCAACCACGTCTGGCTGATCTACGTGCTCGTGGTGTGGTGGACAGGGTTCCCCGAGTCCTTCGCCTCGGCGATGTCGACCCTGATCCTGCCCATGCTCTTCGCGCTGTTGGGGATCGTGCTGCGAGGGGCGAGCTTCGCCTTCCGCAAGTACTCCGAGACGCTGGCTCAGGCCCGGTTCTTCGGGGTCGTCTTCGCCGCCTCCTCGGTGGTGACCCCGTTCTTCCTTGGAGCCGTGGCCGGTGCCATCGCCTCGGGCCGGGTCCCTGCCCAGGGCCGGGGCGACCTGTGGTCGTCGTGGCTGACCCCGACCTCGTTCTTCGGCGGGGTGATTGCGGTGCTCACGTGCGCCTTCCTGGCCGGGGTGTTCCTGACCGCCGACGCCCAGCGAGCCGGGCTAGACAGCCTGGCACGCAAGCTCCGGCGGCGGACGGTCATCAGCGGTGTCATCACCGGTGTGGTGGTCTTCGCCGCCCTGGTGCCGATCTCCCGGGACGCGCCGACCCTCACCGAGGGACTCACCGAACAGGCGGCCCCGCTGATCGTGGTCTCGGCCCTGGGCGGCCTCGCCACCCTGTGGCTGCTCGTCAAGGAGCGCTACGCCGTCGCCCGGGTGACGGCGGTCTCCGCCGTGGCGGCCGTGCTGTTCGGCTGGGGATTCGGTCAGTACCCGTGGTTGCTGGTCGATGAGGTGACTATCGAGGACGCAGCGGGGGCGGAGGCTACGCTGGTGGGACTGATCGTGGTGGTCGGCCTGGCGGTGGTGATCGTGGGACCCTCGCTGTACTACCTGTTCCGCCTCACCCAGACTGAGGAATGGAGCCGGGCCGAGCACGAATGAGCAGCTTCGCCAGGCACGCCGCGTACGGGGGATTGGGTACGATGTCGCGCCCGTCAGCCATATTCAGGGAATGGGATGAACCGTCATGCCGGTAGGTGCGAAAGACGTCGTCAAGTCGAAGGTGGAGGGGTCGATCGCGGATCGCATGGCCGCCGCCGCGCGCGAGCTGCAGGACCAAAGTGATCCCCATGCGACCGTGAAGAGCGCCGTGGAGCTGCTCGTGCGCAACGTCGAAGGCTGCAACTCGGCAAGCATCTCGCTGGTCTATGGCAAGAAGCGCGTGGAGACCCCGGCAGCCAGCGACGACCTTGCTGCCACCGGCGACCGGCTCCAGGAAGAACTGGCCCAGGGTCCGGCCCTGGACACCTTGTGGGAGCAGGACAGCGTCTACGTGCCCGACCTTGCGGCCGACGACCGGTGGCCCACCTGGGGGCCTCGGCTGACCGAGGCCACGGGAGCACGCAGCGTCCTGACGTTCCGTCTGTTCACGATCAAGGACGTCATCGGCGCCCTGAGCATGTACTCGACCGAGGTCGACGCGTTCGACGAAGAGGACAAGGCGGAGGGCCTGGCACTTGCTGCGCACATCGCCCTGGCCGTGCTCGCGGCGCAGAAGATCGACCAGTACGAGTCGGCCCTGGACTCACGCACGCTGATCGGCCAAGCCTGTGGTGTGGTGATGGAGAGGTACGGCGTGGACGCGGTCAGCGCGTTCTCCCTGCTCACGCGTCTCTCGTCCACGCAGAACGTCAAGATCCGCTTCATTGCCGCCGAGCTCCTGCGCACCCGAGAGCTCCCGACAGCGGTGTCCCGCAGCGACGACTAGCCCGGGGTTCGCGCATTCAGACGACGATGAGCTTGCTTCCGTCAGACGCGTGGTCGGCCATCGCGACACTCTGGATCGCCGGGTCGTCATAGGTGTTCCAGTAGTACGTCTTGGTCCGCCCCGAGTAGAGCCCGGTGTAGATGGTCTTCTCGAAGTCGCCGGAGCCCATGGCTGCGCTGCCGTCCACCATCGCGACCTGCTGGAGCGTGTGGAACGCCCTGCTGACGTTCTCCTCCTCGCTGGCCTTGCCCGGGTAGTGGGCGTTGACGTAGGCCGCGCGCACGAACCGAGACGGCGAGTAGTAGTCCCCGGGAATCCCTCGCATGTGCGACCCCGAGCCGAACGGGCCCAGGTGCGCCCGCCCCAGCATGGTCTCCTCGGGAAAGGCGGGTGAGGTGTTGAGGTAGTTGCGCAGGTTCTCGTGGTGCCACGAGAACCCCGGCTGGTTGGCAAGGACGTCGACATCGTTGTCGAAGACCTGCAGGCCCTCGCTCGTGGATTCCACGACGATGGCGCGCGTCGAGTCGCCGATGATCCAGTGCAGCAGCGAGCTCGGGTACTTGTCGTTGATCGGCTCGTCGACGATGACGACGTCGTCGAGTGCGGCCTCGACCTCGTCGACGCTGGCGAACTGGGAGGTCACCCAGAGCGGGAACTCGAAGGCGGCGACGTTCGTCGCACCTTCGACCGGCTCCTGGGCGTAGCTCGCGTAGCCCGGGAAGTTGAGGCCAGCCACGGCCAGACCCGCGTCGTTGCCGCAGTCGAAGTACAGCGGTGTGTCCTCCTCCACGATCCCCATGCCGATGACGGCGTGCTGGATCCGCGGCACCGCGCCGAAAGGTGAATTCGTGTCGCATGCGGTGGGTGTCACTACCACCCGCTCCCCATAGCCGTACGTCCAGTCGAGGTTGCGGGCGAGATAGAGATTGCTGCTTCCGTCGGAAAACCTGATGCTCGTGCACATGTCGATGCCCCTGCCTATGGGCAAAGCTGCGACGGCCTCACGTGACAGTCGCCGCCGGCCTCGCGCGTCCGGTGCGCCGTGACCCGATCGTGCCACGGTGGTTGTCCTTCCCAGGATAGCCAGGGAGCCGCGGGCGTTCTTCTCAGTAGGCTCGCGCCGTGGTCGATGAACTGAACCGACTCAGCTCCGAGCAGCGCGATCTGTTGGCGCGCTGGGTTCCAGACGCACAGGTGGTCGCCGATCACAGCTGGGAGCTGGTCGAGACCGTCGTGCTCGAGCTGAGCAGCGAGCAGGGTCGTCTTGTCCTCAAGGCTGGCGGGCCGGGGGACCACCACATCGGTCGTGAGCTTCGGGCTCATCGGGAGTGGCTCCGCCCCTGGGCCTCGACGGGGCATGCGCCTGAGCTCTTGTACGGCGACGCTGTCACCAAGGTGTTGGTCACCCGGTACCTGTCCGGCCGATTGCTGGAAGGAACGCCGGCGCAGGACGACCCTGAGACCTACCGTCAGGCAGGCGAGCTTCTGGCCAAGTACCACAGCCAGGTGTCGGCCACCGACCACGAGTGGCACGACAAGTTCCGCGCTCGTGTCCTCCGCTTCCTCGATCTCCCTCACCGAATCGATGCCGGAATCGAGGAGGCTGTCCGCTCGGAGGTACCGACATGGCCGGGCGGTGGATCGCGCGTCGTACCAACTCACGGCGACTGGCAACCGCGCAACTGGCTGATCGACAGGGGCGTCGTGCGGGTGATCGACTTCGGGCGGGCAGACCTGCGGCCGCCAACCGAAGACTTCGTCCGCCTGGCCAGGCAGGACTTCTCACGTGACCCCGGGCTCGAAGCAGCCTTTCTCGACGGGTATGGCGACGATCCTCGCGACCCCGAGCAGTGGCGGCGCGAACTGCTGGGGGAGGCGGTGGGCACAGCCGTGTGGGCGTACGGACTAGGCGACGAGGAGTTCGAGCGATTCGGACATCGCCTCTTGGCCACCCTCGTGCCAGGCGACGAGTGCGTCGATCGCACGCGCGGAGGTGCTCCCCGTTGACTTGACCGAGTTGACCGCCAGCGAGCGTCGCGCGGTAGGCTGGAGGTTGACCGACTTGACCTCACAATCAGTACCGAACCCTCCCGGGAGCGCCGCATGGCAGCCAACAAGGCACTCGGTGTCAGCGGCAACAGCGCGCGCGAGACCTCCACGCGGGGGACCGCCCAGCAGCCGGCGGAGCATTCGGGACTGTCGCGCGACTTGCAGGAGTACCGCGAGGCGCTGGTCGCTGAGCTCGATACGACCCTGGTCCCCGCGATCGTGCAGCGACTGCGTGAAGGCGCCCCTCGACTGTCCCCCCGGGAGCTGACCAGGCGGATGCTGGCCGTGGCCCCCGCTCCCGCGCCAGCCAGCAAGATGGCTGAGCAGGTCGGGCCGGAGTTCTACGACACCGCTGGGGTCAGGGTCGTGCTGGCGCAACCGGGGGCGAACCCGATCTCCAAGCAGGCGGTCGAGCATCGCCGGAGGCGAGGCACGGTCCTAGCGCTGCGGACGTCGGATGGACGCTGGATCTATCCCACGTGGCAGTTCCGCGACCACGAGGTCATGCCCGGCCTGGCCGACGTCCTCGCCGTTTTTGCCGGGGGCTCCAGTTGGTCGGTTGGAACTTGGCTGACAACACCCAGCGAGGACCTCGACGGATGCACCGCCATTCAGTGGCTCAACGATGGCCGCGATCGCGACCAACTACTGAACTTGGCTCGACACACCGCACGCCGGTGGGCCGCCTGAGTGAGTCGCAGCAACCACCGCAACAGCCTTGCGCTGCGCGCCCCTGATGAGACAGCGCTTGATTTCACCCGCTTCCCGCGCAGAACGCTGCGCGCCGACGGAGAGTGGTACCGCCAACACCGGGACCGGCCTACCCCCGACAGGGGCGCCTGGCACTTCGCCTCCTATGCGCCAGGCGACGAGGGGGAAGGACGGTTCGACCTGCCGAATCCGGATGGCACCTGCTACCTCGCGAGCACCGAGACGGGGGCGGTCAACGAACTGGTTGGCCCTGACTGCGCCGACCGTGGCTGGGTGGACTCGGACCTCGTCGCCGACCGCCTCCTCTCGCGACTGCGCCTGCCGGTGGATGTGAAGGCCGCTGACACCACCTCGGCGCGCGCCAGCGAGTTCCGAGCAACCAACGAGTTGCCTGTCACCGAGCGCTACGACCTCACCCAGGCCTGGGCAGACACGCTGCACCGAGCTGGCTTCGGGGGTGTGTACACAGTGCTGCGGTTCACCTTGGGGGCGACTCGCGGGCTGGCACTTTTTGGCATATCCGGGGCACCAGACCCCTCCTGGCCCGGCGATGCGAGCCCGAGACCGGTGCGCGACGTCGTGGAGAGCCTGGGCATTGGAGTGGAAGACCCGCCGGCCTATGGCACCGTCACCATCGTTTCGCCGTGATCGATGCCGAGTGGCTTCAGACGACGTGCCGGGCCTGGCGTCGCCCCCGTCGGCGTCGTCGGCGCCGCAGGGTCGCCGGCAGCACGAGCACCAGGGTCAGGGCGATGCCGATGAGACCCCCGACCGTGTTGGCCAAGAGGTCGCGCTCGTCCGGGACACGACCGGGGATCTGCCGTTGGGCGGTTTCGATGAAGGCCGTGAGGACGAAAGAGCCGATGGCCGCCAGCCACCAGCCCCCGGCGCCGAAGAGGAGGAGCAGGAACATCCCGATGGGCACGAAGAGGGCGATGTTGGCCAGGAACTCGACGCGTGAGTAGTCGAGCGACTCGACGATCCCGCGACGGTGCAGGGCGCCCAGCACCCGGTTGACCAGCCTCGTCTCGCGGTCGCCGATCGCCTGGGGCGTCAGGGTCAGCCACCCGACGAAGACCAGGTAGCCACCGCTGAGGAGGCTGAGGAAGGGATGCCGATGGAACATCCCGCAAGTCTGCCCTTCCCGCTGAACGTACGAGGTATGAGGCCCAGGCGGACAACCTCATCTGCTTGTACTTGTGGACTCAACTGGCGAAGCGACATGTGGAGGGCGCCGAGTCGGCCCCGCTGAGGGGATGGACGGGTCTCACCTCGGGCTTCGGAGCCGATGGCCTCGGGAGTGGTGCCCTTTGTTGCTGTCATGCTGTGCTTCACCATGACCAGCCCGTCACCAGATGCCGAGGGGCACCCTCGCGTCGCCGGAGTGCTCGACCTCGGGCGGGGCCACGAGATGTACTGGGAGGAATGGGGACTTCGACGCGGAGTCCCCGCGCTTTACCTCCACGGCGGCCCCGGAGCTGGCCTTGGCACCAGTCGCTACCGCCACAAGTTCGACCTCACTAGAACACGGGTCGTGGGTTTTGATCAGCGCGGATGCGGTCGCTCCACTCCGCACGCATCCGACCCATCGGCCTTGATGCGCGACCAGACGACCGCATACCTCGTCCGAGACATCGAGCGGCTCCGCTTACACCTCGGCGTCGAAGCCTGGATCGTCAACGGCGCATCGTGGGGCTCCACTCTTGCCTTGGCCTACGCGCAAACCCATCCCCAGCGGGTGCTCGGGGTCGTTCTGTTCGCCGTAACCTCGACGAGCCGCCGCGAGGTGGACTGGATCACCGAGGGAGTCGGAATGCTCTTCCCGGAGGCCTGGAACCGCCTTGCCTCCCACGCCGAGAATTCCGCCATCGGCTACCGACGCGGCGAAGGCCGTCTTGTGACGGCGTACGCGCGCCTCATGAACTCGCCCAACCTGGCCACACGCGAAGCGGCGTCCCAAGAATGGGCGCTCTGGGAGGACACCCACATCTCCATCGGCGCCGGTGGCTTCCAACGAGACCCCCGCTGGGACGACGACCGCTTCCGGCACGCCTTCGTGCGACTCGCCACGCATTACTGGTCACACGACGGGTTCTGCGATCCGCCCATCCTCGACCAAGTCGACAAGCTCAATATGCCTGGCGTCCTCATCCACGGACGCCGCGACATCTCTTCACCGCTCGTCACCGCTTGGGACCTACATCGCCGTTGGACGGGGTCGACTCTCATCGTCGACGAGGGCGACGGGCATGGAGGCGCCTCCATGCTTGAGCACTGGCGTAACGCCAACGACCAACTCGTGACACGCGCCCTGTCCCAACTGGCAGTGCTCGACCGGCTACCGCCGCGTTGAGCGCGACTGGGGTTGCCAAGATCAGGAACGGTCAGCGTCGAGCCCGGCCTACGACGAGCTCTCAGCTGTTTGAACTCGTCGGACTTGGGCGATCCGATAACTTACATTATGTCAATCACTGTCGTGGGATCCCCATTTTCGATGGCCGCCCGTCACCACCGCACTCCGAACTACCTGGTCAGGGTCACCGACGTCCGTTCGTCATCGATGTCCTTCCCCACGGCACGCTCGCGAGGGTGCGCAGGCATTCGAGGCCACCGCCCATGCCTGTGCATTGGTCGGTTGCACCTACGACTGGGTGACATAACTCCTGTTCCCTGCACACGCGCGCTGACTAGTCGGTGAGACGCGACGCATCCGCGAGACGGAACACCAGTGCCGACGTCCAGCAGTAGCCTGCAAACTGCCGGACCTGCGCGGTACCGATGCGGATGGGACGGAGGGATCGCCATGACTTCGGCGAGACGGGGCACGGCCATGAGCACGGCGGCGCGGTACCGCAGCGTCGAGGACTTCCTCGCCTGCTACCGACCAAGCGCGGCCGCGAGGTGGGTCGATCCCCGGGGCGAAACCCTGTTGCACCACGCCCTGTGCAACAGCGAACGGGCAACGCGCCTGCGCATCGCCGAGTTGCTCTTGTCCGACGGCGCAGACGCGGCGGCGCTGAGCGCCGGCGGCTACTCCACGGCCCACCTGCTCGTGGCCCGCGTGCGACCCGAGCACGCCGGCGACGAAGCGCCGCTGCTCGCCGCATTGTTCGACAGGGGGTGCGACGTCAACCACGCACATCCCCGCGAAGGCGTGGCCCTGGAAGCCCTGGCCGCGCGATTCCAGTTCAGCGACCAAGACCTGGCGCCGTACTACGCCGTGTTCCTTGCTCGACCTGACCTCGACCTGCTCACTCCGACCACCTACGGCAGATCCACCCTGGAGACCATTCGGCGCTGGCGGATCAAGCGCGCCCACCTCGTCGAGCTCCTCGAGGAGCGCCTCCACATCCATGGCCCGGGCCTGCCGGCCGAGACCGTCTTCTCCCTGGCGAAATGGGCCAGCACCGACCGCATCCTTTCCGCCTACCAGCCCGGCGACCTCCTCACACGTGACCCGGCCACCGGCTGGCCTCTGCTGCACACAGTCCTGGACAACCCGGACGTGGACGCCCGGATCGACGTCGCGGCCCGGCTCCTCGAGGACGGCGCCGACCCGGCGACGACCACGCCGGAGGGCCTCACTCCCCCGCACATCCTGCTCCGCGAGCACGGCACCCGCGACCACGCACGCGAGGCGGCGCTCCTGCAACGTCTGTTCGACGCCGGAGCCGACCCGAACGCAGTCGCCGAGAAGGTCGGAACGCCGCTCAACTGCCTCGCGAGGATGACCAACCTGGACGAGGAGAGCCGGCTTCCCCTGTACGACGTCCTGCTCGCCCACCCGCAGTTCGACCCGCGTACCCGAGTTGGGCGCACGAAGACCGCGTGGGACGCCCTCGGCCAGAACCGCACCGCCGTTCTGCGAGCTCGTCTTGTGGAGCGATTCCCGTAACGACTGATCGTCGCCGGAAATGCGAGGTTGCTGGTCGGCGGTCGGCCAGTGGGAGCTCAGCCTCTCGTGAGTCGGCACTCGGCGTATAGACCACGTCCCGCAAGAGCCGTGGCCGCAATCGTGCACACCTGTCCCCTGGTCAACCCGCAGTCCCGGGGCGCCGCATCGGCAGGTGCGGGATGTCGTCCTCCAGGTAGTTCGGCCCGGTGCGCTGGAAACCGAACTGCTGGTACCACTCCTCCAGGTACGCCTGCGCGCCGATGCGCACCGGCCCGTCGCCGATGCGCTCGAGTGCCGCGGCCACCAGCCGGGCGGCGTACCCGTGGCCGCGGGCGTCCCGCGCGGTCGCCACTCGTCCGATCACGGCGGCGTCCGGGTCCTGGAGGATGCGCAGCACGCTGAGCGGTCGTCCGTCGTCGGCGGCCAGCCACATGTGCACGGTGGTCGGCTCGGCGTCCCGGTCGTCCACGTCCGGGTAGGGACACTGCTGCTCGACCACGAAGACGTCGACCCTCAGCTTGAGGATGGCGTGCAGCTCTCGAGCGGTGAGGTCGGACAGGGTGCCGCTGCGCAACGAGGTCACCGATCGACCCTAGCCCGCTCAGCTGACGCCCCGCCCTCGGGCAGACGGGGTTGACCCCGTTCCAGGCGCCCAGAAGCATGTCGCCATGAGCCGGTACGTCGACTACGCCCCCGAACAGACGCCGGTCGGCCGCTGCGTCGTACTTCCGGGCCGGCGCTACACCGCTGACGGCCCCCTGCTGTTCTTCGCCACCCATACGGCGTTGGCCCGCGGCTGGTCGGTGCGGCAGGTCTGGTGGGAGGCGCCCTCAGCCGGCACGGTCCGGGCGGTCCAGGACGAGATCACCTGGGTCGGGGACCAGCTCGATGAGGCTGTCGACGGGTACGACGGACGCGTGCTGGTGGTCGCCAAGTCGCTGGGATCCCTCGCGGCCGCACGCGCGGCCTCGCGCGGCTACGAGGCCGCGTGGCTCACCCCGCTCCTGACCGAGCCGGACCTGGCCGCCACGCTCCTGGCCTATCCGGCCAGGCAGTTCAGCGTCATCGGGTCCAGCGACCCCTGCCTGGACCCCGACGTCTTCGCCGCGCTTCCCGGGGAGCACCTGCTCGTGCCGGGCGACCACGTGCTGGGCGTCCCTGGCAACCCGGTCGCGATGGTGGCCAGCCACGACCAGTTCGTCCGCCATTTCAACTCCTGGCTCGGAGCCCACTAGCGCACGTCGTGAAAGTACATATACTCCCCCGCACTCGACGCACTCACCTGGGGGAACCGTGAAGAACACCGCAAGACGAACACTCGTGACGCTGACCGTCATCGCCACCACGATGGCCACCGGCCTCTCCACGGCCGCGGCCGAGCCGCCGTCCGCGCGTCCCGCCAAGTCGAAGGTCCAGGTGGCCTGGGTGAGCAGCGTGGTGGCCACCACTCCGACCGCGATTACCGGCGTCGTCAAGGACAAGGGCAAGAACCGACGGCGCGTGGTGCTGCAGCAGCGCTTCCCCGACGGCTGGACCAAGGTGGCCCGAAGCAAGACCGGTCGTGACGGCACGTTCAGCCTGGCGCTGCCGACCCACTGGCTCTACTCGGCCAAGACCCGCGTGGTGGTCGCCGGGACCCGGAAGAACCGCGCGGTCCGCACCAAGCCGCAGCGCGTCAGCGTCGTCCCCAGCTGGACACCGCAGGGCAGCCCCGACTCGTGGGCCTACATCAGTCCCAAGCTGCGCGCACGCTTCAACCCGTGCAAGCCCATCGACTACCGGATCAACATCGCCCAGGCCGCCCCCTGGGCTGCCTCCACCATCGACACGGCAGTCGCCGCGATCGCCCTCGGCACCGGACTGCGGTTCCGGTACCGCGGCACCACCAGCGCGGTCCCCTGGGCCACCAAGGGCACGCCCAAGCAGACTCGCAGCACCGACCTGCTGATCGCCTTCGCGCCGCAGTCCCAGACCAAGGAGGACATCACCGGGAAGCAGGGCCGCGGCGGAGCGGCGAAGATGGTGTGGGGGCGCGACCGCCGGGGCCGGCTGGCCCTGATCAAGCGCGCCGGCGTCGTGATCGACACGGTCAAGCCCCTCGACGCCGCCCAGGCCACCCGGGTCGTCATCCACGAGATCGGTCACGCGGTGGGACTGGGTCACACCGGGGACGTGTCGCAGCAGATGAACGGCACGGCGGAGGGCTACTACTCGCCGCTGCAGCTCGGGGCCGGTGACCTGACGGGTCTGGCCAAGGTCGGGCGTCAGGCGGGCTGCGTCCGGCCGCTGCGCCGCTGACGCGACTGCCTGCGGGGCCACCCGGTGTCCCGCAGGCAGTCCCCTCACCTAGCATCGGTGCCATGCGTTCCCTCAAGCTCGCCCTGGCACCCCTCCTCTGCCTCGCCGCCCTCGCCGGGTGCGGCGATGACGACGACACGGCACCGGATCCAGCGGCCGGCGAGGTCGCCTGTGAGTACGCCGAGGACGGCGCGCAGGCGGCCCGCGAGGTCGAGCTCCCGCCGTCCACGGCCGAGGAGGGAGACAACGTCCCTGCCACCATCGAGACCAACGTCGGCGCACTCGGCATCACCCTGGACGCCGGCTCCGCGCCCTGCACGGTCAACAGCTTCCTCTCGCTCGCCGAGCAGGGCTACTTCGACGACACCCAGTGCCACCGTCTGGTGACCGAAGGCATCTACGTCCTGCAGTGCGGTGACCCCACCGCCACCGGCACGGGCGGCCCGGGCTACACGATCGAGGACGAGCTCACCGGAGACGAGACCTACCCGGCCCGGACCCTGGCCATGGCCAACACGGGTCAGCCCGACACGGGCGGCTCGCAGTTCTTCGTCGTCTACGCCGACAGCGAACTGCCGCCGCAGTACACGGTCTTCGGCACCCTGGACGAGGACGCGCTCGCCGTCGTCGAGAAGGTCGCAGCGAAGGGCGCGGCCGACGGCGCGCCCGACGGCCCGCCCAAGGAGAAGATCACCATCACCGGCGTCACCCTCAAGTAGAGGGACGGGCCACCGGGTTCAGTCCTGGGCGTTGACGTCCTCGAAGACCACCGGCTCCCCCAGCGCCACGGTCCGGCTCACGGTGCAGAGCCGGTCCCGGGTCTGGGCGATGGCACGCGGCATCACTGCCCGGGCCTGGTCGCCGGCGTCCCCGTCTGGGAACCGCACGTCGAACACCACCCGGATGTCGCGCAGGTGGTTGCCCTGCTCGTCGCGCACCTTCTCGCCGTGGCACGCGACGTCGAAGGAGACCGCCTCGGAGCGCTTGCCGGTGATCAGGTCGACGTCGATGGCGCTGCAGCCCGCGATCGCGGCCAGCAGCAGCTCCACCGGGGTGAAGTCGGGGTCGAGGCCCCCCGTTCCGAAGAAGGTCTCTCCCCCGCGCGCGTTCATCGCCTTGAACCGGCCGTCCCCGATCCGGGTCAAGGTGACGCTGCGGGAATTCTCGGACTCGGTCGAGGAACCAGGCGTCTGCGTCATGCCACGAGCATATGGAGCCTGCGGGCTCAGCGGGGCACCTGGCTAGGCTGACGCGATGGGCACGAGCTACCGAAGCCTCCAGCACGCCGAGGCACGCACCCGTTTCGACCTCCTGCGGGTCATCTCCTACGACGTCACCCTCGACCTGGCCAGTGATGAGGCGACCTTCGGGTCCCTCACCCGCATCCTGTTCGACAGTCAGGGCGGTGAGACCTTCCTGGACCTCAAGCCCGCCGGCGTCAAGAGCCTCCGGCTCAACGGCACCGAGCTCGACCACGACACCCTGCAGGCCGGACGAGTGCCCCTGTCGACGGTGGCGGGGCGCAACGAGGTCGTGGTGGACGCCGTGATGGCCTTCCGCAACGACGGCGAGGGGCTGCACCAGCACGTCGACCCGGCCGACGGCCGTCGCTACGTGTACGGCATGTCGTTCATGGACGCCGCTCCCAGCATCTTCGCCTGCTTCGACCAGCCCGACCTCAAGGCGCCGTACACCTTCCACGTCACCGCCCCGGCCGACTGGACCGTGATCGGCAACGCTCCGGGCGCGCAGGTCGAGGCCGGCGTCTGGGAGTTCGAGCCCACTCCCCCGCTCTCCACGTACTTCGTCACCCTGGTCGCGGGTCCTTACCACCTCATCCACGACGAGCACGACGGGATCCCCCTGGGCCTGAGCGCCCGGCAAAGCATCGCGCGAGACCTCGACGCCGACGCCGACGAGCTGTTGACCATCACCAAGGCGTGCTTCGACGAGTACCACCGGCTGTTCGGGACCCGCTACCCCTTCGGCAACTACCACCAGGCGTTCGTCCCGGAGTTCAACGCCGGCGCCATGGAGAACCCCGGGTGCGTCACCTTCCGCGACCCGCTGGTGTTCTCCAGCCGGGTCACCCGGGGCATGCGGATCCAGCGCGCCACCACCGTGGCGCACGAGATGGCCCACCAGTGGTTCGGCAACATCACCACTCCGAAGTGGTGGGACGACCTGTGGCTCAACGAGAGCTTCGCGGAGTACATGGGCAACCGGGTCACCGCCGACGTCACCGAGTACGGCGACGCCTGGACGCATGCGGCGTACGCACGTCGGCAGTGGGGCCTGGTCGCGGACCAGGGCCCGAGCACCCATCCGGTGGCCGGCAACGGGGCGGTGGACGCCAGGGCGGCGCTCCAGGACTTCGACGGGATCTCCTACGCCAAGGGGTCGAGCGTGCTCAAGCAGCTCAACGCCCGGCTCGGGGACGAGGTCTTCTTCGCCGGCGTCATCGACCACTTCGACTCCCACTGGTTCGGCAACGCCACCATGAGCGACCTCTTCGGAGCCTGGGAGCGGGCCGGAGCACAGCACCTGGCCGACTTCACCGACAGCTGGCTGCGCACGGCCGGGCCCGACACGATCGTCCTCGACCGGGACGCCGGGACCATCCGTCGTACTCCCCCGCGCGGGAACCCGGCGGACCGCTCCCACACCTTCGGCGTCACCACCGTCTCGGCCTCAGGGTGGGAGACCTCCCCCGTCACCATCGTCGGCGACCAGACGCCCTACCGGACCGAGGCCCCCGCCGTCGTCCTGGACGCCTACGAGGACACCTGGGCCGCCACCCTGCTCGACCCTGCC
This sequence comes from Nocardioides sp. 616, assembly GCF_002930065.1. NCBI lineage: Bacteria > Bacillati > Actinomycetota > Actinomycetes > Propionibacteriales > Nocardioidaceae > Nocardioides > Nocardioides sp. 616. The sequence goes on along the minus strand of NZ_POAG01000017.1, from coordinate 243,616 downwards.
ACGGTCCAGAGCCTGAAGACGCTGCTGCCGACGGTCTCCGACGCCCGGGTGCGTGCGGGCGCCTGGAACGGTCTGCGCAGCTCCTTCCACCAGGTCGCCGTCGACCCTTCCGACGTGCTGGACCTGGTGGAGGCCGCGATGCCTCACGAGGACAACGACGACGCCGTGAACTACACCCTCCCCTGGGCGATCGCCTCGGGCGTGGAGCTGGGACCTGACCCCGCAGCCAGTGCTGCCCGGATCCACCGCACGATGCTGGCTCGCGCCCGGTCGGCACCCGCAGGCAGCACGTTGCAGCTGGCCGCCTTCCAGTCCGCGGTCGCCACGGCCGCGGACGAGTCCCGGCTGCGGGACTGGCTGGCGGGCGGGCTCCCCGAGGGGCTCGAGCTGGACCTGGACCTGCGCTGGGCCCTCCTGGTGCGCCTCGCGGTGCTGGGCTCCAGCGATCCCGATGAGCTGGACCGCGCCCTGGCGTCCGAGCCGACGGCGCGCTCCCGGGTCGAGCACTCGCGGGCCGTGGCGTCCCTGCCCACCGTGGAGGCCAAGGAGTGGGCATGGCGCCGGTTCACCGGAGACGCGGACGTGGCGAACTACGAGCTGGAGGCCGCGGGGCGCGGCATGTGGCGCGCGGGCCAGGAGAAGGTCACCGAGGCCTTCGCCCAGCGCTACCTCGACGCCCTGCCCGACCTGCCCCTGACGCACGCGGGCTGGGTCCTGGGGACGGCCGTGAAGGCGTTCTTCCCCGGCACCTGCCTGGACCCTGCTCTGGTCGCCTCCGCACGGCAGCTCGCCGGCTCCGGCACGCTGGACCCCACGGTGCACCGCAACCTGCTCGACCTGGTCGACTCCCTCGAGCGGCGAATCGCGGTCCGGGAGACCTTCGGCCCGCGCTGAGACCCGCTCACGGTCCCTGTCCTGGTCACGGTCTCTGCCGCTGCGGCGTGGGCTGCTCAGGACTGTCGGACCCGACTCCTATGGTCGACCCGTGCGCATCCTTCATACCTCAGACTGGCATCTGGGCCGGTCCTTCCACCGCGAAGGCATGCTGGCGCACCAGCGTGCCTTCCTCGAGCACCTGCTCGAGGTGGTCGAGCGCCGGTCGGTCGACCTGGTGGTGGTCGCCGGCGACGTCTACGACCGGGCACTGCCACACGTCGATGCGGTCCGAGTCGCGGACGAGGCGTTCGCGGCACTGGCGAGCTCACGGGCCCGGGTGGTGGTGACCAGCGGCAACCATGACTCCGCCCTGCGCCTGGGCTTCGGCTCCACGCTGATCGACGCGGCCGGGGTCCACATCCGCACCGACGCCTCGGGCGTCGGATCCCCCGTCGAGCTCAGCGACGAGCACGGCCCGGTGCTGGTCTACGGCATCCCCTACCTCGACCCCGAGAGCGTCAGAGAGCCCTGGGGGCTGCCGGTCCGTAGCCACGAGGCCGCGCTCTCGGAGGCGATGCGCCGCGTCCGTGCCGATCTGGACCGCCGGCCGGCAGGCTCGCGGTCGGTGGTGCTGGCCCACGCGTTCGTGACCGGCTGCGCGCCTTCGGAGTCCGAGCGCGACATCAGCGTGGGTGGGATCTCGATGGTTCCCGGCGCTCTCTTCGACGGCATCTCCTACACCGCCCTGGGCCACCTGCACGGCGCCCAGGTGCTGTCGGCGGCGGTGCGCTACAGCGGCTCCCCGCTCGCCTACTCGTTCTCCGAGGCCGGCCACACGAAGGGGTCGTGGCTCATCGATCTCGACCGCAGCGGCATGAGCGCCGCCGAGTTCGTGCCGGCGCCGGTGCCGCGACCGCTGTCCCAGATCACCGGGACTCTCGAGGAGCTGCTCGGTGAGCCGGCGCTGGCGCAGCACCAGGAGTCCTGGGTTCACGCCACCCTGACCGACGCCGTGCGGCCGCTGCGTGCCATGGACAGGCTGCGCACCCGCTTCCCGCACACGCTTGTCATCGGGTTCGCACCCGAGGGCAGCGGTGCCGATCCCGACTCCTCGCGCCGACCCACGACCGGTCTGACCGATCACGAGATCACGCTCGCCTTCATGTCCGAGCTGCGCGGCGCACCGGCGACCGAGGCGGAGTCGCTGCTGCTGCGCGAGGCCAGCGAGGCCTGCTGCGACGACACCGACGTCGACTCCCTGCTCACCGTCTCCGAGGCGGGGCGCTGATGCGGCTGCACACCCTGACGGTCACCGCCTTCGGTCCGTTCGCCGAGACCGTCACCGTCGACTTCGACGAGCTCAGCGAGGCCGGCCTGTTCCTGCTGACCGGGCCGACCGGAGCCGGCAAGTCCAGCGTCCTCGACGCCGTCTGCTTCGCCCTGTACGGCGACGTGCCGGGCGAGCGCGGTGCCGCCAAGCGGCTGCGCTCCGACCACGCCGCACCCTCCGTGGCGCCTGAGGTCACGCTGGAGGCGACGCTCTCGGGCCGCCGGTTCCGCTTCGTCCGGTCCCCCGCATGGCAACGACCCAAGAAGCGGGGCACCGGCACCACCAACCAGCAGGCGTCGGTGGCGCTGGCGGAGCATCGCGACGGCGGGTGGCAGCCCGTCTCCACCAGGCTCGACGAGGTGGGCGACCTGGTCGGGGCGCTGCTGGGCATGAGCCTCACCCAGTTCTGCCAGGTGGCGATGCTCCCCCAAGGCCGCTTCCAGGCGTTCCTGCGGGCCAAGTCGGACGAACGTCAGGCGGTGCTGCAGCAGCTCTTCAACACCAGCCGCTTCTCGCGGATGGAGGGTTGGCTGCGCGAGCACCGGCTCCAGCTCGCGCGGCGTTCGCGCACCCACCACGACGCGGTCGCCGCCCTGGTCAGCCGCGTGTGCGAGGTCTCGACCGCTGCGGTGCCCGACGAGTGGGACCTGCAGTCCCTGGAGCCGGTGGCCGGATCGGGTGAGCTGGGCGCGTGGACGGCTGCGGTCACCGCCGATGCCGCCGCCACTGCCCGACGGGCGGCGGCTCTCCTGCCCGGGGCCGAGGCGGCCGAGCGCGAGGCGGAGCAGCGCCACACCCTGGGGCGCCGGACTCACGAGCTCCAGGAGCGGCACGCCGCGGCCCGGGCCCAGCTCGGCGCGCACCTCGCCGCCGCAGACCAGCACGGCCGCAGGGTCTCCGAGCTGCGCGAGGCGCGCCGCGCCGCTGGCGCCATGCCCGTGCTGAAGCTCGTCGACGCAGCGACCTTCGAGGCCAGTGCGGCGCGCCTGCGGGCAGACTCGGCCCTGGAGTCCTTGGCACAGCACCTCGGTGCCGACCGGGCGGTGGCACTACCCCGCGACGACGCCGCCGCGGAGGCGGTCGACGCGCTGCTGAGCTCGGTCCAGCAGCAGTGCTCGGCCCTCGGGCCGCTGCGCGACTCGGACCGGCGCCTGGCAGAGCTGCACGAGGCCCGGGCCGACGCGCGGCGGCGGCTGGCCGACGCCCGCGCCCGGGTGGAGTCCGCCCACGCCCAGCTCGCGGAGCTGCCAGCTCGGCTGGAGCACCGGCAGAGCGCCCTCACCTCCAGCCAGCAGGCAGCCGGCTCGGCGGCCCAGCTCGAGGCCGAGGTGACCGTGCTGAGTACCCGGCTGACCGACAAGGAGCTGCTCGTCGCTCTCGAGGCCGAGCTGGCCGAGGCAGCCTCGGAGCGTGCCGAGTGCCGCGAGCGTGTGCAGGACCTGACCCAGACCTGGCTGGACATCCGGGAGACCCGGATCCAGGGCATGGCGGCGGAGATCGCCGGTGCGCTGGCGGTCGGCGACTCCTGTCCCGTCTGCGGCTCGTGCAGTCACCCGCACCGCGCCAGCCCGTCTCCCGGCTCCCCCGACGGCGCCGCCGAGCGCGGCGCCATGCGCTCCGTCGACGACGCCAAGGCTCTGCTGCACGTCCACGACGACCGGGTCCAGCAGCTGCGTTCCCAGCGGGACGCGACGGCCGCCCGAGCCGGGGAGGAGCCGCACGAGTCGCTGCGCCAGCGCCTCACGCAGTGCCAGGAGCAGCTGGCGGCAGCCGAGGAGGCGGAGCGTCGCGCGGTGGCGATCCGCGTTGAGCTCGTCGACCTCGAGCGCCGGCTGACGGCGGCCCACCACGCGTCCCGGGAGGCCGAGGTGGAGGTGGCTCGGATCGAGACGGGGCTCCAGGTCTGCGAGAGCGACCTCGAGACGCTCGACGCGGCCCGCACCGCCGCGCTCGCCGGCAGCACGCACACCTCGGTGACTTCGCTGCTGCAGGCGCTGGAGACCAGCGCCTCCCTCGGCAAGCGCTACCTGACCCTGCAGGCCGCCGCCGAGCGCGCGACCAACCGGCTCCGGGTCGACGAGGAGGCCCTGCGCCGCGTACTCGAGGAGTGCGAGCTGCCCCATGCGGACGCCGTACGCCGGGCACACCGGGACCAGGACACCTGTCAGGCCCTGGAGACCCTGATCGAGGAGTACGCGCAGGAGGAGTACCGGCTCACCGGTCTGCTGGAGGACGCCGAGCTGCGGGCCGCGGCAGCGGCCCCGGTCCCCGATCTCGATGGGCTGGCCCGCAGCCACCGTGAGGCCCGCGCCGAGCTGGTCCGGGTGCGAGCGGCTGCCGACCGCGCCCGCCAGGACGCAGACCGGCTGCAGGACCTCGGCGCCCAGCTCGCCGCTGCCCTGCAGCAGTGGAGGCCGCTGCGCGAGGAGCTGCGGGTGGCCGTGGACCTGAGCTCGTTCGCCGAGGGGAAGTCGGCCGACAACCGACTCCAGATGCGACTGGCGGCCTACGTCCTGGGCTACCGGCTCTCCCAGGTGGTCCAGGCGGCCAACGCCAGGCTCCGCGGCATGAGCGGCATGCGCTACACCCTGGAGCACACCGGCCAGCGCGGCACCCGGGAGACCCGGGGTGGGCTGAGCCTGCTGGTCCGGGACGACTGGTCCGGGGAGACCCGTGACCCTGCCACGCTCTCGGGCGGTGAGACCTTCGTGGTGTCCCTGGCCCTGGCGCTGGGACTGGCCGACGTCATCACCGAGGAGGCGGGCGGAGCCGATCTGGGCACGCTGTTCGTCGACGAGGGATTCGGCAGCCTCGACGCCGACACCCTCGACGACGTCCTGGACACCCTGGACGCCCTGCGGGACGGCGGCCGCGTCGTGGGGGTGGTGAGCCACGTGACGGAGATGCGGGAGCGGATCCCGACGCAGCTCCAGGTGATCAAGGACCGCCACGGCTCCCGGCTGGCTCCGGTCAGCGGGTGAGAGTGGTCCAGCTGCTCAGGTCCAGGTCCCACTCCTCGGCCAGCCGCGCGAGCTGCGGCCGGTAGAGCACCCGCAGGGACTCCACCTGGCCGGCCGGAGGCTCCCAGCTGGCCGCGCTGCTCGAGCGCGACGGACGGTCCACGTCGACCAGCGGCACCGGTGCCCGACCCAGACGACGCCACACCGCGTCCACGGCACGCTGCGGGTCGCGACGGACCTCCTCGTAGACCATCACCACCATCCGCTCGCGGCCCACGGCGTTGGCCCACATCGCCAGCTGGTCGGCATAGAACCCGCTGAACGTCTGCACCGTGATCGGCACCGGGTAGGGCCAGGGCGACTTGGCCCTGGTCGCGGCGAGCCGCATGGCGGAGAGGAAGCGCTCGACCGGGTCGCGCAGGATCGCCAGCACCGGCGCATCGGGGGCCAGCAGACCCGACGCCGCGAACGGTGCCGAGGAGTGCCGCAGGTACTGCGGGGTCCACTCCCCCCGCGCCACGCCGTCGGCGGGGAACAGGTCGAGGTAGGTGGCCGGGCTCTCCAGCCCGTCCCCCACCTTGTGCAGGAGGTGCTGCTCCTTCTTGCCGTTGGTGCCCAGCCCCACGCTCGGGTGCTGGCAGAGCAGGTCGGTGAACCACGTGGTCCCGGAGCGCTGGGCGCCGATCCCCAGCCATGCCGGTGCCGTCATGCGCGCGACCCTACCTGTCAGGGACTAGGTTCGGCCCATGAGCAAGCCCGGTCTCGATCCTTCCTTCCTCGCCTTGGGCTACCGCCAGCTGGGCGAGGTGGCCCTGGCGCGAGCCGCCGAACGAGGCGTGCAGCACGCCGACTTCCGGTTCGAGCGCAACCGCTACCAGCACCTCGCGGTGCGGGACGGCCATCTCCAGGGCGCCCAGGACTCCGAGGACCTCGGTTTCGCGGTGCGCGTCATCCACCGCGGCGCCTGGGGCTTCGCCAGCGGCGTGGTGCTGACGGCGCAGGAGGTACGCCGGGTCACCGACCAGGCGCTGGCCGTGGCGGAGATCGCGGCGACCATGACCCCGACGCCGGTGGAGCTGGCCCCCGAGCCCGTGCACGAGGACGTCACCTGGGTCTCGGCGTACGAGGTCAACCCCTGGGAGGTCGCGACCTCCGACAAGGTCGCGGTGCTCTCCGACTGGACGGCGCGCCTGGTCCGGCACTCGGTCGTCGAGCACGCCGCGGCCAGCCTGCAGCAGGTGCAGGAGAACAAGTACTACGCGGACCTGGCCGGCACCAGGACGACCCAGCAGCGGGTGCGGATGATGCCGTCGTTCGAGGCGATGGGGTCGGACTCCGCGACCGGCACCTTCGACTCCATGACGAGCATCGCGCCCCCCGTGGGCCGGGGCTGGGAGTACCTCACCGGACGGTTCTGGGACTGGGACTCCGAGCTGGCCGAGGTGCCGGAGCTGCTGGCGGAGAAGCTCCAGGCCCCGTCCGTGGAGCCGGGGAGCTACGACCTGGTGATCCATCCCTCGAACCTGTGGCTCACCATCCACGAGTCGGTCGGACACGCCACCGAGCTGGACCGCGCCCTGGGCTACGAGGCCAACTACGCCGGGACCTCGTTCGCCACCTACGACCAGCTGGGCACCCTGGTCTACGGGTCCCCCGCGATGCACGTCACGGGCGATCGGACCGTCGAGCACGGCCTGGCCACGATCGGGTACGACGACGAAGGGGTGCAGACGCAGAGCTGGGACATCATCCGGGACGGGGTCCTGGTGGGCTACCAGCTGGACCGGGCGATGGCACACCAGAAGCCGGAGCTGAACCCCGATCCCTCAGGCACCGGCGCAGGCAGGTCCAACGGGTGCGCCTACGCCGACTCCCCCGGCCACAACCCGATCCAGCGGATGGCCAACGTCTCGCTGCAGCCCGACGCCGAGGGCCCGAGCACCGACGAGCTCATCTCCCGGGTGGAACGTGGGCTGTACGTGGTGGGCGACAAGTCCTGGTCCATCGACATGCAGCGGTTCAACTTCCAGTTCACCGGCCAACGGTTCTTCCGCATCGAGAACGGCCAGATCAGCGGCCAGGTCCGGGACGCCGCCTACCAGGCCACCACGACGGACTTCTGGGGCTCGATGGAGGCAGTGGGCGGTCCGCAGACCTGGGAGCTGGGAGGCGCCTTCAACTGCGGCAAGGCGCAACCGGGTCAGGTCGCGGCGGTCAGCCACGGCTGTCCCTCCGCGCTGTTCCGTTCCGTCCGCATCCTGAACACCACCGACGAGGCAGGCACGGCATGAGCACCTCACCCCAGGACCTGGTCGAGCACGCGCTCGCCACCACGACCGCCGACGACTGCGTGGTGATCGTGGGCAACAACACCAGCGCCAACCTCCGCTGGGCCAACAACTCCCTGACCACCAACGGCGTCGCCCACGGACTGTCGGTGACCGTCATCTCCTTCGTCGCCGGCCGGGACGGGACGCGCACCGGCTCGGTCTCGGGCGCTGCCACCACCCCGGACCAGGTCACCGCCCTGGTGGCCGCCGCCGACGGCGCAGCCCGGGACTCCTCCCCGGCCGAGGACGCGGTCGACCTGGTGGTCGGCGACGCGGACCCGGACTGGGCAGAGCCGCCGGCGGAGACCGACATCGGGGTCTACGCCGACGTCGCTCCGATGCTGGGCGAGGCGTTCGGGACGGCCCAGGGCGGTGGCCGGCTGCTCTACGGCTTCGTCAACCACGAGGTCACCACCACCTACCTGGGCTCCAGCACCGGGCTGCGCCGCCGCCACGTGCAGCCCACCGGGCACTACGGCTGCACCGCCAAGACCGCAGACCTCACCCAGAGCGCGTGGGTCGGCGGAGCCACCAGGGACTTCGCCGAGGTGAACCCCCTGGCAATGGAGGCCGAGCTCACGACCCGGCTGGCGTGGGGTGCCCGCGAGGTGGCTCTGCCGGCCGGGCGCTACGACACGATCCTGCCCCCCACCGCGGTGGCGGACCTGATGGTCGACACCTACTGGAGCGCCGGCGCCCGGGTGGCCCACGACGGGCAGTCGGTCTTCAGCAGGCGCGGGGGCGGCACCCGGATCGGCGACCGGGTCGCCCGCGCCGGTGTCACCCTCTCCTCGGACCCCACGCACCCCGGACTTGAGTGCGAGCCGTTCGTGGTCGCTCCGGCCTCCAGCAACACCTCCTCGGTCTTCGACAACGGCCTGCCGCTCGCGCGCACCGACTGGATCGCCGACGGCCGGCTGTCGGCGCTCCTGCAGACGCGGCACTCCGCGGTCCTGACCGGCCAGCCCGCCACCCCGGCCGTCGACAACCTGGTGCTGGCGGTCGAGGGCTCCTCCGGTGGGGTGGCCGAGCTCGTGGCGGACGTGGAACGCGGGTTGCTGCTCACCTGCCTGTGGTACATCCGCGAGGTGGATCCGCAGACCCTGCTGCTGACCGGGATCACCCGGGACGGCGTCTACCTGGTCGAGAACGGCGAGATCACCGGGTCGGTGAACAACTTCCGGTTCAACGAGAGCCCGGTCGACCTGCTGGGGCGGTTCACCGCCGCCGGTGCCACCGAGCCGGCGTTCAGCCGGGAGTGGGGCGAGGACTACTTCAGCCGGACCGCGATGCCCGCGCTGCGGGTCCCGGACTTCAACATGTCGAGCGTCTCTCAGGCGCGCTGACGGTGCGGGCCGCCCGGGATGGGCGCCGCCGGGTCGTAGGCGGTGCGGGTCAGCACGAACGTGGCCACCTCGAGATGGTCGACCTCCCCGTCCGGACGTCGTACGACGTGCAGGGTCTCGCCGCGGTGGTAGCCCTGGAGCCCGACGATCCTTCCGTCGCCCAGCCCGAACAGCTCGACGTCGTCGGGCACGGCCAGCTGGCGAAGCTCCAGCAGGCGGTTGTGCCAGCGGACCTCGGTGGCGGTGTTCCCCCAGAACCACAGCCCGGGGACTCCGCGGATCGCCTCCGGCAGCTCGCCGGAGGGGACCCAGGGCTCGACACCGTCGTGGTCGAGGTCCCCGTCGATCAGCTCCAGCAGGAGCGCTGCCTGGTCCACGCCCGTGGTCGCGTTCATCAAGGTCACCCCACCGATGCCCGACGCCGAGTCGACCAGGACGGCAGCCAGGAAACCCGGCATGGAGCCGTTGTGTCCGACCAGGGTCCCGGTGGTGCCGGTGGTCAACCGCAGACCCAGTCCGTAGTCGGCGGTGACGGGCGAGGTCATCTCGGCCAGGGACTCCGGCGCCAGCAGGTCGGGGCGGGCCCCGGCGAGGAACTGCCCCCACAGCACCAGGTCGGCCAGCGTCGACCACAGCTGCCCCGCGGGCGCCATCGCGCCGGTGTCGGCCAGCGGCTCCAGCTGTGGCACTCCGGTGAAGTGCCCGACGCTGAACCCGGGCTGGGCACCGGGACGGGGCAGGTAGGAGGTCTGGGTCATGCCGAGCGGCAGGAGCAGCGACTGCGTGACGAGCTGCCGCCACGGGGTGCCGGTGACTCGAGCCACCACCTCGCCGAGCAGCGCGAAGCCGAGGTTGGAGTAGTGGAACCACTCCCCCGCGGCCGCGACCCGACCACTGCCGTCGTTGGCGGCGGCGAGCGTGGTGAAGTCCGAGCCCCGGGTGCGCTCCCACCACGGCCCCGCGGGCTCGCTCTGCATGCCGGAGGTGTGGGAGAGCAGCTGCCGCAGCGTGCACTCGGCGTAGCCGATGTCGCCCAGGTGACGTCCCACGGGGTCGTCGAGGTCGACCAGGCCGGCGTCACGCGCCTGCATCACCAGCACGGCGGTCATCGTCTTGGTGATCGACCCGATCCGGTACTGGGCGTTGAGGTCCGCGCCGCCGCCGGCACGGCCTGCCCAGACCACCCCGTAGCGGTCGAAGACCGCGCCCACCACGGACGGGAGCCGACCGCGGCCCTGGGCGAGCTCGAGTCGGGCCTGGCGCCGGTCGATCATTCGGCGAAGGCCTCCGGGGAGGGGCAGGAGCACACCAGGTTGCGGTCGCCGTAGGCCTGGTCGATGCGCGCGACCGGCGGCCAGTACTTGTCGGGGTCGACCCCGGCGGGGAAGACCCCCAGCTCCCGGGAATAGCTGCGGTCCCACTCGCCGACCAGCGCCCGCGAGGTGTGCGGAGCCATCCGCAGCGGCGACGTCTCCGGGGTCCACTCCCCCGCGGCGACCCGGTCGATCTCGGCCTTGATGGCGATCATCGCCTCGATGAACCGCTCGATCTCGGCCAGGTCCTCGGACTCGGTCGGCTCCACCATCAGGGTGCCGGCGACGGGGAACGACATCGTGGGCGCGTGGAAGCCGTAGTCGACGAGCCTCTTGGCGACGTCGTCCACGCTCACCCCGCTCGCCTTGGTGATGCCGCGGACGTCGAGGATGCACTCGTGCGCCACCAGGCCCGAGTGCCCTCGGTAGAGCACCGGGAAGTGCTCGTCGAGCCGGGAGGCCAGGTAGTTGGCCGACAGCACCGCCGAGGCGGTGGCGCGGGTCAGCCCTTCGGCACCCATCATCCGCACGTAGGCCCAGGAGATGGGCAGGATCCCCGCCGAGCCGTACGGCGCCGCGCTGATCGGGCCGATGCCTCGGCGCTTCTCCGGCTCGGGGTGGTTGGCGTGTGAGGGCAGGTAGGGCGCCAGGTGGGCTCGCACCGCCACGGGGCCGACCCCCGGGCCGCCGCCGCCGTGCGGGATGCAGAAGGTCTTGTGCAGGTTGAGGTGGGAGACGTCTCCCCCGAACTCACCTGGCTTGGCGTAGCCGAGCAGGGCGTTGAGGTTCGCGCCGTCGACGTAGACCTGGCCACCGTGGTCGTGCACGATCCGGCACAGCTCGGTGATCGTGTCCTCGTACGCACCGTGGGTCGAGGGGTAGGTCACCATGATCGCGGCCAGCGTGTCCGCGTGCTCCGCGCACTTGGTCTTGAGGTCGTCCAGGTCCACCGAGCCGTCCTCGCTGGCACGGACCACGACCACACGCATCCCCGCCATGACCGCGGAGGCTGCGTTGGTGCCGTGCGCGGAGGAGGGGATCAGGCACACCTCGCGCAGCGGCGCCCCCTCGACCTGTCGTGCCCGGTGGTAGCCGCGGATCGCCAGCAGGCCGGCCAGCTCGCCCTGGGATCCGGCGTTGGGCTGGATCGAGACCCGGTCGTAGCCGGTGACCTCCGCGAGCCACCCCTCGAGGTCCGACACCAGACGGCGGTAGCCGGTGGCGTCCTCGGCCGGTGCGAACGGGTGCAGGTCGGCGAAGCCCGGCATGCTGATGGGCTCCATCTCCGAGGTCGCGTTCAGCTTCATGGTGCACGAGCCGAGCGGGATCATCCCCCGGTCCAGCGCGTAGTCCCGAGCCGAGAGCCGACGCAGGTACCGCAGCATCTGGGTCTCGCTGCGATGGGTCGAGAACACCTCGTGGGTCAGGTACGGCGTCTCCCGGTGGAGTCCGCCTGGCAGCGCCGAGGCGGTGATCTCGTCGAGCCCCGCGACGTCCGACTCCACCCCGAACGCGGTGAGCACCGCCTCCACGGTGCGACCCGTGGTGACCTCCGAGGTCGACAGCCCAACCCGGTCCTCGTCCACCAGGCGAACGTGGAGGCCCAGCTCCCGGGCCCGGGCCACCACGTCGGCGGCGCGGCCAGGCACCACCACACCGAGGGTGTCGAAGAACTCCGCGTGCTGCAGGGCCAGTCCGGCGCGGGTCAGCGCGGCGGCGATGAGCACGGCGTACCGGTGGGTGCGCTGAGCGATGGCGCGGAGTCCGTCGGGCCCGTGGTGCACGGCGTACATGCCGGCCACGACCGCCAGCAGGACCTGCGCGGTGCAGATGTTGGAGGTCGCCTTGTCCCGCCGGATGTGCTGCTCCCGGGTCTGCAGCGCGAGCCGGTACGCCGGGCGTCCCTCCGCGTCCACCGAGACCCCCACCAGGCGCCCGGGGAGGTGTCGCTCCAGGCCACTGGCGACCGACATGAAGCCCGCGTGGGGCCCGCCGTAGAAGAGCGGGACGCCGAACCGCTGCGAGGAGCCGACGACCACGTCGGCACCCATCGCCCCCGGTGCCTCGAGCAGGGTCAGCGCGAGCAGGTCGGCGGCGACCACGGCGAGCGCGTTGCGGGCGTGCGCGGCCTCGATGACGGCCCGGGGGTCGAGGACCCGGCCGGAGGCACCGGGGTACTGCACCAGGACCCCGCTCAGCTGGCCCTCGGGGAGCCCCTGCGCGAGGTCGGCGACCACCACCTCGATGCCCATGGCCTCCGCGCGGGTGCGGACCACCTCGATGGTCTGCGGCAGTGCGTCGGCGTCGACCACGAACGGACCCGCGGCTTTGCGGTTGGCGCGGCGCACCAGCGTCATCGCCTCGGCCGCCGCGGTCCCCTCGTCCAGCAGCGACGCGTTGGCGGTGGGCAGTCCGGTGAGGTCGCCGATGACGGTCTGGAAGTTGAGCAGGGCCTCGAGCCGCCCCTGGGAGATCTCCGGTTGGTACGGCGTGTAGGCGGTGTACCAGGACGGGTCCTCCAGGACGTTGCGCCGCACCACCGGGGGCGTGATGGTGGCGTGGTAGCCGAGCCCGATCATCGCCTCGGCGGGCTTGTTGGCCCCGGCCAGCTCGCGCAGCTCCTTGGCTGCGGCCGCCTCGGTGACCGCGGCCGGCAGGGCCAGTCCACCAGCGGACCGGATGCCCCCGGGCACGGCAGCAGCCATCAGTTCCTCGAGCGAGGCGAAGCCCAGGTGCTCCAGCATCATGGCCACGTCGGAGTCGCGGAGCCCGATGTGCCGATCGGAGAACGGGAGCGCCGCGTCGAGCTCGGACAGACTGGGCAGGTCGGACATGGCCACACTCCAGGTTCGGGCGAACAGGTCAGGGTCAGACGAACAGGTCGCCTCCCCCTCTGTCACCGGTGGCCATGCCACCGGCTTCACAGTCGCCTGCCCTGCGCGGTCCTTGGTGCCTGAGAGGTTCCGGGGAGGAATTGCCCCTTCGGCGCTGGTGGCGGCCCCACCAGGACTCTCCCGCGCGGGATCGTCAGCCCTTCGAGCATACCGTGGGGCGGGTACGACGCGAGGCCGCCCGGATGCCGGACGGCCTCGTGATCGTGACCGGCCCAGAGCCGGTGCGGTGCAGGTCAGCCGATCTTGCGTGCGGCCCGGCGTGCAGCCAGCTCGTCGCCGGCGACGTCGTCGGCGGGCTCGGCGCTCGTCCGCTCGCTGGGCAGCTCGGCGAGGGTGCCCTCGATCTCGCGCCACACTCCACCGATCGCGATCCCGAAGACGCCCTGACCACCTTGGAGCAGGTCGATCACCTCGTCGTTGCTCGTGCACTCGTACACCGAGGCGCCGTCGCTCATCAGGGTCACGCGGGTCAGGTCGTCGGTGCCGCGCTCACGGAGGTGCTGGACCGCGGTGCGGATCTGCTGCAGCGAGATACCGGCGTCCAACAGGCGCTTGACGACCTTGAGGAGCAGGATGTCGCGAAAGGAGTAGAGGCGCTGCGAGCCGGAGCCAGAGGCGCCGCGCACGGTCGGGTCGACCAGACCGGTCCGAGCCCAGTAGTCGAGCTGGCGGTAGGTGATGCCGGCGGCACTGCACGCGGTGGGTCCGCGGTAGCCGGCGTCGCTGGGCAGCGGGGACACGTCATCGGTGAACAGGAGACCCTGCTCCTCGGCCGCCACGGTCGCGTGCTCCACCTCGACCTGACGCGGCTTGCCCTGCTGCTCGTTGTCGTTCACGCCCACTGGGGACCCTCCGTCGTCTACTCCGCTCATCGTAGCTCCCTCGGGGGAAGTGAGGTGGCGGCTGCCGGGAGGCAACCACAACGGTGGAGTTACAACGGAGACAGTTCAAGGTAGGTGCCTACTCGAGGCCGGTCAACGCCCAGCCCCGGCGTGTCGCCAACTCTCACCTTCAGGTTGAGGGTGAGGGCTCAGTGCTCCTCCGGGGACTCGAAGTCCTCAGGGGTGACCTGGTCGAGGAACTCGCGGAAGGCCTCCACCTCGTCCTCCTGCTCGGCCGGAACCGCCAGGCCGGCCTCGTCGAGCACGTCCTCGGCGACCACGATCCGGGTCCCCGTCCGCAGCGCGAGCGCGATCGAGTCCGACGGACGGGCGCTCACCTGAGCGCCGGACCCGAAGACCAGGGTGGCGTAGAAGACGCCGTCCTTGACGTCGGTGATCTGCACCTCGCTCAGCGCCGACCCCGTCGCCTCGAGCACGTCCTTGAACAGGTCGTGGGTCAGCGGGCGGGGCGGCACGACACCCTGCTGGGCGAACGCGATGGCGGTGGCCTCCACAGCGCCGATCCAGATCGGGAGGTACCGCTCCCCCGTGACCTCGCGCAGCAGCACGATGGGTTGGTTGGAGGGCATCTCCACCCGGACTCCTATGACGTCTACCTCTCGCACGTCTGCAACCCTACTCTGGGTCGGTTGCCCGGGTCAGGCCCCATGCAGGCCGTTCTTGACCAGCGTGGCATGCAACCGCACCGAGAGAGCGGCGATCTCGCTCACGGCGTCGGCGACCCGACCCTGGGCGGCGGAGTCGCGACCTCGCTTGAGCGGGGCCACCACCTGCTCGACCAGGCCGACCTCGCGGTCGGCTGCGGTCTTGAAGGCGCGCAGGTGGCGGGGCTCGAAGCCGAAGTCGGCCAGCTCGCGGGCCGTCTGCGCGATGACCAGGGCGTCGGTGTCGTAGTGCCCGGTGCCTGGCCGCGGGCTGATCAGGCCGAACTGCTCCAGCTGTGCCAGCAGCTCCTCGCTGATCTCGGCGATCTTGATCAGCTCGCGACGCGAGAGCCGGACGTCGGAGCGACGGGCGAAGGACTCTGCCGACGGCAGGCCGTCGCGGTTCAGGGCGACGGTGGGCACCGTCGGGACCACGGCCTCGATGGGCGGCGGCTCCAGGCCCCGGTCTATGGCGTCCAGGTGCTCGCCGATCACCTTCAGCGGCAGGTAGTGGTCACGCTGCATGCGCAGGATGTAGCGCAGCCGCTCCACGTCGGCGACCGAGAACTTGCGGTAGCCGGACGGGGTGCGCTCGGGCTTGATCAGACCCTTGTCCTCGAGGAAGCGGATCTTGGGGATGGTGACGCCGCCGAAGTCGGGGCGCAGCACGTCGAGCACCTGCCCGATGTTCATTCGCCCCCGGTCGGAGTGCGACGTCGCGGCGGAGGAGGGGACCACGTCCGACGCCTGCTCAGCCACTCACGTGGCTGGTGAAGTAGACCAGTCGGTACTTGCCGATCTGCACCTCGTCACCGTCCGTCAGCTCGACCGAGTCGATGCGGTCCCGGTTGACGTAGGTGCCGTTGAGGCTGCCCACGTCGCTGACCGTGAAGCCGCCCTCCGGGTTGCGCCGGAACTCCGCGTGCCGGCGCGAGACCGTGACGTCGTCGAGGAAGATCTCGGAGTCGGGGTGCCGACCGGCACTGACGAGGTCGGTGTCGAGGAGGAAGCGGCTTCCCGCGCCCGGTCCCCGCTGCACCACGAGCAGCGCCGAGCCCGTCGGCAGGGCGTCGACCGCGGCCGCGTCCACCGCACTGAGGGCCCGGTCAGAGCTCTCGGCGCGCTCGGGAGTGATGCTGATGGTGGCGGTGGAGTCGGAAACGACACTCGGTTCGGGAGTGGACTCGCCGCCGAGGCGCGCACCGCATTGTGAGCAGAAGCGAGCTTCGTCCGGGTTTTGCTTTCCGCAGGCCGTGCAGAACGGCATCTGTCCTCCGCTTCGCAGGTTGTGGGTCCCTCCTGCCCTGAGAACTCTCAAGGCAGGGCTGAGGCTTGAGGTGTGAGACGAACCTATCAGTCACACCGCGGCGGGGTCACCCGGATCAGGAGAGTCCGGCCTGATAGGCGGCTGCGTCCAGCAGTGCCTCGAGCTGCGCGGGGTCGCTCGGCGCGACCTCGAACAGCCATCCGGCCGCGTAGGGGTCGTTGTTCACCAGCTCCGGAGTGGAGTCCAGCGCATCGTTGCGGGTAACGACCTCGCCGGACACCGGGGCGTAGATGTCGCTGACCGACTTGGTCGACTCCAGCTCGCCGCAGGCCTCGCCGGCGGTGACGCTCTGCCCGACCTCGGGGAGCGAGACGTAGACGATGTCTCCGAGGGCGTCCTGGGCGAAGTCGGTGATCCCCACGCGGACCGCTGAGGTGCCGCCCGCCTCGGGACGGCGGACCCACTCGTGCTCCGCGGTGTAGTGCAAGTCCTCGGGATACATCGCGGGCTCCTCCTGGGTTGGGCGGTCACGGTGTGCGCCGAGGCTACTGCCCTTCCGCCTGCTCGGCGAAGTCGGCCCTCGGGAGGTCTCGCACCGTGGTGATCTCGACCGCCGGGAGACGCTCGATGACCACCTGCGCGCCCTCCTCCTCCAGCTGGGAGACGGGGCCGGTGACGTAGGTGAGTCCGGTCTGCATGGTGTTCGGCTCCCCGATCACCTCCAGGACGTACGGCGACGGCAGGACCTCCCCGTCCACCGCGATGCGGTCGTCCACGACCGAGAAGGAGCTCTGCGCGACCAGACGGACCTGGTCGTTGAACTCCATCGCCTCCGCGCCCGCGGTCCGCAGCTCCTGCACGACGTCGAGCAGGGAGTCGGTGCGGATCCGGCCGGTCTGCTCGGTGATGGTGATGCGCAGCCCGGGTCCGGTGACAGCGACGGTGCCGGCCAGGATGTTCAGCGTCTCCAGGCGTTGCTCGGCCTGCGCGATGGCGGCCTGACGCGCGTTCGAGTCGGTCTGGAGGTCGCGCTTGGTCTGCTCGAGCTGGCTGATCTCGCTGCGCGCCCGGTCCGAGGCCCCGGTGAGACCGTTGAAGATCTCGATCAGGTCCTCCTCGCGGCGGCCCTGGTAGGTGTCGTCCAGCTCGGTGCTGCGCACCTGGGTCACCGTGGCGAACCCCAACGTCGCGAGCAGCACCGCGACGATCAGCTGGGAGCGGGTGGGACGCCCCATGGCCCGCGCCAGACGAAGTCGCCGGCTCCACGCGGGGACCTGCGGCTCCTTCTCCCCCGGGCCGGGCGGCTGCTCGCGGGACGGTTCCTGGGGCTCAGGCATGGAACACGTGGCGCCGGATCGCGGCGGCGTTGGAGAAGATGCGGATGCCCAGCACCACGATGACGCCGGTGGAGAGCTGGCTGCCCACCCCGAGCTTGTCGCCGAGGTAGACGATGGTGGCGGCCAGGACGACGTTGCTGACGAACGAGACCACGAACACCTTGTCGTCGAAGATGCCGTCCAGGAACGCTCTCAGCCCGCCGAACACCGCGTCCAGGGCAGCGACCACGGCGATCGGCAGGTAGGGCTCCAGACCCAGCGGGATGTCGGGCTGGAGCAGCAGGCCGGCAAGGATGCCCAGCAGCAGCCCGAGAGCGGCGATCACGGATTGATCTCCTTGTCCATGCGGTCCTCGTCCAGAGTCTTGGTCACCGCTGCCCGCAGGGTGCGGACCCGCGCGGCGGGCAGTTCCAGGTCGTCATCATTCTCCATCTCGAACACGAAACCCAGCGAGCGCGCCAGGCTGAACCAGACCGAGCCGTGGGTGCTGTCGAGGAAGCGCGCCTGCAGCGTGTCGGGATCCCCGACGGCCAGCACGGTGTACGGCGCGTTCAGCGGCCGGAAGTTCACGTGGATCGCGGGGCCGGTGTTCTGGATCGGGGACAGTGCGGTGAGCCGCTGACCGTTGATGGCCACGGCCTCGGCCCCCGCAGCCCACAGCCCGTCCACCAGGATGCCGAGATCGCTGGCCCGCACGAGCGGGTCCTCGTCGCCCTCCGGCGCGTCGTCCACGGTGATCCGGACCCCAGGACCGCGCACCGCCAGGTAGCCGGTCCGCACGCCGAGCCGGCTCACCCGCTGTCCGACCTCCTGCTCGGTCTGCCTCAGCTGGCGCAGCTCGTCGTCCGCCTCCACGTTGTCGTCGCGGACCTCGCCGGCACGGGCGCGCAGCACGGTGACGTCCTCCTTCTCGTCCTGGATGCGGGAGATGAGGCTGGCCCGGCCCAGGGCGTCGACGTCGGCGTTGAGCGAGGTCTGCACCGCAGCCACCGCGACGAGGATCCCGAAGACCGCGATCACGGCGCCGGTGGCGACTCGACGACCGCGCCCCCGGGTGGGCACCTGGCCCTCCCCGGCAGCCCGGCGCGCCGCGACGTGCTGGTAGTCCTCGTCCATGGACTGGGAGGTGATCAGCGACAGCAGCGGCTGCGTCACGTGCTGGGGCAGGTCCGAGGACCGGGGCTCCTCGGCGCTCATGCCCGCTCACCGGCTCGCGGCAGCGGCGGCAGCTCGATCAGGAGCGTCCGCACCTGCCAGGCGTAGAGCACTCCGGCCCACCAGTACAGACCGATGCCCCAGATCGCGAAGGCCCAGCCGAACACGTCGGCGAGCGTGGCGATCGTGCCCGACCCCTCGCCGAGCAGCAGCAGCGGGAACGCGTAGAGCAGGTTGAACGTCGCGGCCTTGCCCAGGAAGTGCACCGGCAGGGCGCTGAACCCGCGGGTGCGCAGCACCGGGACCAGGCCCCACAGCAGCAGGTCGCGCAGGGGCAGGATCGCCGCCACCCACCAAGGGACGATGTCGCGCATCGCGAGCCCGAAGACCACCGCGAGGATGTAGAGCCGGTCCGCGATCGGGTCGAGCAGTTCACCGAGCGGCGAGCGCTGGTCCAGCACCCGCGCCAGGTAGCCGTCGAGGTAGTCGGTGAGTCCGGACACCATCAGCAGCACCAGTGCCCAGCCGTCGGCCTCCGGCCCGAGCACGAGCCAGAGGAAGAGCGGGATCGTGGCGAGCCGGGCAAGGCTCAGGAGGTTGGGCACCGTCCACATGCGCGCCGCGCGCTGGGGCTGGTCGGGCACTCGCTCTCCTGATCTCGAGGTCTCTCGTCGGCTGCGGTTGCTCGCAGGTCCCCGACAGCCTATCGAGCCCCAGGTTGGCCGAGGGTCACACCGATTCCTCGTGGTGAGCCCCGTCACGGATCTCGCCCACCAGCTCCTCCAGCACGTCCTCGAGCGTGACCAGACCCAGCACGCTGCCGTCCTCGGAGATCACCCGCCCCATGTGGGCGCCCCTGCGCTGGAGCCCTTCGAGGGCGCCGTGCAGCGGGTCGGTGGCGCGGACGCTGGCGAAGGGCCGGATCCACTTGTCGTCGACCGCCCTCCCCCGACGCGACTCGTCGCTCTCCAGGACGTCCTTGATGTGCAGGTAGCCGAGCAGCTCGCCGTCGTCGGCGACCACCGGGAAGCGCGAGAAGCCGGTGGCGGCGCACAGGTCCTCCACGGCGGCGACGGTGCTCCCGCGGCGCACCGTGCTGAGGCTCTCGGCCGGCATGAGGACCGAGCTCACCGTCTTCTCGGTGAACCCCAGCGCCCCGGCCAGGCGGTCGTACTCGTGGGCCTCGATCATGCCCTCGCCCCGGGACTCCTCCACCAGGGCCGCTACCTGCTCGCGGGTGAAGGTGGAGGCGATCTCGTCCTTGGGCTCGATGCGCATCAGCCGGAGCACGCCGTTGGCGCACGTGTTGATGCCGGCGATGACCGGGCGAAGGATGGTGATGATCACCACCATGGGCGGACCGAGCAGCAGCGCGGCACGCTCCGGGCCGGCGATGGCGATGTTCTTGGGCACCATCTCGCCCAGCACCACGTGCAGGTAGACGACCACGATCATCGCGATGACGAAGGCGATCGGGTGCAACAGCTCGCCAGGCAGTCCCACCACCTCCAGCAGCGGCTCGATCAGGTGGGCCACCGCGGGCTCACCCACGGCACCGAGACCCAGCGAGCAGATCGTGATGCCGAGCTGGGCACCGGCCATCACCATGGACACCTGCTCCATCGCGCGGATGGTGCTTCGCGCCATCTTCGACCCGGCCTCGGCCAGCGGCTCGATCTGGCTGCGGCGGGCGGAGATCAGTGCGAACTCGGCGCCGACGAAGAAGGCGTTGAAGGCCAGCAGCACGATCGCGACGAACAGGGCGCCGAAGTCACTCATGACGCCTCCCCGTCCTGGTCGCGAGGTGTCGCCGAGAGTCGCAGTGCTACCCGGTCCACCCGCAGGCCCTCCATCCGCTCGACGGTCAGGGTCACCTCACGCTCCTCGGCCTCGCCGTCCTCGGTGCGGAAGGGCACCACGAGCTCGGCCACGTCGCCGGCGGCCGGCACACGCCCCAGCTCCCGCACCACGAGACCGGCGATGGTGTCGTAGTCCTCGTGCTCGGGCAGCTCGATGCCCGAGACGTCCTCCACCTCGTCGGGGCGCAGCAGCCCCGAGAGCGACCACGTCCCGTCCCGGCGCTGCCGGGCCCGCTCACCGAGCCGGTCGTGCTCGTCGGAGATGTCTCCCACGATCTCTTCCACCACGTCCTCCAGGGTCACGATCCCGGCCTGGCCGCCGTACTCGTCGAGGACGACCGCCATCTGGAACCCGTCCTGGCGCAGGAGGGCCAGCAGCGGGTCCAGGCGAAGCGAGTCGGGGACGACCATGGGCTTGACCATGATGTGCTTGACCCGAGTCGTGGCGCGCTCGTGCACCGGCAGCGCGACGGCGTGCTTGACGTGCACGGTGCCGACCACGACGCCGTCGGCGTCCAGGACCGGGAAGCGGGAGTGGCCAGTCTGTCGGGCCAGCTCGATCACGGTGGCCGCCCGGTCGCTGGCCTCGATGCTGGTGGTCCGCACCCGCGGCGTCATGATCTCACCCGCCGTGCGAGTGCCGAACTCCACCGAGCGCTCCATCAGCTCTGCGGTCTCCGCGTCCAGCGTGCCTTCGTCGGCCGAGCGCTGCACGAGGGAGGCCAGCTCCTGGCTGCTGCGAGCCGAGCGCAGCTCCTCCTGGGGCTCGATGCCCAGGCGCCGGACGATGGCGTTGGCCGAGCCGTTGAGCAGCCGGAGCGGCCAGGCGATCGCCCTGGTGAAGCCGCGCTGCGCCCTCTGCGTGGCACGCGCGGTGGCCATCGGCAGCGCAAGGGCGAGGTTCTTGGGGACCAGCTCACCGAAGAGCATGGTCAGGAACGTGGACAGCACCAGGCCCATGCCGACCGCGATCGGGGAGACGAGGGCGTCGGGGACTCCTACGCGCTCCAGCGGACCGTCGACCAGCCGGGCGATCGCCGGCTCGGCCAGGAAGCCGATGGCCAGGTTGGTGATGGTGATGCCCACCTGCGCGCCGGAGAGCTGGGTCGAGAGGCTGCGCAGGGCGTGCTGCACGCCCACCGCGCCGGCGTCACCGCTCTCGGCCTCCCGGTCCACGGCGGTGCGATCCACCGTGACCAGCGAGAACTCCGCCGCCACGAAGACACCACACGCCGCGATCAGCAGGAGGGAGACTCCGAGGAGGATCAGCGGCGTCATCGGCCGGTCGCCAGGTCACGATTGCAGGGGCTGGGATGAGAACTACTTTGAGGCCCGTCCATGGGTGGAGACTGTTCCTTCGATCTCGGCAACGATGTCCACACTCTAACGGGCAAGACTAGGCTGGGATCGCCACGCCGTCGGGTCCACGACCGTGGACCGAGGACCGGGGCGGAGCAGAGGGACGATGGCACGAGCCTGGCGGCAGGGGATGCTCGCCCTCGTTCTGATCGGCCTCCTGGGAGCCCTGGCCGCCGGGGTGGCCGGTTCGTCCGGGACCTCCTCGGCCCTGCGCGCCGCCGGTTCCTCCGATGACCGGCCCAACATCGTCGTGGTGATGACCGACGACCAGAACGACTATGAGCTGGCCTGGATGCCGCGGACCCGGGCCCTGCTCGCCGACCGGGGCATGGACCTGACCGACGCCATCTCGCCCCACCCCCTGTGCTGTCCGGCGCGCGCCGAGCTGGTCACCGGCCAGTACGCCCAGAACAACGGGGTGCGGCACAACAAGGGCCGGTACGGCGGCAATGCGGCACTCGACCCGGCCGACACCATCGCCTCGTGGTTCTCCGAGGCCGGCTACCGGACCGGCTTCATCGGCAAGTACCTCAACGGCTACGGCGCGAAGCAGGCCCGCCCGCCCGGCTGGGACCGGTGGGACCCCCTGGTCCAAGGGGTCTACGACTACCGGAACTTCACGTTCCTCAACGACGGCCGCCCTCAGTCCTACCGCAACGACTACGTCACGCAGGCCATCGAGGAGCGCACCAACGCAGCGGTGCGTGCGTTCTCGGCGGCCGACGAGCCGTTCCTGCTGATGTCGTGGCACCTCGCCCCCCACTACCGGCTCGACAAGAGGAACAACAAGGCCCTGCCTGCCCCGGCCCCCCAGGACAAGGACCGGTTCACGCGGAGCCGGCCGCCGTCCCTGGACAAGCCGAGCTACGCGGAGCAGGACCTCTGCGACCAGCCACGTGCCTTCACCGTCCGCAGGCGGCCGGACGACGCCCAGGTACGGGCTGAGTTCCGGGCCCGGCTCAGGAGCCTGCAGTCCGTGGACCGCGCCGTGGCGTCCCTGGTGAGGACCCTGCGGACCACCGGCGAGCTGGAGAACACCTACCTGTTCTTCCTCTCCGACAACGGCTACCTGCTGGGCGAGCACCGTTTCATCGGCAAGAACGTCCTCGTCGAGGAGGCACTGCAGGTGCCGCTGCTGGTGGCAGGCCCGGGGATCGAGCCGGGGTCGACCTCGGCGGCTCCGGCCTCGCTGGTCGACCTGCCCGCCACCTTCGCGGACCTCGCGGGCCTGCAGCCGTCCCGGGTGCTCGACGGCCTCTCGCTGGTGCCGGTGCTGCGCGGCGAGACGGCCAGCGTGCGGGACACCACGCTGGTCCAGACTGGCACCGACCAGGGAGACGGCTGGGCCCAACGGGGCGTACGGACCGCGAGGTACCTCTACGCGACCCGCTCCGGTGGCTCCGACGCGGTGCTGTACGACCGCTGGCTCGACCCCTTCGAGACCCGGAACGTGGCCGAGGACCCGCGGTACGCCGGGGTGCGCGAGAGCCTGGAGTCCCGAAGGCGCCAGCTCTTGGAGTGCACCGGCTGGACCTGCAATCGCAGCTTCGGCCAGCCGCCCGACCCGGCCGGGCAGTAGCCTGCGGCTCATGACTGACGTGGCGGTGGCCGCCCCCAACGCCGCGGCCGCAGACGCCGGCGAGCGGGTGGCCCAAGCGGGCGGCAACGCGGTGGACGCCGCCGTCGCGGCCGTCCTGGTGACCATGGTCAACGAGGTGGGCCTGGTCTCGCTGAGCTCCGGTGGCTTCGTCACCGTGCAGCCCCCCGGCGACGGGACGCCGTACACGGTCGACGGGTGGATGGACATGCCCGGGCGCGGCCGGAAGTTCACGCCCGGGGCCGGCACCTGGGACATCCACACCGAGTACGGCGGCGGCGTCGACATCACCATCGGCCCGGGCTCGGTCGCGGTCCACGGCTCCGTCGCCGCCCTGGGTGTCGCCCACCGGCGCGAGGGCGCCCTCCCCTGGTCGGAGGTGGTGGCACCGGCCCTGGAGGTGGCCCGCGGCGGCTTCCGGCTCGGCACCGCGTCGCGCTACTACCTCCACCACGTCCACGAGAGCATCTTCGGATGGGACCCGGTCAGCCGGGTCGCGGTGCACGACGCGAACGGCCAGGTGAGCGCCGACCTCGTCTCCGTCCCGCACCTGGCGGACTCGCTGGAGGAGATCGCCGCGCACGGCCCCTCGGCGCTGCACACCGGTGACCTGGGCCGGCTGATCGCCCGGGACGTCACGCAGCGGGGCGGCCTGCTCGGCCTGGACGACCTGGTGGCCTACCAGCCCTTGACCCGACCGTCGTTGCGCGCGGACGCGGCCGGGTGGCGCCTCTCGACGACCCCGGCTCCCTCGGTCGGGGGCGTGTGCGTCGCGGCCATGCTGCGGCTGCTCGACGGCCGGCCGAAGGGCGGCTGGGCTCCCGAGGACGTGGCACTCATGGTTCAGGTGCAGCGCGCCGTGCTGGGCTACCGCCTGGAGCACCTGGACCACTCCCCCGACCTCGAGCAGGCTTCTCGCGAACTGCTGGCCCTGGCGGGGTCGTCGGGGCTCACCGTGGCCGAGTCGGGCTCGACCGCTCACGTCTCAGCCGCCGACAGCGACGGTCGCGCGTGTGCGGTGACGGTCTCGTCCGGCTACTTCTCCGGGATGATCGCGGAGGGGACGGGCATCTGGCTCAACAACACCCTCGGGGAGCAGGAGCTGAACGCCCAGGGCCTGCACGCCGCTCGGCCGGGCACCCGGCTCCAGTCCAACATGGCGCCCACCGTGGCCCGCCACGAGTCCGGGACCGTGCTGGCGATCGGCTCCCCCGGCGCCAGCCGCATCTCCACCGCGATCGTCACCGCGCTGGCGGGCTTCGTGGGCGGGATGAGCCTGCAGGACGCGATCGAGCAGCCTCGGGTTCACCTGCACCGTGCCGGTCGCCCCGATGAGGAGGTCCAGCACGAGACCACGCTGTCCATGTACTTCGGCGGGGTGGGCGCCGCGCTCGCCGGCCCGGACGGCCACCTGCTGGCCGCGGCCGATCCCCGCCGCGAGGGAGCGGTGCGCACCGTTCGCCGCACCTAGCTAGGCCGGCCGGGCCGCCCGGGCTTCGGACCGGGTCGAGGTCCGGACTCACGCACCGGTGAGGACTGCCTCGACCTCCGCTGCCGTGAACGGCGGCCGCACCTCTCCCGAGCCGTCGGTGGCGACCCAGCCCACCTCCGGGACGTAGCGCCGCACCGTCCTGGCGGGCACCCCGGCCACCACGGCGTGGTCCTCGACGTGACCTCGGACCACCGAGCCCGCCCCGACCACCACGTGGCGTCCCACGGTGGCCCCGGGCAGGATCACTGCCCCGTTCCCGATCCAGGAGCCTGAGCCGATGCTCACCGGCTGGTGACGGCCGAGCTGCAGCCCGATCGGCATCCCGGGGTCCTGGTAGCCGTGGCTGGCGTCGGAGACGAAGACGCTCTGCCCGAACCAGACGTCGTCACCGATCACCACGGACTCGTGGGCGGTGATGGTGGTGCGGGCGCCGATCACGCAACGGTCGCCGATCACCAGGCCACGCTCGGGGAGGTCGTCCTGGTCGGGGAAGTAGCCCACGCTCAGCGAGCAGTGCCGGCCGACCAACGTGTTCTCACCGAGGTGGATCGCCGGCTCCCCGAAGAGCGCGGCCGCGGGAAAGGCGATGCAGCTGCCCAACCCGAACCGGCCGAACCGGTCCGCGGCGTCGGTGTCCGGATGGATCGCGGCCATCACCTCCACCCAGTTGCGCAGCCGGTGCAGGGCACGGTTGAGTACACGACGGGAGGAGGGGGGCACGGCCGCACGGTACCCGCAGGTAGGAGGAGGCAGATGCGTTTCGGACTGGTGGGCACCGGACCCTGGGCCCGTCTCACCCACGGCCCCGGCCTCGTGGCGGCTCCGGGCCTGGAGCTGGGGGGTGTGTGGGGACGGTCGACCGAGCGCGCCGGGAGGCTCGCCGCGGACCTGGGCACCGCCAGCTACCCGTCGTACGACGACCTGCTGGCCGACGTGGACGCCGTCGCGTTCGCCGTACCCCCGGACGTGCAGGTCGCCCTGGCCCTGAGCGCCGCCCGCGCTGGCAAGCACCTGCTGCTGGACAAGCCGGTCTCCACCGACCCCGGGACCGCCCGCGAGCTCGTCGAGGCCGTCGAGGCGGCCGGAGTCACCACCGTCGTCTTCTTCACCGACCGCTTCGCACCCCAGTGGCAGGCCTGGCACGACGAGACCGTGCGGACCGGCGGCTGGCGCGGCGGTTGGTCCCGGTGGCTCACGTCGCTGGACGCGGGGACCAACCCGTTCCGCGAGTCGGCCTGGCGGCGCGAGCGGGGCGCCCTGTGGGACATCGGTCCGCACGTGCTGTCCACCCTGAGCGCCACCCTGGGACCGCTGACGTCGCTGCACGCCGTCGGTGGAGCAGCCGACACCGTGACGCTCTCGATGACGCACGAGGGAGGAGCCACCAGCACCGCCACGTTGTCGCTCTTCGCGCCGCCGGCCGCCAACGACCGCGAGACCACCTTGTGGGGCGAGTCCGGATTCTCCACGATGCCCGGCCGTCGGCCCGGTGAGGACCCGGCCTGCCTGGCCCGCGCTGCCCGCCAGCTCGTCGACGCCGCCGACGCGGGCGAGAGGCACCCGCTCGACGTCGCCTTCGGTGCCGAGGTGGTGGGGTGGCTCAGCCGAGCCCAGGTCCAGCTCGACACCCGCACCGGGAGCTGAGCCCGGCGGGTCGCCCTCAGCCCACGCTCGCCAGCTCGTCGACCGGGAGCCCCAGCGCCAGTGACCCGGTGTGGGCCAGCGTGAGCTCGGGTGAGAACGGGTGGAACTTGGCGGCCCGGACGTCCCGGTAGGCGCGCTCGACAGGGTGGCCCTTGAAGAACGCCTGGCCCCCCACGACGTCCATCGCCCGGTCGCAGACCTCCTGCCCGGCCAGCGCCACCTCCCGCTTGGCGATCATCACCGCCCGCAGCGTCTCCAGCGAGGGCTCAGGATCGTCGCCCACCACGGCGCTTGCGCCCGCCAGCGCCCAATCGGCCACCTGGACGCGGTGCTCCATCAGCCCGATCTGGCGCTGCACCAGCACCCGGTCGGCCCGGGCGCCCGCCGTCTCCAGGGCAGAGGACAGCGCACCCTCCGCGATGCCGAGGTAGACCCCGGAGATGATGGGCATCGCGATGCTCAGGATCACCTGCAGCGGCGGGTCCACCATTCCCCACGGGCGGTTGGCCAGCACGGCTTGCTCGGGCACGAAGACGTCCTCGATCAGGATGTCGTTGCTCGCCGTCCCACGCATCCCCAGGGTGTCCCAGTTGCCCAGGACCGTGACGCCGTCGGCGCCGATCGGCACGGCCACGTTGAGCACGCGTCGCCCCTGATCCGGATCCTGGTAGGCGAACATCGTCGACAGCACCGTGCCGTGGGTCGACTGGCTCGCGAAGATCTTGCGCCCCGAGACGCGGTAGCCTCCGTCCACCTTGATCGCCTCACCGCGGGGCGCGGTGAGGTCGGCGCCACCCGTGGAGACGAGCACGATGCCGTCGGCCACGATCCGCCGCAGGGTCGCCTCGGCCCCGGGCAGTCCCCGCCGGTGCCGCCACGCCACGAAAGCGGCGACGTGCTGGTGCATCGACGTGGCCAGGGCGGTGGATCCGCAGTACTTGGCGAGCTCCCGCTGCACCATGGTCACCTGCCGCAGGGTCGCCCCCATGCCACCCAGCTCCTGGGGCACCGCGAGCGCGAGCAGACCCCTATCCCGGACCAGGGCCAGCCCTTCCTCGACGAAGGTCCCGTCCTCGTCGTGTCGTCGTGCGTGGCCGGCGATCTCCCGCCCCACCCCCGCCGCGAGCTCGCGCAGCGCTGTGTCGTTGTCGGTGTGGATGTCGGTGGACCTGCCGGTGTCGTTCGTCAGTGTGTTGGTCATGGCTCGACGCTAGGGATCCGCTGGCAGGCCCGCCCAGTGCACGAACGTGACCTGGCCAGTACAAGATCTGGACTCCCACCCCGGCCGGAGAGCACCATGGAGGATGGCTGAGTACGGTCGATACTGCCCGGTTTCCATCGCCACCGAGATCCTCGCGGACCGGTGGACACCGCTGATCGTGCGCGAGCTGGTGCTGGGGAACACCCGCTTCAACGACATCGCACGTGGCCTGCCCGGGATCTCGCGCACGCTGCTTGTGAACCGCCTACGGCATCTCGAGCGCCGCGGAATCCTCGACACCTGGCCGTCGCCGGCCGGGCACGGCCGCGAGTACCACCTCACCGCCGCGGGCAGGGACCTGGAACGGGTCATCGAGGTGCTCGGTACCTGGGCCATCGACTGGTTCTTCGACGAGGTCCGCCCAGAGGAAGTGGACGCCGTGACCCTGGTCTGGTGGATGCACCGCAGGGTCGATCCCTCGGCCCTGCCGCCGCACCGGGTGGTCGTCCGGTTCCACTTCACCGGCGAGCAGCCGCAGTCGCTCTGGATGCTGCTGGACCGGGGCGAGCCATCGGTGTGTCTCACCTCGCCGGGCTTCGACGACGACGTGGTCGTGGTGACCACGATCCCCACTCTCTCCGACGTCTTCCACGGCAGGCGCAGCTGGACCGCCGCCGTGGCCGTGGACGACATCGAGGTGCTCGGCCAGGTCCGCCTGGCCGCAGCGCTCCCCCGCTGGTTCGTGTGGAGTCCCTTCGCCGAGGCGACGCGCGCACGGCTCTCCCGGCTGGCTACCGGCGCACCCGCCTCAGGACACTGAGACCGGGAGGGGCAGGTCCAGCTGTGGCGCGGTCTCGCGCAGTGCGCCGCGGCGCCAAAGCAGGTGGATGGCGAGGGCTGCCACGACGGCACCGAGCACCCCCAGGCCGAGGTCGCTCAACGTGTCGGCGTAGGCGAAGCGCCGCTCGTCGGAGCCGCTGATGAATGCGAAGTACTCCGCGATCTCCCAGCCGATCGCCGCAGTCGATCCGACCGCCAGGGCGCGTTCCAGCACCGAGAGCAGTCCCGCGCTGCGGTGCATGGTGAGCAGCACAACGGCGGCTGCCAGCAGGCCGACGTTCATGAAGTGCATCCAGTCGTCGAACCAGCCGATCTGGTCGTACAGGTCCAGCCGGTTGCCCAGGATGTCGGAGAAGCACGTGACGGTGACCAGGGTGTCGGCCAGCCAGGGGAACGAGGCACGCTCGCGCCAGGCCGTGAGCCAGATGACGGGCACCGTGAAGGCGAGCACCGGGTAGGTCAAGGCACGCAGATGGGCCGCCTTGCCCTCCAGGTGCGCCCACTCCGGATTGATCACCACCAGCGCCAGCATGAACGTGAGAGCGGCCTTGAGAGTGAGGTTGAGACGCCGCACGCCCTGCGGCACGGGGTGGCGCACGGGGCCAGTCTGGGTCTCCATTTGAGCCGCAGCCTACCTTTGACAGCATCACCCGAGGCACCTCGGCCCGGGGTCAGCACCACGCGGGCAGGGAGGCGGCCCGCGCCGCGCCGGACCCGGACGAGGCCACGACCTCCACGTCCCGCTACCATTCGCGCTCCCGCGAGAAGAGAGAGCACCGCTACATGGCAACCGATTACGACGCGTCCCGCAAGTCCGAAGAAGAGCAGAAGGAAGAGAGCATCGAGGCCCTCCGCCTCGCTCCCGCCAACGCGGACAAGAACTCCGGCAAGGTCGACGAGGACGAGACGGAGGCCGCTGAGTCCTTCGAGCTCCCCGGTGCCGACCTCTCCCACGAGGAGCTCGTGGTCGAGGTTCGACCGAAGCAGGATGACGAGTTCACCTGCAGTCGATGCTTCCTGCTGCACCACCACACGATGCGCTCAGCCGAGGACCCCACGGTCTGTCAGGACTGCGCCTGATCGTCCCTGAGGCCGCCTGCTCCCTGGTCCTTGCCTGCGCCAAGATTGTTGAAGATCGTATGTTTCGTGAGGTTCACGCCGGGTATGTCGCACTAGGCAGCCGGAACGTTCGGCCCGGGCCGCAAGACAACCCCCTCATTCGACAGGTGTGAACGTCCATGTTGCAGAAGTTGGCAAGCAGGGCCGGGGCAGACGGCATCTGGCCTGACCCGGCAGACCGGCGAGCGGCCACGATGCGGCTGCTGGAGCAGGCAGCGGAAGCCACCGGTCAGGCCCGGCGCGACATCCAGGACCTGGTGGTCGAGCTGAACGTGCAGTTCGCCAAGGACGTGGCCCGGCGCTACCGGGGCCGGGGCATCGACCTCGACGACCTGGAGCAGGTGGCCTGCATGGGCCTGGTGAAGGCGGTCCAGAGGTTCGAGGCCGACAAGGGCCGGGAGTTCCTGAGCTTCGCGGTGCCCACGATCCGCGGCGAGCTGCGTCGTCACTTCCGCGACCGCGCCTGGATGGTCCGCCCCCCGCGCTCCATCCAGGAGATGCAGGCTGCGATCAGCGGTGCCGAGGAGGCTCTGGTGCAGCAGTTGGGCCGCTCGCCCCGGCCTCGTGAGATCGCGGAGCACCTCGAGGCCGACCTCGACCTGGTGCTCGAGGCGCTCGGCGCCACGGGCTGCTACGTACCCTCCTCGCTGGACGCCCCCCTCTCGCCTGGCGAGTCCTCCGAGCTGGGGCAGATGCTGGGAGCAGACGAGCTCGGCTTCGAGAGCGCCGAGGCCCGGGCCCAGCTCGGGCCCGTGTTGGCCGGACTGACCGAGCGCGAGCGCACCATCATCGAGCTGCGCTTCGGTCAGAACCGGACGCAGGCCGAGATCGGTGCCGCCATCGGGGTGACGCAGATGCAGGTCTCCCGACTGCTCTCGGCGACCCTGGCCAAGCTTCGCACCGCGCTGGAGCCGGCAGCCGCCTGAGTCCAGACCTCCGTCTGGGGGCCTCAGGTCTGGGCAGCTCCTGGTCTCGGCACCCGCTCGGCGAGCCGGGCGGGCGCCTGGAGGCAGTAGGAGTCGGTCAGCAGCTCCCGGACCTCCTCCCAGTCGGTGTGCTCGTCGAGCACCAGGCCGACGACGTTGCTCCCCCACCCGGTGCGGAAGTACGGCGCTCCGAGGTGCTCGAAGGCCATCACCTCGTCCGGATCGGCACGGAAGGTGATCCGGAAGAGCTGGTCCTCTCCCCCGAAGACATGGGCGACAGTGGCGCCCGCGACCCGCCATCTCACGCCGACCCACGCGACCTCCTCCCCGCACTGCTCCAAGGCGCCCAGGATCCGGCGGAGCGGGGTCAGCATCGTCTCCGGCACCGGGGGTCGCTCTGCCATGGCCATGACCCGAGCCTGCCACTCGTGTGGGGGTGCTCCGTGTCACGGGGCCGGCCTCATCCTCACCCAGGGAGGCCGGCGTCCGCGTTCGGTGCCTGGCGCCGGGCGGGGCACGCGGATCCGCTGAGCGACCACTCGTCAGTTCCTCGTCGCAGCGGCCCTTGTCAAAGACCCCCAGTTCAATAGTCTTTCACCATGACCGTGGACCGGCTGCCGGACTTCTTCCTGATCGGCGCACCCAAGGCGGGCACCAGCGCGCTGCACGCCGCACTCGCCCAGCACCCACAGCTCTACCTTTCCGGGGTCAAGGAGCCGAAGTACTACATGTGCGGCGACTCCCCGCCGCCGGCGTACAAGGGTCCCGGGGACGCCCACAGCAACCAGGAGTGGATCTGGCAGCGTGAGCGGTACCTCCGCCTGTTCGCCGACGCGCCACCGGGGGCGCTCGTCGGGGAGAGCACCCCCTTCTACCTCTACAACCGCGACGCACGACGGCGGATCGCGGCGGACCGCCCGGACGCCAGACTGGTCGCGGTCCTGCGCGATCCCGTGGACCGCGCCTACTCCAACTGGATGCACCTGTGGATGGACGGCCTGGAGCCCCGCTCCGACATCCTCGAGGCCGTGAGCCGGGAGCAGCAGCGCATCGACGCCGGCTGGGCGCCGTTCTGGCACTACCGAGGTCTGGGGATGTACGGCCGCCAGGTGCAGGACCTCCTCGACCACTTCCCGCGTGAGCAGGTGCTGCTGCTGCGCTACCGCGAGCTGGTGGAGTCCCCGGGTGCCACGCTGCACCGGGTCTTCGGTTTCCTCGGGGTCGACTCCGCCGAGGTCGACCGGATTCCCCGCGACAACTCCCGGCCCTTCGTCCGGGACAGCCCCCGGGTGCGAGCGATCGCCCCGGTGATCCGGGCCGGGGCGACGGTGGCGCAGTTCCTGCCGCCCGAGGTCTGGCGCCGGGTGAGTCGTCCCCTGATCGCCCAACTGCACCGCGGCGGGGACGAGTCACGGCCCACCCTGACCCCCCGGCAGCGTCAGGCGCTGCTCGAGCCCCACCTGGGCGACATCGACCTCCTCGAGCGCCTCACCGGCGAGTCCTTCGCTGACTGGAAGACCTATCGCGACGGCGGCACCTTCTCCAGCAGGCACTCGGCGATGACCTCGGCCGGGGCCTGAGTCCGGGCCGACTGAGTCCGGGCCGACTGAGTCCGGGCCGACTGAGTCCGGGCCGACTGAGTCCGGGCCGACTGGGTCAGGGCCGACTGAGCGAAGTGACCAAGTCGTGCGCCCCGTCCGCGCGAGCAACCTCGAAGTAGAACCGCGTCGACCCGTCGGACAGCGGCACGGCGGACGCGTACCGCAGAGCGCCGTCGGAGTGCGGGGAGCGCAACGGCGCGAATGCCGCGTCTGCCACCAGCACCCCGTCCGCCCCGGCCCGAGCGAGCCCCGTGGTCTCGTGCCAGTTGTCCTGTGCCGTCGGGCGGCCGTCGTAGAGCACGACGAGGGGGTCGTGCGACAGCACCGCGGTGACACGGGCCCCCCGCTGGTCCCAGGAGCCGGGGGTGGGGAGCAGCACCGTGCCCTGTCGCACCCAGCGCAACCCGTCGTCGCTGGTGAGGTAGGACGTGGTCATCCGGTCCTCCTCCCCCGCCTCGGTCAGGGGGTGCTCGCAGGCCCACATCTCCCAGCGCCCATCGCGTTCGGTGATCACCGGGTCCTTGACCGCGACGGAGTCGTCACCAGCGAGCACGACGGTGCGGCGGCCCTCCGCAAGGTCTTCGGGTCGATCCGCGTCCAGCGCCTCGATCCACCAGTGCTTGGAGCCCGGCGTCGCGCAGGAGAGGTAGAGCCGCCAGCCGCCGTCCGGACGGCGATGCACCGAGGGCCGCTCGAAGGACTCGGCACCGAAGTCGTCACGAAGGACCTCGGTCACGCCGGTGAAGTCGATCCCGTCCTCGGACCGCGCCACCACGGTCGCCACTCCCCGTCCAGCATGCAGGGGGCGCCGCAAGCGGTAGGCGAGCCAGAACGTGCCGTCCACCAGGGTCACGCTGGCGGCGCCGGCCCAGTTCCCGGCGCCCGCGCCAGGAGCTGGCACCACGACCTCGGCGTCGGTCAGGTCGGGGAGCGGAAGAGTGTCCAAGGCCATGACTAAAGCCTACTGGATTGGTCCAGTTTAGCGCTCGCGCTGGGCCAGGATGTCCGGATGCCGGTTGCCTGCCGTCACCGGGTCACGATCCTGAGCCACGGGCCTGCGGGGACGTCCTTGCGGTCCACGAAGCGCCAGTCCACGCGGTCCCGGTTGCCGTTGAGCGAGCGGAACCCCAAGCAGCCGTTCAGTGCCGGCGACACGTCCATCCCGGCGTTGTTGTAGCGCTTGGACGCCGGCCGAGCGTCATCCGACCCGAAGACGTACCGAGCGTCGTGGTACTTGCCCGGGCCGGCGTCCTGAATCTGGCCGTAGCAGGTGCGGCCTCGTGACGTGATCTGCACCCAGCGGTTCTTCATGATGCTGACCTGGGGGTCGGCGACCAACGCTGCGTACCGTGGGCGCGTGGCCCAGGGCACGAGCTCGCCGCGCCGCTGGTGACCGATCGGGTCGTTGAGGTCGTCGTAGGGAAGATCGAGGTAGAACGGGTTCTGCAGCGGGTCCATGCGGCGGGGGAACCAGCCATCGCGTCGTAGGCGTCGTTCCGTGGTGCAGACCCCGCCCCGGACGCGTCCGTCGCACCCGCCGTAGCTGCCGTACCAGTGGTCGTCGTAGGTGGAGATCATCTGGCTGCCGTCGGGCGCCTGGGGATCGAAGATCTCCCCGACCCAGAACGTGGTGGCCACGATCGAGGTGTGCCACGGATAGGACTCGTTGTCCCGGTCCTGCGGGGCGGCGCCGGCCGGGGCCGTGACCGCGAGGACGACGCAGCCGGTCAGCGCAGCAAGGATCCGTCGAGGCCTCAACCCGGGCACCGCGCTCCCTCGTCACTCCGGGACAACCTCGCCACCAGCTCCGACAGGTCCGAGACCACCGCGAAGGCGCCGGCCTCCATCAGCTCCCGCGCCCGCCGTGCCCTGGTGCGAGCAGGCACGAACTGCACGGTCCCGATCGTGGGGAAGCCGGCAGCCACGGCCGAGAGGGTGCCGTTCACCGAGTCCTCGATGGCCAGGCCCTGGCGTCCGGAGATGCCGAGACAACGCCCCGCCACCTCGTAGACCGCCGGGTCGGGCTTGCTGACGGGCTGGGGCAAAGAGTCCTCGGCGCTGAACCTGCGGTCGCTGGGAAAGTGGCGACTCAGTCCCGTCACCTCAAGACACGCGTCGAGGCGCGACAGGGCGCTCGAGCTGACCAACGCGAGCTGGTAGCGCGCGTCCAGCACCTGGATCGCCTCCCTGACGCCGGCCCCCGGCGCCAGCACGGAACGCAGGTGTGCGGTGACCACGGCACGCTCCTGCGCCACCCAGGCGTCCAGCTCGGAGTCCGACAGCTCCACCGAGTAGTGCCGGGCGAAGTCACTCGCCGTGGCACGGAAGTTCTTGCCGTTCGTCGTCTCCTGCAGCTCCTGCGCCGAGAAGGAGCGCCCGGCTCCCAGAGCGGCCAGGAACCTGTTCGTGACGTCGGCCGAGGCGGCGTACGCAGGCTCCTCGGAACCGAAGAGAGTGCCGTCGGCGTCACAGAGCAGGGTCGTCACCTCGCTCAGGTCGACCGGTTCCGACTCCGGGGCGGCCAGGTGGGTGCTCACGAGATGAGGCTTCCTTCCTTTTCGTCGCTGAGCCGCGGTCGCAGCACAGCACCGTGGCTCGCGGAGAGTCGCATGCGCACGGCACCGTGCACGCCGAGGCGCTCCAGGTCACGCAGGGCGCGGCTGATCTCGCTGCGCACCCACAGGTCATCGCCGAGACCTCCCATCACGGAGCGCAGACCCAGCAGCGGTCCCGGATCCGTGCCGCCGGCGAGCGCCAGCGGTACCAGCTCGTCGCGGCGCACGTCGGTGACGTCGATCGACTCACCGGCGAGGTCGTGGCCCCGGAGATAGCGGAACCACGCCGCCACCGCCAGGATCAGGAGCGGGTTCGGTCGTCCCGCTCGCCTGGACTCGACGAGGGAGGGCAGGAGGTAGGCCGGCATCTTCGTGGAACCCCGGGCAGCGAGCCTGGCCAGGTCGTCGCTGATGTTCTCGTTGCCCAGACGGTCCAGGACCGTCGAGCGGTAGGTGCCCAGGTCCACTCCCGGGATCGGAGGCAGCAGGGGGGCGATCTCGTCCCGCATCAGCCGGACCAGGTAGTCCCGCATGATCGGATCCGCCGCCATCTGTGCCGTCGTGCGGTGTCCGGCCAGGTGGCCGAGGTACGCCATGGCACTGTGCGTCCCGTTCAGCAGCCTGGACTTCATCAGCTTGTGCGGCGCCACGTCGGCGACCAGCTCGGCTCCCACGTCCTCCAGTGGCGGACGGCCAGCGGCGAAGCTGTCCTCGATCACCCACTGGCGGAACGGCTCGGTCAGCACCGGTGCCCGGTCGACCAGGCCGAAGCGCTGGCTCACCAGCTGGGGAGCGGCTGTGCCCGGGACCGGGGTGATCCGGTCGACCATGCCGTTGGGGAAGCTCACGTGACGCCTGATCCAGCGGGCGAGGGTGTGGTCGACCATCTGCGCGAAGCCGACCACGGCGGACTCGGCGGCGGCGCCGCTGTTCGCGAGGTTGTCGCAGGACAGCACGGTGAAGCCACCGAGCCCCGCGGTACGCCGACGAGCGAGTGCCGCGACCAGGAACCCGAACCACGTCGTGGGGCGCTCCAGCCGCAGTGCCTCGGCCCGGACCGTGGCCCCGCGGTCGTCGAAGTCGCCGTTCGCGTCGAGGTTGTAGCCGTCCCCGGTGATCGTGAGCGTCACGATCC
The DNA here is from genome assembly GCF_002930065.1 of Nocardioides sp. 616. Taxonomy (NCBI): domain Bacteria; kingdom Bacillati; phylum Actinomycetota; class Actinomycetes; order Propionibacteriales; family Nocardioidaceae; genus Nocardioides; species Nocardioides sp. 616. Next base: position 207,934 of record NZ_POAG01000017.1, on the reverse strand, counting down.
GGGTCTCCGCGTGGGCGAGCCGGCCCAGCACTGCCCGCGGGTCGTCCGGGGCGAAGAGGTAGTCACTCATGGCACCTACGACGGTCGCCGCCTCCTGCCCGGACGCACGCTCCACCACGGTGTAGAGCCTGTCCTGGGGCAGGAGCGCGCCCTTCATGGTGTCCGACACGAGACCGACCCCGGTCTCGCCCCACTCACTGTTCCCGGCACGCGCCAAGGCATCGAGGTAGACCAGCTGGTGGGCACGGTGGAAGGCGCCCACGCCGATGTGCACGATGGAGCGACGCAGGGCCGACCGGTCGTAACCGGGGGCGGCCAACCGCGGATGCAGGGCCGGAAGGGTCTTGTCACACAGATCCATGAATGCCAATCTCCGAGCAGGGAAGGACGGTCCCGGGTCGACGTGCCGTCGAACCTCCTGCTTCACCCGCTGCGGGTCAACCACGGGCTGAGGTGCTGCACAGATACCCAGACGACGCCCGGCCGAAACCTCAGGCCAGGTGGCTCTGCCAGACTGCCCCGGTGCAGATCGTCTACAACAGCTTCCACGGGCGTTACTCCGACAACCCGCGCGCGGTGTACGAGCGACTCGCAGGACGCCCGTCCCTGGACCAGCTGTGGCTCGCCGACCCCGAGCACCTGGCCTCGTTCCCCTCGGGCACGCGGACGGTGCCGATCGACAGTGCCGAGGCCACGGCGGCGCTGGAGTCCGCCGACGTGGTCATCGCCAACACCCACACCGAGGTGGAGTGGACCAAGCCGGAGTCCACGACATACGTCCAGACGTGGCACGGGACTCCGCTGAAGCGGATCCACCGTGACGTGCTGTGGGCACCGGAAGGGCGTCTGGACCGACTGGACCTCGACGTGGCGAAGTGGGACCTCCTGGTCTCCCCGAACCCCGCGAGCACACCCAGGCTGCGCCACGGGTTCCGTTACGACGGGGAGGTGCTGGAGATCGGTTATCCCCGCAACGACGTGCTGCTGGCTCCGCACGCCGACCTGGTCGCCGCCCGGGTCCGCAAGGAGCTCGACATCGACGAGGACGCCACGGTCGTCCTGTACGCCCCGACCTGGCGCGACGACGAGGTGTTCCAGAAGGGCACCCCGGAGATTCCGCTGGGGCTCGACCTCGCCGAGCTCAGCCGGCGCCTGGGTCCCGACCACGTGGTGCTGGCCCGCCTGCACCCGCTGATGACCGGCCGCAGCCCGATCCCGTCGCGGCCCGGGCTGCGGGACGTGTCCCTGCACCCCGACGTGCGGGACCTCTACCTCGTGGCGGACGTGCTGGTCACCGACTATTCGTCCACGATGTTCGACTTCGCCATCACAGGGCGCCCGCTGGTGTTCTTCACCTACGACCTGGACCACTTCCGGGACTCGGTACGAGGCTTCTACTTCGACCTCCTGGCCGAGGCGCCGGGCCCGGTGGTGACCACCGAAGAGGAGCTTGTGGCGACGCTGAGGGAGCTGCCCGTCAGGTCCCGGCGCTACACCGAGTTCCAACAGACGTACTGCTGCCTCGAGGACGGTCGGGCGACCGACCGGCTGCTGGATCGCCTGGGCCTCTGAGGCAGGTTGGCCCGCGCAGGGGCAAGGGCAAGGGCCTGAGCCTCACCGGAAAAGGGCCAGCAGGAGCACCGCTGTGACGGCAAGCGAGAGCAGGAGCGAGCCGCCGCAGCCGAGGCGGTTGCTGAAGAGCAAGAACATGGGTCCACCTTGGGGATGCTCGAGGGCTGGGCCCCGAACGCCGCCCCCGCGAGCGGGAACGGCGTTCGGGCCCGGCAGGGCGGTGCGGTGCCTTACCGGTTGTCGTCGTCGAAGAACTCCCGGCTGCCGGACTTGGCCAGCCCGCGGCTGACCATGTAGCCGATCGTGAGCAGGGTGACGTAGAACCACGCTTCCTGAGGGCCGAAGTCGCTCGCATCCACGACGGCCGACGCGATCAGCACCCCCAGCACCGCGAGCACGTAGGCGATCAGCTCGCTGGACTTGAAGGAGGCCTTGGTCTCGGTGCTCACGCGGCGCTCGGGCCGGGCGTTGGACTGTCGCGCGTTGTCGGAGTGAACGGTGGTGGACATGTTTGGTAAATCCCCTCAATTGGTGGCATCTGGAGTCCCAGGTGCTGAGTCACGCCTTCTGGCGCTCGCCGTCCGTACCCCGGGACGGCAGGCCAATCCTGTGATCTTCGACACACTCGCGGAAGTGCCACGACAGGGCACAAAGACCCGGGGCGGATGGGACTTCGGACCACGACAGGGCGCGGCGCCGGGCCTACGCTCACTGCATGTGGGAAGCATCGAGCGAGACCGAGCCGGGGGCGCGGCCGCCCGTCGAGGTGTTCCTGCTCGACGACCATGAGCTGCTGCGCCACGGCATCCGCAGTCTGCTGGAGCGCCAGGGCGACATCCTGGTGGTCGGAGAGTCCGGCTCCGCCGTCGAGGCAGCCCGCCGCATCCCCGCCCTGAGGCCGGACGTCGCGATCCTCGACGTCCGCCTCCCCGACGGGACGGGGGTGGAGGTCTGCCGCCAAGTACGGTCGATCGACCCCGGGATAGCGGTCCTGATGCTCACCTCGTACGACGAGGACGAGGCACTCTTCGCCGCGATCATGGCCGGGGCCGCGGGCTACGTCCTCAAGGAGGTCAAGGCCGCTGACTTCGTGGAGTCGGTTCGCCGAGTCGCGGCCGGGCACTCGATGCTGGACCCGGTGGCCACTTCCCACGTGCTGGAGCGGCTGCGGAACGGACCCCCCAAGGATCCACTGACCAAGCACCTGACACCCAAGGAGCAGCAGGTGCTCGAGCTCGTCGGGCGCGGGCTGACCAACCGCCAGATCGCCGAGCACCTGGGCCTGGCCGAGAAGACGACGAAGAACTACGTCTCCATCATGCTCGGCAAGCTCGGGGTCGCTACCAGGACCCAGGCGGCCATCATCGCGGCCCGCCAGTCCAGCCAACCCAGGTGACCTACGCTGCACGGTCGCGAGCGATGGCGCGGCATTTGTGCCAGGGCAGGATGACGCTGGTGAAACGGAGAGATCTGTTGGTAACCTGAATCACATTTCGTTGCCAAGGAGTGCGCATGCGCGAGTTCTCGGGAGAGCTCGACGGGGAGAGCAGGCCTTCGTTCGGTGCGAGGGACCCGTCGTTCGACGATCTGATGCAGATCGCCACTCATCAGGACCACCACGGTCATGACGAGCGACGCTGGCGCCTGTTGCTCGCTACTCTCGCGACGTTGGCCGCGGATCTGTCGCTGGATGACCTGCTGGCCAGGATCGTGGAGGCAGCAGCCAACCTGGCCGGCGCACGCCATGCCGCGTTCGGCGTCCCCGATCCCCCGGGCGGCCGGAGTCTGCGAACGCTGGTGACCCACAGGGTCACGGGCCTGCCGGGCGTGGGCACCGAGTTCCCGCAGGGGCGTGGCGTCCTGGGCATGCTGCTGGACCGGAAGGCCCGGGCCGACGGATTGCCCGGCGGGGCCGCCCCCGCCACTTGGACCGGCGCCCAGTCCGGTCCCCGCCCGGTCCTCGCCGTCCCGGTGGGTGTGCGGGAGCACGCCTTCGGCGTCCTCTACCTGAAGGACAACCTCGCCGGCGCGGGTTTCACCGAGGTCGACGAGCAGGTCGCGACCGCCCTCGCCGCAGCGGCCGGGGTCGCGATCGAGAACGCGCTCCTCCACCAGGAGGCTTCGAGGCGGGAACGCTGGCTGGCCGCAGCGGTAGACCTCACCACCGCCATCCTGCGTCCCGACGCGGACGCCGCAGCGCCCCAGATCCTGGCCGACCGGGCACAGGAGATCTCCCGGGCCGACCTCGTGTGGGTCGCAACGGGGGCGGATCCCACGAAGCTCCGCCTGCAGGCGGTCGCTGGCGCCACCGTGTCGCCCGCCACCATGGCGAGCGTGGATCTCAGCTCGTCCCTGGAGCGGTGCGTCGCGGCGACCGGTCGACCCCTCACGGTCAAGGACCTGGGCCGGCACCCCCGCAGCGCCGACGTGGCACGGACCCTGGGCACCGAGCCGGCCGAGCGGGGCGTCGTGGTGCCCTTGCACCTGCCGGACGGCCAGTCCGGCGTGGTCTGCCTCGCCTGGCGTCGCGACGTCGACCCTGCCGCCGTCCTGCAGGACGCCTCGCTCCCCTCCTTGCTGATCGACCAGGCCTCCTCCGCCCTGCAGGTGGCCGAGGCCCGCCGGGACCAGGAGCGTCTGGCCGTCGTGGAGGACCGGGACCGGATCGCCCGAGACCTGCACGACCTGGTCATTCAGCACCTGTATGCCGTGGGCCTGGAGCTGCAGTCGATCGCGGCCGGCCAGGATCCCCAGGAGATGCGGGACCGGTTGGACCACACGGTCGACGACATCGACGTGACCATCCGTGACATCCGGCGAAGCATCTTCGAGTTGGGTTCGGGCCAGGACGACACCGATCCCCGTCGCGCGCTCGGGGCCGTCGTCGAGCGTGCGGCACGCACCATGAAGCTGCGCCCCACGCTGCGCTTCCGCGGCCCGGTACGCGCGCTCATCGACGGAGACCTCCTCGAGGACCTCGTGGCAGTGGTGTCCGAGACCCTGGCCAACACCACCCGGCATGCCGAGGCGGGGTTGTGCGCCGTCGAGGTCAGTGTCGTCGACGGGATCACGGTCCGGGTGACGGACGACGGCAAGGGCATGGACGCCGTCGGCCACGAGAGCGGCTTGGCGAACCTACGCAGGCGCGCCGAGCTGCGTGGGGGTCAGCTCAAGGTCGTCTCAGCGCTGGGACAGGGCACGAGCGTGGTCTGGCGGGTGCCCGTGCAACGGCCGAAACGTGCCGCCGCCGCTCCCCGGGCCTCACAGGTCCGCTAGCACGTGGGACAGGACCATCCGGCACACCTCCGCCATGACCACCCCGGTGGCGGCTCCGACCAGCGCCCCGCAGGCCACCAGGACCAGCAGGCTCAGCACGATCCCGGTTCGCCGCCGGCGCTCGAAGAAGCTGGGTTCGACGGTGCGCCGCGCGACGGGGTGTGGGCTGGTCATTCTCCCAGCGTGGTCGGCACCGCGCACCCGGTGCAGGGCACTGCGCCCGTCCGGGTGGGGACCTAGGGCCCAGTCGCCGCGAGGCCCGTTGTCAGGAGAGCGCCGCCCCCAGTGCGCTCAGGGCCAGGGCAGCGACGAAGAGGATGCCGACCAGGGGCAGCACGAACCGCAGGTACTGGTCGTAGCGCACCTTCGCCAGCGCCAGGCCGCCCATCACCACCGCAGAGGTCGGGGTGATGAGGTTCACCACTCCCGAGGCGGACTGGTACGCGGTCACCACCATGGCGCGTGAGACGCCCGCGAAGTCCGCCAGGGGCGCCAAGATCGGCATCGCCAGGGCGGCGTGACCGGACGAGGAGGGGACCAGGAACGCCAAGGGCACGTTGACCAGGAACATCAGTCCACCAAAGACCCAGGACGAGGTGTCGGAGACAACTCGTTCCATCGACTGCAGCACCGTGTCGGTGATCTGCGCGTTGTTCATGATCACCGTCACCCCTCGTGCCAGGACGATGACGAGACCGACTCCGATGAAGTCCCCGGCCCCCTGGGTGACAGCGTCGGTCACGCCCTTCTCGCCCAGCCCGCCGATGACTCCCACCACCAGCGCCATCACGATGAACAGCGCTGCGAGCTCCGGGAAGTACCAGTCCAGCTGCCAGCCGTAGCTCTCGGCTTCCGGCCCATCGAAGATCTGGGCCCAGGGCACGATGGCGAAGATCATGAAGACGAACGTCAGTCCCACGATGCTGAGCACCAGCTTGTCCCGCCCGGTCAGGGCGGCGATATCGCCCACCCCCTGGGCCTTGAGCTCCTCGTCCTCCGGGAGCGTACTGACCATCGAGGCCGACGGGTCCGAACGCACCCGTTTGGCGTACCGCAGCACCCACCAGATCCCCACCGGGACCAGCACCACGTACATGAGCAGTCGGAACCCGATGCCGTCACCGATCGAGATGTCGGCAGAAGCCGAGGCCACGCCGGTGGCGAACGGGTTGACCGTCGATGCCAGCACGCCGATGCCGGCACCGACCATGATCGTGCCGACCGCGACCATCCGGTCGTAGCCCAGCGCGAGCATCAGGGGCACCACGAGGATGTAGAAGCCCAGGGTCTCCTCGGCCATCCCCTCGGTCGTACCCCCGATCGAGAACAGCACCATCAGCACGGCGATCAGGGCCGCGCTGCGGCTCTTCATCCTGATCGCGACCCGGCCGATGCCGTGCTCGATGGCACCGGTCTGCATCGCCATGGTGATGAAGATGCCGATGCCGATCACGAACAGGAACACCCCGGCCGCTCCGTAGAGCTCGCCGCTCTCGTTGGGCCCGACGAAGCCTTCCCCGTTCAAGATGCCGTAGAGCCCGTTGACCGGGGCGAGGAACAGCTGCATCAGGCGATCCCCGAAGGAGAGCGTGGAGTCGATGCGCTCATAGGTACCCGGGATCGGGCGGCCCGTGTCGGCGTCGGTCTGGTAAGTGCCGGTCGGCACCACGAACGCCAGCAGCCACACCAGCAGGGTGACCGCGGCCAGCACCGTCAGGGCACTGGGAAAGCGGAACGTCTTCTGCTCGTGCTCCGCACCGGTCTCGTCCACGGCGGCGGACGGCTCTTCGGACGGCTCTTCGGCGGGTGGATCAGCCCGATGGGTAGGAGGCATGACCAAGCCTTTCTGCGCGGTGGCAACCCACCCAACGAAACACTCGCCCGTGGTCGTGAGACCTGCCGATAGTCATTCCGGTGCCGGGACCATGTGCCCTCTTGCAACGTCACCGCGGCGCGGTTGCCTGGGACCACACAACCAGAAGGAGGGGCCATGGCGCTCCAGGTGGAATCCGAGGTGGGCGCTCTCAAGAGGGTGATCCTGCACAGGCCGGGACTCGAGCTGAAACGGCTGACTCCCACGAACAAGGACGACTTCCTGTTCGACGACGTGCTGTGGGTCAAGCGGGCACAGCAGGAGCACGACGCGTTCTCCAGCACGCTGCGCGACAGCGGGGTCGAGGTGCACCTGCTCGGTGACCTCCTCCGGGAGACGCTGGCCATCCCCGAGGCGCGGGCGCACGTGGTCAACAGCACGGTGGACGAGCGAACCTACGGACCGCTGGCGGCCAATCTCATCCAGGACCTGTTCTCCCTGATGCCCGAGAGCGAGCTCACCGAGATCCTGATCGGCGGAATGACGAAGTCGGAGCTGTTGGAGCGCACGGACGTACCGGTCTCCGTGGTCATCCAGGCCATGGACGCCGAGGACTTCGTGCTGCCGCCCCTGCCCAATCATCTCTTCACCCGCGACACCTCGGCGTGGATATACGACGGCGTCTCCATCAACGCCATGCGCAAGCGGGCCCGGATGCGCGAGACCGTCCACTACGAGGCCATCTACCAGTGGCACCCGCTCTTCGCCGGACAGGACTTCCGGATGTGGGGCGACGCCACCGCCAACGGGACGGCGACCACGGAGGGCGGAGACCTCCTGGTGCTGGGCCGCGGTGTCGTCCTGGTCGGGATGAGCGAACGAACCACCCCTCAGGGGGTGGAGCGGCTTGCCCGACGGCTGTTCGACGCCGGCAGCGCCAGCACGGTCGTGGCCCTGTCCCTGCCCCAGGCCCGAGCCTTCATGCACCTGGACACGGTGATGACGATGGTCGACGACCACACCTTCACCAAGTACGCCGGGCTCGGCATGCTGCCCTCGTTCACGATCCAGTCCGGTGAGCAGGACGGTGAGCTGACCGTGACCGCGCACGAGCCCGACGACATGCACCGGGCGATCGCCGACGCGCTGGGCTTGGACGACATACGGGTGCTCACCCCCAGCCAGGACGTGCGCGCAGCCGAGCGCGAGCAGTGGGACGACGGGTGCAACGTGCTGGCGCTGCGCCCCGGCGTCGTCGTGGCCTACGAGCGCAACGTCACCACCAACACCTTCCTGCGCAAGAAGGGCATCGAGGTCATCACCGTCGCCGGTGCCGAGCTCGGCCGCGGACGCGGCGGACCGCGCTGCATGTCGTGCCCCATCGAGCGGGAAGGGATCTGATCACCGTGGCCTTCAACCTGAGACACCGCAACTTCATCAAGGAGCTCGACTTCACCCCCAAGGAATGGTCGTTCCTCCTGGACCTCGCCGCCGAGCTCAAGCAGGCGAAGTACGCCGGCTCCGAGCAGCCCCGGCTGATCCGGAAGAACATCGCCCTGATCTTCGAGAAGACCTCGACCCGCACCCGCTGCGCCTTCGAGGTGGCCGCCCACGACCAGGGCGCCCAGGTCACCTACCTCGACCCCTCCGGGTCGCAGATCGGCCACAAGGAGTCGATGGAGGACACCGCCCGGGTGCTGGGCCGGATGTTTGACGGCATCGAGTACCGCGGGGCCAGCCAGGACAACGTCGAGACCCTGGCCAAGTACGCCGGGGTGCCGGTGTGGAACGGGCTGACCGACGACTGGCACCCGACCCAGATGCTCTGCGACATGCTCACCATGCGCGAGCACTGCGCCAAGCAGGACCGCGACATCACGTTCGCCTACCTCGGCGATGCCCGCAACAACATGGGCAACTCCCTGCTCGTCACGGGCGCGATGATGGGGATGGACGTGCGGATGGTCGCTCCCTCAGCACTGTGGAACGCCGAGGACATCGTCGCGCAGGCCGCCACCGTCGCCGAGCAGACCGGCGCCCGGGTCACCCAGACCGAGGACGTCACCGAGGGGGTTGCCGGCGCCGACTTCATCTACACCGACGTCTGGGTCTCGATGGGCGAGCCGCCCGAGGTCTGGGACGAGCGCATCGCCCTGCTGCGCGACTACCAGGTCACGATGGGCGTCCTCGAGGCCACCGGGAACCCGCAGGTCAAGTTCATGCACTGCCTGCCCGGCTTCCACGACCGTCACACCAAGGTCGGCGAGGAGCTGTTCCAACGCACCGGCATGGACGCCCTCGAGGTCACCGACGAGGTGTTCGAGTCGCGCAGCTCCATCGTCTTCGACCAGGCGGAGAACCGGATGCACACCATCAAGGCGGTCCTCGTGGCCACGCTGGGCGGTTGAGATGCGGATCGTGGTGGCCCTCGGTGGCAACGCCCTGCTCCAGCGCGGGCAGCGTCCGGACGCCGATGTCCAGCAGGCCAACGTGCGCCGCGCCGTCGCCTCCCTGGCTCCGCTGACCAAGGAGCACGAGCTGGTGATCACCCACGGCAACGGTCCGCAGGTCGGCGTGCTGGCGCTGCAGAGCGCCTCCGACCCGCGCCTGAGCACGCCGTACCCCTTCGACGTCCTCGGAGCACAGACGCAGGGGATGATCGGGTACTGGCTGCTGCAGGCGCTGCAGAACGAGCTGACCCTGAAGCCGGTGGCCGCGATCATCAACCAGACGCTGGTGGAGGCTGGGGACCCCGCGTTCGAGAACCCCACGAAGTTCGTGGGCGAGACCTACGACGAGGAGACCGCCCACAAGCTGAGCCAGTCCCGGGGCTGGGACATGGCTCGGGACGGCGACACGTGGCGGCGCGTCGTCGGCTCGCCCCGGCCCCAGCGCATCGTCGAGACGCGGCTGATCCGGCTGCTCCTGGAGAGCGGTGCGGTGGTGATCTGCGCTGGGGGCGGCGGGGTCCCGGTGGTGCGCGACGAGCAGGGCGAGCTGCGCGGCGTGGAGGCGGTGGTCGACAAGGACCTCGCGAGCGCGGTGCTGGCAGAGGCCCTGGACGCCGACGCGCTGCTGGTCCTGACCGACGTCCCCGCCGTCATGCAGCACTGGGGGACGCCCGACCAGACACCGTTGCGCCGCACCACGCCGCCGGCACTGCGTGCGCTCGGGTTCGCTGCCGGCTCCATGGGGCCCAAGGTGGAGGCGGTCAGCCGGTTCGTGGAGGTCACCGGCGGAGTCGCCGCGATCGGCAGCCTGGACGAGGCGGTGGCGATCCTGGCCGGCACGGCCGGGACGATCGTCACCGCCACCGGTCTGTACGACGGACAGTGACGCGACCTGCGAGTCCCCGGAGGTCACGCCGCGGCGGCGTGACCTCCGCACGTACAGCGAGCCGCGCGCCGACGGCGCGCTCAGCTCCCGGCGTGGTCGCTTCCGGACTGGTCGCTTCCGGACTGGTCGGCCCCGCCTCGGGTGATCGGGATGGTCGTCGTGCCCGAGCCGCTGCCCACCGGCACGGAGACGGTGAGGACACCGTTGTCGTACTCGGCCTTGATGTCCTCCACCCGGGTGCCGGGGGGCAACGTCAGCGCGCGGGCGAAGCTGCCGTACCGGATCTCCGTGCGGTGGTGGTCGTGCTTCTCGGAGCGCCGCTGGCCACGAAGGTGCAGCGTGCTGCCGTCCAGGGACAGCTCGACGTCCCGCTCGGGGTCGATCCCGGGCAGGTCGGCCCGGATCACTCGACGATCACCGTCCACCCACTCCTCGACCTTGACCTGCGGCTCGAGGTGCGGCGAGCCCACCCAGTTCATCAGCTCCGTAAACACGGACTGGGTGTCGGGCTGGATCTGCTTGGTCATCGTGGGAGTCCTCTCGTGGGTTTCCTTGGTCGCTGCCCAGCCAAGCCCGCGCTCCGGCGCAGGTCCCAGAGGACAAGGTCCCTAGCCGGTCCGGTCAGATGGCACCGGGTTGGCGAGGCCGGCCGATTCGGACCGTGGCACAGGGAGGCCGGACGATGAGCGAGGAGCCGTTCCGCGCCCTGGTGCTGGAGGACGACCGAGACGCGGCCGAGTTCGACCGCATCGCCCTCGAGCGGTACGGCGGCATGGTGGTCGACCTGGCGGGGACCGCAGACGAGGCGTTGGCGGCACTGAGGAGTCGCAGCTACGACCTGCTGGTCAGCGACATCGCTCTCCCGGGCCGCTCCGGACTGCAGATCCTGCCGGAGGTACGCGCCATCGATCCCGCGCTCAGCGTCATGATCATCACCGCCTACCCCACCTTCAGCCACGCCGTGGAGGCGCTGCGGGAGTCCGCGGACGAGTTCCTGGTGAAGCCGGTCACCGCCTCGCAGGTCGTGGAGCGGGCCACCGAGCTGGCCCAGCGGACCAGGGACGGGCGGCAGGCCTCGCGTCAGCGGGTGCTGGCCGTCGGCGCGCACCCGGACGACGTGGAGATCGGCGTCGGGGCCACGCTGGCGGTGCACGCCGCCGCCGGGGACGAGCTCGTCATCCTCACCCTCTCCGGCGGTGCGGTCGGTGGGAACACCGACAGCAGGCGCGGCGAGGCCGCGCAGGCCGCGGCGGTGGTGGGCGCTCGGCTGGTGCACCTCGACTTCCCCGACACCATGCTCGACCCTGCATCGGGGGTGATCACCGCGATCGAGGAGGCGATCGCCGAGACCCACCCCGACCGCATCTACACCCACGGCGCGCACGACCGTCACCAGGACCACCGGGCTGTCCACGAGGCGGTGCAGATCGCCGCCCGGCAGGTCCCCAGCCTGTGGTGCTTCCAGAGCCCGTCCTCGACGGTGGACTTCGCCCCGAACCGGTTCGTGGCGGTGGACGGCTTCGTCGACATCAAGCTGCGGATGCTGGCCGCCTTCGCCTCCCAGTCGCACCGGGAGTACATGCAGCCGGACGTGGTCCGGGCGACCGCGAGGTACTGGGCGAGGTTCAGCCCGGCTCATGAGGTGGAGCCCCTGGAGACCGTCCGCGCCACCGAGAACCTGACGGAAGCCGCAGCGAGGGGAGTCACTCCTCAGGCGGCTCGGACCGAGGCAGGAGCCGGGCACGCAGACCTGGTCGATCGCGGTGACTGACGCCGAGCCGCTCGAGCAGGCGCGCGCTTGGGCCCAGCGCCTGGGGCGCGATCTCGCCGCACGCTGGTTCGCCCCGGAGGCGGTGGGTCTTCGCCAGGTGCCGGTCACCGTGTCGGTCCTGGCCTCGGCCCTGATTCTCTGGGTCACCATCGAGCCCGCCAGTCGCACCATGCTCGCCACCGCCGCAGCCCTGGTGCTCGGAGTCCAGGCCGTGGCCAGCCGCGCCGACTGGACGGACCTGGCACCGGCGTGGCGCTATGCCGTGCCCGTGGTGCAGATGCTTGCTGTCGCGCTGATGGACCTCGGGGCGGGCATCGACCTGGTGAGCCTGGACGTGCTGCTCTTCATGCCGGTGGTCACGCTCGCCCTGGAGCCTGGCCCGTGGGGGCTCGGCATCGCCCTCTTCGTCTCCGCGATGGTGCTGCTCGCGCCCGTGGTGTTCGACATCGGGCGCGTCCACCCGCTGCTGCACGTCGTCGTGACGCTCCCGATCATCGCCGCGGTGGCAGTGCGGGCCCACGGCATCCTCGGGATCACCCGCCAGCAGGCAGAGGAGCTCCGGCAGGCGCGGGACGAGGTGGCCGCCCGGGTGGGTCAGCTCCGAGCCTCGCGGGACGCGCTGCGCAGCGTCATGCGGGCAGCCACCGAGCAGGCGATCATCGGCACCGACCTGGACGGCGTGGTGCGGATGGTGAGCGCCGGGGCCGAGCGCATGTTCGCGCGCGCCGAGGACGAGCTGGTGGGCAGTGCGATCACCGCGCTCCTGCCCGTCGAGGGCACCGACGCGCAGGAGCCCGCCGGGACCGCCCAACAGCTGCTGGCAGCGGAGGTGGGAGAGGCGGCAACCGGAGGCTCGCATTCCGGTGAGCTTCGGCGTAGCCGGGCCGACGGCTCCGTCCAGCACCTGGCGTACGTCGTGACGCCGCGCCCCGCGCTCGAGGGTGCCGATCCCGAGCTCCCGGCGGGATATCTCTTCGTGGTCACCGACGTGACCGAGGTCTGGGAGCACGAGCGCCGCCAGGACGAGTTCATCAGCCTGGTGAGTCACGAGTTCCGCACCCCTCTGGCCTCGATCCTGGGATACCTGGACCTGCTGCGCCTGGAGTCCGGTGCGCTGGACGAGGAGCAGCTGGGCTATCTCGACGTCCTCGTGCGCAACACCGAGCGGCTGCGCTCGCTGGTCGACGACCTGCTGACCAGCGCACAGCTCGTCTTCGGCGCACCGATGACGGCCACCGAGGTGGAGGTGACCGACGTGGTGCGAGCAGCGGTCGAGACCCAGCAGCCGGCGGCCCGGGACCTGGGCGTGCGTGTCGAGGTCGCCGGAGACCCTGTCGTGAGGCTGATCTCCGACCCACAGCGACTCGGGCAGGTGGTGGACAACCTGCTCAGCAACGCCGTCAAGTACAGCCGCAGCGGCGGCCGGGTCGAGATCACCACGGTGCAGGAGGAGGCCGCGAACGGAGCGCGGCAGGCCCGGATCCGGGTGGCGGACCAGGGAACAGGCATCGAGCGGGACGAGCTCGGTCGGATCACCGAGCGGTTCTACCGCACCCGGGACACCCGCCGCCGTCGGGTCCAGGGCATCGGCCTCGGTCTCTCCCTGGTGCACGCGATCATCGAGGAGCACGGAGGGGTCCTGACCATCGACTCCGAGCCGGGCCGCGGCACCGTGGTCGAGGCGGTCATCCCCGATCTGCAGCCCGCCGGGGTGCAGTCGGGCGCGCCCTCATGACCCCTGCCACACCCGGGCCAGGGCCTTCCAGTGCTCCTCGGCCATCAACGAGTACGGGGTCACGTTGACGTTGGTGACCCCGTTCGTTCCGGCCGCCCGGACGGCGGCGGCCATCCGGGCCGGGGTGATGGCCTCGCGGGGGCCGTCGTTCGGTCCGTCGGCCCACAGTCCCACCGAGACGGCGAACCGCGAGATGTCGAGGCCGCCGGCGATGAGCCCGGAGGTCAGGCGCCGTACGGCGCTGGGAGGTCTGTCCTGGTAAAGATAGGCCCAGACCACGAGCAGGTCGGCGGCCCGCAGCAGCGAGCGGTAGCCGTGGCCGCTGGCCGGGACGCCCGCGGCCGGGTCCCCCCAGTTCACCCGGACGTCCATGCCGAGCTCGATCGCCGCACCGTCGCCGTCGCGCACCCTGTCCAGGGCAGTCCGCATCCGCTGGAGCACCCCGGAGACCACCGCCGAGCGCCAGGCGGCGACACTGGGCGCATCCGGGTCCAGCTCTCCGGTGGCGGTGCGGGGCCAACCGGTCTGCCCGGTCATCTCCTCGAAGAGCTCGAGGTCGTCATCCCCGAACGAGCTCGACAGGAAGAGCTCGGTGATCTCGATCGAGGCCGGGTCGTACCGCTCCCCCAGTGCTGCCACGTAGTCGACCAGGCGCCGTCCCACTGCTCCCGTGGTCAGCTGGGTGGCGGAAGCCTGGTACGCCGACCTGCGTCCGTCAGCCGAGACACCCGCGATGGACGGGTCCTCCTTGATCCACTCCGGCACGTAGGCGTCCACGATGAGCCCCACCTGCCTCGGCTCCCCTTCCGCGGTCTGCACCAGAGCTCTGGCGGCCTTGGCCAGGTGATCGGTCCCTGGCTCCGCCGCGTCCTCAGGGTGCTCGGCCCAGTCGAAGGCGGTGAACTCGACCCGACCGGCACTGAGCTCGGCGGCCGTGGCACCCACGGAGTCGAACCGGTCGTCGACCTCACCCCATTCGGTGTCCGGATCGGTGATGGTGGCGAAGTCGACGCTGAGCGAGCGCACCAGCTCAGGCCTCTGGCTCGGACGCATCGTGGGCAGCACCTCATCCTCCCAGGGACGGACGATGAGGGCAGCGCCGATGAGCGCTGCCGCGAGCGGGATCACGATGACGAGGAGCCACGGTCGTCTTCGTCCAGGAGGCCGCGGACGGACACCGTCCCAGTTCGCTCCAGCTTGTTCCATCGGTTCTCCGCGTTCGCGAGCTCCAGTCGGACCGCCTCCAGCATGACCAGGGTCATCAACGTGGAGTAGAAGGGCCACAGTACGACGGTCCACAGGTAGCGCAGGTCCCGCAGCGAGCCGTCCAGCCAGTTGGCGAACAGGAGCAGGCCCAGCGACAGTGGCAGCCCCAGCAGCAGGATCCAGCCCATCAGGGTCCCGGGGAGGGCGGCCGGCCCCTCGGTCGCCACCAGTCCCGCCAGGCTGAGGATTGCCGCGATCTGGATGAAGGGTGCCACCACCTGCGAGGCGGTGTTGAACAGCAGGTACAACCCGAACGTCCCGTAGCGGAGCCTGCCGACCGCCCCCCAGTGCAGAGCGGTCGCCTGCAGCAGTCCGCGAGCCCACCGCACCCGCTGCCGCCACAGGCCTGACAGGGTCGACGGCGACTCGGCGTAGACCAGCGCGTCGGGAGCGAACGCGACCTGGTAGCCCGCCAGGTGCAACCGCCAGGTCAGCTCCAAGTCCTCGCCCAGGGTGTCGGTGCGCAGTGGACCGGTGCGGTCCAGGACCTCGCGGCGGAACGCGCCGATGTTGCCCGAGACCACGGGCAGGCAGCCGAGCACGTGGAGCGCCCGCCGCATGAGCCCCGTGCCGAGGTGGCTGATCAGGGCGAGCAGCCGCGTCAGCACATGATCCAGGTTGACCGGACGGTCGTTGCCGCAGACCGCACCCACCCGCGGGGTGCGGAAACCGCACAGCAGCCGCGTGACGGTGTCGGACCGGAAGACGCCGTCGGCATCGACCAGGACCAGGACGTCACCGCGGGCCTGGGCGATCCCGGTGTTGAGGGCAGCCCCCTTGCCCGCGTTGTCCTGGCGCACGGCCCGCACCTGCGGGTGGGCGGCGGCCAGATCCTGCATCCGCTGGTAGGTGCCGTCTGCGGAGCCGTCGTCGACGCAGATCACCTCCAGTCGGGGATAGTCGCTGCGCAGCACCGAGCGCACGCAGTTGTCGATCACCTTCGCCTCCTGGAACGCCGGGACCACGACGCTCACGAAGGGCGGCTCCGCGAAGACCGGCTCGGCCCCCGCCTGGTCGCGCTGGTGGCGCCGCTCACGCAGCACGAACGTCAGGGCGAAAGGGACGAAGGCGAGGCGGGTCGCACCGATGAGCAGCAGGGGCAGGGTCAGGAGGAAGAGCAGCGCCCCCGCGATCGACGTCACGGGTCACTCGGGCCACTCGTGGAGGACGGCGTCCAGCAGCTCGGGGGCGTCGGCGGAGACCGCGCCGAACCTGCTGTTGACCTCCAGGACCACCGGCGTGCCGTCGTCGAGCCGGCGTACGTCCATGTCGACGGGGCCGACCAGGTCGAGCGCCTGCACGACGTGCGCAGCCAGCTCGGCCACGTCCCGGGCCGCGTCCTGGGGCAGGCGCGTCACTCCCGTGGCGTTGCCCACCCGGCCCTGCTTGCGCCCGCTCTTCTCCAGCACCACCACGACGCACCGACCGGTGGCGGGCGAGCGGTAGACCTGCGGGCTGTACTCGACGCCAGGTGCGAAGACCTGGACCACCCACCCGGCACTCAGCTGGCCCCACGTCGGGTCGTCGGGATCCTCCAGCACGTGCACGCCGCGACCTCCCCGCCCACGACGGGGCTTCACCACCACTGGCCCTCCCGCCCAGGAGAGCGCCTCGGCCGCGGTGGCGAGCTCCTCGACTCCCGCGTGCTGCGGCACGGGGACGCCCCGGTGGTCCAGCGCCCACATGGTGAGGAGCTTGTCGGCCGCGATCGCCGTCGGGGCCGCGTCCGAGAGCACCAGCCGCCGACCCAGTCCCACCGCTTCTCCCAGCACGGCCAGCGCCGGCAGCTCCTCGGAGACGGTCGGGATGATGAGGTCCGGGTCGTAACGGGAGACCAGCTCCAGCAGGGTCCGTTCGTACGCGGCGTCCTGGGCCGCCGGCACGGCCTCCATGGAGTCGATGCCCAGCACCTCCCTGGGGGCCAGGTCCACGCCCATCACCCGGAGCGGCGAGCGCGCCGATCGGGCGGCGAGCTGGACGCCCAGGCTGCGACCAGCGGGTCCGGCGGCGCCGGTGACCAGCAGGGTGCGGGTCCCGCGGTCCCGGGTCACGTCCGACGGAGAGCCGGGATGCGCGCACCGACGACCAGCAGCACCCAGGTGGTGAGGATGTAGGGCCAGGTGTAGTGCGGGAACGAGGTGGCGTCGTTCATCAGCAGGGTGACGACGGCGGTGATCACCGTCCCGACGGCCGCATAGCACCAGGAGGCGATGCTGCTGTGGTGGAAGACCACCGCCAGCGCGATGGCGGTGAGCACACCGGAGTATCCGGCCAGTCCTTCCTCGATCGTGGTCGTGGTCTCGCCCAGGGCGAGCGCGCAGAGGCTCCCGATGGCGCTGCCCATCACGGCCGCCAGGCCCACGCGCCACGACGCGATGAACAGGCCGATCAGGATCAGCAGACCGCCCAGTGCGCTGTTGACCAGCACCACCTCGGAGACGTTGGAGAGGAAGGAACGGGCGAGGGCATCGCCGGCGCCGTCGGTGACGTGCTTGGTCGAGCCCGCCACGTGCAGGTCCCAGGACACCGCGTAGAGGATGGACGCGACGGTGCAGAACGGCGCGGTGGTGGAGGGCAGGTTAAAGCCCTTGAGCGCGGGCAGCGCCAGCAGCCACCCGAAGAACACCGTCACGGGCGCGCAGAGCAGCGCCCCGACCACCGTGAGCACATATGACCAAGCCTGCCCACCCAGCGCTGCGTACACCGCAGCGCCGACCAGGCACCCGTTGAAGCCCTGCATGCCCAGCGCCACCCCCTCGGTGGGGACCCGCATCAGGCACCCGGCGAGCGTCGAGAGGATGGTCCCCACGGCCGCCAGGATCGCCATCCTCAGGTCCCCCACCGCGAAGGCCGCGAGGATGAGGAGGCCCGTCCACGGGTTCGCCTGGAAGAAGATCTGGGAGACGCCATGACACAGCGAACGCCAGGTCATGGCGCGGAGGTCGGCGGAAAGATCGGGTGACGTCTTCGACGCATTCATGTCGTCTCCTAGGTCGAGGCCCTCGAGCCCCGGTCGGTCAGGACTTCCGGATGAGCGGAGCCTCGGTCCCTGTCAGCCGCCGCCGGAGAGCTCGCCACGCGGCGGTGTTGGCGCGGCTGACACCCATGACGTCGTCACCCACCATGCGCACCCAGACCCCGGCATCGGCGGGGAGAGCGCTGACCCCGATGTCCACCGAGGCGCCGAACTCCGGCACCAGGACCGAGTGCAGGAGGTCGTTGAGCTCCTGCGCGGGCGCGTCGGGCGTCAGGACGTAGAGCATCGACAGCACGTCCCGGTCACCCATGACCGCCAGTCCCCCCGTGTCGCCGGCGCTGGGAGAGATCCGCACCCGGTCCAGGGCGAGGATCTGGCCGGATGGACGACGGACCTCGAAGTCGCTCGCCAGGATGGTGTACTGGTGCCGCTCGCCCCGACCGAGCCTGCCAGCCACCACCGTCTCCCCCGCGATCAGCGTGGCGGACTCGGCCAGCTCCACCCGGGTGCGCTGGTACAGCCGGGACTGGCCGAAGGCGATCAGCGGATCGGGCAGGTACTCCACGTAGGCCCCGGCCCGCAGGTCGAGATTCATCTGGGCCACCGCGTAGTCGTGCTCCATCTTGAGCACCTTGGTGTAGGCCGAGGTGGTCACGTAGGACGAGGTCCCCTCGCCGAACGTGAGGTCGCTGCGCAGACGGTCGCCCTGCATGATCCCCGCGCCGGTCGACATCAAGTAGGTGTAGGGCATGTCGGGGCGCAGCGGGTCGTAGTAGAGCGGACGCATGATCTGCAACGGCGACTTCTGGTAGTGCCCCACCAGCTCCGTGCCGTCCCCGCGTCGGCCGAACTCCAGCTCCAGCAGTCCGATCTTCCCGGGGCTGCCGGTCGGCAGGGTGTCGGGGACCCCGTTGTGCCGCGCCACGTCGGGCGGCACCCAACCGGGTTCGTAGTGGTCGGGCGACAGCCGGGGACCGCCGTACTGGTGATCGACAGCCTGCAGGGACGTCGCGACCGCGCTCATGTCAGCAGGGCACCCATGCGCTCGTTCCAGATCGACAGGATCTGTGCTTGGAGCTGGTCGACGCCCAGTCCGGTCAGGGAGTTCGTCAGGATGACCGGCTTCCCGTCGCGGACCCGGTGGGCGTCGGACTCCATGACGTCGAGATCGGTGCGCACGTACTGGGCGATGTCGACCTTGTTGATCACCAGGATGTCGGACTCGGTGATCCCCGGGCCCCGCTTGCGGGGCATCTTCTCCCCCTCGGCGGTGTCCAGCACGAAGACGAAGACGTCGGCCAGGATGGGCGAGAAGGTCAGGGTGAGGTTGTCGCCTCCCGACTCGTAGAGCAGCGTGTCGACCTCGGGGAACCTCTCCAGCATCTCGGCTCCCGCAGCGAGGTTCATGGTCGGGTCGTCCCGCACAGCGGTGTGCGGACAGGCTCCCGTCTCCACCCCCACCACCCGCTCCGGGTCGAGCACCCCGGCCAGCTCCCGACGCACGTGCTGGGCGTCCTCCTGGGTGTAGATGTCGTTGGTGATCACAGCCGGCTCACGGCCTGCCGCGATGAGCCTGGGCACCAGCGCCTCCGTGAGCGCGGTCTTGCCGGACCCCACCGGGCCGCCGATGCCGATCCTCAGGACGTTCTCCGTCATGCCAACCCCTCGTGTGCTCGTGTCTGGACGTTCTCTTCTGGTTCGCCGCCCCGGTGGCCCGGCGCTGGGGCCACGGGCCTCAGCTCGCGAACAGCCGGGCGGGCGCCCGCTCGTGCTGCGCTGACATCACGTCCGCCATCGGCACGAAGCCGCCGAGGTCGCTCAAGGGTCGCTCGATCGCCGCACGTGCCGCGTCCGCGATGACCGGCGCCGCGGCGTGGAGGAGCACCTGCAGGTGCCTGTGGTCGGTGAGGCGCAGCCGCAGGGCAGCGCCGAGGAAGCTGACGGCGAAGGCCGACATGTCCGAGACAACCGCCTGTTCCGCGGCCACCCCGGCTGCCGCGTAGGCCACTGCCGCGGCCACCGGCTGGCAGCCCGGCGTCTCCTTGGCTGCCACCCGCCGAGCCCACTCCTGGAGCTGCTCGCCGCCGAACGCCTCCCGGGTGACGTCCGTGAGCTGGTGGCCGCTGCGGACCGAGGCCTTGCGCATCTCGCTGTTCAGCTTGGCGGCGAACAGCATTTGGTCCACCAGGGTGACCTGCGACCAGTCTCCGGCCCGGACCGCCTCGTGCGCCCGGGCCAGCGCCGTCGCATCCCCGGGTCCCACCGAGTGCAGCAGCAGACCGTGCAGCAGGTCACCGAGCCCTTCACGGTCGACCCGGCCGAGCTGGGCGAAGCCCTCGAGGCTGTGCGACATCGTGTAGAAGCCGCTGGGGAACGCCGAGTCGGAGAGCTGCAGGCTCGCCAGCAGGCTGGTGCTGGTGGACACGCTCACGTGAGGAAGAACAGCTGGGTCATGGGCAGGCTCTCCGCCGGCTCGATGTGCGCCGGCTGCCCGTCGAAGGTGACCTTGTAGGTCTCCGGGTCGACGTCGATCTTGGGCGCACGGTCGTTGAGCACCATGTGCGCCTTGCCGATGCTGCGGCATCGCTTGACGGGCAGCACCTGGCTCTCCAGACCGAGCTTCTCCGGGACTCCCCTGTCGATGGCCGCCTGCGACATGAAGGTCACCCGGGTGCTCTGCAGGGCTCGGCCGTACATCCCGAACATCGGCCGGTAGAAGACCGGCTGCGGCGTGGGCAGCGAGGCGTTCGGGTCCCCCATCAACGCCCAGTTGATGACGCCGCCCTTGATGACCATCTTGGGCTTGGCTCCGAACGACCCCACCGGCCAGAGCACGATGTCGGCGATCTTCCCGTCCTCCAGGGACCCGACGTAGTCCGAGACCCCTTGGGTGATGGCCGGGTTGATGGTGACCTTCGCGAGGTAGCGGAGGACTCGGAAGTTGTCGTTGCCCTCCGCGTCCTCGGGCAGCTTTCCGCGCTTGTCCTTGCAGTGGTGGGCGATCTGGAACGCCCGCATGAAGCTCTCGCCGATCCGGCCCATCGCCTGGGAGTCTGAGGAGACCATGGACAGCACGCCCTCGTCGTGCAGGACCGTCTCCGCCGAGATCGTCTCGGCGCGCACCCGGGAGTCCGCGAACGAGACGTCCTCGGGCACGTCGTGGGAGAGGTGGTGGCAGACCATGACCATGTCGAGGAGCTCGTCCACCGAGTTGACGGTGTAGGGCAACGTCGGGTTGGTCGAGGACGGCAGGACGTTCGGGTAGCCGGCCGCCTTCATGATGTCCGGTGCGTGACCGCCTCCGGCGCCCTCGGTGTGGTAGGTGTGGATCGTCCGGCCGTCGATGGCCGACATCGTGTCCTCCACGTAGCCGGCCTCGTTGAGGCTGTCGGTGTGCACCGAGATCTGGATGTCGTAGTCGTCCGCGACCGTCAGGGCACAGCTGAGGGCAGCCGGGGTGGTGCCGTAGTCCTCGTGGACCTTGAGAGAGGAAGCCCCGGCCTCGATCTGCTCGATGAGGGGCCCGGGAAGGGACCCGTTGCCCTTGCCGTGGAAGCCCATGTTGACCGGAACGTCCTCGGCCGCCTCGAGCAGCCGCTGGATGTACCAGGCCCCCGGCGTGGTGGTGACACCGTTGGTGCCGTCGGTGGGACCGGTCCCTCCCCCGAAGAGCGTGGTGATGCCGTTGGAGAGCGCGGCATAGGCCTGCTGGGGAGAGATGTAGTGGACGTGGCTGTCGAAGCCTCCGGCGGTGGCGATGAGGTGCTCGCCGGCGAGCAGCTCGGTGCCCGGCCCGACCACGAGCCGCGGGTCGACGTTCCGCTGCAGGTGCGGGTTCCCCGCCTTCCCGATCCCGACGATCTTCCCGTCCTTGACCCCGATGTCGCCCTTGAGCACCCCCAGGACCGGATCCAGGACGATGGCGTTGGTGATCACCAGGTCCAGGCCTCCCCGGGCACCTGAGGACTCCGGGTCCGCAGCCATTCCGTCACGGGCGGTCTTGCCGCCGCCGTAGACGACCTCGTCGCCGTAGTTGCCCTCGTTGAAGTCCTTCTCGATCTCGATGACCAGGTTGGAGTCGGCCAGCTGCACCTTGTCCCCGACGGTCGGGCCGAACAGGTCGGTGTACTGCCTGCGGGAGATGATGGCCATCAGCTGTTCCCCTTCTGAGTCTTGCTCGCGCTGCCGCTCCGCGAAGCCTTGCCGTCGCCCTGGGTGGGCTTGCCGTTCTGGAAGCCGCGCTCGACCATCCGGGTCATGGCACGGGTCCGGGTGTGCGGCGCGTCCAGCCCGCCGTCCACAAGGTTGTTGAAACCGATCACCCGGCGGGTCCCGGCGTACGCGGTGAGGTTCACCTCACGGGTGTCCCCCGGCTCGATCCGGACGCCGGTGCCGGCGGGGATGTCCAGATGCATCCCGTAGGCGAGCTCGCGCTCGAAGAGGAGGGCTCGGTTCACCTCGAAGAAGTGGAAGTGGGAGCCGATCTGGATGCCCCGGTCGCCGGTGTTGGTCACGCTCAACGTGACGGTGGCTCGTCCGGCGTTGATCTCGATGTCGGCATCGTGGTGGTCGTACTTCGGGCTTCCTAGCATCGTGCTACCTCCAGAGGGGCTTGGGTGCTGGGCGGGTCATCGGGGTGCAGACGCAGGCGCGGGCGGGTGCGGATGCGGATGCCCGGGTGCGTGAGCGTGTGGGTGGTGATGGGCGTGCGTGGGCGCGCTCGGCGCGCCGCCCACGTCGTGCGAGTGCGCGTACCCGTGGCCGTGGTCGGCCGACAGGCCTTCAGCGATGCCGTCGTCCCCGTGCTCGGCCCGGTGCCGGGCCTGCGACAACCGCTGCGCGAAGACGCGGCCGGCTGCCTGTGCGGAAAGGAGCGGTCCGTAGGACGTCACTCCGGGCGCATCAGACCCGGGCCAGCGGTCGAATCCCGCCGGAACCACCACGACCTCCTGCAGGCCGAGCAGACGACATCGGCGCAAGGCCTCCCCCGCGTCGCCCCCCTCGCCCGTGCAGGCCACCTCGACCTGCGTGCCGGCGCCATGGGCCCGGACCAGGTGGGCCAGGCGGTGCAGCTCGGCGTCGTCGAACGGGTTGCCCGCGGGGGCGGCCACCACCACGCCCGCCTCGGGACGGCTCACCGACGTCTCGCGTACCGCGCGGCGAAGGTGGGCGACCAGGTGGTCGGGGGTGCCGAAGGCATCGCACAGCAGCAGGCGTCCTGGTTCGACCGTGGTGGCAAGCCAGTGCAGCGACTTGGCGCTCTCGGCGACCAGCACCGGGTCACGCCCCCAGGTCATCGGGAGCACCGCCACCACCCCGTCGGTGGCGTCGAGCAGGCTGGTGACCTGGTGGTGCAGGGACCGACGGGTCGAGACGACGACGCGGGCCGGCACGACCGCGGCGAGGCCCGGGAGGTCCCGAGACTCACCGCCCTCGTGCCCGGTGACCAACACCAGGGAGGGCGGGCCGGACGACGCAGACGAACGTGTCATGCCGCCACTGGGTCATGACACGACACCAGCTTGCTCCCGTCCGGGAAGGTCGCCTCCACCTGCAGGAGCGACAGGCGCTGCCGCACGCCGTCCATGCAGTCCCCCACAGCGACGACGTGCTTGCCCAGCTCCATGCACTCCGCGACCGACTTGCCGTCGCGCGCGCCCTCGAGAATGGCCTCGCTGATCAGCGCCTGAGCCTCCGAGACGTTCAGCTTGGTGCCTCGATCTCGACGCCTTCTGGCGATTTCGGCAACTTGGTAGATGTAGAGCTTCTCTATCTCTCGAGGAGTGAGATCCATAATTTGGGGCCTTTCTGGAACTCTCGGCATGAACTCCCGGCGACGAGGCCGGGTCGTATCTCCACCATACTCATGACATCGATTGTCGCAACCCTTTGGTATTCACTACCGCGAACTTGTTGAAGCGCGCAGCGGGGATGTTGAGACAATTCGTGGCAATGTCTGAATTGTCCCTTGATAAACGATTAGCGGCGAATTCAACAGGGTCTTGTGACCCACTTGGACCGGGACCTTTCGACCCCTGACGGAGCCCAGAGGCTCTGGTGGGCGGCTTGCCGCCCGCCATACGGTCACAGTCATGAGTGCAGCCGAGGACCACCACGTGCCCAGCTACCTGCACGTCGCATCGATCGCACTGGTCGTGGCAGGTGGACTCTTCGGCGTCGCAGCCCGCGAGGGGCTCTCCTTGGCCGTGCCCGACCTCGATGACGTCCCCGTGGTGATCCCACTGGTCAACCTGATCGGCGCTTTCGTGCTTGGCCTGCTCTACGAGGCCCTCTCCCGCACCAAGCCAGACCCGCGCACCACGAGTCACCTGAAGCTGGTCCTCGGCACGGGCTTCTGCGGGGGGTTGACCACCTACAGCTCGCTCGCCACCGACACAGCAGTGCTCCTCGACGACTCCAGGGTCGGAGTCGGAGCCCTGTACTGCCTGGGCACCGTGGTGCTGGGCGCGGGAGCCACCTTCCTCGGCATCGTGGTGGCGAGCGCCGCGACTCGCTCACGGACACCCGGAGACGGAGCGACGTCGTGAGCCCCGGTCTGTTCACCCTTCTGGTCCTGGCCGGCGGCGTCGGCGCGGGAGTGCGGTACGTCGTGGACGGGGCCATCCGCTCCAGGATCAAGACCCTGTTCCCCTGGCCGACAGCACTGATCAACATGTCGGGGTCCCTGGTCCTGGGAGGCATCACCGGTCTGGTGGCCGGCGACCTTGCCTCGACTGCGGTCAGCGCCGTGCTCGGCACCGGCTTCCTCGGCGGGTACACCACCTTCAGCACCGCGAGCTACGAGACGGTGGACCTCGTCCGCGCGAGGCACTACGCGGTTGCGGCCCTCTACGCATTCGGTGTGCTGGCCGCCTCTGTGGCACTGGCATACCTGGGCTATTCCTGGGGAGTTGATGCTTAGGCCCTTCGTTGTGTGAGGCCTCAGGCGCTATTTCCTGCGCTTTTGTCGAATGCGAGCCGCATTGCAGTTGCTAAATGAGGGAGACGGGCCTTGGAGACCGTGTGGTTGGCATTAGGCGTGATTGTTCTCGGCGCCACCCTGCTCGATGTCTTCCTGACCGCCTTGAACTACGACGAGGCGGGGTTCCTGGCCAGCCGGGTGTCCACGGTGCAGTGGCGCCTGCTGCGCAACGTGACGCGGCGCCTGCCTCGGAGATGGCGTCCCGTGGGGCTTCGCCAGGTCACGGGTCTGCAGATCGTGGTCGTGGTGCTGGTCTGGCTTCTAGGCACCATCCTCGGATACGCACTCCTCTACTTCGCCCAGATGTCGCGGTCCTCGTTCTCGGTCTCGGGACGAGGCGCAGGCCTCGACTTCTTCGACGCCACGTACTTCAGTGCCGCACAGCTGGCGACCGTGGGCGGCTCGGCCCTCACCGCTGAGACCGACGCGCTGCGGTTCCTCAGCATCGTGGAGTCCCTGACCGGTGTTCTCCTCCTCTCCCTGATCCTGACCTTCCTGCTCGGCGTCTACGACGTCGTGGGGAACCTCAACGCACTGTGCCGTCAGTTCTCCGCAGCCGAACGCGGGGCCGGCACGGCGCTGGCGAGCCTGACCCCGTGGTTCAGGGACGGGCAGGTGAACGGGCTCGACGGGCACCTCGACGGCATCGCCGATGCGTTCGCCGCCTACACGGACGGCCTGCGCCTGCACCACTCGGCCTACTACTTCCAGAGCGGCCGTGACCAGTTCGCCCTCCCCTACGCCCTGCGGATGATGGGCGGGACACTGAGCGCTCTCCGGTGGGGGCTGCCCTCGGACCATCCGGGCGCCACCCAGCCGGCTCTTGCTCCCTTGACCTTCCAGTTCCTGGAGTTCGCCGACTACCTGCAGAGCCGGGTGCGCTGGTCTGACGTCGATGTTCCGGAGGTCGTCTCGCGAGACTCCTTCGTGGCACACCTGAGCGGCGGCCGCGTGGACCGGCCCGATGGCTGGGTCCGTGCCTTCATCGAGCTCGAGCACGCGATCCAGGGACTCGCCGGGGTCGACCCGCTGGCCGATGTCGAGGACGCCTACCAGCGCTACACCGCCTGGCTGCCCTTCGCGTATCGCGCCCAGCAGGTCACCCTCGCGGTCAGCGCCGACCTCGACTACCAGCCGGTGATCGTCGCCGCCGGTCCCGTCTCCATGCTGGGGGAACGGGACGCCGTGGTCCTGGAGAGCGTGGAGGAGGTCCCCGAAGCGGCCCGCTGGACGGAGCGATCCGCGCACCCCACTGCCGCGAGTCCGCGCGACTGGACGCGTCTGGTGCTAGGACGATCGGGCGCTGTCGATCCGGGGCACGCGCGCGCTCGCACCGCAGGCAGGGCGGTGCTGGCCGCGTCGGCGGCCTTCGTGTCGCTCCACCTGGTCTTCGACGCGCTCGGGGAACAGGCAGTCCCACCGGCGATCTTCGGCGGTTTCGTGGCCATGCTCGCAGCCGGGATCGCCGTCGACCGGACGCTCCACGACCGCAAGCTCACCAGCGTCATGATGGTCCTCCCCGTGGGTGCGGTGGTGCTCCTGGGCGCCCTGGTGTCCGGTTCCGCCCTGGCCGGTGACGCACTGCTGGTGCTGGTGGCGTGCATCGGCGTCGGGGCCAGCCGGTTCGGCGCCCGGTGGGGAGCCCTGGGCCGGGTCACGTTCATGGCCTACTACTTCGCACTGCTCCTGCGGCTCGACCTGAGCGACGTCCCCTGGTTCGCCGCCGCGGCCCTGGTCGGCATGGCCTGGGCCTTCGTGTGCAGCTACGTGCTGCTCCCGGACCGCCACGACCACCAGCTGCGCATCGGCATCCACTCCCTGGCCGACGAGATGGTCGCCACCGTGGACACCCTCGTCGACGCGGTCTCCTGGGCTCGCTGGGACCCCGAGACACGAAGGAAAGTCGCGCTCGACACGCGTCGGGTGCACCGAGCAGCGGCCTTCGTCGCTGGCCAGCTTGCCGGTGAGGTGGAGGCCACGGGCCTGGATCCGGCGCACGGCGGCGGCCTGCGGTTGCGAGTCTTCGACGCAGAGCTGGCCACGGTCACTCTCAAGGACGCGGTCCGCGACGTCACTGGCACGGCACTGCCGCTGGAGCTGCGAGGTCGACTCGCAGGGCGTCTGGAGCTGCTTCGCTCGCACCTCCAGCTCGCGCTCTCCGGCCAGGCCGCCCAGGCGTCCCCGGCCGACCAGCGGAGCGCCAGCCCACCGACGCCGATCCCGGATTGGGACGCCGCGCCCGCCCCCGAGCACTGGCCGCGCGTCGCCCGGCGGCTGCTCCGCGCCATCGACGACTTCCACCAGATCGCGACCGTGCTGCTGGACTGGGATGCCGACCACGGAGCACTCCGGCCTCTGGACTCCTACGGCCCGGAGGACGAGGAGGCACTGCGGGGCCTGTCCATGCCCGTCCCTTCGGCCGCGTCCGCAGCGGGTGCCACCGGGGATGGCTCCGGTGCCACCCCGGAGACCAGACGGGTGCGGCCACCCGAACGCCGCGCCGTGCAGGCCGCCGTCTCGACCGCGCTGGCGCTCGCCGTGGGCTCAGCCATCTCCGGCACCCACCAGTACTGGGCCTCACTGGCGGCCTTCCAGGTCCTCGGCACCACGGACGGTGAGACCTTCGTCAACGGGGTCAAGCGCATCCTTGGCACGGTCGCCGGAGCCGCCGTCGGGTTCGGGGTCGCCATCGCCACGGACGCGCCGCCCGAAGTGATGCTTCCGGTCCTGGCCGTGGCGGTCTTCGGCTCGGTCTACTACCGTCCGGTCGCCAACGGCATCTCCACGTTCTGGACGACGTTGATCTTCGCCGGCATCTACGAGTTCCTCGGGCGGCTGACCACCCTGGCCCTGGAGATCCGGATCCTGGAGACCCTGCTCGGTGCGTTGATCGCACTGCTGGTCGCGTGGAAGCTCCTTCCCACCCGCACCCGCAGCAAGCTCGACCAGGAGATGGGGACCCTGGTGAAGGACGTCCAAGTCGTCGTGGCCGGCAGCCTGGAGCGACTCTCAGGTCGTGAGGAGATCTCGCCCGGAGCCCTGCAGCAGGGACTGCTGGCCCTGGACGGCGAGGTCCGGGCGATCACCGCGGCCTCGGCACCGCTCAGGCGCACCACCGGGACCCTGGAGGACGGTGGCATCGAGTCGCAGCTGACGGCTGTGTGGTCTCTGACCTACTCCGCTCGGCGGCTGGCCGCCGCCGTGCAACGGGCTGTGGAGGACGGGCTGGACACCACTGGCCCTGACTGGGAGGGACTGCGCCGCAGGCTGGACCAGCACCTGGCGACGCTGTTCGCGGCCGTCTCCGGACGGGTGCCGGGCGAGGTCGAGGACGACGACCTGGAGCTCGGCGGCGAGGACACCTCCCCCGGCGTCGTCGACATCCTGGAGCGGGTGGACCACATCGATCGCACCGTGCTGGCGCTGCTGAGCTACGTCTCGCCAGACACCAGCGACGACGAGCGACGATCGTCGAGACGGAGCTGAGGAAATGGTTCGGGACCCGGCCATCTGGCCAGGCCCCGAAACCGTGGGTGCTGGACGAAGGACCCTCAGGCGTCCTCCTCCTGGAGCATCTTGCGCAGGTTCTCCTCGTCCTTGGCCGACAGGTTGGTCTCGATGAGCTCCCCGTGGATGCCCTCCTCGCGGAGCGCCTCGTGCACCCGGTCGATGACCACGTCAGAGGTGAGCACGAACAGCGCGGAGGTCCCGGGCGTCACCTTGGCGCGCACGTCCTTGATGAAGTCGTCGCTGATCCCGATGTCGGTCAGCCCCCCGATCAGCGCACCTGAGGCGGCGCCGACCACCAGGCCGATCAGGGGGATGAAGAAGATGATCCCGAAGAGCAGACCCCAGAACATGCCACCGAGGATCCCGGGAGCGAGCAGGTCGTTGGCCTGCCGCGTCCTGGGCTTCTTCTTCCCCTCCGGCCACGACACGGTCGCTGCGTCGAGCACCTGCACCAGCTGCTGGCGTTGCAGGCTGATGAGGGCGTCCTCGGCTCGCTTCGCGCCTTCGGGATTGTCGAACTTCCACACTGTCAGAGTTGCCACGTCGTGCTCCTACATCGTCGTCGGGTCGCAGGCAAAGCCCGGCACGATGGGCGTGCCCGGCGCGCTCGACGCTAGGACGGCGGGAGCCACCGTCGGCAGAGTCGTTGGACCCGGGCGCGGCAGGACCCCCGGGACTTGCCGACGTGCCGGTGACCAATGGTCTACCGGGCGGGGACCCATGGCCCTGCGCTCGCCTCGTCCCACAGCGAGATGCTGCTGATGCGCCTCCCGCGCCAGAAACCCCGCGAGCATCCGTCCGTTCCCCTGGAGGACCCATGAAGGCAGCAGTGGTACCAGCGTTGGGGGCGCCTCTGGTCATCCGGGACGTGCCCGTCCCCGAGCCCGGGCCGGGTCAGGTCCTGGTGCGGATCGAGACGTGCGGGTTGTGTCACACCGACATCCATGCCGCCCGGGGCGACTGGCCGGTCAAGCCCAAGATCCCGCTCATCCCCGGCCACGAGGGCGTCGGAGTGATCGAGGCCCTGGGTCCGTCGCTCACCGCCGGCAGGCCCCTGGTCGCAATCGGTCAACGGGTCGCGCTGCCCTGGCTCGGCTACGCCTGCGGGCACTGCCGCTACTGCGTGGCCGGCTGGGAGACCTACTGCACCGCGCCCGCCTACATGGGCTACACCATGGACGGGGGCTACGCCGAGCACGCGGTGGCCTGGGCAAGCCACGTGGTGCCGGTGCCCGATGCGATTAGCTCGATGGACGCCTCGCCCCTGACCTGTGCCGGAGTCACGGCGTACAAAGGCCTCAAGGTGGCCAACCCACGGCCTGGCGAGACCGCGATGGTGGTCGGGATAGGCGGCCTGGGGCACCTCGGCCTGCAGTACGCCCGCCTCTTCGGAGCCCGGACCGTGGCCGTGGACATGTACGACGAGAAGCTCGAGCTGGCCGCGGAGCTGGGGGCTGACCACGTGGTCAACGCCCGCGGTGACCAGCAGGCAGAGCTCGCCGCGCTCGGGGGCATCGACGTCGCGCTGGTGACGGTCCCCTCACCACAGGCGATGCGTGCTGCCCATGCGGCCCTCAATCCCAACGGACGCCTCGTCATCGTCGGGCTGCCCTCCGACAACCACCTGGACCTGCCGATCTTCGAGACCGTGCTCTCGGGCAAGTCCGTGATCGGCTCGCTGGTGGGCACGCGCAACGACGTGGCGGACTGCTTCGAGTTCCACGCCCGGGGGCTGACCAGGGTCATCACCGAGAGCAGGCGGATCGAGGACGTCAACGAGTGCTTCGACGAGGTGCTCGCCGGCAAGGTGCCCGCTCGGCTGGTGTTCGAGTTCTAGGACCCGCCGCCCTCGCTCATCGGACGCGGCGACGGACCCAGACCTTGCGCAGCTCCTCGACCCAGAGGACCGAGGAGGCCACGGCCACCGCGACCGCCCACTGAGCCGCGGAGAGGTCGGTGGTGTCGAAGACGCCACCGAGGGCCTGCAGATGCACGGTGGTGACCTGCAGGACCACGATGGCCGCGAGTGCGCACCAGAGTCTGGCGTTGGTGAAGGTGTGCCGGTTGAACACCGAGG
This sequence comes from Nocardioides sp. 616, assembly GCF_002930065.1. Classification (NCBI taxonomy): domain Bacteria; kingdom Bacillati; phylum Actinomycetota; class Actinomycetes; order Propionibacteriales; family Nocardioidaceae; genus Nocardioides; species Nocardioides sp. 616. Next base: position 177,619 of record NZ_POAG01000017.1, on the reverse strand, counting down.
TGACCCCCTCACGCACGTTGAGCAGGTTGAAGACCTGGAACAGCACGAACGTGGTGAACGCCAGCGTCCCCGTCCGGGTCGGCTCCCCGGCTTGCGCCTCGTCCGGTCCCAGCAGCAGCACGCCCAGCGTGCCTGCCGCCATGACCAGTGCCGAGAGTGCGATCTGACCGAGCCTGGCCCGGGTCAGGATCGGTTCGCCCACGCGGCGCGGCGGCCGGCTCATCACCTCGTCGTCGGGCCGGTCGAAGCCCAGGGTCATCGCCGGGGGGCCGTCCATGATGATGTTGACCCAGAGCACCTGCAGCGGGGTGAAGGGTGCCCCCGATGCCACGCCCACCCCCGCAGAGGCGAGGAAGATGAGCACGAAGCCCCAGGCTGTGGCGATCTGGAACCGGACGAACTTGACCACGTTGTCATAGATGCCGCGGCCCTCGCGCACCGCCGCGATGATGGTCGCGAAGTTGTCGTCGGTCAGGACCATCCGCGCCGCACCCTTGGAGACCTCCGTCCCGGTGACGCCCATGGCGATGCCGATGTCGGCCTCCTTCAGGGCCGGGGCGTCGTTGACCCCGTCGCCGGTCATCGCCACCACGGACCCGTCGGCCTGGAGTGCTCGCACCATGCGGATCTTGTGCTCGGGGCTCACCCGGGCCAGCACCCCCACGGTGGCGGCACGGACCGAGAGGTCCTCGTCACTCAACCCGTCCAGCTCCGGACCTGACAGCGCCTCCCCCTCGATGCCGAGGTCTCGTGCGACGGCCGCCGCAGTGCCGACGTGGTCGCCGGTGATCATGTGGACGACGATGCCCGCCTCCTGGGCCTCGGCGATGGCGTCGCGGACCTCCGGTCGCGGCGGGTCCACGATCCCCACCAACCCCAGCAGCGTCAGTCCCGCCACCATGGCGTCCAGCTCCTCCGGCGGCGCGTCGCGAGCCGCCCGCAGCTCCACCTCGTCCAGCTCGCGCTGGGCCAGACCCAGCACCCTCAGGCCGCGGGATCCCAGGTGCGAGTTGAGGGCGTCGAGGGCAGCGCGCTGCTCCTCGTCCAGGCTGCGCACCCCCTGGGGGACCTCCATCCGGGTCGACCGGGAGAGCAGCACGTCGGGCGCCCCCTTGACGTACATCCGGCCGGCCTCCCCTCTCCGCTCCGCGCGGTGTCCTCGGGCCCACCGGTGGGTGACGGATTCGGGGTCCCACTCATCCATCGCGTGCACGGTCGCCATGTACTTGCGGTCGGAGTCGAAGGGCACCTCGCTGGCCCGGGGCAGGTCGTGGCGTGCGGCCATGACATCCAGTCCGCCCTTGCCGGCCAGGACCACCAGCGCCCCCTCGGTCGGGTCGCCGATCAGGTCCGTCCCGTCCAGGACCGCGTCGCCCGCCAGCGCCATGGCCAGCAGGACACTGCTGATGTCCGGAGCCGGCTCGTCACCGACGACCGTGATCTGGCCGTCCGCCTGGTACCCGTGCCCAGACACCTGGAAGACGCGCAGTTGGGCGCAGAGCTCACGCGCCGTCATCTCGTTGAGCGTCAGGGTGCCCGTCTTGTCGGTCGCGACGTGCCGGGTGGCCCCGAGCGTCTCCACCGACGACAGGTCCTTGACGATGGCGCCGCGCCGCGCCAGCCGGCTCGCCCCCATCGCCAGGGTGAAGGCGACCACGGCGGTGAGGCCCTCCGGAATGGTGGCGACAGCCAGAGCGACGGCGCTCAGCGCGACCTCCCCCAGCGGTACGCCGCGCAGCAGACCTGCCACGAACACGACTGTGACCACGACGGCTGCGATGGCCCCCAACGCCCTGGCCAGACCCGCGATCTGGCGTTGCAGCGGGGTGCTCTGCCCACCTGCCTTCTGCAGCAGCCGGGCGACGCTGCCGATCTGGGTCCCCATGCCGGTGGCGGTGACCACGAGCACGCCACGTCCTCGGGTGACCGCCGTGGTCGTGAAGACCATCCCGGACCGGTCCGCGAGGCCGGCAGCGGTCTCCGCGACAGCCGCGGCCTCCTTGACCACCGGGATCGACTCGCCCGTCAGTGCGGCCTCCTGCACCTCCAGGCCCGCGGTCTCGATCAGGCGGCCGTCGGCCGGCACCACGTCACCCGCCTCGAGCAGCACCACGTCACCCGGCACGAGCTCCGCGGCATCGACGAACCGAACCCGCCCTGCCCGCCGTACTCGCGCCTGGACCACGGTGAGCTCCTGCAGCGCCTGCAGGCTGCTCCGGGCACGCCCCTCCTGCACCAGGTTGAGGACGGAGTTGAGCACCACCACCACCAGGATCACCGCGGAGGTACCTACCTCGCGGGAGACCAGCGCGCTGACCAGGGCAGCGGCGATCAGCACCACCGTCATCGGCTCCGTCGCCAGCGACAGGACCCGGCGCCACATCGGTGGGCTCGCAGGGTCGGCGAGCACGTTGGGACCACACTCCCCCAGGCGACGTCGGCTCTCGTCGAGGCCGAGTCCGTCGGCGGGGCGGACGCCGAGCTCGGCCAGCACCTCGTCGGGCGTCATGGCGTGCCACGCCCGGCCCCTCGCCGGGACCAGCGCCTCGTCGGTCATCGAGCCTCCAGTCCCCGCGCCGATCGGCCTGCGCCCTCGCCTTGCGCCCTCCACGCTGCGCCGTCCGGTCAGGCTTGGCCCCCCGTGGCGTCGAGGCCGGTCATGCCGGGGTCAGCGGTGGTGCTGGGCGAGCCGGCCGCACCCGGCGAGGGCTGGGACTGCCAGGACCAGTCCCGCACCAACGGCAGGTCCTCCCCGTACTCCCTGGTCCAGAGGTGGGCGCGACGCCCGGTATCGATCATCTGCTGACGCAGGGCCGCCGCCCGCGACGCCAGGGACGGGACCCGGTCGATGACGTCGAGGACCAGGTGGAAGCGGTCCAGGTCGTTCATCATCACCATGTCGAAGGGCGTGGTGGTCGTGCCCTCCTCCTTGTAGCCGCGTACGTGGATGTTGCGGTGGTTGGCGCGGCGATACGTGAGGCGGTGGATGAGCCACGGATACCCGTGGTAGGCGAAGATCACCGGGCGGTCGGTGGTGAAGATGCTGTCGAAGGAGCTGTCGGACAACCCGTGCGGGTGCTCGCCAGAGTCCTGGAGCCTCATCAGGTCCACCACGTTGACGAAACGGATCCGCAGCGCGGGCAGGTGCTCGCGCAGGATGCTGGCGGCAGCCAGCGCCTCGATGGTCGGCACGTCACCGGCGCTGGCGAGCACCACGTCGGGATCGCCGTCGTCGTTCGACGCCCACTCCCAGATGCCGACACCGCGGGCGCAGTGCAGGTCCGCCTCGTCGGCCGTGAGCCAGTCGAAGGAGGGCTGCTTCCCCGACACGACGACGTTGACGTAGTGGGTGCTGGCCAGGCAGTGGCGCATCGTCGAGAGCAGCGTGTTGGTGTCCGGCGGCAGGTAGACCCGGACCACCTCAGCCTTCTTGTTGACGACGTGGTCGATGAACCCGGGATCCTGGTGGGAGAACCCGTTGTGATCCTGGCGCCACACGTGCGAGGTGAGCAGGTAGTTGAGGGAGGCCACGGGCGGACGCCACTCGATCTCCCGAGTCGTCTTCAGCCACTTGGCGTGCTGGTTGAGCATCGAGTCGACGATGTGGATGAACGCCTCGTAGCAGTTGAACACGCCGTGCCTCCCGGTCAGCAGGTAGCCCTCCAGCCACCCCTGGCACGTGTGCTCGGAGAGCATCTCCACCACCCTGCCGGAGCGCCCGAGCTGCGGGTCTCCAGGCCGCAGCTCGCCGGCGAAGACCTTGTCCGTCACCGCGTAGACCGCGTCCAGCCGGTTGGACGCGGTCTCGTCGGGGCCGAAGATGCGGAAGTTGTCGGGGTTCTCGCGCAGCACCTCGACCAGGTACTTCCCGAACACGCGGGTGGCCTCGTGGATCGAGGCACCCGGCGAGGACACCTCCACGGTGTGCGTCCGGATGTCGGGCAGGTCCAGCGGCCGTCGCAGCAGCCCTCCGTTGGCGTGCGGGTTGTCGCTCATCCGACGGTGCCCCCGGGGCGCGATCTCCCGCAGCACGGGCACCGGGCGACCGACGTCGTCGAACAGCTCGCCTGGGCGGTAGGAGCGCAGCCATTCCTCCAGCTGGGCGCGGTGCGCGTCGTTGCTCCGGGTCTCGGCCAGGGGCACCTGATGGGAACGCCAGGTCCCCTCCACCGGCACCCCGTCGACCTCGTGCGGTCCGGTCCACCCCTTGGGGGTGACGAGCAGGATCATCGGCCACGGACGACGCTCCAGATCGCCGTCCTCACGCGCCGCCCGCTGGATGGCCACGATGCGGTCGTGAGCGACGTCCAGCGCACGCCCGAGCTGGCGGTGCACGTCCTCGGGATCGTCGCCCTCGACGGTGAGCACCTCGTGGCCGTAGCCGTTCAGCAGGCTCAGCAGCTCGGGACGCGAGATGCGCGACGGGATCGTCGGGTTCGCGATCTTCCAGCCGTTGAGGTGCAGCACCGGCAGCACCGCGCCGTCGTGGACCGGGTCGACGAACTTGTTCGCGTGCCACGAGGTCGCGAGCGGCCCGGTCTCGAACTCCCCGTCGCCGACCACGGCCGTGACCAGCAGGCCGGGGTTGTCCATCGCGGCGCCGTAGGCGTGGGAGAGCACGTAGCCGAGCTCCCCGCCTTCGTGCATCGATCCCGGAGTCTCCGGGGCGGCGTGGCTGGGGACGCCGCCGGGGAAGGAGAACTGCCGGAACAGCGCCTTCAGACCCGCCTCGTCCTGCCCGACGTGAGGGTAGACCTCGGAGTAGGTGCCCTCCAGCCACGCGTTCGCCAGCACCGCCGGCCCGCCGTGACCGGGTCCGGCGAGGAAGATCGCGTCGACGTCCCGCGCGCGGATCAGCCGGTTGAGGTGTGCCCACACCAGGTTGAGTCCCGGGGTGGTCCCCCAGTGGCCGAGCAGACGGGGCTTGATGTCGCCCGGTTCCAGAGGTCTGCGCAGCCTGGGGTTGTCGAGGAGATAGATCTGCCCCACCGAGAGGTAGTTGGCAGCGCGCCACCACGCGTCGACGAGGTGGATCTCGGCGTCTTCCATGGTCGTGGCGGTCTCGAGCTGCTGGGCATCGCTCACGGGTTCCCCCAGAGAGTTGGGGTAGGGGCTCCTCCAGCATCACCCATGGAACGCCTCAGGTCGACCGCTGGCGGTGACGAGTTCTCCCAGCCGTTCCGGTCAGCGCCCGGCGGCCAGGCCCTCAGGCTCCCGGAGCCACCGACACGCCCTGGTCGTGCGGGAAGAGCCGGGCCAGCAGGTCCGCCATCGTGATCACACCCACCGTGGACCCGTCCTGGGTCACGAGCACCAGCTGGCTGCCGGTGCGCCGCATGTGCGCCAGTGCCTCATAGATCGAGGTGCTGTGCGGCAGGCTGCGCACCGGGCGTACCAGGTGGTCGATGCGCTCGCCCGCGGGACGGACCAGGGTGTCGCGCACGTGGATCACCGCGCCGTAGTGCGCCTGCCCGGGCCCCGCGTCCCGGACCAGGATCCGCAGATGACCCGATTCGCGTGACACCGCCTGGACTTCGGCGACCGTGGCGCCTTGGCTCACGAAGCTGAGCGGTACCCGTGGCACGAGCTCGTCCAAGGTCATGGTCTGGAGGTCGAGAGCGCTGGAGAACTGGCCGGAGTAGCTGGCATCCAGGGCACCCACGTTGACCGAGTGCTCGACCAGATGACGCAGTGCTGCGGGGTCCTGTCCCGGCGAGGCATCCTCGTCCGGGTCGACTCCGACCCTGCGCAGGCACCAGTTGGCCGACTCGTTGAGTGCCCGCAGGACCGGTCTGGTCGCCCACATGAACGCCCTCATCGGCAGGGCCAGCATGATCGCCGACCGCTCGGGGTGGGCGATGGCCCACGACTTGGGTGCCATCTCCCCCACCACCAGGTGCAAGAAGGTGACGATCGCCAGCGCCAGCACGAAGCCTGCGGCGTCAGCACCCCAGGCGGGCAGGCCCCAGGTCTCGAAGACCGGGGTCAGCCAGTGGTGCACGGCCGGCTTCGTCAGTGCGCCCAGGGCCAGCGTGCAGACGGTGATGCCCAGCTGGGACCCGGCCAGCAGCAGGGTGAGCTCGGAGGAGCTGCGCAGTGCCGCCCGCGCGGACCGGCTGGTGGCCGCGGCGTCCTCGAGGCGGTTGGTGCGAGCCGCGATCAGAGCGAACTCGACCGCCACGAAGAAGGCGCTCAGCGCGATGATCGCCGCGGTCGCGCACGTTACGATCAGGGGGTTGTCGGTCATCGGTGCTCCTCCCACGTGATGCGGACCCGTGCGGGGATGTGGTCCACGACCTCCAGCACTTCGAGCAGTGCGTGCTCGGGCACCGGGTCCACGGCCTGGGCCCAGCTGCCAGGATCGATGGGCAGCGGGACCCGGACGATCTCGCCGACCTCGGGGAAGCGGCCGTGGTGGGCGATGACCAGCCCACCGAGGGTCTCGTAGTCCCCGTCGGGCAGGTCGCGACCCAGGGACCGCTCGACCTCGTCGACGTGCGAGTCCCCGGAGACGGTCCAGACACGCTGACCGGGCACGGGGGCGACCTCCAGGGCGGGCTGCCGGTCGTGCTCGTCGGTGATCTCGCCGACGAGCTCCTCGGCCAGGTCCTCGACCGTCAGCACACCGGCGAAGCCGCCGTGCTCGTCCAGGACGCAGGCGAGCTGGTTGCGACTCAGCGCGAGCTCCCCGACAGCATCGGGCAACCGCATCAGCGTCGGCAGCATCAGGGCCGGGCGCGCCAGGTCGCGCGCCGTCACGTCTGTGCTGTCCTCGGCCACGTGCAGGAGGTCGACGAGGTGGACCACGCCCACCACCCGGCCGTCCCCGTCCAGCACGGGGTACCGGGAGTGTCCCCCAGCCATGACCCGGCGCAGCTCGGCGACGCCGACACTGTCCAGCACGGCGTCGACGCGCACCCGGGGGATCATCGCGTGCTCCACCGTCTCGCCCGGGAAGTCCAGCACCCGGTCCAGCAGCATCGACAGCTCGACGGGCAGGTCACCGGTCTCGCGGGAGGACGCCACGATGTGCTCCAGGTCCCGCGCGGTCGCGGAGTGCTCCACGTCGTGCACCGGTTCGATCCGCAGCGCGCGCAGGAGCAGGTTGGAGGACTGGTCGAAGACCGCGATCAGCCACCCTGCCAGCTTGAGGTAGACCAGGGTGGAGGTCGCCAGCCACCGGGCCAGCGGCTCGGGTCGGGCGATCGCGAGGTTCTTGGGGAACAGCTCGCCGAACACCATCTGGACCACGGTCGAGACGAGCAGCGCCAGGATGGTCCCGACGGCCAGGCCCACCGCGGTGGGGACGCCCACCCCGCCCAGCAGGGTGCCCAGTGACTCCCCGATCAGCGGCTCGGCGACATAGCCCACGAGCAGCCCGGTGACCGTGATGCCGAGCTGGGCTCCGGAGAGCATGAACGACGTACGACCGGTCACGCGCAGCGCCCGGGCGGCGGCGCCGTCGCCGGATGCCGCACGCGCGCCCAGCCGGGACCGGTCCACCGACATGTAGGCGAACTCCTGGGCCACGAAGTAGCCCGTGACCACGGTGATCAGCACCACCACCAGCAGCCCGACGCCCAGGGTCAGCAACGCGCTCACCATGGCCGGTCCTCAGAGCTCAGGACGTTGTCGGACATCGGATGCGGACAGTGCGACGGCGTTCTTTGAAGCTCCATGACTCTTTTCGCTGCAGGGGGTGTCAGGACGTCAAACGTCCCCGGCCCCGACTTGGTTCCCGGCGTCGGGAGCGAACCGGTAGCCCATGCCGGGCTCGGTCACGAACAGGACGGGCCTGGTGGGGTCGCTCTCCAGCTTGCGCCGGATGCTGGACATGTGGACCCGCAGGTAGTTGGTCTGCCGCTCGTAGCTGGGACCCCACACCGATTGCAGGAGCTCGGTCTGGCGGACGAGCCGCCCCCGGCGGCGCACGAGATGGTCGACGATCTTCCACTCGATCGGGGTCAGGTGGATCTCCGTCCCCTCCCGGGAGGCCCGCGAGTCACCGACGTCCAGCACCAGCCCCGCCACCTGGACGCAGGCCGACGTCCGCTCGCCTGCGGTACGCCGGGCCGCGGCGCGGATCCGGGCGAGCAGCTCCTCGATCGAGAAGGGCTTGGTGATGAAGTCGTCGGCCCCCAGGTCCAGCGCCTCCACCTTGTCGTCGGAGCTGGTGCGTGCGGACACCACGATCACGGGCGCGCGCGTCATCAGCCTGAGCCGTTGGAGCAGCATGACGCCGTCGAGGTCGGGCAGTCCGAGATCGAGCAGGATCACGTCCGGCGTCCGTTCCTCGACGATCTGCAGCGCAGAGCGTCCATCCCCTGCCGTCTCCACGTCATAGTCGCGGGCCCTGAGGTTGATCGACAGGGTGCGACGGATGGCGGGGTCGTCGTCGACGACGAGGACGAAGGTCATGGGGCTTCCTGGACGGGTGACTGCAGCTCGAGGACGAAGGTGAGTCCCCCACCGGGGGTCTCCTCGGTGGTGATGGTGCCACCCATCGCCTCGGTGAACCCGCGCGCCACGGCGAGCCCGAGCCCCACACCGTCAGGACCGGGGACGTCGCCGAGCCGCTGGAACGGCGCGAACAGCAGGTGCCGATCGCGGTCGTGGACGCCAGGCCCGCCGTCCGCGATGCGCAGGAGGGTGCGATGGGACGTCACCGCGCAGTCGACCATGATGGATGCCCCGCGCGGGGTGTACTTCAGGGCGTTCTCGCACACGTTGGCCACCACTCTGTCCAGCAGCCCCGGGTCGGCCATGACGTCGGTCTCGTCGTCGAGGTCCACCTCGATCCGGTCCCCACCCTCCAGCGACCGTACGGCGTTGCGCACCACCGACGCCAACGACACCTTCAGCAACGACACGCGCAGGGTCCCGGTGCTGATGCGGCTCATGTCCAGCAGGTTGGCCACCAGGGCGGTCAGCTTGTCCGTGGACTCCTCGATCGTCTCGAGCAGGTCTGCCTCGTCCTGCTGGGACCACACGATGTCGGGGCTCCGCAGGCTGGAGACCGCGACCTTGACCGCGGCCAGGGGAGATCGCAGGTCGTGCGAGACCGCCGCCAGCAGCGCGGTGCGCGTCCGATCGGTCTCGGCGAGCTGCCGCCGCTCGGCCTCGGCGGCGCGGGCCGTCCGCCGTTCGTCCATCACCCTGGCGTAGGCGGCGTACGCGTTGAGCAGTCCCCGGTCGGAGGCGGGCAGGTTGGTTCCGCTGAGCGCCAGTGTGGTCCTCGCGTCGACCGTCGCCACCAGGTCTGCCTGCTCGGCGCTGTCCGGGCTGGAGCCGTGGCTGGCAAGGACCTTCTCGACCCCGCCCGATCCTGCGCGGAGCAGGGAGGCGCCGCGGGCGTTCAGCAGCTCGCAGGCTGAGGCGAGCAGTCCGTCCAGGTCGTCGTCGGCGTTGAGCACGCTGTGCGACAGCACGGTGAGCGCGTCAGCCTCCGCCCGCGCCCGCGCCGCCTGAGCGGTACGGCGGGCAGCGGTGTCCACGACGGTGGAGACCGCGATGCCGACCACCACGAAGAGCAGGATGGCGAACGCGTTCTCCGGCTCCCTGATGGTCAGGGTGTGCAACGGCGGGGTGAACAGCAGGTTGAGCAGCACTCCGCTGGTCAGCGCCGCGACCACCGCGGGCACCAGCCCCCCGATCAGGGCGGTGGCCACCACCACCACCATCAGGGCCATGGACTCGGTGGGCAGCCCGTGCACGTCGGCGGTCCAGATCAGCAAGGCGCTGAGGACCGCCGGAGCCACGACGGCGAAGACGAACCCCAGGCGCCGCCGATGGCTGCTGAGGCTCTCCGCTGCGCGCCAGCGCGTACCGGCGCGTGCATAGTCGTGGGTGACGATGTGGATGTCGATGTCCCCGGCACCGGCGATGACCCGCTCCCCCACACCCGGGCGCAGCAGGGTGGAGCCGCGGCCCCGCCTGCTGGCACCCACGATGAGCTGGGTGGCGTTCTCGCCGCGGGCGAAGGCCAGGATGGCCTCCGCGGGGTCGTCGCCCACGACGGTGTGCAGGGTGCCTCCGAGCTCCTCGGTCTGGTCCCGGAGCTGGGCCAGCTGGTCCGGCGCCAGCGCGGTCAGCCCGTCGTGCCGTGACACGTAGAGCGCCAGCCACTGGGTGCCCGAGCCACGTGAGGCGATCCGGGCTGCGCGACGCATCAGGGTCACCGACTCCGGTCCACCCGCGACGGGCACCACGATCCGCTCCCGGGTCGGCCAGCTGGACGCGATGCGGTGCTGGTCGCGATAACGCTCCAGCCCCTCGTCGACGCGGTCGGCCAGCCACAGCAGAGCGAGCTCGCGCAGCGCCGTCAGGTTGCCTTCACGGAAGAACTGGGACTGGGCCGCGTCGACCTTGTCGGGGGCATAGATGTTGCCGTGCGCCATCCGGCGGCGCAGCGCCTGGGGGCTCATGTCGACCAGCTCGATCTGGTCGGCGGACCGCACCACCGCATCGGGGACGGTCTCGCGCTGACGCACGCCCGTGATGGCCTCGGTGACGTCGTTGAGCGAGGCGAGATGCTGGATGTTGACCGTGGTGATCACCTCGATCCCCGCGTCGCGCAGCGCCTCGACGTCCTGCCATCGCTTCGCGAACCCCCTTCCGGGCACGTTGGTGTGCGCCAGCTCGTCGACGAGCGCCACGGCGGGGTTCCGGGCCAGCACGGCGGCCAGGTCCATCTCCTCCTGCTGCGTTCCCCGGTAGCGGACCCGGCGCCGCGGCACCACCTCGAGACCCTCGAGCTCTCGCTCGGTGCCGCTGCGGCCGTGGGTCTCGACGTAGGCCACGACGACGTCGGTGCCGCGGGCGACCCGCCGGTGCGCCTCGTCGAGCATGGCGAAGGTCTTCCCGACCCCGGGCGCCGCGCCGAGGTAGACCCGGAGGTGCCCACGTTCCATGGGCCCAGTCTCGCTGTTCATCCCCTCACTTCCGCGCCGCCGCGCAGTCAGGTCGCGACACGGTCACGATCGCTGCGCCAGCACGGCCAGGTTGAGCTCGAGCACGTTGACCCAAGGCTCCCCCAGGAACCCCAGGGCGCGGCCGGAGGTGTGCTCCCGGACGAGAGCCGTGATCTCCTCCTGGCTCAGACCGGTCGCCCTGGCCACCCGGGGTGTCTGTAGCGCGGCGTACTCGGGGGAGATGTGTGGATCGAGCCCCGAGCCCGACGCCGTCAGCGCATCCGGGGGTACGTCGGCTCCAGCCACCGACTCGGTGTCGGCGACCTCGGCACGTCGTTCCTCGATCAGCGCCAACAGGTCGGGACTGGAGGGGCCGAGGTTGCTGGGCGCCGAGGCGAGGCTGTCGTAGTCGTTGGCCGAGGGGCGGGAGTGGAACCACTCCTCCCCCTCGAATGCCTGGCCCAGGAGCCGGGACCCGACGATCTCTCCGTCCCGGTGCACGGGCTGCCCCGCGGCTCGGTCGCCGAGGAGCTGTCCGACCCCCCACACGACCAGCGGATAGCCGACGCCGAGGACGACGGTGAGTACGAGCAGGGCGCGAAGTCCGGCCCAGGACTGGCGGGCAAGGTCTGTGAGCATGATGATCAACCGATTCCGGGGATGGTGGAGACGAGCAGGTCAAGGAGCTTGATGCCGAGGAAGGGCACGAGGACACCGCCGAGGCCGAAGACGAGCATGTTGCGGCGCAGGACGCTGGTGGCCGAGGTCGCCCGGAACCTCACGCCGCGCAGGGCGAGCGGGATCAGGGCGACGATGACCAGGGCGTTGAAGATCACCGCGGAGAGGATCGCGGACTCGGGCGTGGCCAGCGCCATCACGTTGAGCAGGTCCAGCGACGGGTAGGCCACCACGAACATGGCCGGGATGATCGCGAAGTACTTCGCCACGTCGTTGGCGATCGAGAAGGTGGTCAGCGCGCCGCGCGTGATGAGCAGCTGCTTGCCGATCTCGACGATGTCGATCAGCTTGGTGGGGTCGGAGTCGAGGTCGACCATGTTGCCGGCCTCCTTGGCAGCCGCGGTGCCGCTGTTCATCGCGACTCCCACGTCAGCGGCAGCCAGGGCCGGAGCATCGTTGGTGCCGTCACCGGTCATGGCGACCAACCGGCCCCCGGCCTGCTCCTTGCGGATGTAGTCCATCTTGTCCTCGGGGGTGGCCTCGGCCAGGAAGTCGTCCACCCCGGCCTCCTCCGCGATGGCCCTGGCGGTGAGGGCGTTGTCCCCGGTGATCATCACCGTGCGGATGCCCATCGACCGGAGCTCGGCGAACCGCTCGGTCATGCCCTCCTTGACCACGTCCTTGAGATGCACGACACCCAGCACCCGGTGCTGCGCGGACCCGAGCTCCGAGGCTCGGTCCTTTACCGCGATGACCAGCGGGGTCCCGCCCTGACGCGCGATCTCGTCGATGGCGTCAAGGACCTCGGGCGCGGGCGTGGCCTCGCCCCAGGCCGCCAGCGCGGAGGCGGCCCCCTTGCGGATCTCGGTGCCGTCAGCCAGGTCGACACCCGACATCCGGGTCTGCGCGGTGAACTCCACGAAGCTCGCGCCACTTGGCAGTGCCCGGTCGTCGGCGCCCTGGGCCAGCGCCAGCTCGACGATGGAGCGTCCCTCCGGCGTCTGGTCGGCCAGGCTGGAGAGCCGCGCGGTGTCCCGCAGCTCGGTCTCGCTCACCCCGGGGGCGGCGACGAACCTGGTGGCACGCCGGTTCCCGTAGGTGATGGTGCCGGTCTTGTCCAGCAGCAGGGTGCTCACGTCGCCGGCGGCCTCCACGGCACGACCCGACATGGCCAGCACGTTGACCCGCACCAGACGGTCCATGCCGGCGATGCCGATGGCGGAGAGCAGGGCTCCGATCGTCGTCGGGATCAGGCAGACCAGCAGTGCCACGAGCACCACCACGTCCTGCGGCGCACCGGCGTAGTCGGCCATCGGGGCGAGCGTGGCCACGGCGGCCAGGAACACCAGCGTCAGGCTGGTCAGCAGGATCGACAACGCGATCTCGTTGGGGGTCTTGCGACGCGAGGTCCCCTCGACCAGTGCGATCATCTTGTCCAGGAACGTCTCGCCGGCGGCGGCGGTGATCCGGACCACGATCCGGTCCGAGAGCACCTTGGTGCCACCGGTGACCGCGCTGCGGTCTCCTCCGGCCTCTCGGATCACGGGGGCGGATTCACCGGTGATCGCGGACTCGTCGACCGAGGCGATGCCTTCCACGATGTCCCCGTCACCTGGAATGACCTCTCCCGCCTCGACCACGACCCGGTCCCCGACCTCGAGCTGGGTGCCCGGCACGCGTGCCTCGACGCCGGCCTGGTCGAGCCGCCTGGCCACGGTGTCGCTGCGGGCTGCCCGCAGGGAGGCCGCCTGGGCCTTACCCCGTCCTTCGGCCACGGCTTCGGCAAGGTTGCCGAAGATGACCGTGAGCCATAGCCAGAGCGCGAGGAGGATCGCGAACACGCTGGGATCGGCGATGGCGGCGATGGTGGTGACCACCGAGCCCAGCCAGACCAGGAACATCACCGGCGAGCGCCACAGGTGACGGGGGTCGAGCTTGCGCAGCGCCTCCGGGAACTGCTCGACCCCCTGTGCGGCCAGGGTCCGCAGGCTCAGGCCTGGCGCGTGGCGACGCGTGGGCGCCTGCTCGGGGACCGCTGGAGGCGTGGACCGGTCGGGCGGCCTCGGCTGGGTGGACGACGGGGTGGACGTGGTGGTCATGCGAGTGCCTCCGCGATGGGTCCGAGGGAAAGAGCGGGGAAGTAGGTGAGGCCGCCGAAGATCAAGATCACGGCCACCAGGAGCGCCACGAACAGCGGCTTGTGGGTGGGCAGGGTCCCGGCGCTGGTGGGGACCTTCGTCTGCTCGGCGAGGGACCCGGCGAGCAGCAGGACCAGCACGATGGGCACCAGGCGACCCAGGAGCATGGCCAGGGCCAGCGTGATCTGGAAGAACGCCGAGGTCACGGTGATACCACCGAAGGCACTGCCGTTGTTGTTGGCGCCGGAGGTGTAGGCGTAGAGCACCTCGCTGAAGCCGTGTCCTCCGGCATTGCCCATGGCGTCGGGGGTTGAGCCGAGCGCTATCGCGGCCCCGGTGCCGACCAGCACCAGAGTGGGCGTGGTCAGCGTGTACAGGGCGACGTAGGTCATCTGCCGGGCACCGATCTTCTTCCCCAGCAGCTCCGGAGTGCGACCGACCATGAGGCCGGCGATGAAGACGGCCACGATGGCCATGATCAGGATGCCGTAGATCCCGGAGCCGACGCCGCCGGGAGTGATCTCCCCGAGCATCATGTTGACCAGCACTCCGCCTCCGCCGACCGGGGTGAAGGAGTCGTGGGCGGCGTTGACCGCACCGGTCGACGTACCGGTGGAGACCATGCCGAACAGGGCCGAGGACCACTCACCGAACCTGGTCTCCTTGCCCTCCATGGCGGCGCCGGCAGCCCGGGCGGCCTGGGAGCGCGCCCCTGCCTCGGCAGCGGTGATGACGGCCAGGGAGACCGCCATCAAGGCACCCATGGCGCCCAGCACGGCCAGGCCCTGGCGTCGGTTGCCCAGCATCGTGCCGAGGGTCCGGGTCAGGCTGATCGGGATCACCAGCATCAGGAAGATCTGCAGCAGGTTGGTGACAGCGTTGGGGTTCTCGAACGGGTGGGCGGAGTTGGCGTTGAAGAAGCCGCCGCCGTTCGTGCCCAGGACCTTGATGGCCTCCTGGCTGGCGACCGGGCCGCCGGTGAGGACCTGGTCGTGGCCCGCGAGCGTGCTCATCGTGGAGTCGGTGAAGGTCTGCACCACCCCACCGGCCATCAGCAGCACCGCACCCAGCAGTGCCATCGGCAGCAGGATCCGCAGGGTGCCGCGGACCAGGTCCACCCAGAAGTTGCCCAGCTCGGAGCTGCGCGTCCGGACGAACCCCCGGATCAGCGCGACCGCCACGGCCATGCCCACCGCGGCGGACAGGAAGTTCTGCACCGCGAGCCCCGCCATCTGGGCCGTGAAGCCCAGCGTCGACTCTCCGCCGTAGGACTGCCAGTTCGTGTTCGTCACGAACGAGACCGCGGTGTTCAGGGACATCCACAGATCCATGCCGCCGAGGTCACGGCTCATCGGCAGGTGGGCCTGACCCAGCAGGATCCCCATGAGCACGACGATGCTCACCAGCGAGAAGCCCACGACACTCAGCGCGTACGCCTTGGGGCTCTGGCTGGATTCGGGGTTCACTCCGGAGAGCCGGTAGACCACCCGCTCCACCCGCAGGTGCGACGCACCGGTGTAGACCCGCGCCATGTAGTCGCCCAGAGGCACGTACACGCTGGCCAGCAGCAGGACCAGGGCGGCGATCTGCAGCAGCCCGGCCACGGTGTCGCTCATGAGAAGCGCTCCGGGCAGATCAGCGCGGCGAGCAGGTAGACGGCAACGGCGATGACCGCCAGGACGAGAAGACCACTTTCAACACTCATGCCGCTAACCCAAGACCCCGCGCGGCACGAGAACCCTGATCTTGTCGCCGTCTTGACGGGCGTTGACGCGGTTTTGCCACCTCAGGATCGTGTGATCGGCCTCAGACCACGTCGCGACGCCGAACCAGCCACCAGGTGAGGACTTGGGGGCACGACGCCTAGGGCTTCAGGGCGTCACTGAGGGCGGTGAGCGTGTCCTCGACGAGGCGGTAGAACGCCCAGCGTCCGCGCTGCTCACGGATCACGAGTCCGGCATCCACCAGTTGCTTCATGTGGTGGGAGACGGTCGGTTGCGCCAGACCGACTGGCTCGGTCAGGTCGCAGATGCAGGCCTCGCGGTCGGGCTGCGCGGCGATCAGGGACAACAGGCGGACCCGCGTGGGGTCGCCGAGCGCCTTGAACATTCGCGCCAGGCGCAGTGCCTCCCCGGCCTCCAGCACGCCGCCGGTGACGGTCGAGCAACAGGCCGTCGTCGGCGCGTCGATGACAGGGAGAGGGGTGCGGGTGGCCATCAGCTCAGTGTGCCAGACACATTGACAAACGTCGATACATCGACCAGCATCGATGCATCAACAGTCTTCGCCACGACGAGAAGGATGGGCATTCATGACCACCGACAGCAGCGCCCAGACCCCGGACCAGGTCCGCGAGGAGGTTCGTAGTCGCTACGCCGAAGCCGCGACGTCCGTGGCCCGTGGCACCGGCAACGCCGAGCTGAACAGCGCCCTGCAGCTCGACGACAGCTGTGGCCCCTCGTCGTGCTGCGGCGACGACGTGGCGGTGGTCGAGGCGTTCGGGGCGGCGCTGTACAGCGGCGACGACCAGCAGGCACTGCCCGCGGAAGCGGTGGCGGCCAGCCTGGGCTGCGGCAACCCCACCGCCGTCGCGGACCTGCGCCCCGGAGAGCGGGTCCTGGACCTGGGCTCGGGTGGCGGCATCGACGTGCTGCTCTCCGCGCGGCGGGTGGGTGAGACCGGGTTCGCCTACGGGGTCGACATGACCGAGGAGATGCTCGACCTTGCTCGCGCCAACGCCACCAAGGCGGGCGCGACCAACGTCGAGTTCCTCAAGGGCACCATCGAGGACCTCCCCCTGCCTGACGCCGCGGTGGACGTGGTCATCTCCAACTGCGTCATCAACCTCTCCACCGACAAGTCCAAGGTCATCGCCGAGATGTACCGCGTCCTGACGCCGGGCGGTCGGATCGGCATCTCCGACGTCGTCGCCGAGGACCACCTCACCGTCCAGGACCGCGCGGATCGCGGCTCCTACGTCGGCTGCATCGCCGGCGCCCTCTCGCGCAGCGAGTACCTCGACGGCCTCGCCGCTGCCGGGTTCTCCGAGGCGGCCATCGAGTTCACCCACGAGGCCGTTCCGGGCATGCACGGCGCGATCATCCGCGCCACCAAGCCCACCGCATGAGCCCTGCCCTCACCGACGCCCCCGTGGGCCAGCGGCTCTCCACCCTCGACCGGTTCCTCCCGGTCTGGATCGGGGCCGCGATGGTCGCCGGACTGCTGGCCGGCCGGTGGGTGCCCGGGATCTCAGAGGTCCTGGACTCCGTCACCGTCGGGTCGATCTCGCTCCCGATCGCGCTCGGCCTGCTCGTGATGATGTACCCGGTGCTGGCCAAGGTCCGCTACGACGAGGTCGGCCACGTCGCTCGCGACCGGCGGATGGTGGCCCTCTCCCTGGTCCTCAACTGGCTCGTCGGGCCGGCGCTCATGTTCGCCCTGGCCTGGCTACTCCTCCCCGACCTGCCCGAGTACCGCACGGGTCTCATCATCGTCGGCCTGGCCCGCTGCATCGCGATGGTCATCATCTGGAACGACCTGGCCTGCGGCGACCGGGAGGCCGCCGCCGTCCTGGTAGCGGTCAACTCGGTCTTCCAGGTCCTCGCCTTCGCCGTGCTCGGCTGGTTCTACCTCGACCTGCTGCCCGGCTGGCTCGGCCTGTCCACCGCGGGCCTCGACGTCTCTGCGTGGCAGATCGCCTGGAGCGTCCTGGTCTTCCTCGGGATTCCCCTGGCCGCCGGATACCTCACCCGGCGCATCGGGGAGGCACGGCGCGGGCGCGAGTGGTACGAGCAGCGCCTGCTGCCACGCCTGGGCCCCTGGGCCCTGTACGGACTGCTGTTCACCATCGTCGTCCTCTTCGCCCTCCAGGGCGAGACGATCACCCGCCAGCCGCTCGACGTGGCGCGCATCGCCGTACCGCTGGTCATCTACTTCGCGCTCATGTGGTGCGGCTCGCTGCTGCTGGCGCGCCGCGCGGGGCTGGGCTACGCCCGCGCCACCACCGTCGCCTTCACCGCCGCCGGCAACAACTTCGAGCTTGCCATCGCCGTCACCATCGCCGTGTTCGGCGTCACCAGCGGCCAGGCCCTGGCGGGCGTCGTCGGCCCGCTCATCGAGGTCCCCGTGCTCGTCGCTCTGGTGTACGTCAGCCTCTGGGCCCGCCGCTACTTCCCCGACGTCCCGCAGGGAGCAGCACCATGAACGGCCAGACGACCGACCCGGCCACAGGTCAGCCGCGCGAGGACCGGACACCGCGGGTGGTCTTCGCGTGTGTCCGCAACGGCGGTCGCTCCGTGATCGCGCGCGTGCTGACCGAGCACTACGCCCGTGGCCAGGTCATCGCACTGTCAGCCGGAACCCAGCCCGGGGAACGCATCCACCCCGAGGTCGCCCACGCGCTCGCGCAGCTCGGGCTCGACACCTCCCGCGAGCGCCCCCAGCAGCTCACCCCCGAGATCGTCGCTGCCAGCGACCTCGCCATCACCCTCGGCTGCGGCGAGGCATGCCCCTATGTCCCCGGCGTCACCTATCGCGACTGGCCCGTGGGCGACCCCGGCGGTCAGGACGACGCCACCGTGCGGCGCATCATCACCGACCTGGACACCCGCGTCCGCGACCTGCTCCACGAGCTCGCACCCCACTTCCCCCTCGCACCCAGCGTTCTCATCCCCTGACTCCAGCGCCTGGCGGCGCGTACCGGTGACACGTTTCGGCGGCGGGTCCTCCTGTGCTCCAATGTCCGACCGGGCGCAGGGACGAGAGGCACCACGTGAGGAACGCGGCACGACCGAAGAACTGGCGCTACCGAGCGGCGGCGCGGACCCTGGCAGTCGCCTTGGCAGCGGGCGGCACGACCGGGCTGGCGACCACGTCGCCGGCGCACGCCGCACCCGAGGCGGTCGACGGCGCGCAGACCGCGGGTGACTCGATGTTCCCCCACGTGGGGAACGGCGGCTACGACGCGCTCCACTACGACGTGGGCCTTGCGTGGGCCTCCACCGGCGTGGTGGGCACCTACATGACGGGCGAGCTCACCAGCGCGACAACCACGATGCAGGCCCGCACCACGGGGGCTCCGCTGCGCTCGTTCTCCCTCGACCTCGAGGGTCTCCAGGTCGAGTCTGTCACCGTCGACGGCGTCGCCGCGACGTACGAGC
This sequence comes from Nocardioides sp. 616, assembly GCF_002930065.1. Taxonomy (NCBI): domain Bacteria; kingdom Bacillati; phylum Actinomycetota; class Actinomycetes; order Propionibacteriales; family Nocardioidaceae; genus Nocardioides; species Nocardioides sp. 616. The sequence continues at coordinate 158,734 of NZ_POAG01000017.1, read as the reverse complement.
GAGTGCAGGACCCGGCCGCCATCAGGTTCAAGCTGATCATCACACCAGCCACGCCCGTCGACGGTGAGTTCACCACTCGTGTCCGCTACTCCGGAGTGCCGCAAACCCACGTCGACGTCGACAAGTCCTGGGAGGGCTGGAGCGCCACCACGGACGGGGCGATCTTCCTGGGGCAGCCGATCGGTGCGATGACGGCGTTCCCGCACAACAACACGCCCGGCGACAAGGCCACCTACATCTTCACCGTGGACGCCCCCACCCTGATCACGAGCGCGAACGGCACCGGCCCCGCCGGGGTGGCCAGCAACGGCGAGCTGCACTCGAGGACACCGAGCTCCGACGGCACGCGCACCACCTGGACCTGGGTGCAGCAGGAGCAGATGGCCAGCTCGCTGGCGCTGATCTCCATCGGCAAGTACGACGTCCTCGAAAGCCAGGTGACGCTGGCCAGTGGCCGGGTGCTGCCGGAATGGTCCTTCGTGGACTCCTCCCTCAGCGCCGCGAACAAGACCACCATCAACAACCGCCGCACCGTCCTCGCTGCCACCATCGACCGGTTCGAGCAGCTCTACGGCCCCTACCCCGGCAACAGCATCGGCGTCGTCGTCGACACCGTGCCCGCTAGCGTGAACTACGCCCTCGAGACCCAGGACCGGCCCTTCTTTCCGAGCGCGAGCTCGATCAACGGCACCACGCTTCTCCACGAGCTCGTCCACCAGTGGTACGGCGACGCCGTGTCACCTCGCACCTGGACCGACATCTGGATCAACGAGGGCATGGGCACCTGGGGACCGAGATGGCACGACAGTGTCCTCGCTGCGGTCACCCCGAACCCGGCAGCGGTCGAGACCACCTACTTCAACAGCTGGAACGCCACGGCGCCAACCAGCGCGAGCTGGCGGACCCCTCCGGGGAACCAGACCGACCCCGGCAGCCTGTACGGCTACCAGACCTACACCCGCGGTGCCCAGTTCTGGGAGGCGCTCCGCACGGTCGTCCGCGACGCGGCGTTCCAGGAGATCCTCCAGGAGTGGACCTCCCGCTACAACGGCGACAGCCCTCCGGCTGTGCGGCTCAAGGAGCTGGCCGAGGAGATCTCCGGTCGCGACCTCGACGCGTTCTGGCAGGACTGGATCCTCGACGGGGACAAGCCCGCTTGGCCGGCCAAGTACGACGTGAGCCTGACCGCGAGCGACCCGACGTACCTGGGAAACTCCACGACCGTCACCTACACGCTGCGTGCCGCCAATGTCGGGAAGGTGACGCTCGTCGACGGCGTCGTCGAGGTCGACGTGCACGACATCACCGACGACGCCGCCCTCAGCCCGCTGCCGGGCGGCCTCACCAGGGACGTGGACACGCTGATCTGGACCGTCCCGCAGACGGCCGCCGGTGAAGCAGCGACCATCACGTTCACGGCGAGCGCCGTAGACGGCTCCCCGTCGATGGGGGCCACGGCGTTCCCGGCCTCCCTCGGAGGGGGCTGCGCATCCTGCAGCCCGCTGGCTCCGGTGCCGGACTCGGTCATCGTGGGCGACCCCGTGGTGGGGCGACCCCTCACGGTGGCCCCCGCCACCTGGCCCGCTGGCACCACGCTGGCGCGGCAGTGGTCGGTCGACGCAGTCCCGGTCGCGGACGCCACCGAGGCCACCTTCACCCCGCGTCCAGTGGACGTCGGCAGGACCGTGACGGTCGCCGTCACCGGCACGAAGCCGGGCCATGACTCCTTCACCAGAGTCAGTGCCGCTACCGCTGTAGTCGCGGCAGGCACCCTGGACAGCACCCCCTCCCCGGCCCTCGATGGCGCCGCCCAGGTCGGCGTACCAGTCGGGCCCCTCACCGGGACGTGGGACGAGGGCGTCGAGCTGACGTTCGCGTGGCGGGTCGCCGGCGTCGAGGTGGCGACCAGCAGGTCCTACACGCCCACCGCCGCGGACGCCGACAAGAACCTGACCGTGACCGTCACCGGCACCAAGCCCGGCTACGACGTCGTCGCCAGCACCAGCCCGGTCGTCACCGTCGACCAGGGAACGCTCAGTCGCACTCCACAGCCCACCATCGCCGGTTCCCCCGTCTTCGGGTCCACGTTGTCTGTGGGGGCCGGGACGTGGGACGAGGGGGTGGCGATCTCCTACCAGTGGCTGCGGGGCGGTGCCCCGATCGCCGGCGCCGACCGGGCGACGTACGTCGTCGGCCTGGCCGACCTCGGTGCCGCACTGTCGGTCCGGGTCACCGGCACCAAGCCCGGCTACGCGGCGCTCGCCCACATCAGCTCGGCCACCGCGGCTGCGGTCCCCGCGACCCTCGCCCCGAAGAAGCCGAGGATGAAGGGCACCCTTAAGGTAGGCAAGACGCTCAAGGCGATCCTGGGTGTACGGGCTCCTGACACGAAGTTCACGTACCGCTGGACCGTGGCGGGCAAGTCGGTGGGCTCCACGGCGAAGCTCAAGGTGCGCAGGGCCTTTCGCGGCAAGCCCATCAAGGTGACCGTCACCGTGACGCGCGCTGGCTACGTGAGCGTCAAGACTGTCAGTAGGGCCAAGCGCGTCAGGCGCTGACGCCTGTCGCCTGGGTCACACTGCTGCGGACAACTCGGTCACACTGCTGCGGTCGCCCTGGCAAAGCCATAGCATGCTGACTGCTCCCCAATTTTGGGTAAGCAACTCGGAGCTTCAGTTACGTGCGGGAACGCACGAGGGGACCACATGGGAATCAACTTCTGCTCGAAGAGTCGCGGCTGGCAACGGGCAGCGGGGCTGCTGCTGGGACCGTTGGCCATCGTGGCCGCCACCTCAGGGCCGTGGCACGGTGCGGCCCTCTCCTCGCACGAGGACTCCCGAGCCGCCACCGGTCAGACCTCGTTCCTGGACAAGGCATGGGGCGACGACGCCACCCGAGAGGACGAGCAAGCCTCGCGGGCCACCGGGCTCTGGCAGGCGAAGCACGACCTGGGCTCGATGTACTCCTCAACGAAGCGGTCCGGCGCCCAGAAGGTGTGGAAGTCGAAGGACGCCTCGAAGGCACGCGTGACCGGTCGCGGCGTCGACGTCGCGTTGATCGACACTGGCGTGTCCCCGGTCTCCGGACTGAACAACCCCACGAAGGTGGTCAACGGTCCCGACCTGTCCTTCGAGAGCCAGCACGCCAACACCAGGCACCTCGACGGCTACGGACACGGGACCCACATGGCCGGCATCATCGCCGGGCGGGACGCCGAGGTCGTCGCCGGCAAGGAGAACGACCCGGACCACTTCGTGGGCATGGCGCCAGATGCCCGGATCGTCAACGTCAAGGTGGCCACCGCGGACGGCGGTGCCGACGTCAGCCAGATCATCGCTGCCATCGACTGGGTCGTGCAGCACCGCAACGACGCAGGCCTGAACATCCGGGTCATCAACCTGTCCTACGGCACGCACTCGACCCAGCCGTACACCGTGGACCCGCTCGCCTACGCCGTGGAGAACGCCTGGCGAAAGGGCATCGTCGTGGTCGTGGCGGCAGGCAACGACGGTGCCGACAACCGGCTCAACATGCCCGCGGCCAACCCGCACGTGCTCGCGGTCGGGGCGGTGGACCACCTCGGTACGCAGTCCCCCCACGACGACGTCACCGAGAGCTTCACCAACTCAGGCACCGCTGACCGGCGCCCCGACCTCATCGCGCCGGGCAAGTCGGTGGTCTCCCTGCGCACCCCCGGCTCGTACTCCGACCTGACCCACCCCGAGGGCCTGGTCACCGGCGACGCGGCACGTCGGTTCTTCCGAGGCAGCGGCACCTCGCAAGCCACCGCGATGGTCAGCGGTGCCGCGGCACTCCTCCTCCAGGCGAGGCCGCAGCTCAGCCCCGACCAGGTCAAGTATCTGCTGCGCTCGACCGCGGACCCTCTCGCCACCGACGACCCTGCCCAGGGGGCCGGCGTCCTCGACGTCCATGCCGCGCTTCGGGCAGCGACGCCGTCCACCACGGTGGCAGCCCAGCGCTGGCCCGCCGCCACCGGGACCGGCACGCTCGAGGCTGCCCGCGGCGGCAGCCACGTCGTGGACCCCACCAACGGGACCGTCCTCAGCGGCGAGGTCGACGCCATGGGCAACCCTTGGGACGCCCGCTCCTGGCGCGAGGCCACGGCCGCTGGCACGGCGTGGTCCGCAGGCACCTGGAACGGCAGGACCTGGACGGGCTCGGACTGGTCCGGCACCTCCTGGACCGCACGGTCCTGGCGCTCCGCCACCTGGTCCGGCAACTCCTGGGCCGGCGGAGACTGGCTGGCCCGGAGCTGGCGCGGGGACGTGTGGACCTCCGACGGCTGGTCGACCATGAGCGTGGCGTCCCGCAGCTGGTCCCAGGACACCTGGGGGGCCCGGTCGTGGCGCGGCGTCGCGTCGAGCTCGGGACCGGCCTGGTAGCCACGGGTCGACCACGGTCATCGCCTCGTCGCACAACAGATACTGCGGCGTGGCGTCTTGAAGGGATAGGAACCCGTGAACACCGGTAGTCCTGCGCGTACCCCCGCGCTGCTCATCTCGCTGCTTGCGGCGGTGATGGCCGGATTGGCCCTGCTGATCGCCGCACCGGCGATCCTGGCGGAACCCGAGGCAGCGGTGCCGGGCCTGGAGTGGCTAGTCCTGGTGCCCCTGTTCGCGCTCGCCGAGGTGGTGGTCATCCACCTGCCGACCCAGCGCAACGCCCACGGCCACACCATGCGTGAGATCCCGGCAGTGCTCGGCCTGACTTTCATGGTGCCGCAGCAGTACGTCACGGCCTACGTCGTGGGCGCGGTTCTGGCGCTCGTGCTCGCAGCGCGCATGCGGGGCGTGAAGCTGGCGTTCAACGCGGCCATGTTCAGTCTCGAGGCGGCGCTCGGGGCACTCGTGTACCACGCGATCCTGCAAGGAGGCGACCCCCTGTCGATGACCGGGTGGCTCGCGGTCCTCCTGGCGGTGCTGGTCACCGACCTCATATCCGCCGGCGCGGTCACCGCGGCCATCAGTCTGACCGAGGGGGTCTTCGACGGAGAGGTCCTGCACGAGGCGCTCCGGTCGGGATCCTTCGCCGCGTTCATCAACACCTGCGTGGCCCTCCTCTTCGCCACCCTCGTGCTGGTCCAACCTTCGGCCCTGCCCCTCCTGGGTGTCGTCATCGTTCTCCTCGTCATGGCTTACCGCGTCTACATCTCGCTCGCCCGCGGGCACGCGCGCACGCACCTGCTGTACCGGTTCGTCGACCGCACTGCCTCGGCGGGGACACCGGAGGAGATCATCGGCATCGTCGTCAGGGAGGCAGCCGACCTGATGCACGCCGAGCGCGCCTACCTCGTGGAGCTCGTCGGCGATCACGAGGTGCGGTGCACCGCCTACGCCGACGGCTCGCTGCGTACCGAGTCCCTCGAGCTCCCCGAACCGCGGACGTGGTGGTGGAGCGCAATCGAGAGGGGCGTCGTGCGCTACGAGACGCCCCGCGGCCACGGACAGCGTGAGGACCCGGCACCGACCGTCGGGCCGGCGGTGATGTCTGCACCCCGGGACGGGCTCGCTGCCCCCTTGCGTACGGCGGAACCGACCAGGTACGTGCTGGTGGTGTGCGACCGGTCCTTCGAGAAGGAGACCTTCGGGACCGAGGACGTCCAGGTCTTCGAGGCGCTCGCTGCGCACGCAGGTGTGGCTGTGGAGCGAGCGCGCAGCGTCAACGACCTCGAGGAGCTTGCGGAGGAGCTGAAGGGCGCCCGCGACGCGGCCCTGGCGGCGTCGGAGGCCAAGTCGATGTTCCTGGCCAACATGAGTCACGAGATCCGCACGCCGCTCACCACGGTGCTCGCCGCCGGTGAGCTGCTGGAGGAGACCACGCTGGACCAGATGCAAGCCAAGCTCCTCGACCGGATGCGTCAGTCCGGCGGGTTGCTGCTGTCACTGGTGGAGAGCCTCCTCGACTTTTCCCGGATCGAGGCCGGGCACGCGTCGCTGCAGCAGGTGGAGTTCGACCTGCACGCCATGGTGAGGGACATCGTCGACGCCAGCCTGCCGCGCGCGCAGCAACGGGGCAACACCCTCGACTGGGTGATCGATCCCCTGGTGCCTCGGACCGTTATCGGTGACCGGACCAGGGTCGTCCAGGTGCTCAGCAACCTCGTGGACAACGCGCTCAAGTTCACCGCGAACGGACGGGTGCACGTGGAGGTCGGTGCCGCCGTCGTTGCCGGCAGCCGCGCCGTCCAGTTCGAAGTCTCCGACACCGGCATCGGTATCGACGAGAAGGACCAGGCGTCCATCTTCGAGGCCTTCCGCCAAGTGGACGGCTCCGCCACCCGACACTACGCAGGAACCGGCTTGGGACTGGCCATCTGCAAACAGCTGACCGACCTGATGGGCGGGAACATGACCGTCACCGGACAGCTCGATGTGGGGAGCACCTTCACCTTCCAGCTCCCGCTGGCAGTACCCGCGAAGCCCCCCGCTGTTCTCGCGACGAGACCGCCCTCGCTTGACCGCGCGAGCAGGGAGGCGTGAGAGCGCGGCATCCGCGTCATCAACGCCATCCAACGCGTTCAACCTGGATGCTCCCCTGACTTCCTCACCGCCTACGCCACCTCCAAGTTCGGCGTCGAGGGGTCATGGAGGCGCTGTCCCCTGAGGTCACCCCGTTCGGGATCACCCGCGCCACGGTCGCGAGCTGGCAGAGACGGCAAGCAGGGCGGCGACCCCGCAAAGCTCTCCGCGGCTCTGGTCCAGCTCATCGCCCTCGACGAGCCCTCCGTGCGGTTCGCTGCCGGCGCTGACGCCGTCGAGCTCTTCGAGTCCAAGGCCAACGCCCTCCTCGGGTCACGAAAGCTAGGCCCGTTGAACTGCGCGTTCGTCAGGTGCGGTGCCCTTGGGGAACTCTCCACGAGTCCATCTCCATCGGGGTACTACGCACGCTCCGCGGCCCAACCGGACGACCCGCTCGCATCCCGAGACTCAATGCTCAAGCGAGGGCGGAGTCGGGGATCCAGTTCCCATGGAATCCCTGCGGCACCCGGGCCGGCAGGTGGATCGTGGCCACGGGATGTCCGAAGTCGTGGGCATCGATGATCACCAGGTCGCTGGCGTCGCGCTCGGCGTCGTACACGTAGCCCATGAGCCAACCGTCGTCCTCGCCAGCCGAGCTGCCGGCCGGGACGAACACCATCTCGCTGGCGATGCGACCAGAGCCCAGGTCCACCTCGACGGTGGTGCCACCGACAAGGTCGTGCTTGCGCACAGCGGTCCGAGGGTCATCGCCCAGGGCGCCCAGGTCGCGGACCGAGGATGCGCCGATCGTGTAGCCGTAGCGGTGGCGACGGCCAGTGAGTCGTTCGTCCCCGCGTGGGAACTCCGTGCCGCGATCGTCGATCGTCTCGGTGAGGACCTTGCGTGTCCGCGGGTCGATCGTCCAGCGCTCCAGACGGGGACGATCGGACACGGGCTCGCCGTCCTCGGCGAAGGCATGGTCGTGCACCACCAGGTCGATGATCACTCGATCACCGTCGTCGAAGGCGTTGAGGGGGTGGTAGACGAAGCACGGCTCGACGTCGATCCACACGACATCGGACCCGGTGCCGGCCCGGGGCAGGAGCCCGACCCGGGCCCCGTTGTCGGGGCGCCAACGGAAGGGCAGGGCAACGCTGCGGAGGGCGAGCTCCAGGTCGAAGAGCACAGGCAGGTCGAAGAGCACGACCCGGGAGCCGGTCAGGCCCATGTCGTGGAGCATGACCGGAGCCGGAAGGTCGATGTCGACGGTGCTGACCAGCGCCCCGGAAGAGTCGATCACGTGATAGCGCAACGCGGGGTTGTCGAAGCCGTAGCTCATCACGTGCATCTCGCCGTTGTTCGGGTCGAACTTGGGGTGCGCGTTGATGCCGGCAGGCAGAGGGCCGCCGAAATTGCGCGTGGCGACCGTGTCCAGGTCCCCCGTCAGCTCGTAAGGCAGCGAGCCCTCGGTCACGGCCAGGATCCGGCCGGCGTGGGCGAACACGTTGGTGTTGCCCGAGCCGGAATACCATCCGCCGTCCTCGTGGGGCACAGGGGACTCATCGAGGTGCACGCTGGCCTCGGGGCTGCGCACCCAGCGGTTGCGGTACCAGCGTGGCCGGCCGCCGTGCAGGTCGACGCCGTGCACCATCCCATCGCCCGCGAACCAGTGGTACGTGTCGGCCTGCGCTGCGAACGGGTTGGGCCCGGTGCGGATGTACCTGCCCGCCAGGTCCGGCGGCACCGCGCCCGTGACCTCGAGATCCGTGGCGGTCAACTCAGTGGCCACCGGCGCAAAGTTGCCGTCGAGGTACGTCGCTGCAGTCATCGTCTACTCCCTGGAATCGGGCCGCCGAGTCGACCCCACCAATAGACACCCGCTGCCGCTACGCGTCAATCTGTTTTGGCGTGATCACGTCACACGGCTCCTTGGCCGTCTTCACCGCGGATCCCCACCGACTACCCGGTGAGGGATCGCCCATCGGGAACCTCCTCTCCACACCAGCTGGCGACGAGACCCACGACCCCCACTGGGCCCTCGATGCACCTGACGTCAGGATCAGACAAATTTCCGGGCCGAAGGGCATCGCGTCTTATCCCCGCGTATGACCGTCGAGCCGTGAAAATGCCTCACGCTCCGCGTCCCAGCGTGGGCGTGATCGTTCCGGTACCCCGTTGAACCAGGTCCCCTCCCCTGCTTCACCCGCACACCACATCAGGGGACGGGCCGTCTCAGACCAGCATGAGGAGAGTGCAGCGTCACGCTCAAAACGCGGGGCTTGCTCTCGCCCGCCAGCACGCGATAGGGAGCGTGCAGGGGCGCGGACGATGCGCCGCTCCCCCGGGCCGTCCCCCCGGCTACGCGCGTCGACCCCCACCTGTCACCAGATCATGCAGCAGACCCAACCGTCCCCCTCCCCGCGCCGGTCGCGCAGGGATTGCGAATGGCGAGCCAGGCCCTCGACTCCGCCGCGCACACGGCCGGAGCGGGCCGTAGCTGCCTACCTCTGCCCAGCGGGCCCGACCCTCGCACGAGCTACAGGGCCGGCGGCGGCAATCCGGACCGGGCCGGACCGACTCAATCCTCTGGACCGATCCTGCCGTCTCTCCGCTTCGCACCATGGACCTGGACCAACGCCCTAGAGCTGCCCTCCCCCGGAGCGCCGTCAACGACCTCGACGTGGCCGACACTTGTGCCCGTGCACGTGGGGGGTGCGAGACCGCGGACGCCTGACCGCGGACGCCTGACCGCGGGACTCAGGTCACTGCGACACGCGGCTTAGCAGCGCGCTCTCGAGACGCGAGAGCAGCACGTAGAACGTGGCGGTCACCGCTGTCAGCGCGGACAGCGCGGTCCACAGGACGACGTAGTCCGAGCGTCCGATGCTGGTGGCCACGGTGTAGCCGATGCCGTCCCCGGTCACCAGGATCTCCGCGAGCACGGCACCCAGGATGGACCCGGGGATGGCGATCCTCGCGCTGGCGGCCAGGGCCGGGATCGCGTACGCGAGGCGGACGGTGAGCAGGGAGCGGACCGGGCTGACCGCGTAGACGTGCAGCAGCTCGGTCGCAGGCCGAGGAATCGACCTCAGTGCCGCGAGGACGATCACCAGGGTCGGGACGAAGGTCACCGCACCGGCGAGCACGGCCACCGTCGCGAGGCCCCGCCCAAAGACGAGTGCCACGATCGGGGTCATGGCCACGAGCGGCACGGCCCGCACCGTCATGACGACCGGGAGGAACATGCCCTCCAGCAGGCGCGAGCTGAGGAACAGCAGGGCGGCGACGATGGCGAGGACGGTCCCGGCCACGTAGCCGACCGAGGCGTCGAGCACCGTCTCCTTGAGGCCGGTCGCGATCAGCGCCCGGTTCGCGCTGACGTCGGGGCCGGTGAACAGGTAGCCCCACACGTCGACCGGGGTCTTGGCGATGAAGGTGTCCATGCCGGAGAGCTGGATGGTCAGGTGCCATACGGCCAGGACCGCAGCCACGGACCCCAACAGCCGCAGGGCGCCCAGCGCCACCTGCCGCGGACCGCGCTGCCTCGGCTTCGGCGGCAGCACACCGAATTCCGTCGAGGTCACGGTGTAGGCGAGCTTGCGGGCGATCGCACCGATCGCGAGGTAGGCGGCAGCAGAGATCGCGGTGGCCTCGATGGCCACGGCCCAGGCGCGGGCCACGTTGAGCGACTGCTGGGCCTGGACCAGCACGACACCGAGCCCCTGGTCCCCACCGAGGTACTCCCCGATCATCGCCCCGACCACGGCGGCGGGCGCCGCCAGGCTGAGGGCCGCAGCGATCTCCGGGACCGAGGCGCGGAGTCGGACCCGCGCCAGCGCGAACGCCCGCGACCCTCCTGACACGTGCACGAACTCCAGCGCCGTTCGAGGAGCCCCCTCGAGCCCCAGGAGAGCGCCGAGCAAGGTTGGGAAGAACACCGAGAGGCCGGCCATGGCCACCTTTGCGCCGTCGGGTGAGAAGAGCACGATCAGTAGGGGGGCGATGGCGATGGTGGGCGTGCAGTAGGTGGCCAACGCCACCTTGGTCAGGAAGCCCCTGAGCGGAGGAGCCACCAGGCAGAGTCCGGCGACAGCCAGTGCAGCGAGGTTGCCCCACAGGAAGCCGCGGCCGGCTTCGCTGAGCGTGGTGGCGACACCGGCCTGGTAGAAGCCGTCGTCGACCATCGTCCTGATGACGTTGGGAATGGTCGGGACGATGAACTTGTCGGCTGCCACTGTCCGGGCCACGACCTCCCAGGCCAGCAGCAGGACCGCCAGTCCCGCCACGGGGGTCAGCCATGTCAGCCCCAAGGTGGGGAGTCGAAGACTACGCACCCGGCTGAGCGGTCGGACGGCGATGGCTGGAATCGCGCTCATCCGATCATCCCCCGAGCCGTCGGCACCAGCTGGGCGGAGCGAGGCTGGGACGTCGCCAGCACGGTGCTCAGCTCGTCGGTCAGGCGGTGGAACTCGGGCGACAGCAGCATCTCGGGCGTCCTCGGACGGGGCAGGTTGATGTCGATCGTCTCGACGACGCGGCCCGGGCGTGGGGCCATCACTGCGACCGAGTCGGACAGGAAGACGGCCTCCGCAACCGAGTGGGTCACTAGGATCGTCGTGGTCCGCCGGGCCGTCCAGATGCGCAGCAGTTCGAGGTTCATGCGCTGGCGGGTCATCTCGTCGAGTGCTCCGAACGGCTCATCGAGGAGCAGCACGTCGGGCTCGTGGACGAGCGCCCGAGCGATGGCCACCCTTTGACGCATGCCTCCCGAGAGCTGGGCCGGCTTGGCGTCCTCGAAGCCGGCCAGGCCCACCAACTCGATGATCTCGCGGATCTCCGAGTTCTGCACCCGGCGCCCGGCAGCCTGCAACGGAAGCTTGATGTTGTTGGCCACCGAGCGCCAGGGCAGGAGCGCAGAGTCCTGGAAGGCGATCCCGAGGTGGTGGTTCTTCCGGGCCACCTCGGGGGCCTCGTTGTGGACCAGGACGGTGCCGGTGCTGGGCTCCTCCAGGTCGGCGAGGATGCGCAGCATCGTCGACTTGCCACAGCCGCTCGGTCCGAGCAGGGAGAGGAAGCCGCCGAGCGGGACGTCGAGGTCCACCGACGAGAGAGCCACCACCTCCTTGTTCTTGGTGCCGTAGGTCTTGGAGAGGCCCCGGACACTGACACCGTCACTGGTCCACGTGGTCATGACTCAGCTCGCCTCCTCGTCGGCGTAGACCTCTTCGAGGATCTCGTTGGTGAACATGGCGGTGTCGGCGTCGACCCCACCGACCTTGAGCGAGTTGACCGTGCCGGAGACTGCCTCGTCGCTCATCCAGAAGAGGCCGTTCTCCTTGGTGTTGTCGGTGAGGACGAGGTCGACCTCCGACTCCATGGCCATGATCTGCTGCTCCATGTCGAGCTTGAGCTCCTTGCCATAGACGTTGACCGCGAGGTCCGCGGCCTTCTCCGGGTCGGCGACCGCGTCGGACCAGCCCTTCGACTCGCCACGCATCAGCGAGACGATCTTCTTCCGCATCTCCGCGTTCTCGAGGTTGGACTTCTTGACGATGTAGACCTCCTCGAGCAGCGGGTAGTTGAAGTCATCGAAGAGGAGGTTGTAGGGCTCCACGCCCTTGATCCGTAGGAAGTTCGGCTCGTTGGTGTAGAAGCCCATGATTCCGTCCAGCTCGCCCGTCACTAGGGGGGTCGGGTCGGACTGGAGCGGGACGATAGTGAACGTGGACTTGTCGATGTCGTTGGCCGTCAGGAAGGCCTCGAAGACCGGCAGGTCGAGCGCCTGCACGCCGATCTTCTTGCCGGGCAGGTCCTCAGGCGTCTTGATCGGGTTCGCCGCCTGGGAGATGAGCACGAACGGGTTCCGCTGGAACCCGGCGCCGATGATCTGGAGGTCGGCTCCGTTGTTGATGGCCTGGACCGCCTGCGCCGTGTGGGCGATGCCCACGAGCGCCTTGCCCGACGTGACCACGGGCTCCACGGTCAGATTGGGGCCACCGGACATGAGCTCGACGTCGAGCCCCTCGTCCTTCCAGTAACCGTTCTGGTCAGCGAAGTAGCTGCCGGCGAACTGCACGTTCTTGATGAAGACGAACTGCAGGCCGACCTTTCCGCTCGCCTCGGCGGCCTCCCCGTCCGAGCCGCAGGCGCTCAGGACGAGGGAGAGCAGCGCCGCGACGGCGGCGACGACCTTCAGCGGAGTACGACGGGGCCGCCGCGCTCCGCTGTCGGTCGGGCCACTCGGGCCAGGTGTGACGGGGTCGAGGTCGTGGTTCACGATGAGTCCTTTCGGGATGCTGGACACCGCGACCGTTCAAGGGTCGCGGGAAGCCGATCAAGGTCGAGGAGACGGACAGGGGCCGCGAAACACGAACCGTTGGATCCCGCGGGGGTGCTGAGGGCCGAGTTGCTCAGACAATTCATCTACGCGTGTAGATGGCTTCACCGTAGGATTGGCCGAAAGCAAGGGTCAAGCGAAATGCGACCCGTGCTGCCAGTTATGACCTGAAGTTAATTCCGACGAAACACGAGACCCTCGCGGGACGCTCAAGAAGGAGATCACGTGGTCACGAGGGACGAGGTGGCACGAGAGGCCGGGACGTCGTCGGCGGTCGTCAGCTACGTCATCAACAACGGGCCACGCAACGTCTCGGAGGCCACCCGGGCGCGGGTGCTTGCCGCCATCGACAAGCTCGGCTACCGCCCCAACGCCGTCGCGCGCTCATTGCGGTCCTCGTCCAGCAGCATCATCGGCGTGATCGCGACCGACGTCTCCAACGCCTACTGCGGAGAGCTGGCGCTCCAGCTCGAGAACTCCGCGCTCGCCCACGGCCACACCCTGCTGCTGGGCAACTCGGTGCACGACGACGACCGCCAGGCCAAGCACGTCGAGACCTTCCTCGCCCAACAGGCCAGGGGCATCGTCTTCATCGGCTCCACGTTCGGCGACGAGCAGTTTCGCGCAGCGACCAGCCGGATCCTGCGGAGCGCCCGGGTCCCGTTGGTGTTCCTTGACCGGACCAGGACGGAGTTCGGTGGGGTGACGATCCTCGTAGACAACCGAGGTGGGGCTCGAGAGGCGACCGAGCATCTCCTCAACCACGGCCACCGTCTCGTCGCGAACTTCAGCGGCGTCCCCGGGCACTCCGCCATCCAGGAACGGTCAGCCGGCTGGTCGGACGCCCTGTCCGCCGCGGGCATCGAGGTGACGGCCCAGCGTCAGGTCGAGACCCCCCTGGACCGGTACGAGGCGTTCAAGGCAGCGCGTACCCTCCTGAGCGGCCACGACAGGCCCCGGGCCATCTTCTCCCACAGCGACGAGCAGTCCATCGGCATCGTGCACGCGGCCACCGACCTCGGCCTGCGGATCCCGCAGGACCTCGCACTCGTCTCGTTCGACGGCATCAAGGAGTCGGAGATCCTTCCGCCCGGCCTCACCACCGCGCGCCAGCCGGTGGCCCAGATGGCTGAGCTCGCCGTGAAGATGATCCTCGGAGAGGGCCAGGAGGGCCTGGACGAGCAGCACCAGGAGGTCCTGCCGGTCGACCTCGTCGTCCGGCACAGCTGCGGCGATCACTAGCCCTTCCGTCACTGCCGCCGGCGCCTGCTCCTAGGCTCCCTCCGCATGACGCCCATCCGGTACTTCGTGACCCTGCCCGAGAAGCGCCTCCTGGAGGAGCTCGGAGAACCCCCCGCAGGCATCGAGATCGGGGTGTGGGACCTACGTACCGTTCCCGTGGGCGTCTCCCTCGATGACGTCCAGGTCGTCGTCCTCCCCTACCTCGACGCGGGTTCGCGACTGGGCAGCCTGGCGAGCCTCCCCGCGCTGGAACTGGTCCAGACCCAGACCACGGGGTACGACGGCGTCGTCGAGGCTGTCGCTCCCCACGTCGCCGTCGCGACCGCGAGCGGCGTCCACGCAGCGGCGACGGCCGAGCTCGCGCTCGGACTCACGCTCGCCTCGTTGCGCGGGATCGACGAGGCCGCGCGCGACCAGCGGGAGGAACTGTGGCAACCGCAGCGTCGCCCGTCCCTGGCGGACCGCAAGGTTCTCCTGGTGGGCGTCGGCGGGATCGGCGAGGAGATCGCACGCCGCCTCGACCCCTTCGAGGTGCAGCTGTCCCGCGTCGGGAGGACCCCGCGCGACGACGCGCGCGGGCACGTCCACGGGACCTCCGAGCTGGCGAGCCTCGCCGCCGAGGCGGAGGTCCTCATCGTCATCACGCCCTTGACCGAGGAGACGACGCACCTCATCGACGCCGACGTGCTGGCGAGCCTTCCGGACGGAGCCCTGGTGGTGAACGTCGCCCGAGGACCCGTGGTCGACTCTGATGCCCTGACGGCCGAGGTGGTGAGCGGTCGCCTCCACTGCGCGATCGACGTGTTCGACCCTGAGCCCATCCCGTCCGGACATCCCCTGTGGCAGGCACCCAACGCGCTCATCACCCCGCACGTCGGCGGCAACACCTCGGCGTTCGAGCCGCGGATCCGGTCGTTGCTCAGGCGCCAGCTCGTAGCACTCTCCACCGGACAGCGACCGCGCAACCTCGTGCAGGCCGGCGCTTTTCTTGACCGCTGACCCTCCTGCGCCCGGTGATTGTTACGCCCCGGGAAACTCTGCGTCACGAGCGGGAGCACCGGCCTGACTTTCCTTGACCCTTCCGTTGCGGGCGAACTACGGTCCCTATCTACACGAGTAGATATAGGGGAACTCCGGTGACCATTCCAGAAACCGCCACCAGGTTCGGCCCCTTGGGTCCGGTCCTGGTCACCACCCAGCAGTCGCACGGGTGGATCGAGAAAGCCACGTCCCTCGCCGCCCCGCTCGTCGAGCTGGCCGGCCCCGTCGGGGACCCGGCGGCCGTGGCTCCGCTGTGCACCCACGACCCGGGCGACTGGGCATACGGCAACTTCATGCTTGCCTGGCTGGACCCGAGCGAGGAGGTGAGGCGCGTCCGGCACCTGCCGGACGCCTCATTCTTCCTCCGGCTGCTCGGCAAGGCCTACGCCCCCGTGCTCGAACGTCGCCCGGAGCTGGCCGAGCTCCTGCTCGACGAGAGCCGTCCCGAGATGTCGCTCACCAACGATGCGCTGCAGATCCAGCTGCGCAGCGCCGAGCCGGGGCCTGCCTACAGCATGATCCGCAACCACGCGCTGATGCTGTTCATCGCTGCGCTCTGGCTGGACGAGCCCCAGCGCACGGGTTGGCTCGACCTCTACGACGAGCTGGTCTCCTACGTGGACGAACGCCCCGGGGGACGTCCCGATCTCACGGCCCTCGCCGAGTGCGAGGCTGGTGCCTTCGCCGACTTCACCGCGCTGGCTTCACAGACCCTCGACCCCACGACGGCCGACTCCCTGCTCGACGACGACGCGGCCCTCGCCCGGATTCTCGACTACCAACTGTACGCCGCAGCCGCCATCGGGCTGCTCTGGCGGGAGTTCCGCTCCGTGCCCGAGAACGAGCGAGAGCAGTGGTACCGCCGGCAACTCTCCGAGCTCTACGTACACCTTGACTACCTCAACGACACCTGGACGGATCTCTCATGAACCACACCACTGACACCGCCCCCGGTCTCGAGGGTTCCACTGGCCACCTGCAACTCCTCGTGACCAACGCGAAGATCGCGACCGACGACTCGCTGCTCTACAACATCGGGGTCCGCGACGGGGTGATCGTCTCCATGACCGACAGCACGGAGCCCCACGCACCCGCCGACACCGTGCTGGACGCCGAAGGGCGATGGGTCATTCCCGGGGCGATCGACACGCACGCCCACATCAACCAGCGCGCGTTCGAGTACGACCACATCCCCGGACTGGGTCCGGACGACAACTTCGCCGCCGAGAGCCGCAGTGCTCTCGCCGGCGGCTGCACCACGGCCCTGAACTACGCACAGTTCGGCTCCCCCTCCTTGCTCACTGCGTACCGCGACGGGTTGGCCGCGGCGCGCGAGCAGTCCCGGATGAACGTCTTGTTCCACGGCTACCTGATGGACATGAAGCACGTGGAGGAGATCCCGACGGCAGTCGATGAGGGGGTCATCACGTTCAAGATGTTCATGCCCTATCGGGGCGAGGAGGCTCGAAACCTAGGCGGCATCGGGAGCCTCAACCACGCCCAGATGCGCGATGCATTCGCCGCCATCAAGCGCAGCGGCGCCCAGGCGCTCGTGCACGCGGAGGACGGGGACATCGTGGATGCCTGCATGCATCACGAGAGTGCCCGGGGCCTGGACTCGCTGGCCGGTTGGGAGCGGTCACGCCCCACGATCGCAGAGGGCGACGCCGCGTGGACCGCGATGTACCTCGCCGAGGAGGCCGACTGCGACGTGACAATCGTCCACGTCTCGAGCCTGGAGGCCATGCGCGCCCGCGACGCGGTCAACTACGACGGCGCGACCCTTGAGTCGTGCGTCCACTACATGGTGCTCAACACGGAGTCCGACATCGGGCCGGAGGGCAAGGTCGCTCCCCCACTCCGCGACCCTGACCTGGCCGAGCAGATCACCCAGGCCGTGCTGGACGGGCGCATCGACTTCTTCGGCTCGGACCACAACGTGTGGCCGGCCGCCACCAAGCAGGACTGGGAGACGTCGAAGCCCGGGCTCCCGGGCATCGGGCTCATGCTGCCGCTCCTCCTCACCCACCTGGTCCACGAGCGCGGGATGAGCATGGAACGTCTCATCGAACTGACGTCCCGGAACGCCGCCCTGCGCTTCGGCCTAGGCACCAAAGGACTGGTGGCGCTCGGCATGGACGCGGATCTCGTGGTGCTCGCGGAGGGCGAGCGGGAAATCAGGGTCGGCGACCTCCACACGGCCGTCGACTACTCCCCCTACGCCGGGATGACCCTCCGCGGATGGGCCCACGCCACCGTCTGTGGGGGCGCGGTCGTGTTCGCGGACGGCGAGTTCCACAACGACGACTTCCGCGGGGAGATGCTGAACGATCGCTTCCGACACGACACGACCGATGAGTGAGGGTGCCGCCTGGGCGGCCAACTGCTCGATGCTGTTTCGTGAGCGACCCCTGCTCGAGCGGCCGGAGGCAGCCTTCGCAGCCGGCTTCGACGCCATCGAGTTCTGGTGGCCCTTCTCGGTCCCCGTGCCTTCGCGGCCCGAGGTCGACGCATTCGTCGGCGCGGTCGAGCGGTCAGGGGTACGGCTCGTCGCCCTGAACCTGTGGGCCGGCGACCTCGCCGGAGCGGACTGCGGCGTCGCCTCCCTCCCCGACCGCTCGGAGGAGCTGGTCTCGAGCCTCGACGTCGCCACCCGGATCGGCGACGCACTGGGCGTGACCGCGTTCAACGCCCTGTACGGAAACCGGGATCCCGCCTGGACTTCGCAAGACCAGGACCGCACGGCCATGCTGGCCCTCGGTGCCGCCGCCGAGGCCGCCGCCGGCATCGGAGCATCGATCCTGGTCGAGCCAATCAGCGGCCCGAAGCCGTACCCACTTCGGACCAGCGACCACGCGGCGTCGGTCGTCGACCAACTGCGAACCTCCGCCTCGATCAACGTGGGGCTCCTGTGCGACGTCTACCACCTGGCAGCCAACGGAGACGATCCCGTTGCCGCCATCGAGCGACACGGGCAGCTCATCACCCATGTGCAGGTGGCAGACCACCCGGGTCGACACGAGCCGGGCACGGGGTCGATCGATCTCAACGGGTGTCTCAGCGCGCTGGACCGAGTCGGGTTCGACGGCTGGATCGGCCTCGAGTACCTGCCAAGCACCACCACCGAGGACGGCCTCGGCCACGTGGCCGAGCTCGGTGTCCCTCTCGTCCCACGTTCCACCAGGAGAACATCATGACCACCATCGCGTTCGTCGGCCTCGGCATCATGGGAGCTCCCATGGCGGCCAACCTGGTCACCGCCCGGTTCGACGTGATCGGCCTCAACCGGAGCCAACCTGCCGTCGACCGCCACATCTCGGCGGGGGGCCGCACGGCACCGTCCCTCGCGGAAGCGGTCGCGGGGGCCGACGTCGTCGCCACGATGCTGCCCGACACGCCCGACGTCATGTCGGTGCTCACAGGCCCCGACGGCGTCTTCGCACATGCCCGACCGGGCACGATGGTGCTGGACTTCTCCACGATCCGCCCCGACGCGGCTGCCCAGCTCGCAGAGCTCGGCGCCGCCAAGTCTCTCCGCTTCCTGGACGCTCCGGTGTCCGGCGGTGAGCAGGGCGCCATCGACGGCACGCTCTCGATCATGGTGGGCGGCTCCAGCGTCGACTTCGAGTTGGCCCAGTCCGTGCTCGACGCAATTGGCACCACCGTCGTCCACGTGGGATCCGCCGGCTCGGGGCAGACCGTCAAGGCTGCCAACCAGCTCATCGTGGGCGGCACACTCGCACTGGTCGCCGAGGCGCTGACCTTCCTCGAAGCACACCACGTGAACACCGCGGCCGCCGTACAGGTCCTGCGGGGTGGCCTGGCGGGGAGCGCCGTGCTCGACCGCAAGTCCGGTCAGATGCTCCAGCGCTCCTTCGACCCCGGGTTCCGCGTCGAGCTCCACCACAAGGACATGGGGATCGTCCTGGATGCGGCGCGCTCATCCGGCTGCGCCACACCTCTCGGCACGCTGACCGGACAGTTGCTGGCGGCCCTCGTAGCGCGCGGTGACGGCGCCCTCGATCACACGGCACTGTTCACCCTCATCGGTGAGCTCTCCGGCGCCAGACGCCAGGTCTGAGGACGGGATGCCACCCCATGGCCGGCTCCACCTGCCCACCCGGCCCACTCAGCCGCAGCGGACGGCCCCCAGGGCGCTGGTGGTCCCGGACTCCTTCAAGGGCACCTTCAGCGCGGCCGAGGTCAGTGAGCTCCTCGTTCGTGGGTTGGCCCAGGCAGGCGTCGAGACCATCAGCGCCCCCCTGGGCGATGGCGGGGAGGGCACAGCAGCAGCTGTCCAGCAGCGCTCGGGGGAAGCTTCGAGAGATTCGCGGTGACCGGCCTCATGCCCAACACGCGTGTGCTCGGCAGCGTCCTGTTCCTGCCCGACCGAGGCCGGGCCATCATCGACACCGCCTCCGCCTCGGGGCTCCCCCTGGCGCCTGATCCACGTGACCCCTGGGCAGCCACGAGCCGGGGCACGGGCGAACTCGTCGTGGAGGCGGTCCGGCAAGGCGTCCGTGAGGTCTGGCTCGGCGTGGGAGGCAGCGGGTGCACCGACGGCGGCAGAGGCGCTGTCGAGGCCATCCTGGACGGCGGAGGTCTGGGCAACGCCACACTCAAGGTCCTGTGCGACGTCCGCACCGTCTACGAGGACGCCCCCCGCACGTTCGGCCCCCAGAAAGGTGCTGATCCTGCCGTGGTGGCGGCACTCGAACGACGCCTCGACGACTACGCGAGCTCACTTCCCCGCGACCCCCGTGGGATCCCCGGATCAGGAGCCGCTGGCGGTCTCGCAGGCGGCCTCTGGGAACAGTTCGGCGCGACGCTCTCCAGCGGCATCGAGGAGATCATCAAGCTGCTCGCCCTCCGGGACAAACTCAGCGAAGTAGACCTCGTCGTCACAGGTGAAGGTCAGCTGGATCAGCAGACTGCCCAGGGAAAGGTCATCGCCGGCGTCCTCGCAATGTGTGCCGGGGCCGTTCCAGTGCATGCGGTCGTCGGGAGAACTCGCCTCACCCGGACCGAGGCCCATGAGCTCGGACTGGACTCTATCCAGGTCGCGAGCACAGCCGCGCAAATCACTTGTGCAGGCAGCAGGATCGCTGCCCTACCCCGGGAAGCGACCTCGCCGCCTCACGGGCTGGGCTAGGTGTGATGTCCAGGCACGTTGGTCGAGATCGTGTGCCGACACGGTCTGACCTGTAGATGGACGAAGGCATCCCGGGTCTGCCGCACAGATTGGTGTCAGCAGACCCGAGCCGCGTGCGGATCCGACGACACCGCCGAGAAGACCGACACCACGCCCAGCGCCGAGCCGTCCGAGACGGCCGTTGAAGAACCGGACGAGGTCGCGGCCACGGTCAACCAGTACGCCTCGATCGTGGCCAAGAACGAGGCAGACCTCCGAGAACAACTGACGACCATGGGTGAGTGCGACTGGTCGAGCGCGGGGTCTCTGGATCCCGAGCCCAACGGCATCGTGTGTGCCATGGGACTACTCACCCTCTCCTACGGGGCGCAGGCCATGAGCGTCTCGCTCGAAGGGGCGCAGAAGCCAGATGCACCCGGTTACGTCGGTGCTGTGCCCAGCGAGATCGAGTTGCTCGTCGCGGACACGATCGAGTCCTCGACCACACTGGCCGAGGCCGCGAAGGCGGCGAATGACGATAGGTGCGCGCTGACCGGTGACGGTAAGTGCATGGACCTCCGGAACCAGACCTGGCTCGCCATGGATGACGTTGAGGGCCAGTTGGATGCATGGGGGCCGTACACCGGCTGAACGGACCGTCCGCCGCCCCTGGTCGTGCAGCACGGTGGAACTTCAGTACGCGCCGAGCCCGTACCCGGCTACGAGTCCCCCGCGCGATAATCCCCCGCTCGAAGCGCTCCTGTAGAGGTCGCCCGCCAACACACGATAGGGAGTGTGCAGGGGCGCGACGATGCGCCGCTCTCCGGGGCCGTCCCACCGGCTACGCGCGTCGGCCCTCACCTGTCACCAGGGACCCGGTGGTCCGGGACATCCTGCTTGCCTCGGGGTGAGGGGATGACCGACGGGCGCAACCGGGTTGTTCTGCGACCCCGGCGGCCGCGTGGGCCTAACGTTGCCGTCATGGGTGTTCCGTCGTCGCTCGAGAAGTGGCTCTCTGCCGTCGTCCTGGTCCTCGTGAGCGGGCTGCTGATGCCGGCGTCTCACGCACAGTCGACGAAGTCGGACAGTCCGACGTTCGTCTCGCTGACCCGCGACACGATCTGGCCCGACCCGCGAGACCGGGGGGACACGACGACAGTCTCGTTCCAGGTCGACACCCCCGGCACCTACAGCGTGAGCGTGCAGGACCAGGGAGCCGAGATGGCCAGCCATGAGTTCGGCCGGCTCCTCCCGCGCGCGGAGCCCTACACGTGGACGTGGAACGGGCGCACCGACGACGGTCGGCTCGCCCGCGCGGGCAAGCACATCCTGTTCGTGTACGGACGGGGTGACGACGGGTACGGATTGTCCGAGTTCTTCCGGCCGATCGACGTGCGCTACAGCACCGAGGAAGTCTCCGTCCTCGACCCGCGCGAGA
The DNA here is from genome assembly GCF_002930065.1 of Nocardioides sp. 616. Taxonomy (NCBI): domain Bacteria; kingdom Bacillati; phylum Actinomycetota; class Actinomycetes; order Propionibacteriales; family Nocardioidaceae; genus Nocardioides; species Nocardioides sp. 616. The sequence continues at coordinate 137,066 of NZ_POAG01000017.1, read as the reverse complement.
GGCAGAGCCGACACGTCGACGTCAAGAAGGTCACCCTCCGGAATGCACCGGAAGCGATCACGGCGCGACTCGACTTCAGGCGCCTCGAGCCCAGCCCCTTTTGGGGAGCCTCCATCAGCTTGGAGGTGGACAAAGCTGCCAAGGGTTACATCGTCTCGACGATGCAGATGCGTTCGGGGCGGTACCGGAGCGCCCTCATCCTTGGCTACCTGCGAAGCGATCAGGGACGGCCGCAACGGGTCCGATGCCCGGGACTGCGGACCCGAGCGACGAAGGCGACCATCGAGCTCAGCGCGCCGAGAAACTGCTTGAAGAAGGGCGGGAGGAAGGCGCGGGCCTTCTTCACCACCCACGACGAGCACTTCCACTACGACCAAGGGCCGCTGAACCGGAACCAGAACACGCCGTGGACGACGTACGACCCCATCACCGAGTGACGAGCATGGGTAGCGGCCCTCGGCTGGGCGGGTGGGTCCTTGGCGAACAACTGGGCGCCGGCGGCATGGGCACGGTGTTCCGGGCCCGCAGGGACGGGCGGGTTGCAGCAGTCAAGGTCGTCCACCCGGGTCTGGCCGCGGATGAGGAGTTCCGTCTCCGATTCCGCCGTGAGGTGGACATCGCCTCACGGGTCACCGGCCGCCATGTCGCCGCGGTCATCGACGCCGGACCTGATGACCCCACCCCGTGGATGGCTACCGAACTGGTCGACGGGATCACGCTGAGTCGGCATGTGAGCGTCCACGGACCGTTGACCGGGGACGAGCTCACTGTCTTAGTCGAGGGAACGGCGCACGGCTTGGCGCAGCTGCACGCGGCCGGCGTCATCCACCGGGACGTGAAACCGTCCAACGTGATGCTGGGACCCGAGGGCCCGGTACTGCTGGACTTTGGGGTCGCCGCCGCCGCTGACCTAACGTCGATGACCGCGACCGGGCACAGGCTGGGATCGGCTGGGTGGATGTCGCCGGAACAGGTGGAGGGCCGGCCCGTCACCGGCCGGACGGACGTATTCTCGTGGGCGCTGACCGTCTCTTATGCAGCCGCTGGCCGGAACCCGTACGGCACGGGACCCGGGGAGGCGCTGCTGTACCGGGTTGTGCATGCCCACCCGGACCTGGACGGTCTACCCCCGCGGTGGCAGCCGCTGCTGGCGTGGTGCCTGGCCGGCCGTCCGCAGGACCGGCCGTCGTCGTCGCAGCTGCTGGACCTGATCCGCCACCCAGACCTGGTGCCGGTCGAGGCGCCCACCGAAGCGTCCGACACCAGGTCCCTGATGACAAGGATCGAGACCCCGGCGGCGACGCCGACGCAATCGGCCGGTAGCCGGTGGTGGCGAGGATTGGCCGCAGCGTTGGCCGCAGCTTCGGTCGTCGCCGCCGTAGCCGGGACTGGATGGTGGTGGTCCCAGCCGGCACCGCAGACTCCAACCACCGCGTCGGCCGTGCCGGCCGCAGACGCCGACGCTGCGGAGCGAATTGATCCGGACTCAGGTTCGGGGCGTCCCGCGCGCGGGCACGCCGTCTCCCCGTCCGCGCCCGTCGCTGGGGAACCGCAGGATTCCACTGCTCCGGACTTCGAAGAAGAGGAACTCGATCAGCCGCCTGCCCTGCTGGACATGTTCAACGCCGGTTCCCGCCGCCACATGAGCCGGGTCGGGAAGTTCTTCACCACCCACGTCCACCGGCAAGTGGTCGTGGACATGGACTGGTGGGCTGGGCAGAACGGGTATCTCTCCGGGAGTGAGGACGGCATGTTGGTGGCCCAACGGGGGTGCTTCCCCATCTGCCCGGGCACGTTCGTCCAGAGCGTCCAGCTGGAGCTGGACGATCCGCATCACCCGGATGTGACCTACGTCGGTGTGAGAAACAACTGGCGGGTGGGCGGCACGTTCTTCGTGCGCTCGGCGGTCGACGAGGGCGGCGGAAGGTACGCGATCAAGTTGCGGGTCGCGGACGTCCCCGACCCCGAACCACCGACGCCCTCGAGCACCGGCCGGTGCGACGTCCTGGACTCGGTCTACCTGCCGTACCCCGGGCGACCGTTGTCGAGTACGGGTGGGAAAGAATTCGACCCGCATGTGGTGGTCGTCCAGGACCTGCTGAACTTCCAGGGCACCGTCGTCGACGGTATCGGCTGCGTCGACGAGGACGGCTACTTCGGTCCGGCGACCAAGGATGCGGTCCGTGCGTTCCAACGGCACGGCGGCGCGAAGGTAGACGGCGTCGTGGGCCAGGACACCTGGGCAGCCTTGATGCTCACCTTTGAGTGACCTCCGGCGGCGCTCCGCGACAGCTGAGCGCCGAAAGCTGTGTAGTGCGGTCGCCGGGGTCTGCTGTACGAACTGGTGCCAGTTCGAGGCAGACGCCGGAGTGGCGGCCGTCTGTTTACCGCGCGCCAACATCGGGAGGGTGCACTCCCCCGCTCTAACCGCCCCTGTAGAGGTCGCCGGCAAACACCCAATGGGGGATGTGCAGATCGCCACCCCGTCGCGGGCCGGCTGTCACGGTCCTGACTGGGTCATATTGTCACCTGCACGTGCAGCAGGCCCTTGTGAGGCCTCAGCTCGTTTCCACCGCCACGCGTCGTCAGAGGTGCGTCATTTCCCCGCCCGCCACCGCCTCCCAGACCCGTCCAGGCTCAGACCCCGGATCTCCGGAAGGGATAGCGGATCACGGTTCCTGCCCTGGGTACGCACTCCAGTCCTGAAAACAGAACCGCCCTCGGTCAAAGGACCAAGGGCGGTTCCGGGTGCTGGCTGATCAGCGGCCGCGCTGCGGCCGCGAGCTGGCTGCGATCTGCCCGGCCGTCACGGTGACGAGGATGAAGAAGTCAGCCAATGACCGAATGTGGATCACGCTCAACGACGGTCGTCGGCGTCGTAGAAGTCGCGGCTGCCGGACTTGGCCAGGCCCCGGCTGACCATGTAGCCAATCGTCAGCAGGCTGACGTAGAACCACGCCTCCTGGGCACCGAAGTCGCTGGCCTCGTCGGCCACTGCGGAAGCGATCAGGACGCCGACGACCACAACCAGGAAGGCGATGAACTCCGTGGTCTTGTACCCGGCCTTGGCCTCGGTGCTGAGGCGGCGACGGTCGACGGAGGTGTGGGTGTGATCGGTGGTGTTCTGGTTGGAAGACATGTGCGGACTCCTTGGGTGGAAAGAAAACAACTTGGCCCGCTGTTGCGAACGCATGGACGAGTACCCCTCGGCAGGGGGCCCCATGCCGAGGTGTGACCGAGGTCGCGAACGGACAGCGGGAGGTAGGGGACGCCCTGAGGAACGTTGACCCGTGGAGCCTCGACATCCCAAGTAGCCTCGCGGCCTCGCTCGCGACCTGGGGCGACGAATACGCGGCGACGCTGAGCCGGGAGGACCCTGCCTTCTCAGGCTTCGCGAACGAGGCAATGGCCCGGGCCTGGGTCCTCACGGGTGCCCTACTGGCCACTCGCCTTCGGGATGCAGGCATCTCAGTGGAGTACTTCCATGACGGCAAGTCCTCGCGAGATCTCGTCGCTCGGGCTGAGTAGGCCGAACGCGCGCATCTCCCGCGATAGGCGTGGACTGGTCGTACGTCGCGTGAGGCGGGCTGATCGACAACCCCGCAGATCTGCTGAGCCCGCTAGATTTCCCGGCATGCCCACGACCTCCATGCGACCCGCCCGTGACGTCGCCGCCCTCGCGACCCTCTTCGCCACCTCCGGCACCATCCACCTGGTCAAGCCGGAGGTCTTCCTCCCGATCGTCCCCGAGTCCCTGCCGGCACGGCGCCAGCTCGTCACCTGGTCCGGGGTCGCGGAACTGGTCTGCGCCGCCGGGCTGCTGCACCCGCGCACGCGTCGGGCCGCGGGATGGGCCAGCGCCGCCCTCCTTCTCGGCGTCTTCCCGGCCAACGTCAAGATGGCCAAGGACGCGCAGCGCTCCCGCAAGCCCGCGCTCAAGGTCGGGACGGTCGCGCGGCTGCCCCTCCAGGTGCCGATGATCCGGACCGCGCTGCGGGCCGCCCGCGGCTGACGCCTACCCCTGGACCAGCTCCAGCCGGGAGGCAAGCACCTCGGCGTGGCCGGCCGCAGGCAGCAGGATGGGCGCGAGCCGATCGTCGCTCGGTGGGCCGTGACCAGCATCCGGTCGCCGCGGCCCACGCCCACGAGGTAGCGACGCTGCTTGAGGTCGGGCCAGTCCTCGACCGCCACCCCCTCGAAGGACGGCACGGACCCCTCCCGCAACTCCGGGTGGCCGGGTCCACGACCAAGTCCTCGAAGTCCCAGCCTGCTTCCGCCACTGCGCCCCCCGCAGCCGCGCGGTGGCGGCGGCCTCGACCGTGAGAGCGTCCGGCGCGGACGGACGCAGGGTATTTACCGAAGTCCCGGGGCTTCCGGTGGCGGTCCCGCTCGCTGGGGCGGCGACGGCGCTCTTCGTGTGGCACCTGCAACGGAGCGGCCTGCTCTCGTTGCCACGCGTCGCGGTGACTCTAGCGCTGTGTGTGTACGTGGCCGAGGTCCTCGCCAACACGCTGTTCCCGATCTACCTGGACAAGCCCCCCAGGAACGCGCCGTGGCACGCGTACGTCGACGTCACGCCGCTGGTGGGAGGTCTCGGACACAGTGATGAACATCTGCGTCTTTGCCCCGCTCGGGTGCTCCTGGCCTTGGCCCTGCCCAGGTGGACGTGGTGGCGGCTGCTGACGGCCGCTCCGGTGTTCAGCTTGGGCATCGAGATGAGCTCGTACGTCACAGCGCACCTTCTGGGCGGGGGCCACATCGCGGACATCAACGATCTGCACCGATGGGTCGCACGGCCGGCACCGACCTCGACAGGGGCCGGCGCCGGCCGTGCTACTCCGCGACGACCAGGTAGCGCAGGTCGAGGGCGAAGCTCGCGACGTCGAAGGCGTCGTCCCCGGCGTCCCCGTCTGTCCAGAACTCCCACCACGCGCCGGGGGGCAACCGCTTGGAGCGGCTGTCCCACTCCTGGCCGTCGCCGTAGACCGGGTCCTCGTCCCACGGGGTCTGCCCGGTGCTGCTCGAGGAGACCACGACGCCGTCCTCGCGGGACGCCTCGGTGCTGAGGTGTCCCTCGTCGGTCTCGCCGGGGTTGGTCGGTGCCCCGACGAAGGAGACCCGGATGCCGTCGAGCCCGCGCACCGCCTCAGGGACGCGGACGAAGTAGGTGGACTCCGCCCGGCCCCAGACGTCGGGGTTCGGGTCGGCCCGGTGGGTGAGGCCGCCAGGGAACTGGACGCTGGGCGTCACCTCACCCTGCGGGAGGTAGGCCCAGCACTCCGGCCACGAACTCCCGACGCACGGCGGGGTCATCGCCTCCTCCGCGGCCATCGTCCTCGTCTCCTCCCGCCACACGAGGCGGTCGCCGGAGACGTAGAGCGGGATCGGCTCACTGGCGCCCCGGTTGCCGACCCTGTCCATGCCCGAGACCGTGCCGGTGTAGCGCCCGGGAGGCAGGGGCCGACCGCGGCCGTCACGCCCCTCCCAGACCACCTCGCCGCCCCACCTCCTGGAGATGCGGACCGTCCGCCGCAGCACGAGCCGTCCGTCGGCGTTGCGGAAGGAGACGACAGCGCGTCGGACGCCGTCCTCCGCGTGGGCCGTCAAGGGCACGACGTCACGGACTTCTTCCGAGCGCGGGTAGACCTTGGGCACCACACTCTTCTTGGCGCCGTACCGATCCTCGACGTAGAGGCCGCCCCCGAACTCCAGGTCCGCCTCTGCGAAGGCGTAGTCGCTACCTTGCGGCGTGATGACGTGGATCCGGTAATAGGAGTGCGGCACGAGCCGGCCCTGCGGCGTCCGACCGTCCCACGTCCAGGTGTGGCGGCCGGCCCGCTGCCGCCCGAGCTCGACGGTGAACGGCGCGACCTTCGCGTCCGTGTCCGGCTCGACGCGGATCCGCACCGGCGCGGCGACACGGAGCTGGTAGCCGACCGCGAGGCGGTCGTGGACGCCGTCCCCGTTCGGCGAGAACATCGGGTACGGCGTCAGGATCTTCGGCGCGTCCTCGCGCGGTGCCGCCCCGTGGGAGGTCGCCGAGGCGACCTGGCCCCCGAGCAGCGTCGTCAGCAGCGCCGCGCACGACGCCATCACCAGTCCCGTCTTTCCCCGTGTCCGCATGGCCGAAGGCTAGGGGATGCGCGGGGCGAGGCGCCGAGGTTCTATCGCGACGTCCTCGGGATGGAGGAGATCGCCGCGGCCGCCACGGACGCCGCGGTGGCGGCCGACGCGGAGCTGTTCGCCGCACCGCGCCAGACGCCGTGGCCCTCCCTCAATTCGGATCGCTCCCCCCGGGGGAGCTCGAGGTCACCCTCTTCCAGGGCTGGGGATGCCGATACCTGGGGGACCCCCTCGAGGAGGAGAGCGCCGAGGAGTACGACGAGCACCTCGGGCAGCGTTTCGGGGTCCGCGTGTCCTCCGGGCTCCACCGTTCCCGGGGCAGCCCAGAGCCTCCACTGAACCCGGCACGCGACAGTCATCAATTGAAGGGCAGCCCCTCAAGCCTGAGCCGTCCCAAGGACGGAACAGGCAAGTTCACGTCCGGACCTAAGCGCTGCGAGCTCTGTGGTGAACTCGTATGGGGCAACCAAGACCCACGGGTCGGCAGGGGCCCTCAGGCTTGGAGACACGGCAGCAATTGCTTCACTCCTCCCCCTGCTGGTGAGCCCGGGACACTTGGTTCGCGCTCCTCGAGTCGCGAATGATCCGAACGCTCGAAGCTCAGGACAACGGACAGATTGACGAGATGCTTGAAGCGGCCGGTTGGGACGACCGGGCGCGGGTCACCCGCACTTGTGCGGCCAAACGAAGTGAGTCTCTCGCGGCGCAGTCCGTGCTTGCATGGTTTCAGGACGACCTCGAAGACGGCACGTAGGCGGCACACGACCTACTTGCGACACTTCCCCGCCTAAGGCTGTCAAGCCGTGAAATCGCATCGTGCTCCCGAGTACTGCAGGACATCAGCCCAAAGCCGAGGGCGGGGCAGGACCGATCCTGTACCGAGCCCCATCGGTAACGCGCGGTGCAACCTTCCAGACGATCCGGACCTGAGCACCGCGGCCCCTCACCGGTCTTGCTGGCCGAGCGACCGGGATTACTCACGTCGAGGGTGAGTCCGTCGATCTCGAGCGTCGGCATGGCGGTCGGTGCGCAACTGAGCGCTATTGTTCAAACCGGAGGGCCGCCCCGGTAGGCGCCGGCTGTGGTCTCCATATTCAGCACACGTGGCGTTGACCGCTTGACCGCCCCTTCGAGATGGAGCTTCTGCCTTGACCGCACACGGTGGACGTGAGCGCCGCACCCGCGCCGACTCCGAACGCAATCGCTCGCAGATCGTGGCACAGGCGGAGCGGCACTTCACCGAGGTTGGCGTGGGTGCCTCCCTCGAGGCCGTCGCGCGCGACGCCGGAGTCGGCTCGGCGACGCTGTATCGACACTTCCCGACCCGGGAAGCGCTGCTCGCTGAGGTGCTACAGCGCCGCGTCGAGAAGTTCGAGGCTGCCAGGACGCGCATCGAACAGCTCGATGACCCGGACGCCGCGCTCGAGGCGTGGTTGGCTGCGCTTGAGGAGTTCTTCAGCGCGTTCGACGGCCTGCCCGGACCGCTGCGCAGTGCGTTGGCCCAAGAGCACAACCCCCTGGCTATGACGTGCGTGGGGTTCATCGACGGCACCGACCACTTCCTCGAGGCAGCGCAACGACGCGGCACCGCCCGGCAGGACGTCCGGGGCCGAGACCTGTTCCTGGCCGCGCTGGCAACGAGCTGGGTGCGCGGATCGTCCCTGGCGGACGAGGGGTCCGCGGAACGACTCCGTCTCTTGATGCGCAACGGATACCGCAGCTGACACTCGGTGCCTCAATTTTGCTGACCTCGGCTGCCTGAGCTCTCAACCTGAGTCGACGGGTCCCGGACGCGTCCGAGGCCTCGTCTTTGAGGAACGGGGGGTCCCCCTGTTTAATAGAACCGGGGGGAGCCCCCGTTTTCGCATTCTCCGAGAGGCAGCGTCGTGTCTACCGTTCAACCACGTTCTACCGCCCAGGACGATCTGGTGAGCAACACCCACCAGGACCTGGGAGGAGTGAGCGGCATGAGGTCCGGGCATCAGTCCCGACGCGATCGGCTGGCGCCGGGCGACGGGCTGATGATCGGCCTGCTGATGGGCTCGACCTTCGTGGTCCTGCTCAACGAGATGTTGCTCGGGGTGGCGCTGCCGACGCTCATCGAGGACCTGCGGATCACGGCGGCCACGGGGCAGTGGTTGACCACCGGCTACCTGCTCACCTTGGCCGTGCTCATCCCCGCCACTGGGTTCGTGATGCGCAGGTTCCAAATGCGCACGACCTTTCTGACCTCGATGAGCCTGTTCACCATGGGCACTGCTCTCGCGGCCCTGGCTCCGGGTTTCGGTGTGCTGTTCGCTGGTCGTCTCGTGCAGGCTGCCGGGACCGCGGTGTTCCTTCCCCTGCTGATGACTACCGTCATGCGGCTGGTGCCGGAGGGCCGTCGCGGCCAGGTGATGGCGTTCGTCGTCGTGGTGACAGCCGCAGCGCCGGCCTTGGGGCCGGCGGTCTCCGGACTGGTGCTGTCCCAGCTGAGCTGGCGTTGGCTGTTCATCCTGATGTTGCCCATCGCACTGATCTCACTGGCGCTCGGTGCCGCCAAGCTGCGCAACATCACCACCCCCGAGCCGGTCCGCCTCGACCCGCTGTCCCTGCTGTTGTCCGCTGTCGGTTTCGGTGCGTTGGTCTACGGCTTCGCCAGCATCGGTGAGTCGCTGTCCGGCCACACTCCAGTACCGCCGTACCTTCCTCTGATTCTCGGCGTGGCGGGCATCGGCGCGTTCGTGAGGCGGCAGGTGTCGTTGCAGCAACGCGAGACGCTCCTGCTGGACGTGCGCATCTTCGCCGTCCGCTCCTTCTCCGTCCCACTCCTGGTCATGCTGATGCTGACGATGACCGCATTCGGCTCAGGGATCGTCCTCCCGCTCGTGCTCACCAACGTGAATGGGCTGAGCTCGCTCCAGGTCGGGCTCTTCCTCGTCCCTGGCGGAGTGGCGATCTCGGTCGTCTCGGCCATCGGAGGCCGAATCTACGACCGCGTCGGCCCCCGCCCCCTGGTCGTCCCCGGGGCCCTGATCGTGGCAGCCACCCTCTTTTTCCTCAGCCAGGTCAGCGCGACGACCTCGGTGTGGACGCTGCTGAGCGCCTACATCGCGATGATCATCGGCCAGGCCCTCATGTGGAGCCCCCTGACGACCGCGGCGCTCTCCGCCTTACCGAGCACCCTCTATCCGCACGGCAGCGCCGCGTTCAGCGCCATTCAGCAGCTCGGCGGCGCTGCGGGGACCGCCATCCTTGTCTCCGCGTACACCTTCGGAGCCAACGCCGACACCTCCGGGGCGCTCGACATGGCCCAGGCCGTCGGCGCCGCACAGGCGGCCTTTGCGGCCGCGGCCATCATCGCCTGCGCCTCGGTCGTGGTGAGCCTGTTCGTCCGTCGCGCTCCGGCCCCCAACTCCACCGAACAGGTCGCCCCCGTCGAGGTCGGCACGCCCTAGCGGGATCGGACGCGCACTGCCCACGAACCGTCGTCCACACCAACCAGCAAGGAGCACAACATGACGAAGCTAGGCATGATCGGCAGCGGCGCGATCGGGGCCGCGGTCGCGCGCCTCGCGGTCGAAGCAGGACACGACGTCCTGCTGTCGAACTCGCGCGGCCCCGAATCCCTGACCACGCTGGTCCGGGAGCTCGGGCCCCACGCCCAGGCAGCGACGGCCGCCCAGGCGGCGGAGGCCGGCGACATCGTCGTCCTGGCCGTTCCGCTGGCGGCGTACAACGGCCTTCCCACACGATTCCTTGCCGGCAAGACGGTGCTCTCGACCGGCAATTACTACCCCTCGAGAGACGGCCGGATCTCCGACCTCGACTCCGGCGCCCTGAACACGGCCGAGTACGAGCAGAGGCTCCTGCCCGGAGCCACACTCGCCAAGGCGTTCAACAACATCGTGGCCCACCACATCCCGTCGCTGGCGCTACCGGCCGGTGCGACTGACCGCTCCGGTCTCGCTGTCGCTGCAGACGACGCCGAGACCAAGGCCGCGGTCTCCGCACTGGTGGACACCCTCGGGTTCGACCCGGTGGACGCCGGCACCCTGGCTGAGTCGTGGCGATTCGAGCCCGAGTCCGGCGCGTACACGACCATCTACGCCGCCGACCTCGACGTGTTCGCTGCCAACTGGTTGGCCGACGCGGGCGCCCCGCTGCCCGCGCCACGCCTCCGCGACTTCCTGACGGCGTCGCACCGCCCCGACGTAGCAGGCCGCGAATTCTGAGCACGTTCACCGCACGGGAGATGAAGGACGGTCTTGCCGGCTACCCCACCGGCGTCGTGCTCGTCGCGGCCACCCACGCCGGCAAGGCCGTCGGCCTGCTCGCCAATTCCTTCACCTCGGTCTCACTCGACCCGCCACTGGTGTCGCTGGCCTTCGCACGAACCTCGACCACCTGGCCCCTACTGCAGCGCGTCGAGCGCTGGGGCATCAGCGTGCTGAGCCAGCACCAAGCCGACTGTCTTCCGCTGCTGACGAGGGCTGCCGACGTCCGCTTCGACGGCATCCCGACGATCGAGCGACACGGTGGCCTCGTCCTCCCCGACGCGTCACTGACCCTCACGGTCACCCGGTACTCCGAGATCGACGCCGGCGACCACGTGCTGACCCTGCTCCGCGTTCTCGACCTGCACCGAGACATGGATGCGCCATCACTGGTCCTCTACGACCGCACCCCCCGGCGCGTCACGAACTGACCCCTCCCGACTCCTCCGACAAGGACCACCACCATGACCACACGAACGATGATCCTCGGGATGCACCTCGGAACCGGCTACGGCTCCCAGGCGCTGTCTTGGCGCGCCCCCGGCGTCAACCCGGCGAGCTACACAGATTTCGACGCCCAGGTGCGCTACGCCCAGGCCGCCGAACGCGGCAAGTTCGCGTTCCTGTTCCTCCCTGACTCGCTGGCAGTGACCCAGGGCATCGAGCACGAGGTCCCCCAAGCCACGCTCGAGCCGATGCTCACCCTCGCAGCGATCGCTCGCGCTACCGAACGCATCGGGCTGGTCGCCACCGGCTCCACGACCTTCAACGAGCCCTACAACCTCGCCCGCCAGTTCAAGGCGCTCGACGTCATGAGCCACGGCCGGGCCGGCTGGAACGCCGTCACGACCAGCGACCCGACCGCCGCCGCGAACTTCGGCCAGACCATCGCGGACCGGCCCGAGCGCTACGGACGCGCCCACGAGGTCATCCAGGTCGTCCAAGCGCTCTGGGGCAGCTGGCAGGAAGACGCCTGGGTCAAGAACGCCGCGACAGGAACGTTCGTGGACAACAGCAAACTCACCCCCGTCAACCTGCACGGCACCTACGTGGCGTCCCGCGGACCGCTGCCGATCCCGCCGTCCGAGCAAGGCCAGCCAGTCATCTTCTCCGCCGGCGGCGGCGCCTACGGTCTGACGCTCGCCGGCCGTTACGCCAACGGCGTGATCGGAGCCGCATTCACCATCGAGGACGCCCGCGCTCAGCGTGACGCTGCGCGCGAAGCGGTACGCCAGGCCGGCCGCGATCCTGACGAGATCAAGTACTTCGCCGGTGTCATGCCAGCCCTGGGCACCTCCGTCCAGGACGCGCTCGAGCGCCGAATCGCCCTCAACGAGGACCTCTTCCCGAACCGGGTCCGGTACCTCGGCGCCATGCTCGGCCTCTCCCTCGACGCCAGCCTGCTCGACCAGCCCCTCAGCGCCGCGCAGCTTAGTGAGGCGCACGCCAGCCCAGGCGACCCAAGGGCCGCCAGGGCACTTGACGTGGCCCGGGCGGGTTGGACCCTCCGCGAGGTCCTTGCGCACGGCGTCATCGACTACCACCCCACACCTGTCGGGCCGCCCACTGCGATCGCCGACCACCTCCAGGAGTGGTTCGACGCCGAGGCCGTCGACGGCTTCTGGGTCTCCCCCGACGTCAACGAGACCGACATTGACACCTTCGTCGACGAGGTCGTCCCCATCCTCCAGGAACGCGGGATCTATCCCACTGACTACGACGGCACCACACTCCGCGAACACCTGGGAGTCCCCCGCCAGTACGGCGCCGACGCACGCCTTGCTTCGTCGAGCTAGCTGTGATGCCCAGCCAGGTTGTTCAACCTGGTGATGGGTGAGTGCTTCCCGATTGCTGAGTGGGGCCGGTGGTGGTTGTACTCGTGGACCCATGCTGGCAGAGAGCCGCGAGCCGGGCGGCTTTGGAGTTGTAGAACTTCTTGAACGCCCAGCCCTCGGCGAGTGTCCTGTGGAAGTGTTCGATCTTGCCGTTGGTCTGGGCCGGTAGGGCCGGGTCTTCTGCGGCGCGATGCCCAACTCGAGGCAGGTCTCGCGCCACAGGTGGGACTTGTAGCAGCTGCCGTTGTCGCTGAGTACCCGCTGGACGATGACGCCACGGTCGGCGAACCAGGCCACGGCGTTCTTCAGCACCTGGGTCGCGGTCTCCTTGGTCTCGTCGTCGCGAGCTTCGACGTAGGCGACGCGGGAGTGGTCGTCGATGACGGTGTGCAGGTAGCAGGTGCCGATCAGCGGGTTGCCGTGCTTGCTGCGCGGTCCTGCTGTCCGTACGGCCGTGGTGGATCGGTTCTTCTCGCCCGGCGAGGCGCTCGGGATCCGCGGCTGCGAGCTCGGGGATGTATCGCGCCCGCGCACCGGACGTGTCCGGGGCGACGTCCCCGAGCACCTCGGTCAGGTAGTCAGGTATCAGCGATCGCATGACCCTCATCCCTCCGAGCAGTGCGTGTGACGAGCTGGAGGTCGGCAGGTCTCGGCCGACGGAACTTGCCGCCCATTGCGACGAACTCGTCGCCATGCTCTCTCAGGTGGGCCGCGAACAGCGGGCACACGGGGACGACGGTGATGTTCGTCCGAATGCTGTCCTCGAGCACCTCGCGGACCAGTAGCCGCGCCAGTCCCCGTCCACCGAACTTCTGGTCCACCTCGGTGTGGAAGAAGATCCGCTCATCATCCACCGCGGAAGGACGTACGAACTCCGCCCGGCCGACGGTGGGTCCGTCATCGAGGTTCATCGTGTAGGTGCCGATGGGGCGATCGTCCTCGAGCCTGATCGTCACAGCTGCACCGGTGTCGTCCTTGATCTGCTGCGTCATCTGATCTCCTTCTTCGTGATGAGCGCCATCGCCCTCATCGTGGTGCTGCGCTCTGCGGGTGACGTCGGGCGAAGTCCCAGAGGAGGGCACTGGCGTCCGGACCCGAGCGATCGGTGAAGAGACCCTCGCCCGCGGCGCCCGGCCAGGCATGGCCCATGCCGTGGACGAGGTACAGCTCGACCACAGACCTGCCGTCGGGCGTCGAGACTGCGGTGTGCCTGTACGTGCGCCTGCCGGGTCCCGGATCCACCCTGGTCGTCTCCTCGGCCAGGCCCAGGCTCGTGTTGAGCAGGCCGTCGTCGACGAGATCGTGCACGGCCGTCCAGTGCTCGACGAGCCGAGTGGCGACGAGGGGCGGGACGACGTCGTCCTCCTCGCCCTGGATCACGAGCATCGGCACCCGGCGTGCCCGGTCGCCCATCTGGGACCACGCCTGACGCGCCGTGTACGCCGGCGGGGTCGAGCCGGGATCGTCGGGGTCCACCTGGTTCAGCCCGTACTCCCCTCCCGCCACCGACGTCACCGTCGCGAACACGTCGGGATGGGTCACCGCGAGGATGACCGCGGTCCCTGCGCCGGACGACGCACCGGCGACGTGCACACGATCCGGGTCCGCGTCGTACTCCTCGATCACCTGCCGGGCCACGCCCGCCAGCAGCGCAGGCTCTCCGGCGTGACGATGTTGTTCTCGCGGGTCACCGGAGTTCCAGCAGTTGACTGCACTGCGGAACATCCGCTGCGTCGGGTAGACGACGATGAAGCCCTCACGGTCGGCCAGGTCGTTGAGCTGCGTGGTCGCCTTCATCGAGTTCCACCCGTAGCCGGTCATCGCACAACCGTGGATGGCCATCACCACCGGGAGCCGTGTCCTCCCGTCGTGCTGCGGGGGAAGGTGGACCTGGTAGCGCTGGGAGCCGGCGTCGCTCTCGTAGACGTGGTTGCGATCTCCTTCCTCCATCGACCAGGGCGGGCCGAACTGGAAGACGACAGCAGCCAGGGCGAGCAACGACACGACCACCAGCCCGGCGGCCGGGACGATCAGGCGCCATCGCCGCCGGGCGGACTCGGGGTCGTGATCCGAGGCGGTCACGTGTGCCTCCTGTCCCTGGGACTGCTCAGCCGAGGAAGGTGCGCAGGGCGAGGTTGACCTCGTCGGCGTGGGTCCAGAGCAGGCCGTGAGGGGCCCCCTCGACCTCGACGTAGTCGGCGTCCGGGACGAGGTCCCGGAAGCGCCGGGCGGTGGCGTCGATCGGCAGGATGTTGTCCGCGGTGCCGTGGAGGATCAGCGTCGGCAGGCCGGCTGCGCGGACGGCCTCGACGTCGTCGCGGAAGTCCTCGATCCAGCTCGGGACGACCGCGTAGGCGGCGACAGGGGCGCTGAGGGTGGCGGTGTTCCAGTTCGCCCGGACGACCTCCTCGCTGATCCGCGACCCGAGGGTGTCGTCGAGGTTGTAGAAGTCCCGGTAGAACTGGGTGAACCAGCCGTAGCGATCCCCCTTGGCCGCGGCCACGATGTCGTCGAAGACCTGCTGCGGCACGCCGACGGGGTTGTCGTCGCGCTGCACGAGGAACGGCTCGAGGGAGGCGAGGAACGCGAGCTTGGCGATGCGTTCTGTGCCGTACGCCGAGACGTAACGGGCGAGTTCACCGGTGCCCATCGAGAAGCCGACCAGGACGACGTCGTGGAGGTCGAGCGTCTCGATCACGGCGCACAGGTCGGCGGCGAACGTGTCGTAGTCGTAGCCGGTGCCGACCTTCGAGGACCGGCCGAAGCCGCGGCGGTCGTAGGTGATCACGCGGTATCCGGCGGCGAGCAGCTCGCGCGTCTGGCGCTCCCAGCTGTGCCCATCGAGCGGATACCCGTGGATGAGGACGACGGGCTGTCCAGCGCCCTGGTCCTCGTAGTAGAGCTCGATGGAGGTGCTGTTCTCGTTGCCGACATTGATGAATCCCATGGTGTGGTTCCTTGTCTCGTTGGGTGTCCGGTGGTGCGGTCAGCAGGCGACCTGGGCCGGGCCGCCGTGGTTGCCCACGGCGAGTGCGACGCGCGCCTCGTTGCCGAAGGTGCTGGCAAGTGCCCCGTCGGGTGCGGGCTGTGTGTCCTTCACTGCGAACAGGAGGGCCTGGATGAACGAGGTCGCGTCCTGGAACCGGTCGTCCCGCTCCTTGGCGAGAGCCTTCGCGAGCACGGCATTGAGTCCCGGAAGATCGGTTCGGACCAGCACGGGCTGCTCGTGGATGTGCTGGTACACCACGCAGACGGGATCGTCTCCGATGAACGGTGGCTTTCCGGTCAGGAGCTCGTAGAGCACGCAGCCTGCGGAGTAGAGATCCGTGCGAGCGTCCACGGTCTCTCCGCGGGCCTGCTCCGGGGAGACGTACGACGGGGTCCCGAAGAGCCCGGAGGCCTGACTCAAGGTGGCAGCCGGATGTCCACTGGCACGCGACAGGCCGAAGTCCACGACCTTGACGGCACCCTCGGGCGTGACCATGACGTTGGCGGGCTTGATGTCGCGATGGACGACGCCGACCCGATGGCTGAACTCGAGCGCCGAGAGTATTCCCAGCTGGTACTGGATGGTCTCGTTGACCGTTGGCAGGCGCATCCTGATGAGGTCCCGCAGGGAGTGCCCCGGGACGTACTCCATGACGATGACCGGGACCCGGAGCATGCCTGCGGAGCCTGTGTCGAGCTCCTCGTGCCCGGTGTCGTAGACGGCGACGATGGCAGGATGGCTGAGCCGGGCCATCGTCAGCCCTTCGCGCCGGAAGCGGGACCGGGACACGGGGTCGCGCGCGAGGTCGGCACGCAGCACCTTGATGGCAACCGCACGGCCCGAGACGACGTCGTGACCGCGGTGGACGTCGGCCGTGGCGCCCCACCCGAGGACGTCACCGACTTCGTACCGGCCGTCGATGACAACGTCGAGGTTCATCGCCGCGGCTCCCACCGGAAGAGCCTGCCGGCCAGTGCGACAGCGACGAAGACCCAGGCCACGGAGGGGGCCAGCAAGGGAAGGGAGTCGGCGAGGGGGACCCCGCCGTTCCAGGCGTTGATCACCAGCTCGGTGGCCGAGCCGCCGGGGAGGACACGCTTCAGGTACGTGAGCTCCTCGGTGCCGGAGATTCCTACCCAGCTGGCCACGGCGATCACCGCCAGACTGACCGGCAGGGTGGTCACCTGGGCGTGCTCGGGAGAATTCGTCAGCCCCGCAGTGGCCAGTGCCAGGGCCAGCATCATGGCCATCGTCGCCACGATCGCAACCGCCAGCAGCGGGATCTGGGCCGGCCTGCTGGTGACCACACCCAGCACGACCAGGATCGCGACCACCTGGATGAGCGCGATGACGGTGATCGGCAGGACCAGCCCGATGAGGATGCTCTGGTCGCTCGCGGCCGTGGAGCGCAACCGCTTGAGGAAGAGGTTCTGCCGGCGTGCGGCCAGCGTGGTCACCGCGGTGGTGTAGAGCCCGAAGGCAATCACGGTGACGATCACGATCGCAGCGACGTAGCCGAGGCTGGCGAGGTCGGCGAAGGTCTCGTGGTTGTAGACGAGGTACGCGCCTACGGCGACCGGGATGAGCAGTCCGCTCACCATGACCAGCCGGTTTCGGAAGATCTGTATCAGCTCACTGCGAGCGATCTCGAGCATGGGATCGGTCCCTTCAGGATCAAGCGTCTTGGTTT
Source organism: Nocardioides sp. 616 (assembly GCF_002930065.1). Lineage (NCBI taxonomy): Bacteria > Bacillati > Actinomycetota > Actinomycetes > Propionibacteriales > Nocardioidaceae > Nocardioides > Nocardioides sp. 616. The sequence goes on along the minus strand of NZ_POAG01000017.1, from coordinate 120,173 downwards.
GGGTCGGTCAGTGGGTTCAGCTGGCGTCGATGGCGCGGAAGACGTCATCGAGGCGGGTCGGACCGGCCGTCAGCTCCTGCAGCTCCACGCCGCTGTCGTGCGCCCAGCCCAGGAGCCGGTAGAGGTCCGCTTGCAGGTTGAAGGTCTCGACGTGGAAGGCGCCGTTGAGTGCGCCCACGATCGGCGGCTCGGGCGCGCCAGGTGGCAACGCGAAGCTGATCACCGCCGGCAAGGTCTGCGTCAGGTCGGCGACCGTGCCCTCCTGACGCAAGGTGCCCTCGTGCATCAGCCCGATCCGGTCGGCGCGCTGCTGCGCCTCCTCCAGGTAGTGGGTGGTCAGCACGATCGTGGAGCCCTCGTCCCGCAGCTTGTCCACGGCGGCCCAGAGCGCATCACGGGACTGGATGTCCAGGCCCGTCGTGGGCTCATCCAGGATGACCAGCGCGGGCCCGCCGTAGACCGCAGTGGCGAAGTCCAGGCGACGTTTCTCACCACCCGAGAGCTGGGAGACCTTGGTGTCCTTCTTGCGGGTGAGGCCGGAGAGGTCGAGCACCCGGTCGACGTCGTCGCTGCGCCCGCTCAGCGCGCCGATGAGACCCACCGACTCGCGCACCGTCAGGTCCGGGGAGAAGCCACTCTCCTGCAGCATGATGCCCATTCGGGGCCGCACCGCTCCCCGGTCCTGCGGGCTCTCACCGAAGATCCGCACCGTGCCGGAGGCGGCCCTGCGGTGCCCTTCAATGACCTCCAGGGTGGAGGTCTTGCCGGCCCCGTTGGTGCCGAGGAGGGCGTAGAGCTCGCCCCGCTCGACCTGGAACGAGAGGTCCTTGACGGCGGAGAAGTCGGCGTACGTGACGTTCAGGTGAGCGACGTCGATGACAGGGCTGGCGGACATGGGGATCCTTCGTGTTGGGACCCGGAGCGAGTGGTGGTCTCGCAGGTTCGAGGCGTTCCGGGCGGATGCGGTCCGGCTGAGCGGTTGCTGCCGGTCATTTCGGTGTCCTAAAGTTCGCGCTCATGGCGGCACCTTCGCATCGGTGACAGCCACCTAGTCCAGCGAAGCGAACCCGGAGGAGAGCGAAGCTGACGGACCTTCTGGGCCGACGCGCGGAGCGCTGGGCGGTCGAACAACTGCTCACGCAGGCACAGGCCGGGCGCAGCGGGGCTCTCGTGGTGCGCGGGGAAGCGGGTATCGGGAAAACGGCTCTGATGGGGCAAGTCCGCGAGGCAGCGGTCTCGTCGGGGTACCGGGTGGAGTCCTCGATGGGGGTGGAGGCCGAGACGCAGTTCGCCTTCGCAGGTCTGCACCAGCTGTGCGGACCGATGCTGGACCGCGCCGATGCGCTGCCGGAACCGCAGCAGGCCGCCCTGGGCGTGGTGTTCGGGCAACAAGCCGGTGCCGCACCTGACCAGTTCCTGGTCGGGCTGGCGACCCTCAACCTGTTGGCCGAGGTGGCCGAGGAGGCGCCGTTGCTGTGCCTCATCGACGACGCGCATTGGCTGGACGAGGCATCCGCGCAGGTCCTGGCGTTCGTGGCGCGGAGGGTGGCAGCCGAGCGGCTGGCGTTGGTGTTCGCGGTGCGCGACTCCGGCGCAGGCGGCACGCACCCGTTCTCGAGCTTGCCTGAGCTCCGCCTCAAGGCGCTGGGCGAACGTGACGCGCGAGCGTTGCTGGCCTCTGCGTTCCACACGACGCTGGACGATGCCGTGTGCGAACGGATCCTCGCCGAAGCGCGCGGCAACCCCCTGGCCCTGCTGGAGCTGCCCCGTAACACGCGGCTGGCGGGTGGGTTCGAGCTGCCAGACGTGTCGAGCATCCCGCGACGCATCGAGGACAGCTTCCAACGCCGTTCGGCGACCCTGCCGGTGGAAACCCAGCTGCTGCTGCTGGTCGCCGCAACCGAGCCGACAGGGGACGTGGCGTTGCTGTGGCGTGCGGCCGCACACCTGGGGATCGAACCCGAGGCGGCAGCGCCGGCCGAGAATGCCCGTTTGCTGGAGATCGACACCCGGGTGCGGTTTCCTCATCCACTGGTGCGCTCGGCGGTCTACCGCGATGCCACGCCTCCGGACAGGCGCCGCGTGCACGGCGCGCTGGCCGCCGTCACCGACCCGGTGTCCGACCCCGACCGGCGTGCCTGGCACCGCGCTCGTGCAGTGCTGGGCACCGACGAGCAGGCCGCCGCGGAACTGGAGCGCTCCGCTGGCCGGGCCCGTGCCCGGGGCGGGCTGGCCGCCGCTGCCGCCTTCCTGACCCACGCGGTCGAGCTGACCCCCGACTCCGCCGCCCGTGCGACGCGGGCGCTGGAAGCCGCACACGTCAAGCAGAGCTCCGGTGCCTCCGCCGCCGCCTTGGATCTGCTGGCCGTCGCCGCGACCGGGCCACTGGACGCCCTGCAATGCGCCCGGCTCGAACTGCTCCGCGCCCAGATCGCGTTCCACACCACGCGCGGGAGCGACCAATCCACGCTGCTCCTCAACGCCGCCAAGACCCTCGGTCCGCTGGACGGCGCGCTTGCCCGAGAAGCTTACGTGCAGGCGTTCGAGGCGTCGTTCCACGCCGGGCGTCTGGCGCGTGGCCGCGGATTGCGGGAGGTGGCCGAAGCAGCCCAGGAAGCGCCTCCCCCGCCGATGCCGCCGCGGCCGGTCGATCTGCTGCTGGACGGACTGACCACGAGATTCACCCTCGGGTACGAGGCGAGCGTCCCGACCCTGCAACGGGCACTCGAGGCGCTGTGCCGTGACGACTCCCGGCTTGACCACAACGGCCGCTGGTTGTGGTTGGCCTGTCATGTCTCGGTGATGCTGTGGGACGACGAGTCGTTCTTCACACTGGCCAGCAGCGCCGTCCGGCTCAGCCGCGAGACAGGCGCGCTGTCCACACTTCCCGCCGCGCTCAATGCCATGGCGGTTGTTCTTGTCCTCACTGGCGAGCTCTCACGCGCCGCTGAGCTCCTCTCGGAGGATGATGCGATCTCGCGGTCGACCGGTGCCCCTCCCCTTCCGAATGCCAGGTTCATCTTGGCCGCCTGGCGCGGCCGGCAGCCCGAGGCCTTGGCCCTCAATGCGAAGGTGGTGGCGGACGCGACCCAACGGGGCGAGGGGACGACGCTCGGCTCGAGCCAGGTCTCGATGGCGTACCTGCACAACGGCCTGGGCGAGTACGACGCAGCCCTCGCCGCCGCCACGCCACCGTGGGAGCACGATGAGTTCCCGCACAGCAGCAGCGCGTTGCCCGAGCTCGTGGAAGCCGCGTCTCGTACCGGTGAGCCGGAGCGCGCGGCTGCCGCGCTCGAGCAACTCACCTCCCGAGCCCGCGCCAGTGGGACCGAGTTCGCACTGGGGCTGGCCGCACGCTCACGTGCGCTGACCACCACGGGTCCGGCTGCGGAGGTCCACTACCGCGAAGCGATCGAACGGCTCGGCAACTGCCGGATGGCCACCCACCTGGCCCGCGCCCACCTCGTGTACGGCGAATGGCTGCGCCGCGACGGGCGCCGCCAGGACGCCCGCGAGCAGCTCCGTACCGCCCACCGGCTGCTGTCGGACATGGGGGTCGAGGCGTTCGCCGAGCGGGCCGCCCGCGAGCTGCGCGCCACCGGTGAGCACCCCCGCAGCCGGACCGCCCAGCCGACCGACTCCCTCACCGCCCAGGAACTGCACATCGCGCGCCTGGTGGCCACCGGGGCGACCTCTCGGGAGGTCGCTGCGCAGCTGTTCCTCAGCCCTCGCACGATCGAGGCCCACCTCCGCAACATCTTCCCCAAGCTGGGCATCACCTCTCGCCGACAGCTCAAGGAGATCCCGCTTCCCTGACCGGTCAGGCGCTGCCCAAGGTTCGAACCAGGTTCGAACCGGGCTCGGCAGGACTAGGTAGGACTCCCGGACGCGAGCAGGCCGTCTACTGCGCAACTCTGAGACATCGCAGAGATGCGCACCATCGAGGCACACGACCTCGTCCACCCCTTTGGCCAGGAGGCCCACGACCATGTCCCACGGCGTCAGCGTGATCAGGAACCCGGACCGGCGGCGGTACGAAGCCGCCCTCGACGAGACGACGGTCGCCGGGTTCGTCGACTTCCAGGAGGCCAGCGCGCTCGTCGTCCTGACCCACACCGAGGTCGACCCGGCCTTCGAGGGTCGAGGAGTCGGCAGTGCCCTAGCCCGCGCTGCGCTCGACGACATCCGCGAACGACACCTGAAGGCACTGGTGATCTGCCCCTACATCCTCGGTTGGATGCGCAAGCACCCCGAGTACCGGGAGCTGCTCTTCAACGCGCCACCGTCCAAGGTCAGGGACTGACCGTGGCGCGCAAGACCTACACCGGACCCCTGGTGGACGTCTCCTTCGACGCAGCGTTGTGCCGGCACGCGGCGGAGTGCGTGCGGGGCATGCCCGAGGTGTTCATGCCCAGCAGGCGACCGTGGATCGACCCCACCCAGGCCGACACCGATGTCGCCGCCCAGACCCTGCGGGACGTGATCGCGCGTTGCCCCAGCGGCGCACTGCGCGTGGTCGAGCACGAGCGTCGGTGAAGAGGGGTCGCACGCACCTGTGTACGCCGGCTGCTCCCACGGAGTAGCAACGCGGATGGCGCACGCTCCTGCTGATCCACGGGGCGTACGTCGTCCGCGGTCTGGTCGGCACAGTCGAGGCGTCCCGGACCAAGGAGCGCGTGCTTCAGCACCTGGAGGGGCAGCCCCCAACGCCGTAGCCTCCGGGAAGGAGTTTCTGGAGGGTGTACCAAATATCAGACGCTTTCAGGCTCGGAGATCTGACCATCCTTCCAGCCCAACCCATCTGGTTAGGCCGCTCGGTTGTCACCTATCCGTGCAGCAGTCCCTCAGTCCCCCACGAACCGGAGTTCGGAGGCAGTAGCTGCCAGCCCCGCGTCGCACAGCTCGATGACCTTGTCGGCGATCGCAGCGACCGCTCGAGGTGGCGTCGTCGCGGCAAGGCGCCAAAGCTCCTCGCGAAGGGGCCGTAGTTCGGCTTCAGTGAAAGTGGCATCTCCGTACCGATCGACCCGCGAAAGCAGCGGGAACGCCTCTTGTGCCGGGTCCAACGCGCGCAGGGTCACTTCGACGTCATCCCACCAGTGCTCAGCACCGCCGACGAGCCCATTGCGAGTCCAGAGTTCGATTGTGATCGCCATAAATCAGCCCTTCGGACTCGTGCCAGGGCCCTGAGCCCTCGTGACCTGTGACTGCAGCCGCCGAATAAGTGGTCAATATGCCGTTCCACGTCAAATGCGAACCGCCCCTGACCCAGCGTTTCCGCAGGTCAGGGGCGGTTTTTGTCGGGCTGACAGGATTTGAACCTGCGACCCCTTGACCCCCAGTCAAGTGCGCTACCAAGCTGCGCTACAGCCCGCATCGTCTTCCGAGGAAGAACGAGCCGAACATTACCGCAGCCTCGTCTGCTCGCGCGCATCGGGTCGTCTCCCGCTGCTCCGGCCCCTCGCGCGGACTGGCCCAGGCACGCCCGATGGTCCCCATGGTCCCCGTGTACCGCCGCACGGGTCAGGCGTCCATGGCCCACTGTGACCATCTTGGAGGCGTTCGCCTGCGCGCGCGCTCCGGGGGCCGAACCATGAGTGGAGTCACCGACGAAGGACTCCCAGCATGCGACACCCCACCCACCGCAGGACCCGCTCCTGGGCGCCGTACGGCGCCTTCGCAGCCTGGTCGCTGACCGCCATGGTCACTGTCCTGCTCAGCGGCTCGGGCCACGCGCACGCAGCACCTCTGGCAGACGAGCTGCCCCCCACTCGCGAGACCGAGGAACAGATCCTCCTGGCCAAGACCGTGCAAGCGCGAGAACGTGCCCTGGCGGCGCTGGACCGCAAGGCCGCCTCGTGGTCGCGGGTCCTGGAGTCACGTGCCGCGCGTCTGTCCGACTACGGCTACACCGGGGAGCCCGAGGAGGCGACCCACGTCCTGCCGCTGGCGGCGTACCACCTCTCGGCAGCCTTCGGGAAGGCTGGCCCCCTGTGGGAGAAGGACCACACCGGCCAGGACTTCGGAGCATCCAGCGGAACCCCACTGGTCGCCCTGGCGGATGCCGTGGTGACCGAGGTGGGTGACGCCGGGCCGTACGGACTGCGCACCGTCCTGACGCTGGCTGACGGCACCGAGGTCTGGTACTGCCACCAGGAGACCTCGCTGGTCACCGCAGGCGAGACGATCGACATGGCCGAGCCGCTGGGCCTGGTCGGTTCCACCGGCAACTCCACCGGGCCCCACCTGCACCTGGAGATCCGGCCCGCCGGGGAGGGCCCGATCGACCCGATGGAGTGGCTCCAGTCCTACGGCATCGAGCCCTGAGCCCGCCGGGTCAGCGCTTGCGCTTCTCCCGGACCCGCTGCTGGATCACGATGGGGGTGCCCACGAAGCCGAACTCCTCGCGCAGCCGGCGCTCGATGAACCGCTCGTACGAGGCGTCCAGCTTGCCGCTGGTGAACAGGACGAAGACCGGCGGAGCGGTGCCCGCCTGGGTGCCGAAGAGGATCTTGGCCTGCTTGCCGCTGCGCACCGGGTGCGGGTGCTCTGCGACCAAGCGACCCAGGAAGTTGTTGAGGGCCCCGGTGCCGATGCGGGTCTCCCAGCCGGCGAGAGCCTTCTCCAGCGCCGGCACCAGGCGGTCGATGTGCCAACCGGTCCGCGCGGTGATGTTGATCCGCGGAGCCCACTGCACCTGCACGAGGTCACGCTCGATCTCGCGCTCGAGGTAGTAGCGCCGCTCGGCGTCGACCAGGTCCCACTTGTTGAAGGCGATGACCATGGCCCGGCCAGCGTCGCGGACCGTCTGGATGATCCGCATGTCCTGCTCGGACACGCTCTGCCCGCCGTCGAGCACGAGCACGGCGACCTCAGCGCGGTCGATGGCGGTCGTGGTGCGCAGGGACGCGTAGTACTCGTGCCCTGACGCCTCCTTGACCCGCTTGCGGATGCCGGCGGTGTCGATGAAGCGCCACTGCTTGCCACCGAGCTCGATCAGCTCGTCGACGGGGTCCACGGTGGTCCCGGCGACGTTGTCGACGACCACACGCTCCTCCCCCGCGAGCTTGTTGAGCAGCGAGGACTTGCCGACGTTCGGCTTGCCGACGATGGCGATGCGGCGCGGTCCGCCGACCTCGTTGAGCCGCTCCGGCGGCGCCTCGGGCAGTGCCTCCAGGATGGCGTCGAGCATGTCGCCGCTGCCACGTCCGTGCAGAGCCGAGACCGGCACCGGCTCGCCCAGGCCCAGGTTCCAAAGACCGTAGGCCTCGGCCTCGGTGCGCTGGTCGTCGACCTTGTTGGCGGCCAGCACGACGGGCTTGCCCGACTTGCGCAGCACCTTCACCACGCCCTCGTCGGCATCGGTGATGCCGACCGTGGCGTCGACGACGAAGAGCACGGCGTCGGCCAGGCTCACCGCCACCTCGGCCTGTCCGGCGATCCGCTCCGCGAGCCCACGAGCGTCGGGGTCCCAGCCACCGGTGTCGACCACGGTGAAAGCGCGGCCGTTCCAGTTCGCGTCGTAGGAGACGCGGTCGCGGGTCACGCCGGGCCGGTCCTCGACGACTGCCTCACGGCGGCCGATGATCCGGTTGACCAGCGTGGACTTGCCCACGTTGGGGCGGCCGACGACGGCCAGGATGGGCACGGGACCGGACGTCGTGTCGACGTCCTGAGGCTCGCTCATGGTGTTCCTCGCTTCACGAACCCGGTATCGGGGTCATTATCTGTGGCTCTGTCTGATTCGCTGTCTGTCTTGCCGGCCGGGAGGGGTCCCGGCAGGGCACGCCCGGTGAGGGCGCAGGCACGGTCCAGCTCGCCGCGCATGTGCTCAAGGAGCAACGCCGAGGCGTGCAGGACTTGTTCCCGTCTCCGGGGCCAGGGCTGCTGCTGGACCTGCCAGCTGGAGCCGAAGACGATGTCGACGCGGTCGCCCCGCGGGGGCAGAGCGCTGCTGGCGGCGCCGGCCGGGCGGGTGCCGAGGAACGTCACCGGCACCACGGGTGCTCCCGTCACCAGCGCCAGGTAGGCGGCGCCGTGATGGAACCGACTCAGGTCGCCCGCGCCGCGCTTGCCCTCGGGGAAGATGCCGACCACGCCGTCCTCGCGCAGCACCCGCAGACAGGTGCGGATGGCGCGAGGATCGGGGTCGAAGCGGTTGAGCGGGATCTGGCCCGAGCGGAGCAGCAGCCGCCCGGCACGCCCGGTGAACATCTCGTGCTTGGTCAGGGCGTGCACGGGACGCGGGGAGAACGCGGCGAGGAGTGGGCCGTCCAACGCCCCGATGTGGTTGGCCGCCAGCAGGGCCGGGCCGTGCGTCGGCAGGTGCGACTCGCCCGCCACCCGTACGTCGTACCGCTGGCGGACCACCGCACGCACCAGCGGGCGCAGCCGGTGGAGCATCTGCCGGGGCGGGTGCCGCTCGCTGCTCCGGGGCAGCTCGGCATGGATCATGCCGGGTCCTCCACCACCTGGACCAGGGCGACGACCTGGTCGATGACCTCGTCCAGGGTGTACGAGGTGGTGTCGATGTGGACGGCGCCCTCCGGCATCACCAGCGGCGCCGTGGCCCGGGTGGAGTCGATGGCATCACGTGCCAGCAGCGAGGCCTGAGTCGCACCCACGTCGGAGCCACCCTCCTCGAGCACCCGCCGGGACGCGCGCGCGGCGGGGTCGGCGGTGAGGTAGACCTTGACCTGGGCGTCCGGGGCGACGACGGAGCCGATGTCGCGGCCCTCCACCACGATCCCACCGGCGCCGATGATCTCGCGCTGCAGCTCGAGCAGCCGGGCACGCACCTGCGGGACCGCGCTGACCGGGCTCACCGCGCCGGTGACGTCCGCCCCGCGGATCGCCTGGGCCACGTCGACGCCGTCCACGGTGATCCCGGGGGCGGCTGGGTCGGTGCCCGAGACGATGACGGGCTCCTGGGCGCGAGCTGCGACGGCAGCCGGGTCGTCGATCGCCACGCCTTCGCGGAGCATCCACCAGGCGATCCCCCGGAACATGGCGCCGGTGTCGAGGTAGCGCAGGCCCAGGCGCGCCGCGACACCCCGGGAGGTGCTCGACTTGCCCGACCCCGAGGGTCCGTCGATGGCGACCACGAGGCCGGGGGGAACTGCGGGGGTGGTGCTCACCGGAAGGGCTCCTTGCTGAACGTTGCTCGGCGCCCGCAGCCTACCTGTGGGTCACCCAGCCACGGGATTCCAGAGTGTCCAGCAGGTGCTGGGAACGCCCCTCGTCGACCAGCAGCTCCACCTGCCCCACCTCACGCCCGGGATCGTGGTCGATGCGGACGTCCTCGATGTTGACCTCGCTGGCCCCGGCGTCGGCGAACAGGCGTGCCAGCTCGCCGGGATGGTCGGGGACCGCGACGAAGACGGCGACCATCGCGCGGGTGGGCGCCCCGTGCTTGCCGGGGATGGCCTGGGTGCCCCGCACCCCGCGCGCCAGGACGTCGTGCAGGGCGGTGCGCTCCCCCGCGTCGACGGCAGCGATCAGCACGTCCAGCTGCTCCCGGACCTCGCCCAGCACCTCGAGCACGGCAGGCGCGTTGGCGGTGACGATCTGCTCCCACAGGGACGGGTCGCTGCCCGCGATCCGCGTCACGTCCCGCACTCCCTGGCCGGACAGCGCCAGGTCCCGTGGGGGTACGCCGGCGAGCCGTCCGGCGACCAGCACGGCGGCGAGGTGGGGCAGGTGTGAGGTCCGGGCCACCGCCCGGTCGTGCTCGGCCGCCTCCAGCTCCAGCGGCACTGCCCCGCAGAGCTCGGCGAGGCCTCGCACCAGTGCCGTGGCTGAGGGCGCGGCAGCGGCGTGCGGGACCACGGCCCAAGGACGGCCGTCGAACAGCGACGCCGAGGCGGCCAGCGGGCCGGAGCGCTCGCTCCCGGCCATCGGGTGACTGCCGACGTAGCGGGCGGCCTCGTGCTCGGCCACGGCGGCGAGCACGTGGGCCAGGGGCTGCGACTTGATGCTGCCGACGTCGGTGACCACGGCGTCGCTCGCGGTCAGGGCGGACACGATCTCCTCCCCCAGCCGGTCCGGCGGAACCGCCACGACCACGAGCTGGGGGCGATCGGCAGGGACCCTGGGGCGTCCGGCGCCGAGTCCCGACGCGGTGCGCACGTGCTCGGAGGAGACGTCGGTCAGGAGCACCTCGACACCGGCCCGGCGACAGGCCAGCGCGATCGAGGTGCCGACCAGTCCGGTGCCGATGATCTCCACGGGCCCGGTGGGGGCCGTCGAAGCCACGGTCACGAAGGTTCGCCGCCCGCGACCTCGCGCACCCGCGCCAGGTCACGGCGCAGGCCAGCCGCGCCGTGCAGGTAGATGTGGGTGACGTCGGCGCGCGGCAGGTCGGTCTCGACGTGCGCCATCATCCGGACCACCCGAGGCATGGAGCCGGCGATCTCGAGCTCGCGGGCGCACATCAGGGGGACGTCGTCGAAGCCCAGCTGGCGCGCCGCGTACGCCGGGAACTCCGCCACGAGGTCGCTGGTGGAGGTGAACAGGATGGAGATGAAGTCGTCGACGGTGAGCCCGTTGGCCCCCATCACCTCGCGCACCATCTCGGAGACCCGCTCATGCATGTGCTCCTTGGTGTCCTGGTCCAACTGGGTGGCTCCGCGCACCGCCCGCACCCTCACAGCACTCTCCTCGCTCACTCGTCGTCCGGCGAGGGGTCGCCGAACGGTCCGGGCAACCATAGTTGGCGCGCTCCGGTCACAGCTGCACGCTGTCCAGCAACGCACCCAGCTCCTCGCGGCTGAGCGGCCGCAGCTGGCCCATCGGCAGCCGGCCGAGCTCCACGGGGCCGAACTTCGTCCTGGTCAGCCGCAGCACCGGGTGACCGACCTCGTCGAGCAGCCGTCGCACGATCCGGTTCCGACCCTCGTGGATCACCAGCTCGACGATGGTGCGGCCCTTGGCTCCGCCACGGCCGGCCTCCACGACCTTCACCTGGGAGACCGTCACCGGGCCGTCCTCCAGCGTCACCCCGTCGCGCAGGCGCTGGAGGGTGGCGCGGGAGACGTCGCCCTGGACCTCGGCGACGTAGGTCTTGTCCACCTCGTACGACGGGTGGGCCATGCGGTGGGCGAAGTCGCCGTCGTTGGTGAGCAGCAGCAGGCCGGAGGTGTCGGTGTCGAGCCGGCCGACGTGGAAGAGCCGCTCGGAGCGGTGCGCGACCACGTCGCCGAGGCTGCGGCGCCCTTCCGGGTCCGACATGGTGGACACCACCCCGCGCGGCTTGTTGAGCACCAGGTAGACGTGTGCCGAGACCGGCGGCAGCCGACGACCCTCGACGCGGATGACCGCGGTCCGCGGGTCCACCTTGGTGCCGAGCCGGGTGACGACCTCGCCGTCGACCTCGACCTGGCCGTCGAGCATCAGCTCCTCGCACTTGCGGCGGGACGCCACTCCGGACTGTGCCAGCAGCTTCTGCAGCCGGACCAGGCCGTCCGCGTCCGTCTCGACCTCGCGGCCGGCATCGCCCCTCTCCTGGTCGCTCACGAGACCTCAGTCCCCCCGTCGGGCTCGGTGCCGTCACCGCTGTGCGGCGCGTGGTGCTCCGGCGCTTGGTGCTCCGGTGCCTGGTGCTCCGGGGCCGGGTTGGTGGCCCCAGGTCCGCTGGGGGACCCGGGCGATCCCGCCGAGGCGGCCGCCAGCTCTTCCTCCATGTCGTCCATGTCCGGCAGGTACGGCGCGAGCTCGGGGAGGTCGTGGAGGCTGGTGATGCCGATGCGCTCCAGGAAGTAGCTGGTCGTGCGGTACAGGTGGGCCCCGGAGGTCTCGTCCGAGCCGGCCTCCTCCACGAGGCCGCGCGCGAGCAGGGTGCGCATGACGCCGTCCACGCTGACGCCCCGGATGGCCGAGACCCGAGCCCGGGAGACGGGCTGCTTGTAGGCCACCACCGCGAGGGTCTCCAGCGCCGCCTGGGTCAGGCGCGCCTGCTGCCCCTCGAGCACGAACGCCTCGACCACTCCCGCGTACTCCTCGCGGGTGTAGAACCGCCAGCCACCGGCGACGTTGCGCAGCTCGAAGCCGCGCCCCTGGTCGGTGTACTCCTGGGCCAGTGACGCCAGAGCCTGGGAGACGGCCTCGACGGGGTGCCCGACGGCCGAGGCCAGCGAGACGCGGTCCAGGGGCTGGTCGGAGACCATCAAGATGGCCTCCAGCGCGGGCCGCAGCTCGGCCACGGCGACGTCGAGCGTCTCCGGCTGGTCCTGGGGAGTGGGGTCCTGGGCAGCGTGGTCCGGGGGCTCCTGCCCCGCGGTGACCTGCTCCTGGCTCATCGGTCCTCTTCCTGCTCTCCGGCGGAGGGATCTGCCTCCGGCGGCATCTCGGTGGTCGAAGCCTCGGTCGAGGCCTCAGGTGGGGCCTCAGGTGGGGCCCCGTCGAACTCGTCGTGGATCTCGACGGTGCCGTCCTCGGCGCCGGTCCAGCGCACGGTCAGCTCCCCCAGCGGTGTGACCTGGTCGAAGGAGACCACCCCCTCGCGGAACAGCTCGAGCAGCGACAGGAACCGGGCGACGGTGGTCAACGTGTCCGGGGAGTCGCCGCAAAGTGCCCGGAAGGTCATCGTGCCCGAACGCCGCAGCCGCTCCACGACCAGGTTGCCCTGCTCCCGCACGCTGACGGTGGTGGTGTGGATGTGGTCGAGGGAGACCTCGAGGACCGGCCGGGGCTCCATCGCCTTGGCGGCGAGCCGGGCGAACTGGTCCAGCCCGATCCCGATCAGCACCTCCGGCAGCAGCGTGGCGAAGCGCTCCTCCAACCCCACCGCCCGGGGGTGGCGCCGGGACTCGTCGGCCAACCGCCGCTCGAACACCCCGGCGACCAGCTTGAACGCGCGGTACTGGAGCAGCCGGGCGAAGAGCAGGTCGCGAGCCTCCAGCAGCGCCAGGTCCTCCTCGTCCTCCACGTCGCCCGAGGGCAGCAGCCGCGCGGCCTTGAGGTCCAGCAGGGTCGAGGCGACGAGCAGGAACGAGGTGGTCTGCTCCAGGTCCCAGACCGGTCCGCCGGCCTTGACGAAGGCGATGAACTCGTCGGTGACCGTGGACAGGGAGACCTCGGTGATGTCCAGCTTGTGCTTGGCGATCAGCGACAGCAGGAGGTCGAAGGGCCCCTCGAAGTTGTCGAGCCTGACCGCGAACCCCGCAGCCGCAACGGCTCCGGGATCGACCGCGGCGCTCTGGGTCATCCCTCGCTCAGCCGTCGCACCAGGGCGCTGTCCTCGCCGTGGGCCTCGAGGTCGGCCAGGATCAGCGCGACCGCCTCACGCACGATGCGACCCCGGTCCACCGCCAGACCGTGCTTGCTGCGCAGCGACAGGCGGGCGTGCTCGAGCTCGATCAGCTCGTCCGAGGTGACGTAGACCGTCATCTTCTCGTCGTGCCGGACCCGGCCGCTGGTACGACGCTTGCCGCCCTTGTCCTCGGGCGGCGCAACGGCCCGGACGGTCGACTCCTCGTCGCCCTCACCCGTGGGACGGAAGAGGTCGTCTGCAGCGGGCAGGCTCACCCGTCGCGCCACCGGGCGAGCACCTCCCGGGCGAGCGATCGGTAGTGGTCGGCTCCGGTGGAGCTCGAGGCGTAGGTGGTGATCGGCTCACCGGCCACGGTGGAGTCGGAGAACTTCACCGTGCGGCGGATCACGGTGTGGAAGACGGTGTCCCCCCAGGCCGAGACCAGCCGGTCCATCACCTCGCGGCTGTGCAGGGTGCGACCGTCGAACATGGTGCCCAGCACCCCGTCGATGTGCAGCTTGGGGTTGAGCCGCTCACGGACCTTGTCGATGGTCGTCTTGAGCAGCGCCACGCCGCGCAGCGCGAAGTACTCGCACTCCAGCGGCACGATGACGCCGTCGGAGGCGGTCAGGGCGTTCACGGTGAGCAGGCCGAGCGAAGGCTGGCAGTCGATGAGGATCACGTCGTACTGGTCCAGCGCCGGCGCCAGCACCCGCTGCAGGGTCTGCTCGCGGGCGACCTCGTGCACCAGCTGCACCTCGGCGGCCGAGAGGTCGATGTTGGAGGGCAGCAGGTCCATGCCCGGCACTCCGGAGGGCACCACCACGTCGTCCAGCTCGACGTCCCGCTCCATGAGCAGGTTGTAGACGGTGAACTCCATCTCGTGCGGGTTGAGCCCCAGGCCGACCGAGAGCGAGCCCTGGGGGTCGAAGTCCACCAGCAGCACCTTGCGGCCGTACTCGGCGAGGGAGGCTCCCAGGTTGATCGTGGTGGTGGTCTTGCCGACGCCACCCTTCTGGTTGCACATCGAGACCACGCGCGCCCGCCGCGGCCCGGTGACCGGGTCGGGCTCGGGGAACGTCGGCATCGGACGGCCGGTGGGACCGTTGGCCACCTCCGGGACCAGCGCGGCGCTGGTCGGCATGGGGAACGGGATGGGGTCGCTCACTCGGGTCTCGTCTCCGGGGGACGTGTGCGGGAGGGTCTTCTGGCTGGCGGTGCTGTGGGAGGGGGCCGGGCGGTGGACCAAGGGTGGCACCTGTCCTGCGGTGCTGCCGGAGGTTCCAGCGACGGATCCGTCACCATTCATGCGCAGCTCCCACTGTTTGTCGACTCGACGACTTCTCGCCTTCTCCGCGCGACTCTAGGCCCCGGTCTTCCCCAGCCACAAGGCGACTCGGCGAAACCCCCAGCCGTGCCCCGCGACCTGTGCACGAGGTCACGGTCACCGCGCACAGGACACGACGCGGTGTGGACGAGGTTGCGGCAGCCGCGTCATCCGTCGAACCGGCGCATCGACGCGACCGCCAGGACCAGTTCCCCGGCCTCGTCGGTGGCGTCACAGTCCACCACGCCCTCGATGACCCAGTCCCGGTGTCCCTCGGGGTCGGCCAGCACCTGGACCACCCGGCGTACCCGGGCGCGCTCGTCCTCGCCCGCGCCCACCGGCTCGCCCTGCTGCTCCGGCCCCACCTGCAGGTACGACGGCCCGCGGGCGTCGGCGTCGATGCCCACCGTGTCGTGCTCGGCGTAGTACTCCTCGAGCGCCTCGTCCCACCGCGAGCGGGTCATCACGACCTGTCGTGGCGGGTCCACCCGGTCCGCGGCGTCGCGCTCCAGCCGCATCAAGGCGTCCAGGTCGTCCCGGGCCACCGCGACCACCCGGGCGAACATGGCGTTGCGCACCATCACCGTCAGCGCACGCTCCTGCTTGGACAGCGGGCGCGGGTGGTGCGGCGGCTCGTGGTGCGAGACCTCGGTGGGCACGTGGTCGGGGTGGCCCAGGGCCTCCCACTCGTCGAGCAGGGAGGAGTCGGTCTGGCGCACCGTCTCCCCCAGCCACTCCAGCAGGTCGTCCAGCTCGGGGGTGCGGTGCGCCTCGGGCACGGTCTGGCGCAAGGTCCGGTAGGCGTCGGTGAGGTAGCGCAGCACGAGTCCCTCGGACCGCGCGAGCTGGTAGCGGCCCACGAAGTCGGTGAAGCCCATCCCCTGCTCGTACATCTCCCGCACCACCGACTTGGGCGAGAGTGCCTCCTCGGGCAACCAGGGGTGGGTCTGGCGGTACATCTCGAAGGTCACCTCGAGCAGCTCGGCGAGCGGCTGGGGCCAGGTGACCTGCTCCAGCAGCTGCATCCGTTCGTCGTACTCGATGCCGTCGGCCTTCATCTCGTTGATCGCCACCCCCCGGGCGGCGTGCTGCTGGGCGAACAGCACCTGGCGAGGCGCCTCCAGCACGGCCTCGATCACCGAGACGATGTCCAGGGTGTACGTCGGCGACTCGGGGTCCAGCACGTCGAGTGCGGCCAGCGCGAAGTGCGACAGCGGCTGGTTCAGTGCGAAGTCCAGCGGCAGGTCGACGGTGATCACGTAGCGGCGACCGAACTCGTCCGGCTCGTCCAGCCGGGTGAGCACCCCGGTCCTGACCAGGCTGCGGGCCAGCCGGAGCGCACGACGCGAGAGGCGCAGCTGGGCCCGGCGGTCCTCGTGGTTGTCGGTGAGCAGGCGCCGCAGCACCGGGAACGCGTCCTCCTCGCGAGCCACCACGTTGAGCAGCATCGCGTTGTCGACCTTCATCCGCGAGACCAGCGGCTCGGGACGGGACTCGACGAGCTTGTCAAAAGTCTGCTCGGTCCAGACCACGGTGCCCTCGGGCGGCTTCTTCAGCTGCGGCTTGCTCTTGCGCTTCGCCTGCTTCTCGGCGCTCATCGCGGCGTTCTTCGCCTCCGACTTGGCCTTCGCGCGCTCGTTCTCGATGACGTGCTCAGGAGCCTGCACCACGACGAACCCTGCGGTGTCGTAGCCGGCCCGGCCCGCGCGCCCGGCGATCTGCAGGAACTCCCGGCTGCGCAGGATCCGCTGCCGCTGGCCGTCGAACTTGGCCAGCCCGGTGAAGAGCACCGTGCGGATCGGCACGTTGATCCCCACGCCCAGGGTGTCGGTCCCGCAGATCACCCGGAGCAGACCGGCCTGGGCCAGCTGCTCCACCAGGCGGCGGTACTTCGGGAGCATCCCGGCGTGGTGCACCCCGATGCCCTGCCGCAGCAGCTGGGCCAGGGTCTTGCCGAAGCCCGCGGAGAAGCGGAAGCTCGCCAGCCGCTCGCGCAGCGCGTCGACCTGCTCGGCATCCTTGAGCTTGGCCAGGCCGCCCTTGAGCAGCGACGTGGCGTGCTCGACGGCCGCCGCCTGGGTGAAGTGCACGACGTAGACCGGGGACTGGTGGGTGCTCACCAGCTCCTCCAGCGTCTCGTCCAGCGGCGTCAGCGCCCAGCTGAAGTCCAGCGGCACCGGACGCTCGGCGTCGTCGATGACCACGGTGTCCCGACCGTTGCGGCCGGTGAGGTCCTTCGCGATCGGCGTGACGTCGCCCAGCGTCGCCGACATCAGCAGGAACTGCGCCTGGGGAAGCTCCAGCAGCGGCACCTGCCAGGCCCAGCCCCGCTCGGGATCGCCGTAGTAGTGGAACTCGTCCATCACCACCAGGCCCACGTCGGCCTGCCGCCCCTCGCGCAGGGCGATGTTGGCCAGCACCTCCGCGGTGCAGCAGATCACCGGCGCGTCCGGGTTGACGCTGGCGTCACCGGTCAGCATGCCCACGTTGTCAGCGCCGAGGGTCTCGCACAGGGCGAAGAACTTCTCGCTCACCAGGGCCTTGATCGGGGCGGTGTAGAACGACACCTGGTCGCTCGCCAGCGCTGCCACGTGGGCGGCGAAGGCGACCAGCGACTTGCCCGAGCCCGTCGGGGTCGCCAGCACCACGTTGTTGCCCGCCAGCAGCTCCATCACCGCCTCGTCCTGGTGCGGGTAGAGCTCCAGGCCGTTGTCGGCCGCCCAGGCGGTGAAGGCGTCGTACAGGGCGTCGGGACCGGTGACGCCGTCCCACCATGCGCCGGCCATCAGGCTCGCGCCCTGGGGTGTGCGGTGGCGAAGACCTCGCGCAGGTTGTCCACCGTGACCAGGGTGTAGACCTGGGTGGTGGTCACCGAGGCGTGACCGAGCAGCTCCTGAACCACGCGCACGTCGGCGCCTCCGTCGATCAGGTGGGTGGCGAACGAGTGACGCAGCGTGTGCGGGGAGACGTCGCGGGTCACCCCGGCCCGGTCGGCGGCCTTGGCGAGCACCGCCCAGGCGCTCTGCCGCGACAGTCGCCCGCCCCGGGAGTTGAGGAATACCGCGGGGGTGCCGCGGCCCTGGGCGACCAGGCCCGGGCGCGCGCGGGTGAGGTAGGTCTGGACCGCCTCGACGGCGTAGGACCCCACCGGCACCAGTCGCTCCTTGGAGCCCTTGCCGCGCAGCAGCACGGTCCCGTCCTGCAGGTCGAGGTCGTCCACGTCCAGCCCGACGGCCTCGGAGATGCGGGCCCCGGTGCCGTAGAGGACCTCCAGCAGGGCCCGGTCCCGGGCGGCCAGCGGCGTGCCCGCGGCGCCGGAAGCCTCCAGGATCGCCTCCACGTCGGAGAGGGGCAGGGCCTTGGGCAGGCGCTTGGCCGGGGTCGGGGGCCGCACCGAGGCGGCGGGGTCAATGGTGGTCAGCCCGTCGCGCACCGCGAACTTGTGGAAGCCCCTCACGGCCACCACGGTCCTCGCGGCGGAGGCAGCCCCCAGCGGGGGGTGCTCGGCGTCCCCCTCGCGCAGCCTGACCAGGAAGTCCGAGACCGTCGACTCCGAGATGCCGTCCAGCCGGTCGATGCCCTCCTGGTCGAGGTGTCCGGCGTACCGGCGCAGGTCGCGGCGGTACGACGACAGCGTGTTGGCGGCCAGTCCGCGCTCCACCGAGAGGTGGTCGAGGTAGGTCCGGATGGCGCGCGTCAGCTCGGAGGTGCTCACCTGTGCTCGCTCAGTCCAGCACGGATTCGGGGGCCACGGCGTCCAGGCCCAGGGCCCGGCCGACCGCGGCATTGGTGAGGAGCCCGGCATGGGTGTTCAGGCCGAGCGCGAGCGCTGGGTCCTCCCGGGACGCCTGCTGCCAGCCCTGGTCGGCCAGCCGCACCGCGTAGGGCAGGGTCGCGTTGGTCAGCGCGTACGTCGAGGTGTTCGGCACCGCGCCGGGCATGTTCGCCACGCAGTAGAACGTCGAGGCGTGCACCTGGTACGTCGGGTCGCTGTGCGTGGTCGGGTGGGTGTCGGCGAAGCACCCGCCCTGGTCCACCGCGATGTCCACGAGCACGGACCCGGGCTTCATCGCGGCGACCAGCTCGTTGCTCACCAGCTTGGGGGCTGCGGCTCCGGCGACCAGCACGGCGCCGATCACCAGGTCCGCCGCCAGCACCTGCTGCTGGATGGACAGCTCGGACGAGGCGAGTCCGTGCACCCGGTTGTCGTAGCGCCAGAACGAGAGCCGCAGCTTGTCCAGGTCGGTGTCGAGCAGGGTCACGTCCGCGCCCATGCCCAGCGCGATGTTGGCGGCGTTCTGTCCCGCGACCCCGGCGCCCAGGACGACCACCTTGGCGTTCGCCACGCCGCCCACTCCGCCCATCAGCACGCCGCGTCCCCCCTCGCCACGCATCAGGGCGTGGGCACCGACCTGGGGCGCGAGACAGCCCGCGACCTCCGACATCGGGTAGAGCAGCGGGAGCGCGCCGGAGGCCAGCTGCACGGTCTCGTAGGCGACCGCCGTGACGCGACGCTCGATCAGCTCGCGGGTGAGCGCGGGATCGGCCGCCAGGTGGAGGTAGGTGAAGAGCACCTGTCCCTCACGCAGCAGCGGGTACTCGCTGGACACGGGCTCCTTGACCTTCAGTATCAGGTCGGCGGTGCCCCAGACGTCCTCGGCGGTGTCCAGGATGCGCGCCCCGGCGCCGAGGTAGTCCTCGTCGCTGACCAGGGACCCCAGACCTGCCCCGGACTCGACGAAGACCTCGTGGCCGTGTCGGACGAGCTCGTGCGTACCGAGAGGAGTGAGAGCCACCCGGTACTCGTGGTCCTTGACTTCCTTGGGAACGCCGATCCTCATCTGACCCACCCTTCGCGAGCAGCGGAGCTGGTTGCGTCGCCGCTCACAACCTATCCCGGCGCTTGAGCGCGTCATAGGCCAGGACAGCCTGGACCAGGGGGCCCTGCCGCACGCGTCCGGCGAGCACGGCGTCCAGCAGATCCTCGAAGGGCACCCAGAACGGGTGCATCTCCGCCTCCTCGTGCTTCAGCTCGAAGTCACCCCGGGGCGAGGGGCTCAGGTCACGGGCCAGGAAGATCTCGTGCACCTCGTCGGTGATCCCGGCGGACGGGAAGGTGCTGAGCAGCTGCACCCAGGACTGCGCAGCGAGCTCCGCCTCCTCGCGCAGCTCGCGCTTGGCGGTCTCCAGCGGCGGCTCGTCACCGGCGTCACGCAGGCCGGCCGGGAGCTCGACGAACTCGAAGCCGGAGGTGTGCCGGTACTGGCGCAGGCAGAATACGCGCTCGTCGTCGTCCAGCGCCATCACGATCACCGCACCCGGGTGCTCCACCGAGAGCCGGGCGAAACGCTCGTCGGGGTGGTCCGGCCGGGTGATGACGTCCTCGCGGACCACCACCACCCAGGCGTCGCGGTGGACCTCACGGGACTCCACGACCGGCCAGCGCATGGGGAGGTCCGTGACCTCCTCATGCTGATCTGTCATCGGTCCTCGGCTGCGTCGTCGTCGATCGGGATCTCGAGCTCCTTCTGACGTGCGATGGCCGCCTTGACCAGTCCGGCGAAGAGCGGGTGCGGCCGGGTGGGCCGGGACTTCAGCTCCGGGTGGGCCTGGGTGGCCACGTAGTAGGGGTGGACCTCCCGGGGCAGCTCCACGAACTCGACGAGGCCGAGGTCGGGGTTGGTGCCGGAGAAGACCAGACCCGCGGCGGTGAGCTGCTCGACGTAGGCGTTGTTCACCTCGTAGCGGTGGCGGTGCCGCTCCTCGACGCGTTCGCTGCCGTAGACCTCACGCACCACCGAGCCGGGAGCCAGCACGGCCGGGTAGGAACCCAGGCGCATGGTGCCGCCCAGGTCACCGGCGCCCTCGACGAACGACTTCTGCTCCTCCATGGTGGCGATCACGGGCTCGGGGACCTGGGGGTCGAACTCGGTGGAGCCCGCCTTCTCCAGCCCCGCGACGTTGCGCGCGTACTCGATCACCATGCACTGCAGGCCCAGGCACAGTCCCAGCGTGGGGATGCCCTGGGTACGGGCGTAGGTGAGGGCGCCGAGCTTGCCCTCGAGACCGCGGATCCCGAAGCCGCCGGGGACGCAGATGGCGTCGACGTCGTGCAGGTTCTTGGCGGCGCCCGCCGGGGTGGCGCACTCGTCACTGGCGATCCAGCGCAGCCGCACCTTGGCCTCGTGGGCGAAGCCGCCCGCGCGCAGCGCCTCGGCGACGGAGAGGTAGGCGTCGGGCAGGTCGATGTACTTGCCGACCAGGGCGACGGTGACCTCCTCCTTGGGGTGGTGCACGCGGCGCAGCAGGTCGTCCCAGCGGCTCCAGTCCACGTCCCGGAAGGGCAGGTCGAGACGGCGCACCACGTAGGCGTCGAGGCCCTCGCGGTGCAGCACCTTGGGGATGTCGTAGATCGAGGCCGCGTCGGCGCAGGTGATGACGGCCTCGTCCTCCACGTCGCACATCAGCGCGATCTTGCGCTTGATGCCGTTGGGGAGGTCTCGGTCCGCCCGACACACGATGGCGTCCGGCTGGATGCCGATGGAGCGCAGCGCGGCGACCGAGTGCTGGGTCGGCTTCGTCTTCAGCTCCCCCGACGGTCCGATGTAGGGCACCAGTGAGACGTGGATGAAGAAGACGTTCTCCCGGCCGATCTCGTGCCGCACCTGACGTGCGGCCTCCAGGAACGGCAGCGACTCGATGTCGCCGACGGTGCCGCCCACCTCGGTGATGACCAGGTCGATGTCCGGCCCGCCCATGGCGAGGATCCGGTCCTTGATCTCGTTGGTGATGTGCGGGATGACCTGCACGGTGTCGCCCAGGTAGTCGCCACGGCGCTCCTTGGCGATCACGCTGGAGTAGACCTGACCCGTGGTCACGTTGGCGATCGCGGAGAGGTCGGTGTCCAGGAAGCGCTCGTAGTGACCGATGTCGAGGTCGGTCTCTGCGCCGTCGTTGGTGACGAAGACCTCCCCGTGCTGGAACGGGTTCATCGTCCCCGGGTCCACATTGAGGTAGGGGTCGAGCTTCTGCATCGTCACGCGGAGCCCGCGTGCCTTCAACAGGCTGCCCAGGCTGGAGGCGGTCAGCCCCTTGCCGAGGGAGGAGACTACGCCTCCGGTTACGAATACATGCTTGGTCGGCGTCGGGTTCCTCACGGGGTTCCATGCTACCCGAGGGGAAGCGCTCCGTCCGCACCCGACGCTCCGAAGGCTCCGCCCTGGGTGGTCAGGGACCGGGCCAGACCGACCACGGTCGCCACCTGGCCGGCGGGCGTCTCGACGCCGTCCACGGAGGCCGCGGTCCCCAGCGCTGCGTCGGCGCGGAGCACAGCGAGCTGGTCCTTGCCGTCGGAGCTCTCCCCGGCGACCACGACGCCGAGCGCCGCCTGACCGAGGCCACGGACCAGGCCGGCGAGGATGTCGTCGCCCCCGTCACCGTCGACCTCGTCGCCCAGCACGACCAGGACGAGGGGGGCCCGGCGCTCCGTGGCGGGTACCTCCGGGAGCAGGTCGGCACCGCGCATGCCCTCGAGCACCGCGAGGGTCTCGGAGCTCGTGCCGGCACCCTCGGGCGCCTTGGTGGACAGCGAGAAGCCCAGCAGCTGTCCCATCCGCTCGTACGTCGTCGCCTCGGCGGCCACGGTCCCCTTCGGCAGCTGCGCCGCGAGCTGGCTGCCCAGGGTGTCGACCAGCGACTTCTGCTGCGAGCTGACCATCGGGTCCCCCAGGGCCTGGGTGGTGACGACCGAGCCGCCGGCGGCCGCCACCTGCTCCACGAGGGCGGAGACGACCTGCTCGTCGGCCCCGGGCAGGGTCACGACCGCCACCTCCCGCTCCGCGAGCCGACCGGCGTACAGGCTGGTGGCGGCGGTCTCGGCGAACCTGTCGCCGAAGTCCGACTTCTGCTCGCTGCGCTGGGCGGCGGCTCGCAGCTGCGTCACCTCCGCGTCCGTGTCACCGTCGCGGCCCACCTCCGCGAGCGGTCCCCCACCGAGCACCACGCCGACGGCGAGGGCTAGGAAGACCGACACGAGGGTCACGACATGGGTCCGGAACGAGATCACGAGAGCTTCCCCTGCAGGTAGTCGATGAGGTCACCGGAGCCGTGGAGGAGGCTGTCGCCCCACTCCTGGCCCACCGGTGTGGTGCCGATCGCCGCGACCAGGGCCAGCAGCCCGGCCACGAGCACGACGGCCAGGTGGCGCGGTCGCACCCGGCCCGAGTAGAGCGTGGGCACCGCGGTGGCGTCGACCAGCCGAGGTCCCACCTTGAGCCTGGTCAGGTAGGTGCTGGCCAGCCCGGCACGCTGACGGTCCAGGAACTCGGCGAGGGTGGCGTGCATCCCCACCCCGATGATCACCGACGCATGGCCGGCGTCGGCCACGATGAGGGCCGCGTCCTCCGTGGTCGCGGACGTCTCCAGGCGCAGCGGCTGGATGCCGAGCCGCTCGAACCGCTCGGTGACCACGCGCGGGGCGCCGCGGTCCACCCGCACGATCACGTCCTTGGCCGCCCGCAGGACCGCCGGGGAGGGGATCTCGTCCTCGCTGGAGGAGGCGGAGAGCACCACGACGTCGGCGGTGAAC
The DNA here is from genome assembly GCF_002930065.1 of Nocardioides sp. 616. NCBI lineage: Bacteria > Bacillati > Actinomycetota > Actinomycetes > Propionibacteriales > Nocardioidaceae > Nocardioides > Nocardioides sp. 616. Next base: position 97,010 of record NZ_POAG01000017.1, on the reverse strand, counting down.
CCGGCTTCCGCGAGCGCGTCGGCGCCGCGGTCGACACCGATCAGCACAGGACGCTGCTCGGCGATGAAGGCGCGGACGCTCTTCAGCTCGGCGGCGTGCTCGTACCCGGGCACCACCACGACGACGGGCCGGTCCGCCAGCACCGTGGCGGGCCGAGGCACCCCCTCGCCGTGCAGCAGCAGGTCCTGCTCGCGCCGGAGGAACTCACTGCTGTTGTGGGTGAAGCTGGCCAGCTGGTGTCCCAGCCCGGCGCGAGCGTCCTCGAGCTGCTCCGCGATCTGCTCCGCACCGACCTCTCGGCCGGTGACCACGACGTCGTCGGCCAGGTGCACCTGTCCGTCGAGCACCCGGACCGCGGCTCCGTCCCGGATCAGCGAGAAGGCCTCGGGCCCGAGCTGGTCGATCATCTGCACTCCGGCGTCGGCCAGCACCTGCGGGCCGAGGTTCGGATAGCGCCCGGAGATCATCGCGGTGGCGTTGAGCACCGCTGTCACCCCCGAGTCCACCAGCGTCTGGGCGGTCCCCCGGTCGAGGTCGACGTGGTCGATGAGCGCCAGGTCGCCTTCGCGGAGCCGGGACAGCAGCGCCCGGGTACGGCGATCCACCCTGACGGTCCCGATGACGCCGGGCAGAACGGGGGCTGGACGTGACTTCGTGGCGAACTTCATGGCTCGTCCATGGTGTCAGCCGGGACCGGCCAATTTCGGGACATGCCTGCCTTCAGCGAGTCGCCTGGCGGGCGTTCTCCATGAGCTCACGGGCGTGCGCGAGCGCAGTGTCGGAGTCGTCGAGGCCGGCGAGCATCCGGGACAGCTCGCGCTCCCGCTCGTCCTCGCTCAGCGTGGTGAGACCGGAGGTGGTGACCGACCCGTCGCTGGCCTTGGCGACGACGATGTGGCGGTCCGCGAAGGCCGCCACCTGTGGCAGGTGGGTGACCACCAGCACCTGGGCCGAGCGCGCCAGCTCTGCCAGCCGTCGACCGATCTCGATCGCCGCTTTGCCGCCCACCCCGGAGTCGACCTCGTCGAAGACGAACGTCGGCACCGAGTTGGTGCCCGCCAGGGCGACCTCCACGGCCAGCATCACGCGGGAGAGCTCACCTCCGGAGGCGCCCTTGTCGAGCGGGCGGGGGCTCATCCCCGCGTTGGCCGCCAGCAGCAGCTCCACCTCGTCCAGCCCGGTGGCGGAGTAGCGCAGCCAACGTCCGTCGACCGGCAGGGGGCCGCTGTCCTCCCCGGTCCGGGCGGCCTCGTGCTGGCTCACCACGACGTCCAGCGTCGCGTGCGGCATCGCCAGCAGGGTGAGCTCTGCGGTCACCTCCTCCGCCAGGCGGGCCGCGGCTTCGGCTCGAGCCGCGGAGAGCGCCGAGCCGGTGCTGGCGAGCTCGGCCCGCAGCGTCGCTCGCTGCTCGCGCAGCTCCACCACGCGATCGTCGGTGTCCTCCAGCTCCAGCAGCCGCCGGGCCGAATCCCCCGACCAGGCCAGCACCTGCTCGATGGTGTCGCCGTACTTGCGGGTCAGCCCCGTCAGGGCTGCCCTCCGCTCGCTGACCGCGGCCAGCCTCAGTGGGTCGATGTCCAGCTTCGAGGCGTACGACGCCACGTCGGCGGCAAGGTCGGAGAGCAGGTAGCTGAGCTCACCCAGCCGGTCGGCGAGCCCGCCCGCCTCCGGGTCGTGCTCGCGCACGGCGTCCAGGGAGGCACGTGCCTGTGACGCCGCGCCCAGGGCGTCGGGGGCGTCCTGGTCACTGGACAGCGCCTCGCGGGCCCGTTCGGCGGCGGTCCGCAGGGTGTCGGCGTACCCCAGCCGAGACTCCTCGGCAGCCAGCTCGACATCCTCGCCGGGGTAGGGATCGGCCGCCTCGATCTCCGCCAGGGCGAAGCGCAGCTGGTCGGCCTCCCGGGCCCGCTCACGAGCGGAGTTGACCACCTCGTCGAGCTCGCGCTCCACCGCGGTCAGGGCGGCGTACCGCGCCGTGTAGGCCTCCAGCAGCTCGGCGAGGACGGGACCGCCGAAACGGTCCAGCGCCTCCCTCTGGGCCGAGGGCCGAAGCAGCCGATGCTGGTCCGACTGTCCGTGCACCGCGACCAGCGGCTCGGTCAGGGACGCCAGACGGGCCGCCGGCACGCCGGCACCGCCCACCCAGGCGCGAGAGCGCCCCTCCGCGGAGATGTTGCGCGCCAGCACCACCCGCCCGTCCTCGACCTCGCCACCGGCCTCGATCACCAGGTCGGCGAAGTCGGGCAGGTCCGAGGTCGCCACCACCCCCTCGACCCGTGCCGCGTTGGCGCCCCGCCGCACGGCGCCGCTGTCGGAGCGACCGCCCAGCAGCAGCCCCAGCGCGGTCACGACCATGGTCTTGCCGGCACCGGTCTCACCGGTGATCACGGTGAAGCCGGGCCCGAGCTCCAGGGTGGAGTCCTCGATGACCCCCAGCGAGCTGATCCTGATCTCCTCAAACATCGGCTTGGCCCTGCGCCGCGGAGCTCGACCCGTTCTCGATCGAGGCGTCGCCGTTCTCCCGGCGCCGCCTCTCCGCCGCTCCGCGCCAGCCTTCGACGGGCAGGTCGAACTTGGCCACGAGTCGGTCGGTGAAGGGGGCCTGGTGGAGTCTCACGAGGCGGACCGGGTGGGCGCCACGACGCACCTCGATGCGGGCTCCCGGTGCGAGGTCGACGGTCCTGCGCCCGTCGCACCAGAGCACCCCGGCTCCCTCGGTCCCGGCCAGCACCTCCACCGCCAGCACCGAGGTGGGCGCCACCACCATGGGCCGCGCGAACAGCGCGTGGGCGCTGATCGGGACCATCAGCAACGCCTCGACGCCCGGCCACACGATGGGGCCTCCGGCGCTGAAGTTGTAGGCGGTCGATCCGGTGGGGGTGGAGCAGACCACGCCGTCGCAGCCCCAGCGGGACAGCGGACGCCCGTCGACCTCGATCACCACCTCGAGCATGCGCTTGCGGGCGGCCTTCTCCACGCTCGCCTCGTTGAGGGCGAAGGTGCTGGCCACCAGCTCCTTGTCCTGGTAGACCCGCACGTCGATGGTGAGCCGGTCCTCGAGGGTGTAGCGCCGCTGCACCACCGCTTCGATGGTCGAGTCGACGTCGTCCACCTCGGCCTCGGCGAGGAAGCCGACGTGCCCCAGGTTGACCCCGAGGAGCGGGGTGCCGCTGCCGTGGGTGATCTCAGCGGCCCGCAGGATGGTGCCGTCCCCACCGAGGACCACCGCGACCTCGCAGCCCTCGCCCGCGCCGCGGGCGTCGGCGAGGACCTCGATGGCGGGCTCGAAGAGGTGGGGCTCCAGGCCGAGGTCGGCCGCCTCGTCCGCCAGCAGGCGGACGACCAGACCCTGCTCGGTGAGCGCCTTGACGAACGACAGGGCGACGTCTCGCGCCTCCTGTCGCCCGGTGTGGGCCAGCAGGAGCACGCGACGCACGGCAGCGGGGGCTTCAGTCACGGCGCAAGCCTCTCACCCGCCACCCCCAGTCCTGCGCTGCGTTCGACTTCGGCGCGGATGCTGTCCTCGCCGATCACCGGCTCCCCCGCTCGGAGCAGGAGGAAGAACTCCACGTTCCCCGAGGGGCCGGGCAGCGGGCTGGTGACGACGGCGCCGGTGCCCCACCCGCGGGCCTGGGCTGCCGCCGCGACCGCTGAGACCGCCTCGGTCCGCAGCGCGAGGTCGCGTACCACCCCACCCTTGCCCACACGGTCCTTGCCCACCTCGAACTGGGGCTTGACCATCAGCACCAGCTCGCCGTCGGGCGCCGTGACGGAGATCAACGCGTCGAGCACCAGTCGCAGCGAGATGAAGGACAGGTCTCCGACCACCAGGTCGACCGGGTCGCCGACGACGTCCAGGCTGAGATCTCGCACGTTGGTGCGGTCGTGCACGATCACCCGCGGGTCCTGGCGCAGGCGCCAGACGAGCTGCCCGTAGCCGACGTCGACCGCAACCACCTCGCGCGCACCGGCCTGGAGCAGGACGTCGGTGAAGCCGCCCGTGGACGCGCCGGCGTCGAGGCAGCGCTTGCCCGCGGCGTCGACGCCGTGCGGGGCGAAGGCCTCCAGCGCCCCTGCCAGCTTGTGCCCGCCCCGGGAGGCGAACTCCGGCTGGTCGGGGTCCTCGGTGACCACCAGGGCGACATCGGTGGTGACTCCGGTGGCGGCCTTGGTGGCAACAGCGCCGGAGACCTTGACGCGTCCCTGAGCGATGAGCGTGCTCGCGTGCTCCCGGGAGCGCGCCAGCCCACGGCGCACCAGCTCCTGGTCGAGCCTGAGTCGGCGCGGCGGCACGGACTCAGAGTCCCCGGGGAGTGCTGGTCTCGGAGTCCAGGGCGCGCCGCAGCGCCTCGTGCGCCCGCTCGAACACCGCCACCTGCTCGGCAACGGGCAGGGAACCCACCGCCTCCACCTGGTCGAGCACGGCGTCCACCTCGGGTACGCCCGTCCGCTCGGAGGCGGCCCGGTGCTGCTGCTCACCGTCCCGGTCCGACAAGGGCTCTCCGGCGTACTCGCTCATGGCAGACAAGGCTACCTGTCGGTCCGGCCGTCGCAGGCCGGTGGAGTGAGCTGCTCGATCCCGGCCGGCACACCTGTCGCGTCGAGGTGGTCCCAGGCCGCTACCGCCGCCACCCGCCACCAGTCCGCCTCGCTGCCGGAGCCCGCCACGACCAGCGCCCCGGCATCGTCGACGTGCCCGTGCCAGCCTCCGAGCTCCACGCGGTCCGAGACGTGTCGCGGGACCGGGTGAGGCGCGAAGACTCCCTGCAGAGTCGGGTAGATGTACGTCGGCCGGGACGACTCGGGCGCCGAGACGAGCTCGCTGAGCCCGGTGACACCGGTCAGCACGAGGAGCGAGGGATATCCCGCGACCCGCGCACCCTCGATGTCGGTGTCCAACCGGTCACCGACCATGATCGGCCGGTCGCCGCCGACCCTCGCCACAGTCTCGTCCAGCAACGGACGGGCGGGTTTGCCTGCGACCACCGGCTGCACCCCGGCGAACTCCGCCAGGGTCCGCACCAGGGTGCCGTGCCCCGGCGCCAGACCGTACGCCGTGGGGATGGTGGCATCGGTGTTGCTGGCGATCCAGGGAAGTCCGTCACGGATGCGGACTGCCGAACGCATGATGTGCCGCCACAGGACGTCCGGGCCGTAGCCGGTCACCAGGGCCACCACCTCACCGTCCTCGACGTCCTGGACCGGCTCGAGGTCGGCAGCCCTCAGGGCCACCTCCAGGCCGGGTCCCCCCAGCATCAGCACCCGGGCCCGGGGACCGAAGCGCGTGCGCAGGAGCGAGGCCGCGGCCTGCGCCGAGGTGACCACGTCCTCCGCGCTCGCGGCCACACCCAGCGCGGTGAGGCGTTCGGCCACCTGGGCAGCAGGTCTGGCAGCGTTGTTGGTGACGAAGGCGACGTGGCACCCTGCCTCGCGCAACCGGAGGATCTCCTCCGGTACGCCGGGCACCGCGGCTCCCTCGATGTAGACCACACCGTCGAGGTCCAGCATGAACAGGTCGTGCTGTGCGGCCAGCGGGCCGGTCGACTGCTGCAGCATGTGTCCACGTCCTTTGGTCCCAGCGGGGAGGGCCCGCCTACGATGCTCCGATGCACACCCGCGACGGGGACACGGAGCTCTCCCAGGAACTGGAGAGCGTCCCACCCTCGCCCGCCCGGCCAGCGCGGCTGCACCCGTTCCGGGGGCTACGTCTCGCGCCGGCCAAGGTGGCCGACCCGTCCGCGGCACGTGCCCTGGCGCGACCCTATCGCGAGGTGGCCCGGCGACTGGCCAGCTGGCAGTCCGAGGGCCTCATGGAGCTCGACGACGCCCCTGCCCTCTACCTGCACGAGTACACGGTGCACGGCATCACGATCCGCGGGCTCGTGGGGGCTCTCGACCTCAGCACCCGGGCAACGACGCTGGAGGAGAGTGCCGTCCTGCCCCACGAGGACATCCACTTCGCCCAGGCCGGCGACCTGGCCTCCCGGATGTATGAGATGGGACTCGATCCGGCCCCGATCCTGTTGGTCCATCGAGGACCGACCGAGATCAGGAGCTTGATCCGGGACACCGCTGACAGCCTGCCGGACCACGAGTTCCGCGACGGCGCCGGACAGGAGCACCGGATCTGGGCGCTCAGAGACACCCGCCAGCTCCAGACCATCGCCCACAGTCTTGCGGACAGCACGCTGCTCATCGCCGACGGCCATCACCGGTACGCCGCCTACCTGGAGCTGCAGGAGGCCCGTCGCCCAGGGTGGGACCGCGGGCTCGCGATGGTCGTGGACCAGGAGGACACCCCCCTGTTCCTGGGAGCGATCCACCGGGTCCTGCATCAGGTCCGACTGGACGCGGTGGCTCAGGCCGCCGCCGCCACGGGACGCGTCACTTGGAACGGGGACCGGATGTCGGCCTTGGCCAAGCTGGGTCCCCGCTCGGCGGTCGCCACGGACGGAGAGTCGTGGTTGAGCATCGAGTGGAGCCTGGACTCCGAGCAGCTCTCCCCGCTGGAGCACCTGCACGGGGACGTGCTGCCGAGGCTTCGGTCCCGGGCCGCCGCTCACGGTGCCTCGGGCGACGCCTCATCACCCCGCCTGAGCTACCACCACTCCGTGGACAGCGCGCTCGAGGGGCTCCACGGCCAGCACGTGGCCGTGCTGCTGCCGGCCCCCGACTTCGAGCTGGTGAACCGCACCGTGCAGGGAGGACGGCTGCTTCCGGAGAAGGCGACGTCCTTCCAGCCCAAGCCCAGTCTCGGCGTCATCATGCGCCCGGTCCCCCACACCGGGGACTGACCACGATTGCGAGTGGGACTGTAGGTGA
>NZ_POAG01000017.1:0-90178 GCF_002930065.1 Nocardioides sp. 616 | reverse complement strand
GTTGGGCAACAACCGTTGCCCAACGCCACTGGTGTCCTCGACCAGGCTTATGCCCCCGGCGGCTCAGGCGTCCTGTCGCCGGCGCGGGAGGAAGAGCATCAGCGCCACGGCACCCAGCACGAACGCGCTGGACCACAGGGCGAGCAGCGCGAGCGGGGCACCCGAGCCCGTCTGCGGCAGGGTCTCCCCGGAGCCGGAGGCGCTGACCGACGTCACGCTTCCCGACGACGAGCCACCGGACGAGCCGCCCGCGGAGCCGTTGGAGGCGGAGATCTCTCCCACCCCGAACCGGGCCGCACCCAGGCTGCCCCCGGAGCTCACCTTGCAGTCGGCGGTGATCTTGACCCCCGACATCTCACCGAAGGCGAACGCGAAGGCACTGACCTCGACGTCGGCCTCCTCGGCGGAGCTGTTCATCTCGGCCGTGAGGGTCGGCACCGGCACCGTGCCGTAGGGCGCGGCGTTGACCGTCGAGCTGCCCTTCAGCACGACCGGCTCGCCGCCCATCTTGGCCTGCAGGGTCACCTGCATGGTGCCGTTGTCGATCGGCACCGGAGCCAGTCCCGGGATCTCACTGAGGTTCGCGGCCAGGGTGACCTTGTCGACCCCTTCCTTGGCGCGTGACGCGGCCAGGGAGATGCTCGGCGTGTAGTCGAAGTCGCTGCCGAACGGCTGCAGCACGCAGGCGTACTTCACCTTCCCCGAAGCCGCGGTGCCCTTGCTCTCGCCGCCGCCAGAGCCGCCAGAGCCGCCAGGCGTGGCGCTCTTGCTCGGCTTGGGGGTCTTCGTCGGCTTGGGCGTCTTGGTGGCCGTGGGGGCGGCCGTGGGAACGGGCGCCGCAGAGGGCACCGGCGCGACCGTCGGGAGTGGACCGGCAGCTCCGTCGACCGCCACGTCGCCGAGTGCCCAGGCCATGTCGACCCCACCCGGCGGGCACAGCGTCGGCAGGTTGGCCCCCATCGCGGAGACGTCGAACTGGATCCGCTTCACCACGATCGACAGCGGAGACGCAGCCCCCGGGAATCGTGCGATCACCTTGGGCATCGGCAACGGGGTGCGGGCGGCGGCACTGGTGGTGCCGGACCCGGTGAGGGTCACGTCCTGCCCGTTGACCGAGGCGACGATGGTCCCCACGACCCCCGCGTTGGTCAGGGCCAGAGGGACGATGCCGGGCAGGTCGTTGGTCTGCATCTCGAGCACCGTCTCGGCCCCGTCGGTGACCGCGGTGGTGGTCAGCGTCGTGGCCCAGTCGAAGATCGGGAAGGTGTCGGTCTGACACTTGTTGGTCTGCGTCGAGGTGACAGGCGCGGCAACGGCCGGGGAGGCCAGCGGCAGGGCGAGCAGCGCCAGCGAGGCGGCCGCCACCCCCGCCATCAGACTGCGGGGCCTCATGCGAGCCTGCCCAGACGCTTGGCGCCGAGGCCGAGGCCAGCGCCGGCGAGGAGGAGAGCGAGTGCCCCGAGCAAGGACAACGCCACCACCTCACCGGCGCCAGTTTGTGGCAGGGTGTCGTCGGTGGCCGCCGCGCCATCGTCGGTGGAACCCTGGGTCGTCTCCTCAGCGGAAGTCTCGGCCGTGGCGGCGGCCGGCTCGGCACCACCGAAGGTGACGGGGATGACCACCTGGTTGGCGGCGACGGTCGCGGCGTCCTCGGCGGTGGGCAGCGGCGCCGCGGCGATGACGCACTTCTGCACGGTGCAGTCGTACTCCCCGAACTTCTCCTTCACCACGATGGTGAAGGTCCCGATGGAGCCGCCGCCGTCGGCGTTGCGGAAGGTGGCACCACCCTGCAGGTTGCAGTGGCTCGGGCCGGTGTAGCCCTCGATGCACTGTCCGGCGGCGATCTGGCCCATTCCCGGCGCGAACCCCCTGCCCGAGATGGTCACCTGCTGACCGTCCTTGAGCCCGTCCTTTGCGCTCACCTCCAACGAGGGGCCGGCGGCAAGGCTCGGCGGCGCCCCGACGATGGCGACCACGAACAGCGCGATCAGCGCCGCCATCATCTTGGCGAGTGTCGTTGTGCTTCCCATGGTGCTTCTCCTCGGTTCGGCCATGACTCGGGGCAGTGCTACGGGGTGTGTGCGGCGAAGGGATCGGTGGTCGACGAGAACTGCGACGGGTTGGCCGTCGCGGATCCGGCCGGCATGGTCGAACGTGAGATCGCGTTCTCGTCGGTGCCCAGGTAGGACCGGACCACCTCGGGGTGCTCGCGCACCTCGTCCGGGGTGCCGACCGCGACGACGCGGCCCAGGTTCATCGCGATCATCCGGTCGCTCAGGTGCGAGAGCAGTGGCAGGTCGTGCTCGATGACGATCATCGTGGTGCCGAGCTCGCGACGGATCCCCAGCAGGAGCTCGCCCAGCGTCTCGCTCTCGCTCTGCGCGATCCCGGCGGACGGCTCGTCGAGCAGCAGGACTCGTGGCTCGAGCGCCAGCAGACAGGCCAGCTCCACCACCCGCCGGGTGCCCGTCGACAGCTCGGAGACCTGTCGACGCACGAACGGCGTGAGCGCCATCCGATCGATGAGGTCGTCTGCCATCTCCGCCTTGCGCCGCTCGGCCTCCCGCGCACCGAGCGCGGCGCTCCAGAACCGGGACGGCTGGTGCCGCTCCTGGGCGAGCATCAGGGTCTCGTGCACCGTCAGCGTGGGGAACAGAGCGGCGTCCTGGAAGGAGCGGACAAGTCCCACTCGAGCCCGTTGCTCGGGCGTGCGTCTGGTGACGTCTCGCCCGGCATACCCGATCTGGCCCTCGTTGGGAGCGGTGAACCCGGCGATGATCTCGAAGAGGGTCGTCTTCCCGGCCCCGTTCGGCCCGATGATGCCGATGATCTCGCCCTGCTCGGCCTCGAAGGAGACGCGGTCGACCGCCACGACTCCCCCGAAGCGACGGGTGACGCCGCTGACCGACAGCACCGGGAGTCCGTCATCCCCCGCCTCGTGGCGGGCGCTGCTGCGCAGTCCCTCGAGCCGCAGCTGGCAGGCCAGCGGCGAGACGGGCTCGCCCACCGTTCCGTGCCTTGCCTGTTGCACGTCGATCCCCGCTCGACGGGCCACTCCGTCGGCCCACCAGTCGCGCGCCTTGCCGATCATGCCGCCGAGCCCGTCGGGCATCATGACGACCACGAGCAGCCAGCCGATCGAGAGCGCCGCACTGCCCGCCAGCCCCAGGCTGAACATGGTCGGGATGCCGATGATGATGATCGCGCCGAGCACCGGTCCACCGGTGAGGACGAGACCGCCGACCACGGCGATGGCGACCACGTCGATGCTTGCCGAGGCCGGGAAGGAGTTGACCGTCAGCTGGGTCTGTCCGTGTCCGATCACAGCGCCGCCCAGTCCGGCCACGGCGCCCGAGATCGCGAAGATCTGGAGCTTGCGGACCCGCGATCGCACGGTGAACGCACGAGCCGCGTCCTCGTTGTCGCGGATGGCCTGCAACGTCCGGCCAAAGCCGCTGTGCCGCAGGTTGCCCACGACCCACATGGCCGCGACCAGCATGAGGAGCGCGAAGAGGTAGTAGTCCACGCCCATCGTCAGCGCGTAGCCGAAGACCGTCGGCGTCGCCGGCTGGACGCCGAAGCCCAGGAAGCTGTCCAGCCGCAGCAGCCAGCTCGTGGTCGCCAGAGCCAGGGCCAGGGTGGACACGGCCAGCGCCAGCCCCTGCAGCCGCATGGCGGGGATGCCGACGAGCGCCGAAGTGGCGGCAGCCGCGGCGATGCCCGCCGCCAGGCCCAGCACGAAGTTCCCGGTGTTCGCGACGGCGTGCACCGAGACGGCGGCTCCGATGCCGGCGTAGGCGAACTGACCGAGGGAGAGCTGCCCGGAGACCCCGGTGAGCAGGCCGACGGAGAGACCGACCAGGGCGAAGCCGACCACGTTGGTCATCGCCGAGGCTGTGGAGTTGGAGACGACGTAGGCCAGGCCGACCGCGGCGCCGATCAACGCGGCGCCCATGACGCGCGGGAACCAGCGCACCGCCCAGAGCTGGTTGTACTGGGGCGGCAACGGGTTCATCACGATCCGTTGCCAGCCGACGCGCTCGCGAGCCGCGCGACCCAGCGCCGGCTGGCGCAGCAGCGCCACCACGATGATCAGTCCCAGGGCCAGCGGCACGGTGTTGCGGGTGTCGGGGTTGGAGAGCAGGAACTGCTCGAGGACGCCGACTCCCAGGGAGGCGACGACCGCGATCGGGATCGAGGACATCCGGGCGATGACCGCGCCTGCCAGTCCCTTCAGGAGGATGTCCGGCCCGAGCGTGTCGATCGACTGACCGGCGGTGGTCGGGGTCACCAGCATCGCCGAGAAGGCCGCCACCGCGCCGGCGATGGCCCACGCCAGGGTGGCCATGCGGCGCGCCGGGATCCCGTCCAGCAGAGCGGCGTCCTTGTCGTCTGCCGCCGCACGGATGGCGATGCCGACCCGGTGCTCGCGCAGGAACCACGCCAGAGCGATGAGCAGCAGGGGCCCGAGCACGATCATCGCGACGTACGGGGTGCTGATCTTCGTCGCGCCGAGCTCGAACTCGGGAAGACCGGGCGGCCGCGGGAAGGTGAACCCGCTGACGCCGTCGGCGTTGATGATCAGCGCGAAGATCAGGATGAACTGCGAGAGCCCCAGGGTCGCGATCATCCCGATCATCGCGGGGCGTCCGACCAGCCGTCGGACGACGAGCCACTCGATGCCCGCTGCCAGACCGGCCGCGACGACCATCGCCACCGCGAAGGAGGGCCAGTACGGCAGACCCCAGTCCGCGGCGAGCAGGCCCAGGACCGAGGCTCCGAACACGCCGATGGAGCCGTGGGCGAAGTTGACGAACCGGCTCGATCTGTAGACCAGCACCAGACCGATGGCCAGCAGCCCGTAGGTCAGGCCCGCGAAGAGGCCCAGCGCCAACCGGTCGACGCCGAAGTCGAAGCCGAGCAGGGCCACCCTGATGTCGGTCACGGCCATCGCACTCACGCTGTTCACACGGCCTCCGCAATATGTCCGCCAAGCATCAGGCTGCGGATCCGTTCGGGGTCCTCGGCGAGGACCGAGGCGGCCTCCTCGGCGATGATCTCGCCCTTCTCCATCACGTAGGCGCGATGGACCAGGGAGAGCGCCACGTTGACGGACTGCTCGACGACCAGCACCGAGGCACCCCGTTCGTTGAGCCGGCGCACCAGCTCGCACAGGCCCCCGACGACCACGGGGGCCAAGCCCAGCGAGAACTCGTCGATGACCAGCAGGTCGGGGTCGTTCACGATCGCCTTCGCCAGGGCCAGCATCTGTCGCTCACCACCTGAGAGCGTCGAGGCGGGCTGGTTGCGGCGCGCGTTGAGCCTGGGGAAGATCGCCAACGCCGCCTCGACGGCCTCCTTGACCCACTTCTTGTCCTTGGCGGCATAGCCGTGCATGGACAGGTTGTCGACCACGCTCAGGGACCCGAAGGCGGACTGCCCGACGACCTGGCTCAGACCGGCCTCGACCCGCTTGCGCGGAGTCCAGCCAGTGACGTCGAGTCCCCCCATGTGGACCGACCCCGAGCTCGGTGCCAGCAGTCCGCCGATCACCCGCAGCGTGGTTGACTTCCCGACCCCGTTGGGCCCGAGAAGGGCGACCATCTCCCCCCGCTCGACCCGCAGCGAGGCTCCGAACAGCACCTGGACCGGGCCGTAGGACGCGTTGATCCCCTCGCACCTCAGCGCGGGGACCGTGTCACTTCGTGTCGAAAGGGACATCGTCACCCTCGTAGACGAAGCAGTCGCAGTCCTCGGAGAACTTCATCACCCGGTAGCCGCCGGCCGCGGCGCGGGTTCCGTTGCCCATCGCGTTGCCGAAGCCCGAGGCGGTCTGGAAGTTGACGCCGTCCTTGTCGACGACCTCGCCCCAGGCGGCGGCATTGAGCGGACCCTCGACGCCGTCGGCGCCCAGCTTGAGCAGCTTCACGGCGTCGCAGTAGGGCAGTGCCACCCGCGCGGCCTCGCGGGTCTCGAAGGTCTCCCCCACCTCGGCGAAGATGTCGAGGCAGTCCTGCTCGGCACCCTTGGCGGGGAACGGCATCTTGTCGTCCGCGACGTCCTGGGGCGGGTGGAAGCCGATGCCGACCATGCCCTTCATCGTGTTGCTCGGCACGGTGCCCGGGTTGTTGACGAAGAACGAGGGGTTGTCGTAGCTGGAGATGGCGTAGGTGGCGTCGAACTCCTTCGAGCCCGCGATGGTCGCGAACATCGAGGCCAGCCGCGAACCACCCAGGAACATCACGCGGTCGATGCCGGCTGTGGCGAAGGTGATGGCACCCTGCTCCAGGCCCATGTACAAGGTGCCGATGTCGGTGGTGTCGACCCACGCCACCTCGGCGTCGATGCCGAGCTTCTTGAGCTGCGGCACCCCCAGGTTCTTCACGGTCCGGTCGTTGACCGGGGAGTCGGCGGCCACGATCGCGACCTTGTCCCGCCCGTCGAAGAAGCCCTCCTTGTCCAGCGCCTTGATGTAGGAGGTGACGAAGGCGTCGTACTCGGGGAAGCTCGGCGCCCACAGGTACGGCGCCAGCTCGTCGTACAGCGCGCGGTCGTTGGCCACCATCGAGATGTCGAGCATCAGCGTCTGCCGCTGGGCGTAGCAGGGGCGAGCATTCGACTGGTACTGCCCGGTGAGCACGACCGCGAAGGCCTTCTCGTCCTGGGTGACCCAGTGGCACAGCTGCTCTTCGGTGGCCGGCGAGTCGGTCTCCGCGTCGTACCACCGGAAGACCGCGTCGAGCGAGCGGCCACCGAGGCCGCCGTTGTCGTTGACCCAGTCCTCGAGGGCCTGCACCTGCTTCTCCGGGTCACCGATCGAAGCGGTCTTGAAGCCCGTCGTCTCCTTGACGCTGTCGAGGTCGACCGCGACGAACACCACCTTCACCGAGTCGCCACTGACGCTCGGTCCGGTGGTCGCAGTGTCGCTGGAGCCGCCACTGCCGGGCATCAAGGCTCCACAACCGGCCAGGGCAAGACAGAGCGCGGCACCGACCAGACTCGAACGCACCAGCAGCGACCGGTCGATCCGACGCGACGACGATCTGCGATCCGTTGGCTGAGCCATGGGTACCCCCTCGGTTGGTGGCCAGACTATATACGATATCGGCTTCTGCGCCACGGACCATAGTGGCCCGTCTCACTTCAAGCTGAGATCTCGGTCGGCGCGCAGCGTCATCCAGCGGTCCATGGCAGCCAGATCCACCACGGCGTCGTCGAGCGCCGCCGGCTCGCGGTCCGGGCCGGGGGCCGCCTGCAGGTCCCACCACCGGGTGAGCGTGGCCAGGTCGATGATCGCCTCGCCGTCACCCGCCACCGGCTCGCCGTCCGAGCGCGGAGGCCCGGCAAGGGCGACGGCCAGCTCGGGCCGGAATGCGTTGCGGCGGCGGTGCACCGCCCACGCGATCAGGAGCAGACCCAGCAGATTGAGGGCGAACAGACCCCATGGGTAGGTCTCCCACGTGAGGGAGAAACCCCCGGTCTCGCCTTCACCGAACTGCCCCGAGACGGTATAGGTGCCGAACGCGCCGATCGGCAGCGAGATCGGCACCTCCACCACCCGGGACTCGCCGGGCTCGAGAGTGCCGAAGCCGTCACTGACGTAGACCGGCTCGGCGTCCTCGGCCTTGCCGACCGCGATCGTCAGGCCAGGCGCACGGGCGTCGACCTTGCTGACGTTCTCCACCACCATCCGGAGCACCCGCGAAGGCGCGCCGCCGAACAGGTCGCTGAGCTCCGCGGAACCCACGAGCACGGCCTCGGTGACCGCGACCTCGCCGGACCTCGCCACCGGCTTCTCTTCCGAGCCACCCTGCTTCCCGGGCTCCTCCTCGACCACGTCGACCTTGATGTCGCGCGGCAGGGGGATCTGGACCGGTCCCCGCGCGGCCGTGGCGGTCGTGCTCTCGGGGACGACGCTCGGGGTCTGGGCGCTGCCGCCCGTGGATCCACCCTGCTGGGAAGCGCCACCGTTGCCCCCGCCACCCTTGGAACCGCCGCCCTTGGAACCGCCCGGCGTACGGGTCAGTCCGGCCTTATCCAGGTCGAGGAAGGTGACCAGCCGGCCACTCTTGCGCTGCACGGCGCGGATCTTGACCGCGGTGCGACGCGACGGGATGTCCAGACGGGCCCGGATCCGACCCCTGGCACCGGCCTTGGCGACCACCCGGGGTCCGATCCGCCGGCCCTCGGCGTCCATCAGACTCAGGTGGACCCGCTTGGCGGGGTCCCACTGCTCCCCCACCAGGCGCCACTTCTTCGGGCTCGCGTCGGGGTGCGGCGCCACGCTCGGCTCACCCAACACCTGCATGGAGCTCTCGACGACCAGCGGGCCACCGGTCACCGAGGCCCGCACGAAGCCGTCCCCCGCCGTGACCTCCTCGGCCACCGGGATCGACGCCACCGCAGTGCCGTCGAGGGCGGTGAGCACCGGTACGGCGGTCCCGCAGGTGGGCGCCTCGCTCTCGTCCACCACCCTGGTGCACACCGCCAGGTCGACACTGACCTCGGAGGGGAATCCGGCCAGGGACAGGTCGATCGCGTCCCCCGCGCGAGCCGCGGTGTCGACTCGCTGCTTGCTGACGTTGGTGATCTCCATGCCGGTCCCAGGTGACACGCCGAACTGGGTCACCACCGGCTGGTCGAGCGGGATGGTCGCCGGGTTGGTTCCGCCCGGGACCCCTTCGACCTGACCGTTGCAGACCACCCGTTGGCCAACGGTGGGCAGGTCGTAGATGACGCTGCGCAGGACGAGCATCGAGGTGCCTGGCAGCGTCAGCGGTGCCGCGCCGGTGGCACTCGTCGCCGGGATCGCCACCGCGCCGGGCGCCAGGCTGAAGGGAGCCAGCACGGGCGCCAGGCGGGTCCGGACACCGGAGGCGTCCACCAGGTCGACCAGGTACGCCACGGTCCCGGTGGTCTCCACAGCCTGCGCGGTGACTCCCGGGCCGCCGGAGATGCTGACAGCAAAGGTGCGACTGCCGCCCACCGCAGTGTCTCCGCCGCTGGCGAACCTCAGCTCCGGGAGGGCCGGCGCCGGCGTCCACGGCTCCAGCGCGGTGCTCACGTCGACGTGAGCGGTCAGATCCTCGATCGGCGCCATCGCGGCCGGGACGTAGGTCCAGCAGCCACCAGTCGGCACGGTGGGGAGCACCTCGGCAGCCGCGCCGGTCGCCGTCAGCCCGGGAAGGGCCGAACCGGCGATCACGGCCAACGCAAGGAAACCGCGCACACGTCTGTTCGGCATGCAACACTCCTGAGCGCTTGGACTGCACCAACGGGCTACCCCGCGGCGGTCAGGTCTAGATGATATATTAAAAGTGTGTTGAGTGTCTCGACCGCCGGTGCTGCCACGGCACTGCGACTGCTGGCCGAGCTGATGCTCACGCTGGGTGCGCTGCTCGCGGCGCTGGCCTTCTACCTGCTGGTCTGGACCAATGTGCAGACCTCGTACGCCCAGGCCGGGCATCTCGAGGAGTTCCGCGCCGAGCAGCGCGACCACCCGAAGGGCCACAAGGCCAAGCCAAAGACGGGGGACGGCTTGAACGTCCTGCACATCCCCCGCCTCGGCGACGACTGGGAATGGGTGGTCGTCGAAGGGGTGGCGCTGGAGACGCTCAACGACGGCCCCGGCCACTTCCCCGACACCGCGCTGCCGGGCAAGGTCGGCAACTACGCCGTCGCCGGGCATCGAGCCACCCACGGCGAGCCCTTCGCCCAGCTCGACCAGCTCCTGGAAGGCGACAAGGTCTACGTCGAGGCCCCGGACGGCTGGTACACCTACGAGGTGACCTGGTCCCGCATCGTCGCCCCCACGCAGCTCGACGTCGTCGCTCCCGTTCCCGGTCAGCCGGGCAGGAAGCCGACCGCGCAGACCATGACCCTGGTGACCTGCCACCCGCGCTGGGGATCGAGCGAGCGACTCGTCGTCGGCGCCCAGCTGGTCGAGCAACGGTCCGTCGCGGCAGGTCCACCGGCCGAGCTGGAGGTCTGAGGTGTACGCACTCATCTGGCGCCTGCTGCCCGGATCCACGCTGCTCAAGTCCCTGCAGAGCGTGCTGCTGGCCCTGCTGGTCCTCTTCGTGCTGATGACCTGGGTCTTCCCCGCGATCGAGCCGCACCTGCCGATCGACCAGGTGGTCGTCGGCTGACGGCCGCACCGGTCCGGACGGGGTTGCCCCGTCCGGCTCAGAAGTCGCGCAGCAGGGACCCGTAGCCGTGCAGCTGGTCCTCGATGCCGTTCTCGCGCAGGGCCATCCACCACGTCGCGGCGTTGATGGCGATCACCGGCTTGTCCAGCCAGCGCTCGGCCTCGTCGGCGAGCTCGGTCATGCACAGGTTCGTGCCGCACTGGACGATCGCGTCCACGTCGGAGTCATTGACCTCCATCAGCGACTCGCGCAGTGTCCTCTCGCTGACCTGCGCGATGGACACGGCACTCTCGCAGCTCAGACCCTTGACCTGGCCCACCTCGAAACCGATCTCGGTGAAGAACTTGCGGACGTTCGCGTCCCCGATGGGGGTGTAGGGCGTGATGACGGCGATCTTCTTCGCGCCGAACAGGCCCAACGCCCGCTCACAGGCCTCCGCGCCGGTGGCTACTCCGAGACCGCCCGAAAGTTCCTTGATCTGCTGGACGAACTGGCGGTTGCCCTCGACTCCGTCCCAGAACGTCTCGGCGCTCATGCCCATCACCATGTAGTCGGGCTCCATCGTCATGATGCCCTCGACACAGTCGGCCATGGAGGCGCGGATCTGCTCGAGCAGGGCCTCCATGCCCTCGTCGTCGCCGATCCGGCCGTCCCGGATCAGGATCCGGCCGTAGTGCGAGGTGACTCCGGGCACGCGCATCATGTCGAACTCGGGCTGCACGATGGTGTTGGTGCTGGGAGCGATGACGCCGAACTTCCGACGCCATCCGAGACGGTCGACTCCACTCACGCCGGGACTCCTCGGTGCTCGTCCGTCTCCGCAGTCGCCGAACGCTGGCCCAGGTGCTCGTCCAGCCACAGCGCACCCAGCAGGAAGCAGAGCTGCACGGCGGAGTTGGTCAGCTGCTCGATCCACTGCAGACCGGCGGACTGCTCGGGCTGTGCGGCGAGCGGGGGCAGCACGTTGGTGCCCAGGACGTAGATGACGAACAGTGCACCCACTGAGCGCTTGCCGGCCTTGAAGGAGTAGACCGCAGCGGTCACGCCGAGGAAGCTGGCGCCGACGGCTGCGGCGACGAGCAGGGGCCAGGTGTCCCCCATCCACACTGCACCCACGGCGGCCGCGACCGGGAACGTCGCGAACGGCCAGGCCACCACGGTGCGGGCCAGGACCGCGCTGAGCAGTGCCCAGGAAAGCGCTGCGAAGCCGAAAGAGAGGCACGGGAAGAGCAGCCTCTCCAGGATCGGGTACTCCCAGCAGCCGGAGGCCACCAGGAGCTTCCAGGTCGCCTTCCCCAGGCCACCCAGGGCGACCGTCACGGCGCCGACGAGCGCGACCGAGTAGGCGCTCGGGACGGCCCGTCGTACGGCTCGGGCCAGGATCACCAGTGCGGCGGCGGCCAGGATGACCGGCACGAAGTCCTCGATGGCCAGTGCCAGACCGTACTCGGCGCAGACGTCCAGCTCGGCAGCAGCCATCAGTCCGCCTCCCCGAAGATGTCGCGCTTGGTGAAGCCGGCCGTCATGAAGCGACGTGCCGCCTTGCCCCGCGTGAGCCACGCGACCCGCACGCCGTGCTTGTCCGCGGACAGGACCCGGTCTGCGAGCCACGGCGTGACCGTCTCGACCCGGTCACCGAGGATGTTGAAGATCTTCTTGACCTTGTCGAAGCCGGCGGGGTCCTCGGCATAGTCCCCCACGAGCAGCTCGGTCGCCACGATCCCCGGCGAGAGGAAGCCGACCTTGACCTGGCTGCCCTTGGTCTGGCGCACCAGCGCCTGGGTGAGGTACTGCACCGCACGCTTGGACGACCCGTAGACGGCCATGCCGTCCTGGTGCTCCCCCCGGGAGCCGAAGCCCTCCATGTTCCAGATCCAGCCACCACCCGGCTGGCCGGCCATCCCCTGCGACGCGACGGCGCAGCCGTTGACCACCCCCACGACGTTGACCGCGAAGACGGCCTCGACCTCGCTGGCCCCGATGGTGTGCAGGTCGCCGCGGCTCGTGGAGAGGCCGGCGTTGTTCACCCAGACGTCCACGCGGCCGAACGCGGCCACCGCGTGGTCCCACAGGCGCTGGACCGCGTCCCGGTCCGAGACGTCGGCGGCCAGGCCGCTGGTCCGCACACCGTCCCCGAGCTCGGCCAGGGCTTTCTGAACCGCATCCTCGGAGCGGCCGCAGATCACGACCTGGCACCCGCGGGCCAGGAACTCACGGGCCAGACCGAGGCCGATGCCGCGAGTTCCGCCGGTCACCACGACCACCCGCGAGGCGTTGCTCATCGCGACTCCCAGGAAAGCGATCCGTGCACGAAGTGGGTGGTGGTGTCCCCGCGGAGCAGCTGCCACACCACGGCAAGCTCGCGGGTCTCGGGATCGATGAGGAACTCGCGCCCCTTGATCTTCTCCACCCCGGTGGCGTCCGCACCGACCAGGTGCTGGCTGGTGAAGAGCGCCCTGCCGTAGGAGGTCGCGTTCCCATATACCTCGGGGCCCTCGAACATGGTGCGAGCCCCGTCGCGGTAGCGGTCGAGGGTGTACTGGCGGTCCAGGTCGCCGACCCAGGTGATCCGCTGCCGTGCGGATCGCAGTGAAGTGGGCGCGTGCTCGATCGTCACCTCGACCTTGCCCTCGCTGACCTGGTCCGCGCCGTTGACGAAGAGCGTCCCGACCCAGGCCCCTGCCTCCTTGGTGGGCAGGACCTGCGGGCGTGAGCCGCGCTGCCTCTCCAGCTCGCGCCACTCGTCGACGAACCGTTGGGTCTCCGGATTGGTCTCACGGTCCAGGGTTCGCTTGTACACGCCGTTGAAGACCGCGCACACGGCCCAGCCGTCGTGCAGGACCGAGGAGTAGACCTGGGTCTCGCCGTCAGCCAGCACCTGGTTCCAGGTCCGCAGGTCCGCCTGCCAGCCCGGTGAGTAGTAGTGCGCGTCGACGAAGAGGCCGTAGGGCTGCCCGGTGCCGTAGAAGTCCGGACCGGTGTAGACCCTGTTCTCGTCGGAGTCGACGACGCCGAAGTCGAACTGGGCGCCGAGCTCGAAGCGGTTGCGCAGCGGGCCCGAGCCGGACAGCTTGGAGTCCATCCAGTAGCGGGCTCCCTCGTCGGTCACCTCACTGGCACGGGCGATGGACTCGAACCCCACGTGGTTGCCAAGGGCGTCGAAGAGACCGGGGATGCCGTGCCACTCCCCCTCGATCCGCTTCTGCCACTCGCTGGGCTCGGTCACGCTCATGCCGGCAGCTCGTTGCTCACCAGCTGGGCTCGGATGCTCTCGGCGACGGGCTCGGTGATGAGGCGTGAGATCTGGGCCCACACCTTGTCCACCTCGGGGCTGAACAGCAGGGCACGGTTGCGGGCGTCCCGCGCGGCCAGGTCGGTGTCCGACAGGTCGGACAGCACCTCGGCCGGGACGTCCCCCTCGACGAGGGAGAACCAGTGCTCCAGATACGCGCTGACCGGCTTGTCGAGCTGCGCGAACGCCTGCTCGTCGGCCCGACTGGCGAGCATCCACGCCGACATCACGGTCAGCTGACGGTTGTCCAGCTCGGCCTTGGACAGGCCCTCCATCGCGAGGACCTCCTTGTAGGTGCCGGTCAGCGGCGTGTGGGCCCAGTCGTTGTAGACCATGTGGGTGCCCGCGTCGGCGCGCTGGATCAGGTCCAGGTGGAAGGCCAGGTGCCCACCGGCTGCCACCGAGTCCAGCGTGAAGTGCGGGACCGGGCTCTCCTGCGGCATGAAGGCGAAGACCATGTGGCTGTCCAGGCCGATCTGGGGCACCACGATGCCCACGTAGACCGCCTTGGCGATCTTGTCACCGGAGAAGATGCGTACCGATCCGACCGAATCGGGGCCCATCGGCGAGTAGAGCGTCTGGTACGGACCGCCGTCGGCGCCGGTGATCTCGCTCAGCTCGCCGCGTGCGACCAGCGTGTCGAGGGTGGTCAGGCAGAGTTCCGAGGGGAGGCTCACGCGATTACTTCCTTGTCCTTGGTGGGGTTGGTGCCGTCGGTCTTGTCGGCGCTCTTGACGACCTGCTCGGCGACGGGAGGCTCGGCGGCAGCAGGCTCGGGGTCGTCCATCACCAGTCGGCGCTCGGTGCGCAGCGGCACCGGCGGCTCTCCTCGGTTCATCCGCAGCTCGCGGCTGCGGACCTCCTTGTAGTTCCACGCGCTCGCGAGCTCGGGGACCTCCTTGCGCACCGGCGACGGGATGACCCGCGCCTCGACCCGGGCCGGTCCCTCACCCACGATCGTGTTGTCCTCCACCCCCCAGCCAGCCTCGATCAGCTCCTGGCGGCGGCGCCGGTACTTGATCGCGTTGTAGTCGCTCTTGACGTGCAGCTCGGCCGAGAGGTCGAAGGGCAGCAGCTCGGGTCGGACGGCGTCGACGATGGCCTGGTCCTCGTAGAGGACCTTGAAGATCCGGCGGCGGGCGTCGCGATCGGCCCAGGCGCCCTTGAAGAACGAGCGCAGCGCGACGAACTTGACCAGCGTGGTCTCCTCGTCGATGGGGATGTTGACGTCGAAGATCTTCAGCGCGCCCATCGGGGTGCCGATCTCCAGCAGGATCATGTTGGGCAGCCACCAGGTGGTGGAGACCGGCACGGGGGGCCGATCGGCCAGCGCCTGCCGGTTCGGGTTGATCATCCCCCACAGGCCCTTCGAGCGCGGCGGGTTCAGCTCGATGGAGACCTTGCAGTGCCACTCCGACTCCTCGATCTGGAACTCGGGGACCTCTGGCTTCTCCTTGTTGCCGAACACGCCACCGTGCACGAACGGGGTGTGCGCGACGTCGACGCCGTTCTCCAGGATCCGCTCGTAGTTCGACTTCCACAGGAACTGGCCGGTGACGGCGCGGAAGTTGACGTCGTCGTCGATGACCGACCAGTCGGGGAGCGGCGGCCGCTCCTCCTCCGGGAGATCGCCCATGTAGACCCACACGAACTTGTACTTCTCCTGGGTCGGGTAGGAGTCGACGCGCGCCTTGCGAGGGATGCCCTTCTCGGGATGCGCCGGGATCCTCTCGACGACCCCGCCGGGGTTGTACTCCCAGCCGTGGTAGGGACAGACCACGCAGTCGCCCTTGAGCTCGCCGTCGGAGAGCGCGGCGCCCCGGTGCACGCACAGGTCGGACAGCGCGACGACTGAGTTGTCGCTGTGCTTGCGGTAGAGGACCAGCTGCTGGCCCAGAAGCTTGACCTTCATCGGCTTCCCGGGCTTGACGTCAGTGCTGAACTCGACCGCGTACCAGAAGTTCTTGAACATTTCGGGCTCCTCCTAGCGACGACGGATGTCGGCGATCTCGGGTCTGCGATGGTCGTCCCATCGATTGAGTGCTGCCTTGGAACCGGCGTCAGAGACGAGTCCGGCCCTGAAGAACGTGGTGACTAGCTCGGTGAGGACACCGCGCAGGTGGTCCTGGTCGGCGCTGTTCGGCTCCTCGAGGAAGCCGCGGGCCGACGTGGGGTCCTCGGGCGACGCGGGCAGCATGTGCCCTGCCCCGGCGAGCCTGACGAGCCACGCCTCCGAGGCCTGGGGCAGCGCCTCCCGCCAGGTGCGCTCCACCGGGTCGTGACCGGCTGCCCCGGCCTGCTCGCCGTACCGGATGGCGCTGGCGGCCACCACGCCGTCTGCGGTGCCGGCGAGGAGCATCACGGGCACCTCGACCGGAGCCGGCAGCAACGTGCCGGCCTGGTAGCCGAGCTGCTGGGAGGCCATCGTGTGGGCGCCGTAGGTCGCGACGGCGCGAACGCCGGGGAACCAGTCGGTCCGGACCGACTGCAGCGCCACCGTGCCACCGGCGGAGTGCCCGAAGACGCCGATCCTGTCCAGGTCGAGCAGTCCGGACAGCGGGCCCACGTCCTGCATGCGGCCCAGCTCCGCCAGCACCGCCCCCAGGGCCGGCGTGGTGGGCCGTGAGCCGTAGGCCTCGGGCCCCACCGCGCCGATGTCCACACCCGGTGTGAGTCCGTACTGACCGGGGAAGAGCTCCCCGACCCAGTCGAAGGTCACACAGACCATCGCGGCCCGAGCAACGGCGACTGCCAGGTCGAGGTAGCCCGAGGAGGACACGTTGATGCCGGGCAGCACGACCACGACCGGGTAGGGAGCACCCGCCGGATCCGCGGCGAGCATGCCGCTCATCCGCTCCACGTCGGTGCGCGCCTCGAGCGCCGGGTAGCGCACCGTGACGTGCATGGTGTCGTACGGCGCCTCGGCACCGGGCACGCGCACGGCAGCGCGATGCGTGCGCACCAGGACCTGCTCGGCGATGTCCATTCCGCTCAGCGCAGGTGAGGTCGGGGAAGGGTGCGGTCTCCACCCCAGAGTGCGCGCACCAGCTGCTGGGTCATCTCGGGTCCGAAGAAGCGGTCCCCCATCTCGTTGGCGGGGTCGCGCTCGGCGATGTTGCGGCGGGTTAGCTCGTCGGTGGCAGCCAGCTCGGCCTGCTCCTCGGCGGGCACCTGCTCGGCTTCGGCGACCCAGCCCAACCAGCGGTCCAGGTGACGCTCGGCCAGCTCGGTGACCAGCTCCGTGGTGCGGCTGTCGCCCGGGCCCATCATGCAGTAGGCGGTGGGCGACAGGCCGGCGCGCACGAACGCACTGCGGCTGACGAAGGGCTCCAGCCAGTCGTTCTCGGCCCGGACCTTCTCCCACTCGTCGTTGAGGGGTGCGTAGTACTTGTCGAACGACTCGGTGTCGGTCAGCAAGTTCGACCGCGGGACCGAGTCGAGGTACAGCCATCCCTGCGGGAATGCTCCGAGCGCCATGCCGAAGTGCGGAACCCGCACCTGCGGGCCCAGCCAGATCGTCAGGTGCACGTTGACGAAACCGAGGGCGGCGTTCTCCATGTGCGAGTGGATCATCCAGTCGATCTCCGGGCCGGCGTAGCCGCGCACACTGCCGGACGGCCCGTTCTCGCTGGTGAAGGACTCAAGGACCTCCGTCGAGGGGTCCCGCTCCAGCTCGAAGCGGTCCTGCACCTTGGCGGTGAGCCGGTCGATCAGGGCCTTCCAGTCCGCGAACAGCGCGGTGACGTCGGTGGGGCCCGCGTCGTCGAAGTACTCCTGCACCGACTTGAGGTTCTGGGTCATACCTATCCCTCTCCTGGACAGCCTGTCTGCAAAGAATATATTCTACTACGAAGTGCTTTGGGCGGCCGGGCCACAACTTTCTCAGGAATTCGGGTAGGCGTTGGCCGGAAGCCCGGAAGAACCGGCCCGGAATGCACCCGGCAGGTGCGTGACGCACGGCTGGACGTACTCCATGAGGCCGTCGTCGCCGTACTCCCGTCCCCAACCGGAGCCTTTGACGCCCCCGAACGGGGCATGCAGCGCCATCCCGGTCCGGTTGTGGGTGTTGACGAAGGTGAAGCCCGCCTCCAGCCGCTCCGCCACCTCGAAGGCAAGCTCCTCGTCGGCCGACCAGACAGAGGCCCCGAGGCCCAGCTCCCCCGAGTTGGCCCGGGCCACAGCCTCCTCGAGGGAGTCGTAGGCCAGCACGGGAAGCGTCGGGCCGAACTGCTCGGTGGCCACGATCGGGTCCGCGTCACCGGCGCCGAGGACGAGCGTGGGCCGCACGAAGTGACCCTGCGACAGGTCGCCGACGACAGTGCCGATCTCGATCACCCGGGCACCGGCCCTGCGGGCCTCCGCGACCAGAGCGCGCACTCGCTCCGCCGAGGCGGCGCTCACCACGGGTCCCATCGTGACCCCGGGGGCCAGCGGGTCGCCCACGTGCAGCACCCGCTCGGCTGCCCGCTCCAGTCCCGCCACGACCTCCTCGACCCGCGGAGCGGGGACGTAGAGACGCTTCAGGGCCATGCACACCTGGCCGCTGGTGGCGAAGGCCGCCATCAGCAGCCGTTCGTAGGCGGGGTCGTCGAGCTCGACGTCGGGCAGGAGGATGCCCGGGTCGTTGCCGCCGAGCTCGAGCACGCTCGGTGTCAGGCTGCGGCCGGCTAGCGACGCGATCGCACGGCCGGCGGTGTCGCCCCCGGTGAAAGCGACCTTGGACACCAGGGAGTGCCCCACCAACGCGTTCACGGTCTCCACCTCGCCGTGCACGACACTCACCAGGTTGGCAGGCAGCACGGCCGCGATCGTCTCCAGGAAACGGGTGACCGCGAGCGGCGCCAGTGGCGACGGCTTCACCACGATGGCGTTCCCGGCCACCAGTGCGGGCGCGACCTTGAGGGCCGCAAGGATCAGTGGCGCGTTCCACGGGGTGATCGCCGCGACGACTCCGAACGGGCGGTGCCGGACCCTCAGCCGGCCACGCTCGTCATCGTCGAGCCGCGGGGCCAACAGCTCGACCGCGCGGCCGGCGTACCAGCGCAGCACCGTCGTGGCGAACCCGGCTTCGCCGCGCGCGTCGCCCAGCACCTTGCCGGTCTCGCGTGCCGCGAGCTCGGCGATCTCCTCCAGCAGCGGGTCGAGAGCCTCGGCGGCCGCGCCGAGCAGAGCGGCCCGTTCAGCGACCGGGGTACGGGCCCAGGCGACCTGGGAGAGCGCGGCGGCGCGCACGCACGCGTCCACCTGCTCGGCGGCCGACACCTCCACGGACCCGACGACCTCGCCCGCCCGGGCGGGGTTGTGGCAGGTGATCACCCCTGGTCCTCGCCGACCATGGCGACCGGGCGCCCGCCGCGCAGCGAGTTGATCATCGAGGTGTTGAGCAGGTGCGCGCGCATCCTGACCGGGTCGGCGGCCAGCGCTCGCAGCTCGTCGTGGTAGGCCCGCTGTGCCTGAGGATCGGTCTGGCGCAGACGCTCCCAGTTGTCGTGGGTGATCGTCTTGACGTAGGACAGCGCCACCTGACGACGCGCCTCGCAGACCGCGTCCAGCTCGGAGAGCGAACCCGTTCCCTCCAGCAGCCCGAGCAGCGCGGTGGCCTCGCGGACCGCATCGTGCAGGCCGCTGTTCATGCCCATGCCACCGAGCGGGTTGTTGATGTGGGCAGCGTCGCCCATCAGGATCAGGCGCCCCTTCCGGAACGTGTCGGCGACCCGCTGATGCACCCGGTAGAGCGTGGTGTGCAGGACGTCCCACTCGCGGCCCAGGTCTGCGACGCCGGCAAGGCGGGCCTGGACCCGCGCCGGGTCGATCTCCACCTCGTCAGCCGTCTCCGGATCCGTGGGGAAGAGGATCCGCCAGTGCTCGGGCGTGCGCAGCAGAACCAGCCACTCCTCCGGGTCGAAGACGTAGTTGACCGCCGCGATCCCGGGCAGGATCGCGGTCAGGTCCTCGGTGGTCGAGGCGACGAGGAAGCGCTCGGGGTAGGTCATCCCCTCGAAGCTGAAACCTGCACTCTGGCGCACCTGGGAGTTGGCACCGTCCGCGCCGAGCACCCAGTCCGCGGTGAGGATCTCGCCGGACTCGGTGGCCACCGCTGCGCACTCCCCCACCGTCTCGGCACCCACCACGCGCTGGGAGAACGACACCGTGACGTTGTCCAGCCCCTGCAGGGCCTGGAGCAGGATCGGGGTCAGCTTGCTCTGCTCGCACTGGACCCGGAACGGGAACCGGGTGTCCTCGGCGAGGATGCCGAGGTCCAGGTCCGCGATCGGGCCGGTCGTGCGATCGCGGTACTGGAAGCTGGTGGAGACGATCCCCTGCTCCATCAGCGGCTCCAGCACACCCAGGTCGTCCAGCATCTCCAGGCTCGGCGGGTGGTACGTCGAGGCCCGGGACTCCTCCGCCAGGCCGTCCCCGGCCTCCAGCACCCGCACCCTCACGCCTGCTCGGGCCAGGATGAGCGCTGCGGTCAGCCCCACCGGCCCCGCACCCGCCACGATCACTGTCTGCTGGTCGTCATTCATCACGTTCGCTCCTCAAGGCGGGCCGCCACGGGGGCGGCGTAGCACTGTTCGTCTTCGAGCAGACCGGGCAGACCGACGAGGTCGGTCAGCTCGGACCACGGCATGCGGTCCACCACCCCTGCGTGGCCGGCGGACAGGATCGCGGTCATCGTGCGACGTACGGCGAGGGCGGCAGCCAACACCGCGGAGACGGGGTGGATCACCAGCCGCACCCCTACGCCGGCCAGCTCCTCGTCACTGGGTCCGGCCTGGACCGGGCCCCCCGCCTCGGAGCGGTTGTAGACCTGGGGCAGCCGACGACCGTGCGCCTGCAGCGCGGCGTCGACCTCGCCCAGCACGGCCACTCCCGCACCCTCGACGAAGACGGCGTCGGCACCCGCGTCCGCGAAGGCCAGGCACCGCGACACCACCGAGTCAAGGCCCTCCACCGAGAGCGCATCGGTGCGTGCGACGATCACCAGATCGGTGCCCGAATCGACCGCGGCGCGGACCCGCGCGGCGGCCTCGGCCACCCCGACGACCGCCTTGCCCGCCAGGTGACCGCACCGCTTGGGCGAGACCTGGTCCTCCAGGTGCAGTCCCGCGATCCCGGCGGCGGCATAGGCCCGAGTGGTCTGCCGCGCCTGGAGCACGTTTCCGTAGCCGGTGTCGGCGTCGGCCAGCAGCGGCACCGAGCCCAACGAGGGCAGCAGTGCCACTGCGCGCCGGGCGATGTCGGTGCCGTGCACGAAGCCGAGGTCCGGCATGCCGAGGTCGACCGCGGAGACGGTGGCCCCCGACAGGCAGACGGCGTCGGCGCCCGCCTCGACCGCCAGCGCAGCAGAGACCGCGTCGTAGACACCGGGCAGCCGGACCAGGGTCTGGCCGCCCAGCAGTTCCCTCAACCGCTGCGAGGACGAAGCGCTGCCGGTCATCTTCCGTGCAGCGAGAAGCCGCCCTCGACGCCGACCACGCGGGCTCCGGTGAAGATCCGGATCGTCTCGACGGTGCCCTCCTCGCCCATGCCCGAGAGGCCCCAGGCCGGACGCGGCGTCATCAGGTGCAGGCTCATGATCGTGGAGCCGTTCACCTTGACCTCGCCGGCGCGGACCTGGCGGGCCACGGCGAGCGCGGCTTCGCGATCGGTTCCCACGACGTACCCCTCCAGCCCGAAGGGGGTGGCGTTGGCCAGCGTCACGGCCTCGTCGAGATCGGAGTAGGTGTGCACGGTCGCCACCGGTCCGAACATCTCCTCGACCGCCGCTTCGCTCGGCACCCCGGTCAGCAGGGTCGGAGCCAGGAAGCTGCCACCGGTCTCGGGGAGCGGGGTGAAGGTGTGCTCGGTGCCGCCGGCCGCCACCCGCACGTCGATCTCCGCGCGCAACCTGGCCAGGTGGGTCGGGTGAACGATCGGCCCGAGGTCGGTGGACTGGTCCAGGGGGTCTCCCACGGCCAGGTCCGCGAGCCGGACGCCGATCTGCTTGAGCAGATCGTCGGCGAGCACCTCGGGCACGACGAGACGACCTAGCGCGCGACACCACTGCCCGTTCAACGTCGTCAGAAGATCGGCCGCGGCGCGTGCCGCATCAGCCAGGTCTGCGTCCGGCATCACCACGAGCGGGTTGTTGCCGCCGAGCTCCAGCTGGAGGGCGGTGAAGTTGGCGGCACAGGCGGCCGCGATCGCCCGTCCGGCCACCAGCCCGCCGGTGAACGAGACGGCGCGCACACGCGCGTCCTGGACCATCCGACCCCCCACCGACGCGCCGCCTTGAAGCAGCTGGAAGGTGCCAGCGGCTACGTCGTTCTCGCGCAGCACCCTGTCCACCACGCGAGCGAGCTCGGTGGTGCCCCACGGGGCGTACTCGCTGGGCTTGAGGAGCGTCGGGGCCCCGGCCGCCAGTGACGAGGCGATCTTGTGGGCGGCCATCGGGGCCGGCGCGTTCCACGGCACCAGGCAGAGGGCGGGTCCGAGCGGAAGGCGGTGCACCTCGACCTGGTTCCCATGCTCGCCGACCACGGTCTCCAGCAGCACTCCGTCGCGCAGCATCTGGGCGGCCAGGTGGAAGGCACCGGGAACGATCACGCCGACGATGCTCGTCTGGGTGATCGGCACACCGGTGGCACGGGACTCCAGGGCCGCCAGTCGCGGCACCTCCTCACCGAGGGCCGCACCCACCGCATCGAGGATCTCGGCCCGGCGCTCGACCGGAACCCCACTCCACGCGCCGGTGGCGTGCACCCGCTGGGCCGCCGCGAGGGCTGCTTCGACGTCACCCTCGGCGCTGGCGCGCGCCGTCCCCAGCGCCTCGCCGGTGTAGGGGTCGACGAGCTCGAGGCCGAGCACGTCGCCAGGCTCGGACCAGACGCCGTCGACGAGCTGCTCGACCGCTGGCACCACGTGGGTCTCGCGCGTCATCGCCTGGTCTCCCTCGCTCATGCGCGCTCTCCAGCGGCCTTGGTGAAGCTGTCGCTCGTCGTGAGCCCCGCCCATCCCTCCTTCTCCACGACCATCTTGGCGAAGTCGAGCTTCCCGCGCTCCGCGGGGAACGCCTGCACGAGTCCCATGGCGGTGTCGCGCACGGCCCGTCCGGTCACGTTGCCCATCAGGGCGCCGGACGTGCCGCACATCTTCAGTGCCGTGAGGGCGACGTCGTGAGCATGCTCGCAGATCGCGCCCTTGGCGAGCTTCCAGGACTGGACGACCTCGTTCTTGGGCAGGATCGGCGGGTCGCTGGCCTCCAGGTCGACCTGGCGGCGCAGCCACAGGTGCGCCTCGGCCAGGTGCCGCTCACCATCCCCGATCAGCACCTGGTGCATCGGGCTGGACGCGATCGGCTTGCCGGTGTCGGCGAAGGTCGCGCTCATCGTCCGCTCCATCGCGTAGCTCCACGCGCCCTGCGCGATTCCCGCGTAGATGGAGGCGATCGCCACCTGGTTGCCGACCCACGAGCCACGCGACATCTGGGTCGCCCGGGTGAAGGCACCCGGAACGGCCAGCGACAGCTCGTCGGGGACGAAACAGTCCTCGAGCACCAGGCCGTTGTTGTCCGAGGCGCGCATCCCCAGGCCGACCCACGGGGCACGCGGTCGCGCTCCGGCAGTCTCCCGCGGGACCAGGAACAGGGTGAGGGCGTCGAGCCCTTCGACGTCCTCACGTCGAGCCGTCACGAGGTAGTAGTCGGCGGAGCCGGAAAGGCAGCCGAAGGACTTCTCGCCGTTCAGGAGCCACCCACCCTCGGTGCGGGTCGCGGTGGTGCGGATCAGCACGTTGGCGTTGGACGCCTTCACGGCCTCGCTGGCGAAGTTGCCGATCGCCTTCTTCTCGGTGCCCATCAGGTGCAGCACCTTGTGCGCGAAGGCGCGGACGGTCGGCGCCTCCTCGTCGGTGTAGTGACCGGCCTCGAGCGCGGCGAGCGGCAGCATGCCCCGCGAGGACGAGGAGCAGTGGAAGAAGAAGGCAAGGGCGGTGGAGCCACAGACCGTGCCCAGCGCGTACGTCGTGGCCGCCAGGTCTCGCAGGCCGCCGCCGAGGCCGCCGAACTCCTCCGGCACCACCAGGCCGAGCAGTCCGGCATCGCCCAGCAGCTTGATGTGCCCCTCAGGCAGCGCACCCATCTCGTCGGCCGCCTCGGCGGCCGCGGCGATCGTCGGCAGCACCGTCTCCACGCGTCGCGCCCTGTCGCGCTCCGCCTCGGCGAGGTCCGGGAACACGAGTTCTGCGGTGAGCTTCGACGTCATCCTGCTGCTCCTACGATCTGGGGGGTGCTGGTCTCGACCAGCAACGGCGGGTTTGAGGCGGTGTCGGCGGCGGAACGCAGGTCGCGAGCCAGCACCGTCAGAGCTGCGGAGTCGACAGGGGTGTCCACGTCGACCTCTTCGAGCAGTCGGATCAGGTCCTCGGTTGCGACGGCTCCGTCGATCCCCGCGAGGGTGGTGTCGAAGTGCCGCACCCCGCTCTTGAGGGCGATGATCGCCTTGACCAGGCCGAGCCGATCCCGGTCGTGGAGCCCCATCCGCAACGGCACGGGACGGGCCAGGGCGACGGCCTCCTGCAGGAAGGCGCGTACCCGCAGCGGAGTGGCGGCGCCCGCCGCGTCGGAGAGCCCGATCTCGAGGACGCCGAGGGCGGCGAGTCGTTCCACGGCGTCGAGCACGGCGTCGAAGCGCGCCGGATCGAAGGGGTCCAGCACGCGCACGGCGGTCTGCGCCTCGATCCCCTGCAGCTGTGCGATCAACTCCTCGGTGCATCCCGGCACGGCCGGGTCGAGGGTGATCTCCACCGTGCTGACCCCTGCCGCCAGGACGAGGTCGGCCTGGGCACGATCCGCGACGAGGACGCTAGCCGCGTCGAGGAGCAGGGTGCGAGGCACCATCGCCTCGGCCTCGGCCAGACTGGCCGCCGAGGTCAGGTCGGCGACCCGGACCCGGGAACCGGCACTCGCCACGCCGGCGGCGACGTGGGCGATCTCGTGGTTCCGGCCTGCTGCCGCAAGGCCACCGACCACCCCGGGGTCGGAGAGAGTGGCCACGTCGGGCAGCACGTCGGCGAACTGGCCCCAGCCTCGGGAGTGGAACAGCAGGGGCGCGGACCGCCGGGCGGCGTGAGCACCGACGACCTCCCCCACGAAGATGGTGTGGTCGCCACCGGGGTAGGCGTGCACGACCCGGCAGTCGAACCAGCCCAGGGCCGAGTCCAGCAGCGGTACGCCGGTCTGGTCGGTGGTCCAGGACTCTCCGGCGAACCGGTCGACCGCCCCCTTGTCCATGCCCGCGAACCGGCGGCCCACCTCGACCTGGTCCTTGGCGAGGACGTTGACTCCGAAGACGCCGCTGTCGGCGATGAGCTGGTGCGAGTAGAGCGTCTTGGTCAGGCAGATGGAGACCAGCGGCGGCTCCAGACTCACGCTTGAGAACGAGCTGGCTGTCATGCCGTGCCACGCGCCGTCACCCGACAGCGTCGTCACCACGGTGACGCCGCTCGGCCACTGGCTCATCACGTCTCGGAACGTCGTTGTGTCGACCATCGTCCACCTCCTCGTAAGAGAATATACGATATCTTCTTACCCGGGGATAGTGGACGCCGTTTCCAGGTTGGATGTTGCGAGGTGCGGAATATATGATTCACCTGGCGGTTACATAAGGACCACCACAACTTTCCATCTTGGGGGCGTCACATGAGCCGAGGAACCAACGGCGCTACCGGCGTACGTCCGATCGCGCATCACTCACTGGTGGACCGGGTGACCGACGAGCTGCACCGCGCGATCCTCAACGGCGACCTCGCTCCCGGCTCCACCGTGTCGATCGTCGACCTGTGCAACCGCTTCGACATCAGCCACATCCCGGTGCGCGAAGCACTGCGTCGCCTCGAGAGCGAAGGTGTGATCAGTCTGCGGCCCGGCCGCTCGGCACTGGTGGCCACCGTGACCAGTGCGGAGCTGACCAACATCTACGCACTGCGCAAGCTGGTCGAGGGCGACCTCTGCATGCGTGCCGGCAAGAGCATCTCAGCCGAGCGCCTGGCCGCGGCGGAGGAGGCGCTCGCCGAGTACATCGGCATCGAGCGCGAGCCCGCGGCCCTGGCGGCCAAGCACCACGCGTTCCACGAGGCGATGCTGGCCGACGAGATCGGCCCGGCTGACGCCAACGTGCTGCGCCTGCTGTGGAAGGCGTCCGACCGCTACCTGCACCTGCTGATGGACGACCTCGACCATCAGCCCAAGACCCAGCAGGGGCGGATCGACGAGCACCGTGAGCTGCTCGAGCTGGCCCGCGAGGGCAAGGTCGAGGAGCTGCGCGACCGCTGGGTGGCCCACCTCGAGAGCACCGAGACCGCCCTGCTCCAGGCGCTCGCCACGCGCGAGGCCGCGGCCGCCGTCTGATCCGTCCTCTGACCTGAGGACCGGACGGCGACCCGGCACCGAGCCGCTACCGCAGCAGTGCGTCGAGAAGTTGCCACGGCCGACCGTCGACCACGTCGGTGCCCCTGCTCACGAACCGGTTGACAGCGCACGCGGGCCGCAGCGTCCCTGCCAGCACGGGGCCGTCGGCCAGGACGAGTTCGGGACGACTGATGACTCCCGCGAACGGGTTCTGCCACTCCCCCCAGAGCGTGAAGTCGCCGGAGAGCGGGACCAGTGCAGCCCCGCCGCACGCGCCCGCGCGTGAGGAGACCGCGAGGTTCAGCCGGTTCTCGGCCGCTCGCTCGAGCAGCAGGAGGTCCAGGTCGTGCGGCTCGGCCACCGCGAACGGAACGGCCACCACATCAGCGTCGGCCAACGCGGCCAGCCGGAAGGTCTCCGGGTAGAGCGCGTCGTCACCGACCACCACGGCGAGCCGACCCCACGGCGTCGTGTACACCTCGACACCATCATCGAGGACGGCCGCGCTGGGAAGCTCGCCGTGCCGGCTGCTGCTGTGGAGCTGCGGTTGCACGGAGACGATGCCGTCGGCGGAGACCACCACGCCCACGTGGCTGCCGTCCGCGTCGAGCACCGAGGTCACCACGAGGGTGGCCGTGCCGCTCAGTGCTCGGGCCAGCACATCGGGAGCCAGGGCCGGATCGGCCGCGGAACTGGCAAGGCCCTCGGCGTGGGCGGCCAGCTCGGGCAGCACGACGAGCTCGGCACCGTCGGCGATCGCAGCTCCCAGCAGGGAGGCGATGTCATCCCCGGTGCCGGGCGAGAGCACGACCGCCCGGATCTCCTCGGCACCGGCCGGAGCGCGACGCCCGTGCGGCTCGTCGGCCAGACTGGCGTAGATCTTCGGGCGCCGGCCGGCCATCACGTCGGTGCCGTCGGGACGTGCCTTGTCGTCTGCAGCGCTCACGTCGATGTCCGCGATGACCACGGCCTCACCGGCGAGTGGACCGATCGCCACCACGGTGCCGTCGGGAGCCACGATCTGACTCTCCCCGGCGCCGTGCAGCCGGTCCACCGGCACGCCCACCTGAGCGGCCACCTTCTCGATGCTGTGCTCGGGGACCAGAGGCCCGACCTTGTTGGCGGCGACCACCCAGACCTTGTTCTCCGCAGCGCGCACCGGGACGTGCAGGGAGGCCTCGTCCAGAGCGAAGGAGTTGAGACTGTTCAGCAGGAGCTGCGCCCCCTCGACGGCGAGCGTGCGCGGGGTCTCGAAGATCACGCCGTCCATGCACGAGTACATGCCGATTCGCCCGACTGAGGTCTCGATGACGCCGGCACGGTCGACGGCCGGGTCGATGTGGTCGCGCTCGGAGCCCATCAGCACCTGCTTGTCGTTCACTGCGAGCACTGCGCCGTCGGGCCCGAAGAGGATGTTGCTGCCCGTCACCCGGCCGTCCTCGCGGACCAGGGTCACGTTGGCCATGAGGTGGATCGAGTGCTCGCTCGCCTTCGCCGCCAGGGCCCGGACGAAGTCACCGTCCAGGAGCTGGGCGCGGCTACGCGCATGCTCGCGGTCGGCGTACCAGGACACGTGGTTGCCGAACTCGGGCAGGACCACGAGCGCCGCACCCTGCGCCACAGCGCTGTCGATCATCCGGAGCGCGGTCTCGAGGTTCGCCTCGATGTCCTCGCCCACGGCGTACTGCACGGCAGCAACGCGCAACATACCCCTGCACCTCAATCTATATATCTTGTACGATTGCGCGCATCCTACCGCCACCAGCGGTGCCGAGCAGAGGAGTTTCCGTTGACGGACACCCAGCCAGACGACCCCCTGCTCACGACGGGCGGTCAGGTGCAGCTGCAGGTACACGCTCGCGGGGAGGAGGTGGCGGTCGACCTCGACCGCGACGCGCCCTTCGGTTGGTGGCCGGCAATCGCGATCGCACTGGTCGCCTTCATCGACCGGGTCGAGATCAACCTGATCGCCGGTGCACTCCCCGTGATCCAGGACCACTTCGGCTTCAGTGACACCGTCGGCGGCCTGATCCCGACCGCAGCGAGCATCGCCGCAGCAGCTCTGCTGCTGCCGGCCGGACGACTCGCAGACCGGGCACCTCGGGTGGCAACCGTCGTGATCGTCGTGCTGATCTGGTCGATCTGCTCGGTCCTCAGCGGACTCGCCACCACGTTCGCGATGTTCTTCCTCGTCCGGATCGCGATCGGGGCCGCGGGCCAGCTCTACAACCCGCCAGCGTCCAGCCTGCTGGCCGACTACTACCCCAACCGCAGCCGCGGGAAGGCATTCGGCTTCGAGCGCGCCGGCTACTACATGGGCCTGCCCGCGGGCGTGATCGTCGGAGGCGCCGTGGCCGAGGCCCTGGACTGGCGTGCGGTCTTCTTCATCGCCGCGGTGCCGGGCGTGGTGATCGCAGCCCTCATGCTCACCGTCAAGGAGCCGGTCCGCGGCCTCGGAGACACCATCGACCGGCTGCGTGCCCAGCGCACCGGCACCGCCGTGCCCGCGACCGAGCCGCACCTGGACCTCTCCGCCTCGAGCTCGACCCTCGTCGCCGACGCCAAGGAGCTGCTCCGGATCAGGACTCTGCGCGGCGTGATCCTCGCCCAGGCGATGCTGGCCCTCGGTGTGGCAGGCCTCTTCTACTGGCTGCCCACGTTCCTGGAGCGCCTCGAGGATCTCGACACCGACACCGCTTCCGGTCTGGCTGGCGGAGTGGGTGGAACCGGTATCTTGATCGGCATCATCATCGGTTCCCGCCTGGGCGACCGGCACGAGACGAACGGGTGGCGGATCAAGCTCTCCACCGTCTGCCTGCTGGTCGGCGCGGTGGGTCTCAGCATGGCCGTCCTGCTGCCTGGCGTCGGTCTGCGGATGGCGATGGTCGCCCTGGCCTGCGCCGGCTTCGCCGGCGCCATGCCCAACCTCACCGCGGCCGCCGCGAATGTCGTGCCGTCCGCGAACCGCGGCATGGGCTTCGCCCTGCTGCAGTTCCTGACCACCCTGGGCGGCGCCTTCGGACCGCTCCTGGTCGGTGCGATGTCGGACGTCACCGGCTGGATCGGCTACGGGATGCTCTTCCTCATCCCACCGCTGTTCGCCTCCGTGGTCATCCTCTGGCGGGTGCGCGGGTTCTACGACGTGGACGCGGCCAAGGCCTCCGCCTCGCTTCCCGCCTAGCTCAGTAGTTGTGCACGAGCGCCGGTCCCGCGACGTCGGGGACCGGCGATCCTGCAGGCACGTGGGCCCAACGGCGCGCCTGGGGCCAGAGCACGTCCACGTCGCCGGTGAAGACCTCACCGGCCGCCGAGGCGATCGCTCGCAGCGTCCCGACGAGCCCGTCCCGGGGACCGCGGTGCAGCGTCTCATCGGCCTGGACGACCTCGATCGCCCCAGCTTCCGACGCCTCGCCGTCGGCCCAGCCGCCGCCTGCCCCGGAGAACCACACCAGGGCCCTGGTCCCCTCCGTGGTGGAGGTCGCGGATCGCGTCGCGTGCGGCTCCACCACGAGCACCTGGCCGACCTCGCAGGTCAGACCGCTGATCTTGAGCGAACCCGACAGGAGCACCATCTCCTCCCCCGCCGGCTGGTGGCCGGTGCCCTCCCGGCTCCACCCGTCGGGGAACTGCACCATCACGGTGCGGGTCCCGGCGGCCGGGTCGGCGCCGAGCATCACGATGCCGGCCGGCTGGTCCGCGCCGGCGATCGCGTGCTGGCCCCAGGTCAGCTGGTCCGAGTCGAGATCGACGACGCTCACGTGCTGTGTCATGGCTGCTCCTGGAAGGTCGAGAGGTAGGCGAGGACGTCGGCCTCGGAGACCACGTCGGCGTACTTGGCATCGAGGTCGAACAGGTTCTGGTCGTGAGCCGCCGCCTCGCGGTCACCGCAGGCCTCGCGGACCACCAGCGGGCGGAATCCGTGCTGGAGCGCGTCGAGAGTCGTGGCGCGGACGCACCCACTGGTGGAGAAGCCGAGGACGATCGTGGTGTCGGCACCCATGGTGCGCAGCGTGGAGGCCAGGCTGGTGCCGAAGAACGCAGAGGCGTACTGCTTGGTCACCATCACCTCGCCGGGCTGGGGCGCCGGATCATCGGGGCACTCGATCCACTCCGACCCCTCCTCGAACGCCACCAACCCGGGCACCTTGACCGCGAACCAGCCCGCATCCCGGCCTCCCGGGGCGAGCACGACCCTGGTGAACACCACCGGCCGTCGTGCAGCACGAGCCGCCTCGACCACGCGGGCCGCGCTGGCCCGAGCCGCCTCGAAGCGCCCGTGCCCGTCGGTGAACGGGCCGTCGGCCAGGTAGGCCCGGCAGACGTCGACGACCACGACGGCTGGGTTGCTCCCGGGCCCGATCCTGCTCGCGAACCCCACGGAGGCGTAGTCCTGCGTCCGCTCAGCGTCCGCCGCTCGCTCGCCCATCGGTCAGATCACGCCGCGCTCGGCGAGCCCGGACCGTTGCTCCGCGCTGAGCCCGAGCAGGTCGCCGTAGACCTCGTCGTTGTGGGCACCCAGGGCCGGGCCGGTCCACCTGATCGAGCCAGGTGTGGCCGAGAGCTTCGGCACCACGTTCTGCATGCGCAGCTGCCCGAAGTTGTCGTCGGGAACCTGGATGATCGCCTCGCGAGCCTGGAAGTGGGGATCGCGGATCATGTCCTCGGCCTTGTAGATCCGGCCGGCCGGGACCCCGCCCTCGTGCAGGAGCTTGAGAAGCGTGTCGGCGTCGTAGCGGCCCGTCCACTCGCCGATGTGGTCGTCGAGCTCCTGCTGGCGCTCACCACGGCCGACGTGGTCGGCGTAGACGCTGTCGCCA
Organism: Nocardioides sp. 616; assembly: GCF_002930065.1. NCBI lineage: Bacteria > Bacillati > Actinomycetota > Actinomycetes > Propionibacteriales > Nocardioidaceae > Nocardioides > Nocardioides sp. 616. The sequence continues at coordinate 59,533 of NZ_POAG01000017.1, read as the reverse complement.
GCCGACAGCTCGGGCTCACCCATCAGCTGGGCGAGGCGCGCGAAGACGGAGTCCTGGTTGGCCGCGATCAGGATCATCTGACCATCCGAGGTCGGGTAGACGTTGGAAGGTGCGACGTTCGGCAGGATCGCCCCGGTGCGCTCGCGCTGATACTTCTGCACGTCCCACTCGGTGATGGTCGACTCCATCATCGCCAGCACTGCCTCGTAGATCGCACTGTCCACGACCTGGCCCTCGCCGGTGACGTCACGGTGCCGCAGCGCCGCAAGGGCGCCGATGCAGGCGTGCATCGCGGCGAGTGAGTCGCCGATGGAGATCCCGGTGCGCGAAGGCTGCCGGTCGGGCTCGCCGGTGACGTAGCGCAGTCCGCCCATCGCCTCACCGATCGAGCCGTAGCCGGCGCGTGAGGAGTAGGGACCGGTCTGGCCGTAGCCGGAGACCCGGACCAGGATGATCCGCGGGTTCACCTCACGCAGACGCTCGTAGCTCAGGTTCCACTTCTCCAGGGTGCCGGCGCGGAAGTTCTCCACCACGATGTCGGCGGTCTCGACGAGCCTGAGGAAGAGCTTCTGCCCCTCCTCCTCACGGAGGTTCAAGGTGACCGAGCGCTTGTTCCGCCCCACCACGGGCCACCAGAGGTACGCACCGTCCACGCTCTCCCGACCCCACTGGCGCATCGGGTCCCCCACGCCCGGCGGCTCGACCTTGATGACGTCTGCACCCTGGTCGCCCATCAACGTGGCGGCGAACGGCCCGGCCAGCAGCTGACCCGCCTCGATCACGCGCACCCCGGACAGGGACCCCATTGCTTCCATGGCACTCTTCATTCCGCGATCATATATTCGATATTGTGATGCTCGGCAGTCATCTTTCGAGGAGTGGGCAGTGATCACACAAGGGCGTCAGGCAGGTCCACCCCAGGTGGAGATCGTCGAGGTGTCGCCTCGTGACGGCCTGCAGAACGAGAAGCGGGTGCTGTCCACCGAGACCAAGGCCGAGCTCGTGCGTCGCAGCGTGGCCGCCGGTATCCGGCGCATCGAGGTCACCGCGTTCGCCCGCCCCGACCGGGTGCCCCAGATGGCCGACGCCGAGGCCCTGCTCTCCGAGCTGCGCGACGAGCCCGACCTGAGCCGGATCGGACTGGTGCTCAACCGTCGCGGCCTCGACCGCGCCATCGCCGCGGGGTGTGACGAGGTGACCGCCGTGGTCGTCGCCTCCGACGGCCTGGCGCTGCGCAACCAGGGCGCGGACACTGCAGCGCAGGTGAAGGCCTGGCACGAGATCGCGGCCGACGCCCGGTCCGCCGGGCTCAAGACGAGCGTGATCATTGCGGCGGCGTTCGGCTGTCCGTTCGACGGCGAGGTCTCCACCGAGCGGGTGGTCGAGGTCGCGCGCGGCTGTCTCGACGGCGCGCCCGACGAGCTGGCCATCGCCGACACCATCGGCGTCGGCGTCCCCGCCCAGGTGACCGCACTCGTCTCCGCACTGCGTTCCCTGAACGTGAGCGTGCCTCTGCGCGCGCACTTCCACAACACCCGGAACACCGGATACGCGAACGCGGTCGCTGCGGTCGCTTCGGGCATCTCGGTGCTGGACGCCTCCGCCGGGGGCATCGGCGGCTGCCCGTTCGCGCCCGGCGCCACCGGCAACATCGCTACCGAGGACCTGCTCTACCTGCTGGCCCGCAGCGGCATCCGGGTGAACTCCCACCGTCTGGACGGAGCGGAGATCGACGCCACCCAGGTCGCCGCGACCGGCACCTGGATCTCCGAGCAGCTCGGGCTCCCCCAGGCGCCGGCCATGCTCGGCCGCGCCGGCTGGTTCCCATCCGCCTGACCCCCCACCCAGACGTACCCGCGAAGACCCACCCGCGAGACCAGGAGTTGCAGATGGCAGTCCAGACCGGCGGAGCACCGCTGTCGATCGTCAGCGGCCTGCGCGAGTACGCCGCCGCGACTCCGCGCGCCACTGCGGTGATCGACGGCGACAGGCGGCTCACGTTCGCCCAGACCCACGAACGCTCCAGCCGCCTCAGCCAGCACCTGATCTCGATGGGCCTGACCCCCGGCGACCGGGTCGCGGTGCTCCTGGGCAACCGCCTGGAATACCCCGAGGTCGCGGCGGGCATCGCCAAGGCCGGGCTGGTGATGGTGCCGCTGAATCCGAGGCTGACCCCTGCGGAGGCGGCGAACATCCTGGAACACAGCGGTGCTCGCATCGTCGTGCTGGACGACGCGCTCGCGCCCATCGTCGCCGACGTGGTCAACGAGCGCGGGCTGGCCTGCCTGAGCCTGGACGGGTCCAGCCTCGGCAAGGAGTACGAGGACGCGCTGGCCTCGGCCTCCGCGATCGACCCCGCGGTCGCCGTCGGTGAGCACGACCCGTTCTGCATCACCTACACCTCGGGGACGACCGGTCGCCCGAAGGGTGTGGTCATCTCGCACCGGAGCCGGGCGCTGACCTTCATGATGAGCGCGCTGGAGTGGGGGCTCGCCAACGGCAGGGTCTCCGCCGCGGTGGCCCCGATGTACCACGGCGCGGGTTTCGCCTTCGGCTACGCACCGGTGCACACCGGCGGCACGGTCAGCATGCTGAACCGCTGGGATCCGCTGGCCTTCCTGGACCTGGTCGAGAAGGACGGCGTCCAGTCCGCGTTCCTGGTCCCCACCCACGCCCAGGGCCTGCGCGCCCTCGCCGACGAGGCGTTCGCGAGTCGCGACCTGTCCAGCCTCGACACCCTGTACTTCAACGCCGCGGCGCTCCCCTGGGAGCTCAAGCAGTGGGTGATGGAGCGGTTCCCGGCGTGCGGGGTGCACGAGCTCTACGGCTCGACCGAGTCCGGCATCATCACCAACCTGCGCCCGGTGCACATGCGGGAGCGGCCCGGTTCGGTCGGCCATCCGTGGTACCTCACCGAGGTGCGCCTCGTGGACGAGGCTGGCTGCGAGGTCGGCCCCGGGGAGCCCGGTGAGCTGTTCAGCCGCTCGCCGTACCTGATGAACGGCTATCTCGATGACGACGAGGCCACCGCCGCCTGCACCACCGAGGACGGGTTCGTGACCTGCGGTGACATCGCGGTGCGCGACGCGGACGGCTTCATCTCCATCGTGGACCGGAAGAAGGACCTGATCATCTCCGGCGGCACCAACGTGTACCCGAGGGAGATCGAGGAGGTGCTCGCCGGACACGCCAGCGTGCTGGAGAGCGCCGTGGTCGGCGAGCCGGACCAGACGTGGGGCGAGACGGTGGTGGCGCACGTCGTCCTGGCACCGGGCGCCACCCTGGATCCCGAGACGCTCGAGGAACATTGCCGCGCGCGCCTGGCTGGCTACAAGGTGCCCCGGCGCTGGTACCGGGCCGACGCGCTGCCCCGCAACGCGGGCGGCAAGGTCGTCAAACGCGACCTGAGGCCCCCGGCCTGAAAGACCTCTCGCCAGCCAAGACACGGACGTGTTCCTGGGTCACGACTTGTGTTTAGATATCATATATACCCCAACTAGCTACGGAGGATTCGTGCGACCCCATGTGGAACTGATCCAGGAAGACGACTACGTCTGGCACGCCGCCGAGCTGCCCGGCGGCGAGGGCCGCGCCAGCGAGCGCCGGCTCTCGGTTGACGAGGAGGACGGCTCGTCCTCCCTGCGAGTCGACTTCCACACCGAATGGGGCCGCGGGCCCGGAATCCACCACGCCAACACCGAGTACTACGTGCTCGAGGGCGAGATCGACTACGGCGGCCGCAAGATCGGCAAGGGCGGCTACGTCTACGCCCCGAAGGGCGTGCCCAACGACTACCTGCGGATCGCCGAGGGCACGAAGCTCCTGCACTACCGCGAGTACGGCGACGCCGGCTTCGACGCGGTCGACTCGCTCGCCGGCGCCACCCCCTGGGCGGATTCGCGCGAGGAGGTCATCGTCATCGACTCCGAGGCGATGACCTGGGACGCCGTACCCAACCCCGGCCCGATGCCGGGGCTCTTCATCAAGTACCTCCACGTCGACCCGACCACGGGGTTCTACACCCGGCTGGTCCACGCACAGGAGGGCTGGGCCGACCACCGCCTGGCCCACCACCCCTGCTACGAGGAGGCCTACACGACCCAGGGCCACATGGAGTACAACTTCGGCACCCTCGACCTGGGCACCTACTTCTTCCGCCCCGCGCGGGTCAAGCACGGCCACTTCACCACGATGGAGGGCGGCGCCACCTGGCTGCTGCGCTCGGATGGCGAGCTGGCCAACTGGTACACCCAGAACGAGTGGGTGCGCTGGGGCGGCGAGGGCGTCAACTACGGGCCCGAGGGCCTGGACGACAGCCCGCACCCCGCCCTCCCCTGGTCGAGCTCCACCCACGACCTGGCGCAGCCCTGGCGCACCGACGAGGACATGCGCCAGCTGACCGCCTCGTGGCAGTTCCAGAAGGACCAGGGCCGCTACGACACCCCCGTCAGGCACCACGGCGCCGGCGCCGACCGCTCCGCGATCGCGATCGCCAAGGCGCTCGACGCCTTCAATCTCCAGGGCGGTCACGGCGGGCACGAGGGTCACTCGCACGACCACGATCACGATCACGATCACGATCACGACCACTCGCACGAGCACGGTGCTGACCACTCGCACGGCGACCAGTCCGACGTCGAGCCGACCCGCGAGTCGATCAACCTCGACTGGGGCTGGAGTGGCGCTGCCACCGAGCACGCCGACGAGCGCACCGACGCCGGCGCCCACAACTGGGGCCAGGGCCGGCCCTGGAAGAAGGGCGACCCGATCCCCGCACCCATCATCTCCAGCCTCCCGGTGCGCAGCCGCTCCCGCGGGCGCTGGGACGGCGACGGGATGTGAGGTGGAGGTAGCCCACGGCCTCAACGGACACACCCTGGCGATCCTGCTGCACATCCTGCTCTTCGTGTACTGGCTCGGGGGCGACCTCGGCGTCTACTACGCGAGCCGGTTCATCATCAAGCCGGAGCTGCAGCCGGAGAGCCGGGCGATCGCCGCGAAGATCATGGTCGGCTGCGACATGGCGCCACGCGTGTCGCTGATCCTGTTCGGCGCCAGCGGCCTGACGTTGATGTTCTACGGGCCGCTCGGGGACGAGTTCTTCCTGACCGGCTGGATGCTGGCGCTGGCATGGGTCGGCACGCTCAGCTGGCTGACCGTCTCGCTGCTCGAGGCCCGCGGCGGCGACAGCCGCCGCGGGCACGTCTACCACCGGGCCGACCTCTACGTGCGCTGGCTGCTCTCGTTGGCACTGGTCGCGGTGGGGGCCTACGCGCTGGTGGCGGCCGAGCCCTTCGGGGTCGAGACCAACCCGAAGTGGCTCGGCGGCAAGGTGCTCGCCTACGGCCTGTGCGTCTTCTGCGGAGTGATGATTCGCCGGGCCCTGCGCCCGTTCGGCCCCGCCTTCGGGGCCTTGCTGACGACCGGCTCGACCCCAGAGGTCGAAGACGGCATCCAGGGCTCGATCCGTCGGAGCGAGCCCTGGGTGTACGGCATCTGGGCCATGGTCGTGCTGGCGGCGGTGCTGGGCGTGATCAAGCCCGGCACCGCCGCCTTCTGAGGAGCCCCCAAGAGCCCTCAGACGTCGGTGGGCATCATGTTCGTGCCGCTCTTCATCCGCTCCCGGAAGCTGCCGGTGGGAAACTCACGATCCTTGAGCTTCTCCATGAAGCCGCGCAGCGTCCGGGAGCCGTAGGCCGGCGCGACATGGTCCACCACCGACCAGTACTTGGCGGCCTCGAGGTAGAACGCCACCGGCTCCAGCTTCTTGACGACCTTGCCAAGGCGGGTGAGTCGGGCGATCTTCTTGTCCCACGTCGCCATCGCGACCACGTCCCAGTCCGGTTCACGTCCGGTGATGTCGAACATCATCTGACCGGCTTCCTTGAGGGTCACCACGTTGTCGGGGACCCAGGGACCGCCCACCGGGAGGACGCGGCCCAGCGCGTCACTGTCGAGGACCTGGTTGACGATGAACTCGGCGAGATCCTCGCGAGCGATCGGGTTGACCACGCTGTACTCGCCATGGTCGAAGATGCGGTACTTCTCGCCGTTCTTGACATCACCGAAGGTCATCGACAGGTAGGGGTAATAGGCGGTCGGCCGGATGATCGTCCAGGGCAGCGATCCATGGTGCTGGCCGATCAGCTCGCCCTCGACCTGCAGCTTGTAGACCTGCGGGATGAGCTCGGGACGATAGGCACCGAAGTCGCTGATGTGGATGAACTGCTGGACCTGGTGCTCGACGGACGCCTTGATGCCATTGACCACAGCCTCGTGGTCGACCAGACGACATTCCTCGGCATCGTTGGGGCGCCGGCCGCTCAGCAGCGAGATCACCACCGCCGTGGGTGACGCGGCAACCGCGTCGGCCACGTCCCCGGCGCGGGTGGGGTCACCCACCACGACCTCGACGCCGGCGAACTCGGCGTCGTTCTTCACCTCCGCGGAGCGGGCCAGCACCGCGGCCGGGTAGCCACGGGCCACGAGCTCGGGCAGCAGCGCGCGGCCGATGTATCCGGTACCTCCCAGCACGAGGACCCGCTCGCCCGCGCCGAGACCGCGTGGCCCGGTGACGTAGGTCTGGGAGTCGGTGGTGAGCAAACGGTCGAGGAGCTCGCGGCTGTGCTGCTGCGCGGCGTCCACATCAAGGTTGGTTATCGTGCTGAATGCCATGTATAGATCATATATTGCATTGCCTGTGCCGCGCCATGATGTGCTCAGGCGGCGGAGGACTTTCGCACAGCGGAGTCCTCGAACTGCACGAACGCCTTGCCCGCCAGCACCGGAGCAATGCTCTCCTTGACCACCGCCACGTGAGCCGGGTGCGTCCGGTAGGACTCCCAGTCCGCCTGAGAGTCGAAGCGCATGTGGAAGCGCAGGCTGGCGTTTCCCTCACTCAGCCCGGCATCACCGACGACCTCGGCCTCCGCCAAGCCCGGGATCCGTCCTGGCAGGGCGAGCAGGCCCGCGGCGATGGCCTCGACCTGGGCGTCGGTGACGTCGGCGGACAGGGTGAGGTGACCTACGTGGTTGAACATCTTCAGATCCGATCTGGCTCAGTGGAACTGGAACTCGGTCGAGTGGAGCTTGGTTCAGGGCAGCACTGGTTCAGTGCAGCTCGAGCAGCGAGCCGTGGCCCTGGAACTTGTCCTGGATCCCGTTGACGCGGAACGCGTGCCACACCGTGGCGGCGTTGATCGCGATGACCGGCTTGCCGAGCTCGCGCTCGAGCTCCGCAGCGACCGCGATGCACTCCAGGTTGGTGCCGCACTGGATCAGCGCGTCGACGTCCGGCCCGTCCACGGAGAGGAAGGCCCGCCGCAGGTCCTCGGGGGTCTCGTCGGCGATGGACGTGGCGCTCTCCGAGCAGAGACCGGTGATCGCGGCGACGTCGTAGCCCAGCTCGGTGAAGTAGGCGACGACCTGCTCGTCCCCCACCGGCTGGTACGGCGTGACCACGCCGATCCGCTTCGCGCCGAACGCCTTGAGGGCCTCCCCCGCCGCGGTGGCGCCGGTCGTCACCTCAAGACCCGTCAGGTCCCGCACTCCCTGCTCGAACGCCGCATTGCCGACGACACCGCCCCAGAAGGTCTCGGCCGACATGCCCATCACGATGTAGTCCGGCTTGCAGGTCATCACCGTCTCCAGGGCAGCCGGCATCGCCTCGTTGAGGCACTCACGGAAGGCACCGAAGGCGTCGGCCGAGTCCAGCGCGGGCGCCTTGATCATGATGCGGCCGGTATGCCAGGAGCAGTCCTGAGGACGGAGGTGGTGAACCTCCCGCTCAACCGAGGTGTTGGTGGAGGGCAGGACCAGGGCGAACCGGATCCCCTTGGTGCCAGGGGCAGCGGTCAGAGCACCCTGAACTGGGGCAAACGTCATGGCGCACTCCTGGTGTGCATCCGGGGGTCGAAGCATCGACGCGAAGGGATCAAGGTCACGGTTTGGTCACATTCCGTTCTTAGATCATATGCCATATATCATCATGCGCTTGTCATCCCTAGGTTGCCATGAGATGCGGACCCCTGCCGCGTCACGAACCTCGGAGAGCTCATGAAGAAGCAGATGAAGGCAGTCTTCGCAGGACTGATGGCCGCCGGCACCATGGCCAGCGGGCTGATCGCACTCGCCCCCGGCGTCCAAGCCGCCGCCCCAGTGGCGTGCAACAACTACTCCTCCTCCACCAGCTCCTGTGTGAACACCCAGATCGTGGTCGACGGTGCCAGCCACAGCGCCGACTGGTATCTGCCTTCCGGCAGCGCCTCCGCGCTGATGGTCCTCAACCACGGCTTCAGCCGTGGCTGCGGCAACCTGCGCGGCACCAGCAAGGCGATCGCCGAGAAGGGCGTGATGGTCCTGTGCGTCAACGGCGACATGACTGCTGGCAACCCGGAGCTCGCCGCTGCACTCGGTGACCTCATGACTCAACGCGCGCTCACTCCCCCGGCGGGCAAGCCCCTGCCGCGGCGCTACGTCGTCGGCGGCCACTCGGCCGGCGGCCACTTCGCCAGCGAGCTGGGCAGCCGGCTCGACGCCAACGGCTACAACAACTTTGCCGGCGCGATCCTCTTCGACCCGGTCGCGGCCGGCGGCTTCACCGCGAACCTGCAGGCCATCTCTGACGGCGGCAAGCGTCCCGTGCTCGCCGTGACCGCCCGCCCCAGCGTCACCAACCTCTTCAACAACTCCGCGGAGGCCCTGATAGGACTGGCGAACCCTTACGTCGGCATCCAGCTGGTGTGGAGCAAGTACACCCTCGGCATCCCGACGGGCGGCAGCTGCCACATCGACGTCGAGGGTGAGAACACCGATGCCATCGGCGTCATCGGCGCTGGCTGCTCGGCCAACGCGACCCAGACTGCGCGACTGCGGGACTTCGGCTCCTCCTGGGCCAAGGACCTGGCGACCGGCAGCCGCACGTCGGCCTACTACTGCACCGACGCAGCCGTGGTCTCGACCTGCGGCACCAAGGTGAAGGAGCTCGTCGACCGGAGCCTGCCCCTCGCGGCGCCGATCCGCTGAGTCCCTCGGGCCCCTTGACCAGACCTGCTCAAGGGGCCCGATGAGCCCGCACATGAGCTGAACTCGATCTCGTCGAACATCCTCGTCGGTCTCGAGGCGGAATGCTGGAGGTGCGCCGCCCCGCATGGTCACCGGCGAGCGCGCACCTTGACCCTCACCGTGGTCCGGGACGCCCGCTCCCCAACCAGCACGGACACCTCGCCTCCCGCGTAGCGGAGGATGAGCACGCCATTACGTCTGGGGCGCCAGGTCAGCCGGCCCGCGTGACTCCTGCCCTCGCGTGGACGCAGCCTCACGATCCCCACCTTTCTCGCCCGCTTCGCGCCCGTGGCACGGAAGGTGGCCGCCACCAGGCGGGTCTTCTCGGGGTGGGTTCCGCTGAGCCTGACCCGCCAGGTGCTTGCGCGACCGGCGACGGGTCGCTTCGCCGGTCCTGTCGCCTTCAGCCTCGTCCGGTACGTCGTCGCCTGTGGAAGCGGCGTAGGGAGCGGCGTAGGACTCGGGTGGGCCGTCGGAGAGGGCTGCTGGGGCGGCTGGGACTGCTCTTCTGCGCCCGCAGTCCACAGGGCGACAGTGTTGGTGTCGAACGAGGAGAAGATCAGCTCGGGCACGCCGTCCTTGTTGAGGTCCTCCACGACACCACCGCCGGACTGGCCGAACTGCTCACCCGGCGCCGTCAACGTGTGCAGGACGGTGTCCTTGGCCTGGCCCGGACGCTGCTCGATCCAGAACAGGCGGCGATCTCCGTCACCGGAGACCGCGAGATCGATATCCCCGTCCCCGTCGAGGTCTCCATGCCCGAAGACGCCGGGGGCGGCCTGCCCAGCGGCTGAACGCGAGGTGATGTGGCCGGTCGGGTGGATAGCCACGGGCGAGTTGCGGACGTTGAAGGCAGGGTCGCAGGCGGTTGGGTCAGCTGCCGGAACCTCTGGGAGGGAGAGCTCCTTGACCGTCCACGGAGCCGTGAGGTCCGCGCCTGGCACAAACTCCATCACCATCTCCGGAACATCGATCGCGCCGGGGATCACGGTGCTGAGGAATCGTTGAACGAAGCACCGACCCTGGTGATTGGTCCCGATCCAGGACACCGTGCCAGGCGTTCGGAATCCCGGGACCGGACGGATCTGGAAACCGAAGCCGGCTTGACCGAACGTCGTGATCGGGTGCTTGGTGAAATTGGATGCGCTCAGACCGGACGAGGCGTCCCCGGATTGGCGGAACCACATGAAGGACGCGGCGTCCCCGTCGGTGTAGTTGAGCTTGAAGTACTGGGAGGAGACGATGTCCTGACGCCCGTCGCCGTCCACGTCGGCCACGGTGGGGAGACTGCCCCCGGACCCCTCGGCCAGGGTCACCGGTGCCGCGAAGCGCGCATCGCCGAGACCCCGCAGGTACTGCAGTCGTACGGTGTCGTCGTACTGGTCATCGGCGACCATGCCCGCCTCGGCGGTCGTCACCAGGTCGCGCACTCCGTCACCGTCCAGGTCGACCACCTCCACGCCGTGGTAGGAGGGACCCTGCCCTGTCACCAGGTCATGGCGGACGAACCCCCGTGCGTTCCCCGCGGCGTCGAGCCCCCTGTTCTTCCACCAGGTGATGGCGCTGCGCGCCTGCGCTCCACCGTCGTTGCTGGGATTGGTGTCGAAGAAGTAGCCCGAGGGCACCACCAGGTCGTTGAGCCCGTCGCCGTCGACGTCAGCGACCGTCGGGCGATTGGGGAAGATGATCTGCTCCGTCGTCCCGAAGACCTCCACCTTGTGCCACTCGCCCAGATTCCTTCCAGGCCGGTAGACCTGGAGCGTGCCGCCTCCGGCAGGTACGCCGTTCGCGAGCGCTCCATAGCCTGCGGTGACGATGTTCCGCTCCCCGGGGAACACCTCACCGACGGAGGTGAACGCCGCACCGCTCACACCGGTGTCCACATCCCAGCGGACGAAGTTCGGGCCGCTCGCATCCGCGTCGGCACCGAGTGGCAGGAGCGGCAGCGCCACGACCGCAGCCGCCCCCAGCGCCAGGACGACGGATGTGGCGAAGCCTCGGGTTGCTGAACTGGTCACGGGACTGTCCCCTCAGAAATTAGTGGCGCACACCACAATTCGTGAGAATATATCTTATCTAGTGACGAGGCCTTCACCTTCGCAGGTGGAGGCCCTTGCTTCCCCGGGGCCCTTCGGGTCCTGGTGCCCAGACCCGTCACAGCCACCCCTTTCGGCGGAAGACCACGTACAACAGTGCGCACATCAGGGCCATCATCAACAAGGCGAAGGGATACCCGAGTCGCCAGTCGAGCTCGGGCATCACCTGGAAGTTCATGCCGTAGACCGTCGGGACCAGCGAGGGAGCGAAGAGGATCGCTGCCCACGAGGAGATCCGCTTCACCTCCTCGGATTGACGCAGGCTGGACTCGGTGAGCCGTTGAATCTCCTCGTTCTGCCGTTGCCCGACCAGGGTCGCGTTCACCGTCAGGATGTTCTGCAGGAGCACGCGGAGACCCTCGACCCGCTCAATCACGCGGATGGTGTGGTCCTCGACGTTGCGCAGGGAACGACGCAGCTCTTCGTCCACCTGGTACTTCTCGAAGCCGTCGGTGAGCCCCTCGAGCATCGCAAGAAGCGGTCGCGTAGCCCGCTGGAAGCCTGCCAGCTCGCGCGAGAGCGCATAGATCCGTCGTGACACCCCCCCGTCCTCGGCGAAGACGGCCGACTCGATCTCGTCGATGCTGACCTCGAGCCCGTCGACGACCGGCTCGTACTCGTCGACGACCTGGTCCAGGATCGCGTACAGCACTGCTTCCGGCCCCAGCGCCAGCAAGTCGGGGTCAGCCTCCATGCGGCGACGGATCCTCGCGATATCCGGTGACTCCGCGTGCCGCACGGTGACCACGAAGTCCGGACCGGTGAACACATGCAGCTCCCCCAGCTCGATCCGGTCCTCGGCAGCCACGTAGGAAGCGGGACGCAGCACGGTGAACAGCACTCCCCCGTACCGCTCCATCTTGGGTCGCTGGTGTGCGCTGACGGTGTCTTCGATGGCAAGCGGGTGCAGCGAGAACTCCTCCGCGATGGAATCGATCTCTCGACGCGACGGCCGATACAGACCGATCCAACCCATCCCGTGCCGGTCCCGCAGGAGCTCGTAGGTCACCTCGAGAGATTCGGGCTCCAGCTTGCGACCGTCCCCGCAGTAGACGGCGTTGTGCACAATTCCCATGGCCCCAACGCTGGCACGAGAACGACGGAGGAGGCCGGACATAGGCGTCAGGATCCCGTCAAGAATCAGCGGCTGCTGCGTGAGCACGGGCCCTCAATCGCGGTCTCCCACCCGCTGCCTCCTCGACCCCGGCGGCTGAGCGCCTGTGGTGCCGTGCTTAGTCCACGGAGGTTTCGGGTAAGACTGCGACACGCGGACACCTCAGGTCGCGCACTGAGGCTTCGCCAGGCTCACCGGATCGAGAAAGCGGTACGGTGGGCCGCACCTTCTTCGTGATGCCCAACTGATCCCTGGCACGGACGGGAACGTGAGGCACTCCCCCGTATCCGATCAGCCCTTGCGCGGGACCCAAGGCGCCCACGGCCCGCCGTCGAGCGGCGCTACCGTCATCCCGCCTTCCGCACGTCGGCCGCCTGCGTGTGCGGCCACCGGGTTTCGCCAGCGGACACCTGCGTTCGGGTGTGCCGTACTCCCCAGCCGCTACCGGCTACCGTCGGGCTGGTCGTTGTTCTTCTGCGCTCCCCAGCCGTGGACGCGCTCGATCTCGATCAAGGCGCTCACGCGTGCGCGGTCACGCTGGGCGTAGGGCTCACCCGTGTAGTGCGCGGACAAGGCGTCGATGTCCGCGAGTCCCTCGTCGTCGTAGATCTCCACGACGCGACCGATGAGCGTGACGTGCGTGTACCACGAGGACTCGTCGAGGACCGTGAGCGAGACGCGGGGCTCCTTCCTGAGGTGGCCGAGTCGCTTGCGACCCTCGTCCATGTTGACGAGGATGCGGTCCTCGCGCAGGAGGTACCAGGTGGCCGCCGAGACCGGCTGGCCGTCGGAGCGGACGGTCGCGATCACGGCCGGGTTGGCCTTCTCCAGCATCTGCCGGGCCTTGTCAGTCAGGGACGTGGGAGGCATCTGGGTATCCGTTCATCGAGGGAGTGGGCTGGTCGCGGGGTCGTTGGGCCCTGGAGGTGTGTACCCGGGACCGGTCAGGGACTACCGTCCGAGGCCCGGAGCCGACCGAGGAACGGGTGCAGGCCGACGCCGACGCGACCGGTGCCCGCCGCGTGGAGCCGGGTCGGGACCGTCCTCAGCTCAGGGCGCCGCTGAGTCGTCCGTGCCGCTCGGCACTGGCCTCGTCGAGGCCCACGATAAGCACCGTCTTGCCCTTGCGCTCGTACTTGGTGGTGATCGCATCCAGGGCAGCGACCGTGGAGGCGTCCCAGATGTGGGACCGGCTCAGGTCGATCACGACGCGCTCGGGATCAGCGGCGTACTCAAACTGCTCGTAGAGGTCGTTGCTGGAGGCGAAGAACAGCGCGCCGGTCACGGTGTAGACCGCAGTGGTGGTGCCGGCCTCGTCCTGGAGGAGCTCGCGGCGGGTCTCGGTCACGTGCGCCACCCGACGCGCGAACAGGGTCATGGCCACCAGCACTCCCACCCCCACTCCGATGGCGAGGTTGTGGGTGAGGACGGTGACCGCCACGGTCGCGAGCATCACCGTGGTCTCGGACTTGGGCATCCGGGCCAGAGTGGCGGGACGGATGCTGTGCCAGTCGAAGGTCGCCACCGAGACCATCACCATGACGGCGACCAGCGCCGCCATGGGGATCACCGCCACGGCGTCCCCGAACCCGACGACGAGGACGAGCAGAAATACCCCGGCCAGGAAGGTGGAGATCCGGGTTCGGGCACCTGATGCCTTCACGTTGATCATCGTCTGGCCGATCATGGCGCACCCGCCCATGCCGCCGAAGAAGCCGGTGATCACGTTCGAGACGCCCTGCCCCATGGCCTCGCGGGTCTTGTTGGAGCCGGTGTCGGTGATGTCGTCGACCAGCTTGGCCGTCAGCAGCGACTCCAGCAGACCCACGAGGGCCATCGCCAGCGCGTACGGGGCGATGATCTCCAAGGTCGTCAGGTTCCACGGCACGTCCGGCAGCAGGAGCGACGGAAGGCTCTGGGGCAGCTCCCCCTCGTCGCCGACCGTCGGCACGTCCAGCCCTCCGAGGACGGTGAACACCGTCAGGGCCACGATCGCCACCAGCGGCGCGGGCACCGCCTTGGTGATCCTGGGCAGCGCGACGATCACGGCGATGGCCGCGACGGTCAGGGGATAGACCAACCAGGGCACGTCGACCAGGTAGGGGACCTGGGCGACGACGACCAGGATCGCCAGGGCGTTGACGAACCCGACCATCACCGAGCGTGGGATGAACCGCATCAGCCGGGCCACCCCGGCCAGGCCCAGGGCGACCTGCAGGACCCCCGCCAGGATCACCGTCGCGATGAGGTAGTCCAGGCCGTGGTCGCGGGCCACGGGGGCCACCACCAGGGCGACAGCCCCGGTCGCGGCCGAGATCATCGCCGGGCGCCCGCCGAGGAAGGCGATGGAGACCGCCATCGTGAACGAGGCGAACAGACCCACGCGGGGATCGACCCCGGCGATGATGGAGAACGAGATCGACTCGGGGATCAGGGCCAGCGCCACCACGAGGCCGCCGAGGACCTCGGTGCGCAGCAGCCGGGGTGAGCGCAGCACGGCACGGACGGTGGGTTCGGTGTTGAGCGCGGAATCCTGGACGGCTGCACGTGGCAGGGCAGGTGTGCTCAAGACGCGGGGCTCCTTCGGGCTTGCGGGCGGCTCCCGGCAACGAGGACCGGATCCAGCGTACTGACCTGGCCGGAGGCAGCTCCGCACCCGCCCTCGCGGACCTACCCGGGGTCCGCCCACCCCAGGATCAGCCGGGCGGCCAGGAAGGCGACCGCCGCGCCCGGCACGGCCTGGAACTGCTCGTAGAGCACCAGCAGGATCACTGTGCCGGCCCCGGCGACCGTGAACAGCAGGGTCGCGGCGTCCACCGGTGCCTGCTCAGGCTCCACTGCCCGCGGGGACCCGAGCGGCGCCGGCCCCCTGCGCTCGCCCCAGCACGTCGAGCCGACGCTGGTCCAACGGCGACGGGCGACGATCCAGGCGCCGCTCCAGCAGCGTCGCGGCAGGCTCGGCCTGCCCCGCGTGCACGAGGCAGAAGAGCAGCGTCTCCTCCATCACCTCGCGCTGCGCCGCCGACCCGCCGACGCTCCCGAGCACCGGCATCAGGTCTGTGAGCAGCTGGGCGGCCTCGGCCCAGCGCTGCTCCAGCACCGCTGCCAGCGCGTCGCAGCACGCCGTCACCACCCCGGCCACGACGGTGTCCGAGGAGCGCGCGCAGTGCTCGCGCAGCGAGGCCAGCCGAGCGCCGTCACCGGCGCCGGTCAGGGCCACCGCGGCGTGCATCGCCACGAAGGGCGTCTGCGGCCTCAGCAAGAGCTCCGCGTCAGGACCGGACAGGGAGTCCAGGATGGACCGCATCGGCGGCGCACTTCCCTCGCCCGCGAACGCCGGCGGCACGCCCAGCACGTCAGCTGCCGCGGTGTCCCACTCCGCGGTGGTGACCCCCCAGCGCCACAGCAGGGACGCGGAGTCCACCAGGGAGCGGACGCCACAGACCCCGGGCGGGGCGAGCTGGGAGTAGTAGCGCCGACGTACCGCCTCGGTGTCGCCCAGCGCGAGCTCGTGCAACGCGGCGTGCCAGGAGAAGTGCGCCCGGTGGCTGGCGGACCGGCCGCTCTCGGCGACCCAGTGGTCCAGCCACACCCGGCCTGCCTCGTGCTGTCCGGTCTCGTACATCACGTGGGTCAGGGCGTGCACCGCGTGCCCCGACGAGGGCTCGCACGACAGGGCGCTCTCCGCGAGGAGCCCCGCCTCCTCGAAGCGGCTCTGGTCCTGCCGGGTGAAGGCGAGCAGCGAGATGTACCACCAGTGGTCGCCGTACGCCGGGGCGAGACCCTCCACCAGCTCCCAGGACTCGCGCTGTACGTCGGTGACCCCGGAGAAGGCGATGGTCGGCACGGCCGCGGAGACGGCCAGCACGTCCCGCGGATAGTTCGCGATGTGCGACATCAGGGCTTGGGCCCCGGAGCGGCGCACGTCGTCGACGCGGCGCGTCACCACGTCGACGAAGCTGCGCTCGCGGGCATCGCCTCGTCGACCCACGGCCTGCTGAGCCGCCTCCAGCGAGGCGCGCACGTCCGCCTCGGCGCCGGCCTCGTGGCCCAGCATCGCCAGGGCCGCGTGCGCCATCGCGAAGTCGGGATCGAGCCTGGCGGCCTCGCGGATCAGCTCGTCCCCGCCGGACTGCAAGCGCATCACGCGCTCCAGTCCGGCGTTGTACGCCGCCGCCGCCTCGGCGGTCGAGGACAGCGGCAGGCCGAGCGGGTCCCGCGGTCGAGCGATCGGGTGGTGCCCACCCACCAGCCGGCCGTCCTCCAGCCGGCGCGGCAGCGGAGCCACGGCATCGAGCACCGAGGAGGCCAGGGCCAGCGCCTGGGTACGGATCTCCGGCACCGCGGTCGACTCCCAGAGCTCACCGCGACGCAGCGCTCCCAGGGTCCACAGGGGCGCGTCCGTGGTGCCCGCCGAGTCGACCAGGCGACCGGCGTCGGTGCGGAACCCCATCCCGGCGGTGGCGATGGTGGCCAGGGCGGTGCCGGCGCGAGGCCGCAGCAGGTCGTCGAGCAGCTCGTTGCCCAGGAGCCGGATGTCGGACTGCGGACCGGTGCAGTTCACCACCCAGCCGACGTCGCGACGGAGCCCGTCCGACAGGGTCACCGACAGACCGCCACGGGGCAGGGGCTCGGCCGCGACGACCTCCGCCGCCTCGATCGAGAGCCGACCGGTCTCCCACATCTCGCGCATGGTCACCGCGCTGGACGGGGCCATCCGGTGACGGACGACGTTCCACTCCCCCGCGTCACGCGCCATGAACTCCAGGCGGTCCTCCTCACTGAAACGCTCCCACAAGGTGGCCACACGGAACCGCAGCCCGTCCACCGCGGGGCGCCAGTCGCCGCTCGCCTCCTGCACCTGCTCAATGTGCTGGGCCGTGGCCTTGCGCACCTCCTCCAGCGTGGTGCCCCAGTCGGAGATGTCGGGGATGGCTGCCAGCTTCGGAGTGGACAGGTGCGCCTTGGGCAGGCGCGCGCGCCGGGACACGGCGAACAGTCGGCGGTCGGGCCGAGCCTCAGGGCCGGCCACCGACAGCGCGACATCGACCATGGTCAGCCCCGAGCCCACGACCAGCACGTCGGCGGGACCGGACTGGTCCCGGCGTACGACGTCCAGCGCGCCGGGCTGCCAGGGGTCGGCCACGAAGAACGCCGACTGCCGCAGCTCCTCGGGCGCCCAGCCATGGCCCACCTGGGGCAGCCCGGTGGCGACCACCACGGCGTCGGCCTCGATCTCTCCGCGGTCGGTCAGGACCGAGCAGCCGGTCGACGTGCGCCGGACGCCGACGGCGCGGGCACGGACGTGCTCGATGCCCACCGTCCCCGCCGTCGCCGCGATCGCGTCGGCGAGCGTGTCGTCGAGGTAGAGCGCGAAGTGGCGCCGGGGCACGAAGGCGGTGGGGTCCGGGTCGCAACCGGCCACGTGCCGGGCCCGCCAGGAGACGAAGTGCGCGGGATCCTCGGGCAGGGCGCTCATCCCGGCCACGGTGACGTTGAGCAGGTGACCTTCGTCCGGGGTGCCGAAGGCGACGCCACGGGCCCACCGGTCCGCGGGATCGAGGAGCACCACGTCGAGGCCGGTGGAGCGTCGACCCGCTTCGCGCAGCAGGTGGATGGCGGTCAGGGTGCCGCTCGCGCCAGCACCGATGACGACCACCTTCGCTCGTGCGGCTCTCGGTGATGTCGACATGTGCTGACTCCTTGCTCGATCCGTCTCAGCGGCTGACACAAGCAGTCAGCACAGCATCCAGGCTAATTCGACCTGTATGTCAGTAAGATTGATCAACTTTGTCAAGGAATGCAAGCCAGCCACGGGTTCGTCAGGACACGAACTGGACACGAAGGCCGGAGTCGCCTCGGGGCGCGACCAAGGCCACGCCCCGAGGTGGAGACCCGCGCCGCCCACGGCGCGAGGCACGCGACCTAGAGCCTCCAGCAGGAGCTGGCGGCCGGCAGCCCGGCGAACCGGGCCTCCATGAAGCCGTAGACCTCCGTGGCGTTGTTGAGCATGCCGCCCACGTGCAGCGGTGTGGCGTTGGTGCTGAGGCGCACGTTGGCCTGGCGATCACACCAGTCGACGGTCAGCTGTCGACCGACCCGGTAGGGAACGATGTCGTCGAGCAGGCTCTGGGTGAGGAGCACGGGGGCGCTCGGCTTGCGCAGACCGATGCGCTGTTCGGCGATCATCGTCTTGAAGGGCTCGCGCTCGATCAGCTGGCCGAGGCTGGAGCCGTCCGCGGTGTAGTCGGAGGACTTGGTGAAGGCGGACCCCAGGAGGTCGAAGACGCAGTTGTCGGAGACCCGGGCCAGCATCTTCTTGCCCGCGTCGTTGAGGTAGTCGTTGATGTCCAGGCCGTAGCTGGCCGAGAGGCCGGCGATCGCGTACCAGGTGAACTCGGAGTAGAGGGTGCCGTCGATGGCGCCCGGCAACGCCCGCAGGTCAGCCGGGACCGCGCCCGCGACCGTCCCCTTGATCTTCAGCTCCGGTGCGTAGGTGGAGGCGAGCTCCGCCGCGGACGCGGCACCGGCCCCACCCTGCGAGTAGCCGTAGAGACCCACCGGGCTGGTGCTGGACAACCCGGTGCCAGCAAGCCGCTGCGCGGCGCGCACCGCGTCCAGCACCGCGTGTCCCTGCGACTCGCGGTCCATGTAGGTGTGCAGCCCCGCGGTTCCGAGGCCCTCGTAGTCGGTCATCGCGATCGCGTAGCCGCGGGCCAGGAGACCGGCCATGAAGATCGAC
Organism: Nocardioides sp. 616; assembly: GCF_002930065.1. Taxonomy (NCBI): domain Bacteria; kingdom Bacillati; phylum Actinomycetota; class Actinomycetes; order Propionibacteriales; family Nocardioidaceae; genus Nocardioides; species Nocardioides sp. 616. The sequence goes on along the minus strand of NZ_POAG01000017.1, from coordinate 40,518 downwards.
TCGTACTCGAAGCCCTGGCTGAACTGGCGGGAGGGGGCGCAGGCGTCACCGACCCCCTGCGTGCCGACCGCGTAGCCGATGACCGGGCGCGTGCCCTTGCCCACCCACGGCGCCTTCGGCACGATGACGGACCCCGAGACCGCGATAGCCCTGCCGGTGCGGTTGGTGGACCGGTAGAGCACCCGGGTCGAGGTGTAGGCCAGGTCCTTCACCGCTGCGGGATCCAGCAGGTAGCCCAGTCGCTCACTGCGGATCACGTCGCCGTTGTTGGCCGGGAGCGTCGCGGGGGCCTGGTAGAAGGGGGGCAGGTCCTCCGCGGCCTGGGCGGCCGGTGCGGAGAACGGGATGAGCAGCATGGCCGCCGCAGCGGCGAGTCCTGCGGTGAGACGAGAAGGTGACATCTAGAGCTCCTTTGATTACCCCCGAGTAGGTAGGCCAGGAGACCATGTGACAGACATCACAGGCAACCCTCATCGCCGGGTTATCACGGACCGTTCCAGCACTCGACGCCGGATCACTGTCAGGGGTCACATGGCAGACTGAGGGCGCGCTCGGGGCCCCCTGAGCGCGCATCCAGCCGACTCCCCGTCGGCGTCCGCGCGGGCTTCGAGGAGCGATCTGCCATGGAGGTAACCCCACTGGTCTGGGGACTGACGATCATCGGGATCCTGGCCCTGCTGGCCTTCGACTTCGTCTTCCACGTGCGCAAGGCGCACGTGCCGACCCTGCGTGAGGCTGCCATCTGGTCGGCCCTCTACGTCGGCTTCGCCATCATCTTCGGGCTCGGCATGCTGCTGTTCGCCGGCGGCGGCCCCGGCTCGGAGTACTTCGCCGGCTACGTCACCGAGAAGGCCCTGTCGGTGGACAACCTGTTCGTCTTCCTGATCATCATGGCGAGCTTCCGGGTACCTCGCGAGGACCAGCAGAAGGTGCTGCTCTTCGGCATCGTGTTCGCCCTCATCGCACGCACCGGCTTCATCCTCCTCGGCGCCGCGCTGATCAACTCCTTCGCCTGGATCTTCTACCTCTTCGGCCTGATCCTCCTCCTCACCGCTGGCAACCTGCTCAAGCCGGAGGACGAGGACGAGCACGGCGCGGACAACTTCATCATCCGGATCGCCAAGAAGTTCATGCACACCAGCGACCACTACGACGGGGACAAGCTCTTCACCATCGAGAACGGCAAGCGCGTCATGACGCCGATGCTGCTGGTGATGGTGGCGATCGGCGGCACCGACATCCTGTTCGCCCTCGACTCCATCCCCGCCATCTTCGGGCTCACCCAGAACACCTACATCGTGTTCACCGCGACGGCCTTCTCCCTGCTCGGCCTGCGCCAGCTCTTCTTCCTCATCGACGGTCTGCTCGACCGGTTGATCTACCTCTCCTACGGCCTGGCCGCGATCCTGGCCTTCATCGGCGTCAAGCTGATCCTGCACGCGCTGCACGAGAACAACCTGCCCTTCATCAACGACGGCGAGCACGTCCCGGTCGTCGAGGTCGGCATCGGTCTCTCCCTCGCCGTGATCATCGGGGTCCTCGCTGTCACCGTGATCGCCTCCCTGGTCAGCCCCGCGGGCAAGGCGCAGACCGCCATCGCCAACGCCCGTCGCCACGCCGAGTCCTACCTCGACTCCGAATACACCCACGACCCGGCCGAGCGGGAGCGGATCTACAACGCGCTGCTCGCCGAGCGCGAGCAGATCATCGCGCTGGGGCCGAAGTACCGCGAGAAGGCACGCGCGGAGGCTGACCTGATGGAACTGCTCGAGCGGGCACGCTCCAGCCGCGACGAGGCCGTGGCCCGGGGCGAGGCCAAGCCCCGATGAGGGCCGCGGCGCTGCTGCCGCCGACTCCGGCGACGTCCCGGCTCCAGGACGCCGCACGCTGGCTGCTCGGCGCCGTGCTGTTGTTCGCCGGCGCCACCCACCTCACCACCGCCCGCCAGGAGTTCCAGGCGCAGGTTCCTTCCTGGTTCCCCGTCGACAGCGACGTGGTGGTCGTGGTCTCGGGCGTGGCGGAGATCGGGCTCGGCCTCGGGCTGCTCCTGCTGGCCCGCCCGAAGGTGCTCGTGGGGGTGGTGACGGCGGGCTTCTTCGTCGCCGTGCTCCCCGGCAACGTCGCGCAGTACGTCGAGGGGACCGACGCTTTCGGGCTGGACAGTGACCGCGCTCGACTGGTCAGGCTCTTCTTCCAGCCGCTGCTGGTGCTGTGGGCGCTGTGGTCCACCGGGGCGCTGCGCGCCTTGCGCGAGGCCGCCACGGGACGCCGCCCGGCAGCCTGACCTGACCTTCTGCGTCAGGCCCAGAAGATCCGCTCGACCACGGCGTGGGCTCGCCGGGTCGTGCGCAGGTAGTCGTTGACCATGCGGTCGGAGTCCCCTGGTCCGTAGCCGAGGACGATCGCGACCGCAGCCTTCTCCTTGGCGTCCTGGGGCAGCTGGTCCACGGCCTTGCCGCGCACCTGGGTGGCGGCGTTGCGGACGTGGCTCACCAGCCGCCAGGCCGATTCCAACGTCTGCGCGTCCTGCTCCGAGATGAGTCCGGCCTCCGCCGCTGCGGCCAAGGCCTCCAGGGTCATCGGTGTGCGCAGCGCGGGCACCGCCCCGGCGTGCCGGAGCTGGAGCAGCTGCACGGTCCACTCGATGTCGGCCAGGCCACCCCGGCCGAGCTTGAGGTGCGTGTGCGGGTCGGCCCCCCGCGGCAGGCGCTCGTGGTCCACCCGGGCCTTGATCCGACGGATCTCGACCACGTCGTCGAGGCTGATGCCGCCCTCGGGGAACCGCAGCGGGTCGATCAGCTCGGTGAACCGCCTGCGGAGGTCCGGGTCGCCGACGGTGGCGTCGGCCCGCAGCAGCGCCTGTGCCTCCCACACCTGGGACCACTTCGCGTAGTACGACGCGTAGGACTCCACCGTCCGCACCAACGGTCCCTGCTTGCCCTCCGGGCGCAGGCCCGCATCGACTTCCAGGGCGGGGTCGCTGCCGGGCATGGCCAGCAGGCGCCGCAGCTCGTTGGCCACCGCTTGCGCGAAGGACGCGGCGCGGTGGCTGTCGGAACCGGGCACCGGCTCGTGGACGAACATGACGTCCGCGTCGCTGCCGTAGGACAGCTCGAAGCCGCCGTACCGGCCCATGGCCACGATCGCCAGACGTGCCGGGGGCTCGGCGAGTCCACGCTGCCGGCAGATCTCGCCCGATGCCACGTCCAGGGTGGCCTCCAAGGTGGCGTCGGTGAGCCTGGCCAGCGCCCGACCCACGTCCGCCACGTCCGTCTCGCCGAACAGGTCGCCCACCGAGATCCGGAACAGCTCACGCCGTCGTACCGCCCGCACTCCTCGTACGGCGTCCTCCGCGGACAGCTGTCGGCCGGCGGTGGCCCGCATCTCGGTGGTCAGCGCCTCGGCGCTCAGCGGGGTCAGGTCCTCCCCCAGCATCCGCACTCCCTGGGGCTCGCGCTCCAGCAGCTCGGTGGCATAGCGAGAGGTGGAGAGCACCCGCGCCAAGCGCTGCGCCACCTGTCCTTCGTCGCGCAGCAGTCGGAGGTACCAGTGGCTGTCACCCAGGGTCTCGCTGATCCGGCGGAACCCGAAGAGTCCGGCGTCGGGATCGGGCGAGTCGGCGAACCACTCCAGCATCACCGGCAGCAGAGTGCGCTGGATGGCCGCGGATCGCGAGACGCCGCTGGTCATCGCCTCCAGGTGACGCAGCGCCGCCCGGGGGTCGGCGTAGCCGAGCGCCATCAACCGGGTCTCGGCCTGCTCGACGGTGAGCCGGGCGTCGGGTCCAGGAATCCGCGCCACGGCTTCCAGCAGTGGCCGGTAGAAGAGCTTCTCGTGCAGCCGCCGCACCTCGCGCCGGTGGTAGTGCCAGGTCTTCTCCAGCAGCTGCACCGGCTCCCGGAAGAATCCCATCGAGCGTCCCAGACGGCGCAGGTCGCGCTCGTCCTCGGGCACCACGTGGATCCGGCGCAGCTGGTAGAGCTGGATCCGGTGCTCCATCGACCGCAGGAACGAGTAGGCCTCGTGCAGCGCCTCCCCGTCCTCGCGCCCGACGTACCCACCCCGGGTGAGCTCAGCGAGGGCGCTGAGCGTGGTGGGCGTTCGGATCCGCTCGTCCGCGCGGCCATGGACCAGCTGGAGCAGCTGTACGGCGAACTCGACGTCGCGCAGTCCGCCGGAGCCCAGCTTGAGCTGGCGCGCGGCCTCCTTGCTCGGGATGTGGTCGACCACGCGGCGCCGCATCGCCTGCACGTCGAGGACGAACCCTTCCCGCTCCGCGACCCGCCAGACCATCGGCTGCACCATGTCGACGAACGCCCGCCCCAGGACCAGGTCGCCCGCCACGGGCCGGGCCTTGAGCAGCGCCTGGAACTCCCAGGTCTTGGCCCAGCGCTCGTAGTAGCCCTGGTGGCTGGCCAGCGTGCGCACCAGCGGCCCGGCCTTGCCCTCGGGGCGCAGTGCGGCGTCCACCGGCCAGATGGTCCCCTCGCCGGTGTGCTCGGAGCAGATCTGGATCAGGTGGCTCGCCAGCTGCGCGGCAACGCGGGTGCCGGCGTTCTCGTCGACCCCCTCGGCCACCTCGTGCACGAAGATGACGTCGACGTCCGAGACGTAGTTGAGCTCGTGCCCCCCGCACTTGCCCATCGCCACCACGGCCAGCCTGGCCTTCTGCCAGTCGTCACCGAGCCGGGCGCGCGCCACCGCCAGGGCGGCGTCGAGGGTGCCCGCAGCCAGGTCGGAGAGCTCCGCCGCGGTGTCGTCCAGGCTCTGGTGGTGGGCGAGGTCGCGCGCTGCCAGCCGTAGCAGGATCCGGCGGTACTCGACGCGCAGGGCGTCCACGGCCGCGGCATCGGGGAGAGTGGCGACCGGGTGCGGGGAGCCCGGGTCCGCGCCCACCGCCTCCAGCAGCTGCGCCCGGACTGCCCACGCCGCCGGACGGCTGCACCCCAGATGAGGATCGGTCAGCTCGCGCCAGTGCTGCGGCCGACGGGCCAGGTGGTCGCCCAGGGCGGCACTGGCACCGAGGACGGACAGCAGCCGCATCGCCGTGCCCTCGTCGTCGACGAGCTCGGCCAGCATCTCGGGATCGGCCCCTGGGCTGGCGGTCATCCTCACCAGGCCGGACAGCGCCAGGTCCGGATCGGCGGTCCGGGAGAACGTCGAGAGCAGGGGGGCAGCGTGCTCGCCCAGCTCCGACATCTCCTGCCGGACTCGGTCCGGCTCCTGGAAGCCGGCTCGGATCAGCGCGGTGTTGCTCGGCTCAGCCGGCATTGGTCCGCTGGGGGCGGTGCAGCACGAAGCGGGCAACCGCCAGCAGCAGGGCGAGCATGATCAGGAACGGCAGCACCAGGTCCCAGGCCTGCTCCACGTCCGAGGACCCGACCAGACCGGTGCGCGAGGCCTCCCACGCCAGCATGGACACGATGACGCCACCGGCGAGCAGCAACGCAAGCACCATCCAGGTGCCCGTGGTCGGACGCCTCGGGACCCGGGCAGCGCTGGTGGGCCACGGCACCGAGCACATGGCGACCAGGAGCACCCCGACCCCGATGCTGGTCCAGGACCGCCAGACGAAGTCGCCGTTGTCCACGGGGTGCACCTTGGCGAAGAGCCAGCCCGAGGCGAGCATCCCCAAGCCGGCGAAGGAGCTCCTGGCCCGGGTGGCCGAGGTCGAGGAGGACAGCCACATCAGGGCGCTGATGGTGGAGATCAGCAGCAGCGCGCCCACCAGGATCGACAGGGGCTGCGTGTACTCGTAGACCACGACTCCCGGGTCGGGGTCTGTCACGCCCGGGTCCATGGCCACCAGCAGCCAGACCACGCCGCTGACGAAGGCCAGCCACAGCATCGGCTCGAGCACCGCCCGGATCGGGCCACTGACCCGCGTCGGGTCGGTCCTGGAGGTCGCCCCGGCGACCCTGGGCCGCTTGCGAGGGATCGGGCGGCGGCGGTCGTTGTCCTGCACGTGGTCGCGAGCCACGGGGGTCGGGTCCAGCACCGACCGGGCCGGGGGCAGGGCCTTGCGCGCGCCCGATCGGCGCGCGGAGCCAGGCACCCGGTGCGAGGTCATGTCAGATCACCGGCAGCATCTGGTCGCGTTCGAAGGCGGACACCTGGCCGCGATAGGCCTCCCACTCAGCCCGCTTGTTGCGCAGGAAGAAGTCGAAGACGTGCTCGCCGAGCGTCTCGGCCAGCAGCTCGCTGCTCTCGGCCACGTTGATGGCCTCGAAGAGGGTCCTGGGGAGCGGCTCGATGCCCAGGCTGCGGCGCTCGCGCTCGGTCAGCGACCAGACGTCGTCCTCCGCCTCGCGCGGCAGCTCATAGCCCTCCTCGATGCCCTTCATGCCGGCCGCCAGGGTGACGGCGAAGGCCAGGTAGGGGTTGCAGGCGGCGTCCAGCGAACGGAGCTCGACCCGGGTGGACTGCCCCTTGCTGGGCTTGTACATCGGCACCCGGATCATGGCTGAGCGGTTGTTGTGCCCCCAGGAGATGAACGAGGGAGCCTCACCGCCACCGATCAGGCGCTTGTAGCTGTTGACCCACTGGTTGGTGACCGCGGTGATCTCGGCGGCGTGCCGCACGATCCCGGCGATGAACTGCCGCCCGGTCCGGGAGAGCTGGTACTGGGCGCCGGCCTCGAAGAACGCGTTCCGGTCGCCCTCGAACAGCGACACGTGGGTGTGCATCCCGGAACCGGGGTGGGTGGTGAAGGGCTTGGGCATGAAGCTCGCCCAGATCCCCTGGCTCAGCGCCACCTCGCGCACCACGGTGCGGAAGGTCATGATGTTGTCGGCGGTGCTCAGCGCGTCCGCGTAGCGCAGGTCGATCTCCTGCTGCCCGGGGCCGCCCTCGTGATGGCTGAACTCGACGGAGATGCCCATCGACTCCAGCATCGTGATGGCCTCGCGCCGGAAGTCGGCGCCCATCGACTGGGCGGTGTGGTCGAAGTAGCCGCTGCGGTCCACCGGCACCGGCTCGACCCCGCTCTGGGGGGTGTCCTTGAAGAGGTAGAACTCGATCTCGGGGTGGGTGTAGAAGGTGAAGCCCTTGTCGGCCGCCTGACCCAGGGTCCGCTTCAGCACGTGACGCGGGTCGGCGTACGACGGGCTGCCGTCCGGCATCAGGATGTCGCAGAACATCCGCGCGGTGGAGGGACCCTCGCCGCGCCACGGCAGGATCTGGAAGGTGGACGGGTCGGGCTTGGCGAGCATGTCGCTCTCCTGCACCCGGGCGAAGCCCTCGATGGCCGAACCGTCGAAGCCGATGCCCTCACCGAAGGCGCTCTCCAGCTCCGCAGGAGCGACCGCGACGGACTTGAGGAAGCCCAGAACGTCGGTGAACCACAGTCTCACGAACCGTACGTCGCGCTCCTCGAGTGCGCGCAGCACGAAGTCCTCTTGCTTACCCATGCGCGCAACGATAGGGCAAGGCATCTTTCGGATTTCGCGGAACTGCTGAGGTGGGGCGGATCACGCCTGCTGGGGCCGGTGGTGCCGGTGGGTCGCGCGGGGCGTGCCCGGCCGCCTCAGCCCTGCGGAACGCGCTCGAGGTCTCGTAGCCAGGCCGTGGCCCGGGCGTCCGAGGGCATCCGCCAGTCCCCCCGTGGAGACATCGTCCCGCCCGGGCTGACCTTGGGTCCGTTGGGCAGGGCGCTGCGCTTGAACTGGTTGGCGAAGAACCGACGGACGAAGACCTCGAGCCAGGCCTTGATGGTGGCCAGGTCGTAGGACGGACGGTCCTGGACCGGGTAGCCGGGCGGCCACTCCCCCGCATCGGCGTCCCGCCAGGCGTGCATGGCCAGGAAGGCGATCTTCGAGGGGCTCCGACCGTGGCGCACCAGGTGGAAGAGGGTGAAGTCCTGCAGCGCGTAGGGCCCGACGGAGTCCTCGGTCGCCTGCGGCCTCACCCCCTCCTGCGACGGGATCAGCTCGGGGGTGATCTCCTGCTCCAGGATCTCGGCCAGCACCTCGTTGGTGGAGGCGTCGAACTCGCCGTGCCCGATCACCCACCGGATCAGGTGCTGGACCAGCGTCTTGGGCACCCCGGAGTTCACGCTGTAGTGCGACATCTGGTCGCCGACGCCGTACGTGCACCAGCCGAGCGCGAGCTCGGAGAGGTCCCCCGTGCCGACCACGATGCCGCCGCGCTGGTTGGCCAGCCGGAACAGGAAGTCGTAGCGCAGCCCCGCCTGGACGTTCTCGAAGGTGACGTCGTACACCTTCTCCCCCCGGGCGTAGGGATGGCCCAGGTCGGTCAGCATCTGGTCCGCCGCCGGCCGGATGTCGATCTCCTCGAAGGTCACCCCGAGCGACTCGCAGAGGCGGATCGCGTAGGACTTGCTGGCCGAGCCGGTGGCGTAGCCGGGCATGGTGAAGGCCAGGACGTCACTGCGGGGACGGCCCAGCCGGTCCATGGCCTTCGCCGCCACGATCAGCGCATGGGTCGAGTCGAGCCCGCCGCTGACTCCGAGGACCGGCTTGGGGCTGCCGATGGACACCAGCCGCTGCTCGAGCCCGGACACCTGGATGTTGTAGGCCTCGTAGCAGTCCAGCGCCAGCCGCTCGGGGTCGTCGGGCACGAACGGGAACCGGTCCAGCTTGCGGCGCAGGCCGATGTCTCCGCTGGGAGGCCCGATCTCGAGGTCGACCACCCGGAACGCCGGGTCAGAGGGACCGCCGGACCCGCCGGCGGTGCGGCGGTTGTCGTCGAAGGTCCCTTGGCGCATCCGCTCCTGACGCAGCCGGGCGAGGTCGACGTCCACCACCGTGCGCTTCGGGCCGTCGGGGAACCTCTCGGTCTCGCCCAGCAGGTCCCCCACCTCGTAGACCATGGTCTGTCCGTCCCAGCTCAGGTCGGTGGTCGACTCGCCCTGTCCCGCGGCGGCGAACACGTAGGCCGCCGAGCAGCGCGCGCTCGCGCTGCGCACCAGGAGGCGTCGCTCCTCCGAGCGACCCACGGTGATAGGGCTCCCGCTGAGGTTGAGCAGCACCGTGGCACCGGCCAGAGCGGCCCGGGCGCTCGGGGGAACCGGCACCCACATGTCCTCGCACACCTCCACGTGCACGACGAGGTCGGGGACGTCGACGGCGCGGAAGAGCAGGTCCGGACCCAGGGGGACCTCGGTCCCGGCCACGGTCACCCACTCGTCCCGGCGGTCGTCGCCCGGCGCGAACCACCGGCGCTCGTAGAACTCGCGGTAGGTGGGCAGGTAGGACTTCGGCGCCACCCCCAGCACCTCGCCCCGGTGGATGACGACGGCGCAGTTCAGGACCCGGGTGCCGTGCACCAGGGGAGCACCCACGACGAGCACCGTCATCAGGTCGCGGCTGGCCTCCGCGATCTCGGCGAGTCCCGCGTGCACGCCCTCGAGCAGCACGTCCTGGAGGAACAGGTCGTCCACCGAGTAGCCGGTGAGGCAGAGCTCGGGGAAGACCGCGACGGCGACCGAGTCGGCGTCGCAGGCGCGCGCCTGCTCGATCACGGCCTGCGCGTTGGCGGCGGGGTCTGCCAGCGCCACCGGCAGCGTGCACGCGGCGACCCTGGCGAACCCGTGGGCGTAGGCGGAGAAGAAGTCCACGCGCAGAGTCTAGGGATCCGACCGGCCGGCTCGGGTGAGCGGCGCCACACGTGGCGGTTCGCGCCTGCGACTAGCCTGTCTGGCGTCCGTGGACTCCACCAGGGAGCCGCGAGATGCCTGCGAGGAGACGACGATGAGCGAGCAGCAGCCAGCCGGCGAGGTGGCCGCCCCCTACGGGACGGGTGCCGCCAGCACCGCCACGCCGACGCGGAAGGTGCGCACGCACCACCTGCGCGAGATGAAGGAGCGGGGCGAGCGCATCACCATGCTCACCGCCTACGACATGTACACCGCGGCCACCTTCGACGAGGCCGGCATCGACCTGCTGCTGGTCGGCGACTCCGCGTCCAACAACGTGCTCGGCAACGAGACCTCCTTGCCGATCACGGTGGACGAGCTGCTCCCCCTGACCCGCGCCGTGGCCCGCTCCGTGCGACGCGCCATGGTGGTCGGGGACCTGCCGTTCGGCTCGTACCAGGCCTCGCCCGAGCAGGGGTATCTCACCGCCGCGCGCTTCATGAAGGAGGGCGGCGCGCACTGCGTCAAGCTCGAGGGCGGGGTCGAGATGGCGCCGGTGATCGAGCGGTGCACGCGCGGCGGCATCCCGGTGATGGCCCACATCGGCTTCACCCCGCAGAGCGAGCACACCCTCGGCGGCTACCGGGTCCAGGGACGCGGCGAGGCCAGCCAGCGACTCCTGGCTGACGCCCTGGCCGTCCAGGAGGCCGGTGCCTTCGCCGTCGTGATGGAGATGGTGCCCGAGGTGGTGGCCACCGAGGTGACGGCCATGCTCGCGATCCCGACCATCGGCATCGGCGCCGGTCCCGGCTGCGACGGCCAGGTGCTGGTGTGGCAGGACGCCTTCGGCCTGCGCACCGGTCGGATGGCCAAGTTCGTGAAGCAGTACGCCGACGTGCACGGGGTGCTGCTGAGCGCTGCCCGCTCCTACGCCGAGGACGTGAAGGGCGGGACCTTCCCGGGCCCGGAGCACTCCTTCTAGTCAACGCGCCGGCGCGGAGCTAGCGTCGCCCCATGCGCCTGCACCTCGCCGCCAGCTCCACCCCCGCGCTGGCGGGCCTGACCGGTCTGCTGGCCGTGGGACTCCTGAGCGTCCCGGTCGGCGCCGTACCTGCCGCCGGCCCCACGGCCGGTCGGGACGGCGCAGTCGGGTGGGGGGCGGCCGCGGTCGCTGACCAAGTCGCGGACCGGAGCGCTCCGCGGCTGAAGGTACGTCGCCTCGTCGGGCGGCTGGACATCCCTTGGGACGTCCAGCCCGTGGCCGCCGGGACGTTCCTGCTCACCGAGCGGGACCGACGGCGGCTCAGCGTGGTGCAGCAGGGCGAGCGACGCACCGTGAGGTTCCCCCGCAGCGCCGTGTGGAGCTCCGGTGAGACCGGCCTGATGTCCCTGGCGGTCTCGCCCGACTTCGCGACGTCGCGCCGCTTCTACGCCTGTCACGGAGGCTTCGCGGGCAACGGCCACGACGTGCGCGTCACCTCGTGGCGCTTGAGCCCCGACGGCGCCCGCGCGCGCGGCGGCACGGTGCTCCTGCGCGGCATCCCGGCCTCCAGCGGTCGCCACGGCGGGTGCCGCCTGTTGCTGGATCGCAGGACCGGTGCCCTGCTGGTGGGCACCGGCGACGCCGCGGTGGGCACCAACCCCCGCGACCTGGGCTCGCTGGGCGGCAAGGTGCTGCGGCTGGACCCCGGCACCGGCGCGCCGTGGCCGTCCAACCCCTTCGTCGGCTCCGCCGACGCCCGGACCCGCTACGTGCTCACCTACGGCCACCGCAACGTCCAGGGGCTGGCGCAACGCTCGGACGGGTCGCTGTGGTCGGTGGAACAGGGCAGCGACCGGGACGACGAGGTCAACCTGCTGGTCCCGGGAGGCGACTACGGGTGGAACCCGGTGCCGGGCTACAACGAGGCCGTGCCGATGACCGACCCGTCGTTGCCCGGGGAGCAGGTGTCCGCGCGGTGGCGCTCCGGGAGGCCGACGCTGGCCACGTCGGGAGCGGCCTGGGTGCAGGGGAAGCAGTGGGGAGCGCTCGAGGGCACGCTCGCGGTGGCCGCCCTCAAGGCCAGCAGGCTGCTGTTCCTGCGGTTCGACGAGTCGGGGGTGCACCAGCGGGTGCGCGCGCCGAGACGTCTGAGGTCGTTCGGACGCCTGCGCAGCGTCACGTCCCTGCCCTCGGGACGCCTGCTGGTCACCACCAGCAACGGCGGCGGTGCCGACGAGGTGCTGGAGATCCGGCCCCGCTGAGGGGGGTCAGTCCTCCTTCTTGTCCTCGGCCTCGGCGTCGTCGTTCCACGTCGGGTCGTTGTCCCAGGCCTCGTTGTTGGCCTGGACGTGCTCCAGGGCAGCGGCAGCCTCGGCCTCGGTGGCGTAGGGACCGAGGCGGTCGGCGTTCTTGCAGCCGTCCCGGCCCTCGACCGTGCGGTGGATCAGGCAGAACCAGTACTGCGGCGCTTTGCTCATGCCAGCAGAAACTACACTCGCAGGCGTGAGTCCAGTAGCTGCCGCCACCATCTCTCCACGTCGCCCGGTCCCCGCCGACGTCCCGCGTCCGGAGTACGTCGACCGCCCCGCCCCCGCGCGGTTCGAGGGGTCCGAGGTCAAGGACGCCGAGACCATCGAGAAGATGCGGGCCGCCGGACGGCTGGCGGCACAGGCCCGGGAGCTCGTGGGCTCGGCCGTGGCGCCCGGCGTCACCACCGACGAGCTCGATCGCATCGGTCACGAGTTCCTGTGCGACCACGGCGCCTACCCCTCGACCCTGGGCTACCGCGGCTTCCCCAAGTCGCTGTGCTCCAGCGTCAACGAGGTGATCTGCCACGGCATCCCCGACGGGCGGGTCATCGAGGACGGCGACATCGTCAACATCGACATCACCGCCTTCCTCGACGGCGTGCACGGGGACACCAACGCCACCTTCCTGGCCGGTGAGGTCGACGAGGAGACGCGACTGCTGGTCGAGCGCACCCGCGAGGCGCTGGATCGCGGCATCCGCGCCGTGCGCCCCGGTCGCCGGATCAACGTGATCGGCCGGGTGATCGAGTCCTACGCCAAGCGCTACGGCTACGGCGTGGTGCGGGAGTTCACCGGCCACGGCATCGGCACGGCCTTCCACAGCGGGCTGGTGGTCCCCCACTACGACACCGACCACTACGACGACCTGATCGAGGTCGGCATGACGTTCACCATCGAGCCGATGCTCAACCTCGGCACCCACGAGTGGGAGATGTGGGACGACGGCTGGACGGTGGTCACCAAGGACCGGCGCCGCAGCGCCCAGTTCGAGCACACCCTGCTGGTCACCCCGACCGGCGCCGAGGTGCTGACCAACCCCTGACCTACGTGTCCATCCCCGCCCGGTGCGCGAGGGCGCGCTCCACGCGCAGCACCGCCGCCTGGTGGTCGTAGTCCTCCGACATCACTGCCGCCAGCTTGAGGTGCGGCAGGGCCTCGGCGGGACGCCCCTGCCGCTCGAGCGCCCGTCCCAGGGCGTGCTGCACCCACGCGTCACTGGGCAACCGGGCAGCGAGCTCTCGCAGCTCGGCCTCCGCACGGCCCAGCTGGGCCCGGATCAGCCACGCCCAGACCCGCAGGACCCGCAGTCCGGTGTTCTCCGGCTCGGCCTCCAGGGCGGGCTCGAGCAGCCGGAGCGCCTCGTCCGGCGCTCGCCTGCACAACAGGTCGTAGGCCACGCCGTACGCATGCTCGGGACCCCCTTGACCCGGGAAGACCATCGGCGGAGCGGTGTACTCGTTCTCCATGCCGGGTCAACGGTGCACCCGTCTCCCCGATTCCCCTAGACTCGGGGCGCGAATGGGTCAGCTGGGCGATCGCGTCGTCGGGGTCATCCCGGCGCCGAGGAAAGTCCGGGCTCCACAGGGCAAGGTGGTGGGTAACACCCACCCGGGGCAACCCGCGGGAAAGTGCCACAGAGAACAGACCGCCGCTCCTCACGGGGCGGTAAGGGTGAAACGGCGGTGCAAGAGACCACCAGCGCTCCGGGCGACCGGAGCGGCTAGGCAAACCCCACCTGGAGCAAGGTCAAGAAGCCATCCGTCCGCGGGTGGTGCGTGCACGTTCGAGGGCGGCCCGCCCGAGTGCACGGGTAGACCGCAGGAGGCGGCCGGCAACGGCCGTCGTAGATGGATGATCGCCCCCGCCTCACGGCGGGACAGAACCCGGCTTACAGGCTGACCCATTCGCTTCACCTGTGACAGGGAGATTCCCCCCAGGCGGGATCAACGCGCGCTCACCGTCGGGGGCGGGGTGCGTTCGTACGTCGCGTGGCCGGTGCGCTGCGGGGATCCTCGGGCCAGGCGTGCTTGGGGTAACGCCCGCGCAGATCAGCACGCACACCCGGATAGCCGTTGTCCCAGAAGGACTCCAGGTCCGCGGTGATGGCGGCCGGGCGCCGGGCGGGCGAGAGCAGGTGCAGCAGCAGCGGGACCCGGCCGTCCGCGAGGACCGGCACTGCGCTCCAGCCGAAGACCTCCTGCAGTCGCACCGCGAGCACCGGCTGCTCGGCGGAGTAGTCGATCCGCACGCTCGACCCGCTGGGCACCTCCACCCGCTCTGGGGCCAGCTCGTCGAGCCTGCCCGCCTGGGGCCAGGGCAACAGCGCCCGAAGCGCGGTGCCGACATCGATGCGGCGCAGGTCCTGGGCCGACCGGACCCGCGCCAGCTGCGGCCCCAACCACGACTGGAGGTTCTGGGTCAGCGCCTCATCGCTCACGTCTGGCCACGGGTCACCGAGAGCACGGTGCAGGAAATCGAGGCGAGCGCGCAGCGCCGTGGCCGGCTCCGACCACGCGAGGAGACCGATCCCCTCGCTCGCCACCGCCTCCCGGATCGCGTCGGTCACGGCCTGCGCCGGTGGATCGCTGAGCGGGACCGAACCGAGCTCGATCGCGCCCAGCAGCGTGCGTCGCCGAGCCAGCACCCGCCCTCCGGTCCAGGTGACCTCGTCCACCTCGGCCCACAGGGACCCCGCCGCCTCCAGCGCCAGGTCCTCGGTGAGCGGCGCCGCCGCCCGGATCCGGGCTTCACGTTGCCCCGGCCGCCGCTCCGCGTCGCCCACCGCGAGCCACTCCAGGCCAGCCAGGGGTCCCGGGCCACGCTGATCGAGTGCCGCGCCCGTCCCGGACGTCATCAGGTAGCTCGAGGCGCCGGAGCGCTTGCGCGCGATCCGGTCGGGATGCGCCAAGGCCACCACCAGCCCGACCGCCACGTCATCGGTGAGTGCTCGGGCGTGCTCCGATGCCCCTCCCCGGTCGCCGACGGTGCGGTGCTTCTCGACGATGGCCTCCAGCCGGGTGACCTGGCTGCGCCACGATCCCGTCCGCGGGCCGGCGCGCAGCGACCGGAGCGCGGCGACCAGGTCTCCGCCGGGAGCACGCACGTCCTCGCTGAGCATCGCGACCACCTCCGCGGCCCGCCTGGCCCCGACGAGACCAGCCCCGTCTATGAGGGCCCGCGCCAGCCTGGGGTCGGCGGGCACACCGGCGATCACCCGGCCCCTCCGGGTGGCTCTACCGTCGTCGGTGATCGCCCCCAGGTCGACGAGCACCTCCTTGGCTGCCGACAGGGCGTGCGCGGGCGGTTGGTCGAGCAGCGCCAGGTCCTGCACGTCGCGACTCCCCCAACACGCCACCTCCAGGGCGAAGGCCGTCAGGTCCGCGGTGGCGATCTCGGGCTGCGGGTGAGCGGCCAGGTGCGCGTGCTCGGCCTCGGACCAGCAACGCAGCACGGCGCCTGGCCCCAGACGGCCAGCGCGGCCCGCTCGTTGCTCGGCCGCTGCGCGGCTCACCGCGACGGTGACCAGGGACGCCAGTCCTCGACGGTGGTCGGTGCGCGGCTCGCGGGAGAATCCGGCGTCCACCACCACGCGCACGCCGGGCACCGTCAGGGACGACTCCGCAACCGCGGTCGAGACGATGACCCGGCGACGCGGGCCCTCGCTGAGCGCACGGTCCTGCTCCGCGCCTGACAGACGTCCGTGCAGGGCGTACACGTCCGCGCCCACCCCGGCAAGGCGACGTACGGTCGCCTCGATCTCCGCGACACCCGGCACGAAGACCAGGACGTCTCCCTCGTGCTCGGCGAGCGCACGACGTACGGTCGCTGCGACGTGGTCGTGGAAGGCCGGGGTGATCCCCCGGTCGTCGGTACGGCGCAACCCCGCCGGCAGCGGGCACCAGACTGCTTGGACGGGGTGCAGGGCACCCGGGACATGGATCACCGGAGCGCCTCGGGAATCGTCGCCTCCGCCGAGCAGGGTGGCCGTCCTTTCGGCCTCGATGGTGGCCGACATCGCCACCAGGGACAGGTCCTCGCGCAGGTTGGCCCGGATGTCGATCAACAGCGCCAGGGTGAGGTCGGCGTCGAGGTGGCGCTCGTGCACCTCGTCGAGCACGACGGCGCTGACTCCTGCCAGCTCAGGGTCGTGCTGGATCCGCCGGAGCAGCAGGCCGGTCGTGACGACCTCGACCCGGGTACGTCGACTGGTGCGCCGGTCTCCGCGAACGGAGTACCCGACCGTCTCCCCCACCGGTTCGCCCAGCAGGTGCGCCAGCCGACGGGCAGCAGCGCGGGCTGCGATGCGGCTGGGCTGGGTGACGACGACCCGTCCGGCGACGACGTCGGCGACCAAAGGTGGGACCAAGGTCGTCTTGCCGGTGCCGGGCGGTGCGTGGACCACCGCGACTCCGCGGGTCCGGAGCGCCTCGTCGAGAGCGGCCAGGCCCGCGGTGACCGGGAGGTCGGGCGGTGCGGCCAGCAGGCTGCGCAGCGGGTCGGACACTCCTGCAGTGTGCCTGACGTGCCTCGGCCTCACCTCCCTCCGCCGTGGCGGGACGTCACAGCACCGATCTGACCAGGTGGATGGTGCTCTCGGTTCCCCTCACGGGCCTGGCGTGCAGCCAGCTGACCCGAGTCGATCAGCAGTGCGGCCAGAGCAGCGTCCGAGGCCGTGAGCGCCCGGCGGTCGTAGGTGGAGCCGGACGCGAGCAGCTCGTCGGCGCCGGTGAGATCGGCGATCCGCTCCAGCCGTCGGCGTACCGTCCCCGGGGCGCCGGCGGCCACCCCGTCCAAGCCCCGCTCCACGAGCTCCTGCACCCGCCCGGCAAGGCGGCGCCCGCGGATCGCGGAGACCGGCTCGAGCGCCTCGAAGACCCCGGTCCGCCTGGCCTGCACCATGGCCCAGACCTCCGGGAGGGCCAGCGCGCGCGCCTCGGCATCGGTCTCCGCGACCAGGACGTCGAGCGAGACGGTGACGTGCGGACGACTCCCCCGGTGCGGCCGGAAGTCGCGCCGGTACGCCGTCACCAGCTCTGACAGGTCGGGGCTGCCCAGCACCGGTCCGCCCAGCACCACCGGCAGCCCGAGAGCAGCCGCAACTCCGATCCCGGAGCCGGTCGCGAGCACGAAGACCGGGATCTCCTCCGCGAGGACCGGCCGCGCGGTGACCGGCGCAGTCCCCTCCAGGTAGCTCCGCAGCTCGGCGATGTCGTCGACGAAGAGGTCGCGCTCACCGTCGGGGCGGCGGAGCGCCCGCCGCACGGGGGCGGTGAATCCCAGCGACCGCCCCACGCCCAGGTCGACGCGGCCCGGGTGCAGGGCCGCGAGCATCAGGAACTGCTCGGCCACGACCACCGGTTGGTGGTTCGGCAGCATCACCCCGCCCGAACCGAGGCGGATGCTGGCGGTCCGGGCACCGACCGCGGCGAGCAGCACCGCGGGCGCGCCCGAGGCGATGCCGGGAACGCCGTGGTGCTCGGCCACCCAGAACCGCCCGTAGCCCAGCTGCTCCGCCGCAACGGCCCGTTCGACGGTGTGGGTCAGGGCGCGCCGTTCGGGCTCGCCGGCGCGGGTGCGGGAGCGGTCGAGCAGGGAGAGCTTCACTCGGGGTCAACGTGGGGAGCCCCGCCGGGCTTCCCGCGGAGCATCGGAGGGAGGATGGGCACGTGAGCTGGGGCGACGTGTGGGTGTGCGGGAACAAGGTTCGACCGACGATCGACGCTGAGGGCCCTCAGCCGCCGTGGGTCCTGGCGGGGTCGATCGCCCGCGAGGAGAAGGACTTCATCCAGGCGATCCATCGGCTCCAGAACACCCGCGACAGCCACGCGCGGGCGGTCGACTTCCAGCTCCGGGTGCACACGCCCGACGTCGCCCTGAAACCCGCCGGCGCGAAACCGGATGCCCTCACGTTCGAGCCGGACGGGCTCTGGGTCGCGGTGGACCTCACGCCCGCCGGGCGTGGCGACGCTCCGCGCTTCGTCCTGTTCACCCAGCGCGTCCGAGCGGTCACGCAGTCCCGGCGTGCTCCCCAGGCGCACGTGGCTGGCACTCCTCACCCCCTCGCGGTGATCGCGCTGCGCGGTCGCGCGCGCTCTGGAGCGAGCGCGCTCGAGTGGGCCCCACGCCCGTCCCGCGACTGAGGGTCGCGTGGCACGCGTGCCGTCCCTGCGCACCATCTCTCCAGGCACCCCATGAGGGGTTCCCAGCGCACCCTGGTGCCGGCGCTGGTGTACGCGGCTCTGTCCACCGCCGTCGTCTCCTCGCTCGGCATGCTGCTGGTGCCCTCCATCGCGGTGGAGATGGACGTGGCGGTGAGCACCGCGCAGTGGATGCTGACGGTGAACCTGCTCGCCGGCGCGGTCGCGACGCCGGTAATGGGGCGGCTCAGCGACGGCCCCCGCAAGAAGCGTCTGCTGCTGGTGTCCCTGGCGATCGTGCTGCTGGGGTGCGCGGTGGCGGCGACGGCACCCAGCTTCGAGGTCTTCCTCCTCGGACGGGCGCTGCAGGGCCTGACCTACGGGATCGTCCCGGTCACCATCGCCCTGGTCAGACAGCACTCGGCCCCGGACCGTTCACAGTCCGCCATCTCCAGCCTCTCGGTGACGGTGGCCACCGGGATCGGCGTCGGCTATCCGCTCACCGGCATCCTGGCCGGGACCTTCGACTACCGGGCCGCCTTCTGGTTCGCCACCGTGTTCGTGGTCAGCGCGATCGTCGTGGTGGTGAAGGCGATACCCGACGACGTGCCCACGAGCGCTCCGGCGCCCGCCTTCGACTTCGCGGGCGCAGCCCTGCTCGGAACCGGCCTCGGCAGCCTGCTGCTCGGCATCAGCGAAGGTGCCCGCTGGGGCTGGTCCTCGCCGGCCACCATCTGCGTCCTCGTGGCCGCCGTGCTGGTGATGACGACCTGGGTGCTCGTCGAGCTGCGGACCTCCCATCCCCTGATCAACCTGAGGACCTTCGCGCGGCCCGACGTGGTGCTCGCCAACGCGACCGCGATCGGGCTGGGGGGCGCGCTCTACATCGGTCTCTCGCTCGGCAGCCTGGTGGCCCAGGCGCCCGAGTCGACCGGCTACGGCCTGGCGCTGCCCGTGTTCTGGGCCGGGTTCGTGATGTTCCCCCTCTCCGTGGGCAGCTTCCTGGCCAACCGGGTGGTGCGGCGAGTGTCCCGGCGCATCGACCTCGCGGTGCTGCTGCCGACCGGCGCGGGCCTGATGACCAGCGCCGCGGTCCTTCTCTGGCTGGCCCATTCCGAGCTGTGGGAGCTGGTGTGCGGGATGTTTCTCTTCGGAGTCGGGATGGGCGCCAGCTATGCCGCGATGCCGGCCCTCATCGCCCGCAGCGTGGCCGTGGCCGAGCTGGGCAGCTCGGTGAGCTTCAACCAGGTGCTCAGGACCGTGGGGAGCTCGTTCGGCACCGCGATCTCCGCTGCGGTGATCGCGGCCCACACGACGGCCGGCGGCGGGACGACCAACGCCGGGATCAGCGCGACCTTCGCGGTGAGCGCGATGGTGTGTCTCACGGTGTTCGCGGTGCTGACGATGCACACCCTGGCCACGCACCGCAGTCGCAGCCAGTCCCGGCGAAGCACCGGAACCCTGGGCTGACGGTCCCCGCGCGCAGACCAGCCCGGATGCCCGCAGCGCGGTTCAGCGGGTGCGGAAGTGCCAGGTTGCGGGCTGTCGGCCTGCCTTGTCGGGGTTCTGGTCCAGACGGTCCCCCGCGAGGGCCCGCACCCCGGCCGTGACGACCACCCGGTACGTCGTCCGCCCCCGCAGCGCGGACCGCGGCCGGATCACGACCTCGTGTCGCTTCGCGTCGTAGACGAGCCGCGCGGCGACCCGGGCCCCGCCCTTGCGGACGAGCTTGACGTTCGCCCGGTTGAGGGAGCTGTTGCGCACGGCGCGCGAGAACGTGACCCGCACCTTCGCCTTGCCTCGGACGCCCTTGGCACCGGCCCGTGGAGTCATCTTCAGCACCCGGAGGTCTGTCAGGCTCGTCCCGCCGGTGGGCTTGGTGGTGGGCTTGGGGTTGCTCGCACCGGTCGGCTTGACGGTGGGCGTGGCCGAGGGGTTCGAAGGATCATTGGCAGCCGCCTCCCACAGGGGAGTCACCCAGTAGGTCGAGCTCTGGAAAGCGCGCACGGGGAAGGAGACACACGCGGCGTCGTCGTAGCAGTGGACGCCGTTCGGCTCTGCGTCGGTGGCCTGCAGGGCGGTGATCGGACCCACCGTGTGCGAGGAGTCTGCGAAGAACCCGTAGCGGAAGGCGTACTTCGTCCTGGGCGTGAAGTACGAGGCCACGTAGGTGCGGCCGGGCTGGATCGACACCGGCTGGTCGAACCTCATGTCCTGCCAGCCGTTGCCGCTCTGGGGCGGGAACAGTCCGCTGCGCAGGCGGTTGCCGTCGCTGTCCCACAGCGACCCCCGCAGCTCGGCGGGGTCGGCCCGGTAGACCCGCAGACCGGTGATCTCCAGCGGGCGAGCAGTGCGGAACTTGACCCCCACCTCGAGCCCGTTGCGGGCGTCGTCCGCCACGCAGAAGTTGTTGGCGTCCAGTGCCCACTTGCCGCAGTCGGCCGCCGTCTGCTGGGCCCGGAAACCGGTGGGCCACAGCCCCGTCGGCTCTCGCTCCCCGTTCGCCGAAGCCAGTGGAATCACGGCGACGGCCGCGAGCACCAGTCCCCCGACTCCCGCCACCACGGTGCTGCGAATCCCCATGTCACGTCCCCCGTTGCCAGCGCACGCCGTCAGCAGGGAGGCTCCACCCCATCTGGTTCGGGACCGGACCCACGAGCTCGCGGCTTCAGTAGCGCGGCACTATACGCAGGCTGTGGATTTAGTCCAGGGTGAATCCGACGCGCCGGGTCGCCGGGTCCGCCTCCGTGAGACGCACCGTGACCGTGGTGCCCAGGGGCAGCTCCCGCTCGCTGCTCAGCTTCGCCTCGATCGCCAGGTCGACCAGGTTCACCTCTCCCCGGCGCGGGTCCTTCTCGTCCACCTCCACCACCACCGCGTCGAAGGACTTCCCGACGCGGTCCGCAAGGACCTCGGCCTCCATCAGGTTGAGGATGGCGTTCTGGTACTGGTTGGCGCGACGACCGGACTCCCTCATCGTGTCGGGGACCTCCTCGAGCTTCGACAGCACCCAGGACGGCACCTGCTCGCCGGCACACAGCGCCAGGCAGATCTCGGAGGCGTAGCGATCGACCAGGCGGCGCAGCGGAGCGGTGACATGGGCGTACTCCGCGGCGATCGCGGCGTGCCCGGGCTGGGCGGGGACCTCGCCGTGGAACCCGGCGTACCCGCTGCCCCGGAAGAGGCGGGTGCAGGCGACGACCATCGCGGCATGCCGGGGCTCGGCCGGGTCCAGGGTGCGCACGAAGTCGGGGTAGGCCACCTCGGAGGGCCACTCCAGACCCAGTCCCTGGGCGGTACGCCGCAGCCGCGCCACGTCGCGCGGGTCCGCGGGCGGCAGCGTGCGCAGCAGCCCGACCTGCCCCCGGACCATCAGCGATGCTGCCGCGATCCCGGTCAGCAGGGAGAGCTGGGCGTTCCAGCTCTCGACCGGCAGCAGCTGCCGGAACTCCAGCTTCCAGCTCGTGCCAGACATGTCGATCTGCTGGTCCGGCAGGGGCAGGCTGACCCCGCCCCGCGCGGCCTCCCGGGCCAGCCGCAGGGGCCCGACCTCGGCCAGCAGCGCCAGGCTCTCCTGAGCCCGCCCGGAGTCGATCAGGTCTTGCGCCTGGTCGTAGTCGTAGCGGGCGCGGGACCGCACCCGGGCTCGCTCCACGGTGACGTCGGTGCCCTCTCCGGTCTCATCGAGCGTGAGCGTCCACAGCAGCGCCGGGCGCACCTGGTCTGGCAGCAGCGAGCCTGCGTCCTCGGAGATGACCGGAGGATGCAGCGGGATCTTGGAGTCGGCACCGTAGAGCGTCTCCCCGCGGCGGTTGGCCTCGCGGTCGACCGCATCGCCCGGGGTGATGAAGGCCGCGAGGTCGGCGATCGCGTAGTGGACCCGGTAGCCGGACCCTCGGCGCTCGATGTGCAGCACCTGGTCGAGGTCCATCGCGCCCGGCGGGTCGATGCTGAGGAACGGGATGTCCGTGCGGTCCAGCGCCGGCAGCCGGGGCGCCGCCGCAGCCGCCTCGGCGACGCGCAGGACCTCCTCGTCGAACTCCGACGAGACGCCGAGCTCGGCCTGGATCGCGGCGATGCCCTCGCGCAGCTCTCGCGCCGCGACCTCGTCCTCGGGTCGACGGAACCGGACAACACGTGGCGTGGGCATGCGCAGCACCCTAGCCACAGGCAGGCCGGGACAGCACGCGTCCTAGGGTTTGCAGGTGCTCATCCTGCTCCCGCCCAGCGAGGGGAAGGCCGCGCCCCGTCGCGGCCGCCCCCTCGACCTCGACGCCCTGTCCTCCCCCGGTCTCGGGACCGCGCGCCGCAGCGTGCTCGACGCCCTGGTCGAGCTGTGCTCGGACAACCCCGTGAAGGCCATGGAGGTCCTGGGCCTGGGTCCCACCCAGGCCGGCCTGGTCGCGAGCAACGCCGCACTCGCATCGCTCCCCACCGCCCGAGCCGACGCGCTCTACACCGGCGTGCTGTACGAGGCGCTGGACTTCGCCGCCCTCTCACCCGCGGCCAAGCGTCGCGCCACCGCCGGGGTGCGAACCACCTCGGCGCTCTTCGGCCTGGTCGCCCCGGGTGACCGCATCCCCGCCTACCGGCTCTCCGGCGACGCCACGCTGCCCGGCCTCGGGTCGGTGGCAGGGGTATGGCGCGACGCCCTGGGCCCTGCGGTGGAGGAGACGCTCGGTGGTGGCCTGCTCGTGGACCTGCGCTCCGGGACCTACGCCGCCTTCTGGCGTCCGACGCCCGACCTGGCCCCCCGCGTCGTGGGGGTCCGAGTGCTGCACGAGCACCAGGGCCGACGCAAGGTCGTGAGCCACTTCAACAAGGCGACCAAGGGCCGCATCGTGCGGGCCCTGCTGGAGGACGGGGCCAAGCCCCGGACCCCTACCCAGCTGGCCGAGGCCCTGTGCAGGCTGGGCTGGGACGTCGAGCAGGGCTCCCCCGGCCCGCGAGGGACCCAGCTCGACGTCGTGGTCAGCGAGCTCTGAGCCTCAGCTGGAGGGCAGCCCCGACTCGGCGGTCCGCACCAGGATCCGGTTGCACTCCTCGCACCGGACCACCTGGTCGGTCGGGGTGTTGTTGATGACCGCGAGCTCGGCGTGGTCGAGGGTGAGACGGCAGCCGCTGCACTGGCGGGCGCGCAGCAGTGCGGCGCCGACGCCGTCCTTGGTCTGGCGCAGCTTGTCGTAGAGGGAGAGCAGGTCCTCGGGGATGTCGGCCGCGACCGGCGCCCGCTGCCCGATGGCCGCGTGCAGCTCGGCGTCGATCTCAGCTGACTTGCGCTCGCGGCTGGCCTCCAGCTCGGCGAGACGCTCCTCGTGTCCCGCGAGCTCCTCGCGCAGCCTCCCCAGGCTCGCCTCGGCCCGCTCGGCCTGCTCCATGATGTCGAGCTCGGAGTCCTCCAGGCTGCTCACCCGGCGCTCGAGCGACTCCAGCTCGTAGGTCATCCGCTGCAGGTCCTTGGGGTTGGTGATCAGCCCACGGTCCATGCGGTCCCGGTCGCGGGCACGCCGCGCCCGCGCCTGCTCCACGTCCGCCTCGGCCTTGGCCTGCTCGACGCTGAGGTCGTCGACCACGATCTGTGCGTCGCGGACCTTGTCCAGGATGGCGTCGCGGCTGACGCGGAGGGCGTCGATCTCAGCGGTCTCGGGCAGGTGGGCGCGCCGGTGACGGAGCTGGTCCACTCGTGCGTCGATCTCCTGGAGGTCCAGAAGTCGGCTTTGGGTGGCGGGGTCGGCTTTCAGCGGGTGCTCCTTCAGAGGTGGGTCGTCAGACCCGGAATGTCCAGGGGTCCGTGCAGATGGTGCTGACACGGGTCTCCACCGTATCGCTCCACTGCCGCGCGACCATCGCCTCCACCACCGGGAGCCAGGTCCACTCCGCCGCCCAGTGAGCGATGTCGAGGAGCGCCGGGCCGTTCTTCTCGGCGAACTCCGAGGCCGGGTGGTGCCTGAGGTCGCTGGTGACGTAGACGTCGACCTCTTCGCCGGCCACCCGGTCGAGCAGGAAGTCGCCGGCTCCCCCGACCACGGCCACCCGGCGTACCGGACGTCGCGGGTCGCCCGCGACGCGCACCCCGTGGGCGGTCGCCGGGAGGGCGTCCGCGACGGCCCGGGCGAACTCCTCCAGGGTGGTCGGTGCCACCTCGCCCACCCGACCGGTGCCGGTGGTCCGCGAGCCCGGGTCGGCCATCTCGGTGACGTGGTACGACGGCTCCTCGTAGGGGTGGGCCGCCAGCAGGGCGCGGAGCACCTGCGCCCGGCGCTCCCGCGGGACCACCACCTCGATGCGCTCCTCCACCACCTCCTCCAGCCTGCCTGGGCTCCCGACCGCCGGTCGAGCCCCCTCCAGGGGCCGGAACCGGCCCCGTCCCGGCACGGAGAAGCTGCACCGGTCGTAGTCCCCCAGTGCCCCCGCACCCGCCGCGGCGAGGACCTCTCGCACGGCCTCGGCATCCCTGGTGGGCACGTGCACCGCCAGCACGTCGAGCTCCATCCCGGCACCGGGGACCAGCGGGGACAGGTCGTGCAGCCCCAGCGCCGTGGCCAGCGACTCCGAGACACCGCCCACCGCCTGGTCGGCGTTGGTGTGCGCCGTCAGCAGGGCGCAGCCGGCCGTCGTGAGGACGTGCGCGGTGCGCCCCTTCGTCGTGGTCGCGGAGAACCCGTGCACGGGCTTGAGGAAGAGCGGGTGGTGCACCACCAGGAGGTCGGCACCCCACTCCGCGGCCTCGCGCGCCACCTCGAGGGTGGGGTCGACCGCGAACAGCACCTTGCCCACCCTCGACTCGGGGTCCCCCAGCACCAGGCCGACGGCGTCCCAGGACTCTGCGGTGGCGGGTGGGTACCACGCGTGGACCTGGCTGACGACCTCACGGAGCAGGGGCATGCGCCGAGGATATCGAGGCGAGGAACGAGGTGCGTCGGGACGGTTTCGAACCGCCGACCGCTCGGGTGTAAACCGAGTGCTCTACCGCTGAGCTACCGACGCAGGGGGCGGGCACAGACTACGCGACGAGCAGCGCGGAGGTCGCAGCCCGGCCGGGCCCTGAAATGCGTCGAGCCGCCGGCGTCTCGGGTCACCAGCGGCTCAACACGACAGAGTCTAGGTCGGCTCGAGAACCGCTGTCCCGGGTTTCGGGTAAAACTTCGGGACAAACCTCCCCCCGCTTCCCGGACGTGCCGGAACACGAGCGCGCCGGGTCACTGCGAGGTCGAGTCAGACTGCGGCGCGCAGCTGCTCCAGGTGCTGGTCCAGGTCGCGTCCCTTGGCGGCCGCGTTGTGCACCGACCAGCGGAGCAGCCCGTCCCGGTCGATCACGTACGACGACCGGTGCGGCGCCCCTTTCACCTCGTCGAAGACCTCATACTCCCGCGAGACCCGGCCGTGCGGCCAGAAGTCCGAGAGCAGGGGGAAGTTGAGGCCGTCCGAGTCGGCGAAGGCCCGCAGCGCGTAGGTCGGGTCGCACGAGATGGCGAGCACCTCGGTGTCGAAGGTCATGAACTCCGCCAGCCGGTCGCGGATCCCGGCCATCTCGCCGGTGCACACCCCGGAGAAGGCGAAGGGGTAGAACAGGATGACCACGGCCTTGGAACCGCGGAAGCCGGACAGCGAGACGTCCTGTCCGAACTGGTCGCGCAGGGTGAAGTCGGGGGCCGGTCCGCCCAGGGTGAGTCCACTCATGATGGCGTCATCCTCGCACCGGCCCCCGCCCTCGGCGCACTCAGGGGCGGTGGGCCAGCTCCCGCTTGAGGATCTTGCCGGTGGCGTTCCTCGGCAGCTCGTTGAGGAAGACGATCTCCCGCGGCACCTTGTAGCGCGCCAGGTTGCCCCGGACCCAGTCCTTGAGGATCGTCTCGTCCGCAGCGGCAGGGTCGGAGACCACCACGAAGGCCCGCAGCCGCTTGCCGAACTCGTCGTCCTCGACCCCGACCGCGGCGGCCTCGACGACGGCGTCATGACGACACAGGCAGTCCTCGACCTCCTTGGGAAAGACGTTCTCCCCGCCGCTGACGATCATCTCGTCGTCGCGGCCCTCGACGTAGAGGCGACCGTCCGGTCCGAACCGCCCCACGTCCCCGGTCGACATCAGGTCCCCGACCATCTCCTTGCCACCGCCTCCGGTGTAGCCCTCGAACAGCATCGAGTTGCTCACGAAGATGCGACCCGACTCTCCGTCCGGTACGGGCTGCCCGCACGGGTCCAGCACCTTGACCACCGTGGCGTACGGCGGCTTGCCCGCCGACGTCGGCGCCTGCCGCAGGTCCTCGGGTGTCGCGATGGAGGCGTAGGCGACCTCGGTGGACCCGTAGATGTTGTAGAGGTTGTCGCCGAACCGGTCCATCCAGGCCAGGGCGAAGTCACCGGGCAGCGCCGACCCGGACGACGCCACCATCTTCAGCGACGGCAGCTCGACACTGTCGAGCACCTCGGGCGGCAGCTGCAGGATGCGCTGGAGCATCACCGGGATCACGATGAAGGAGTCGCACTCCTGCTCGCGGATGGTCTTCAGCGCGTCCTCGGGGTCGAACTTGCGCCGCAGCACCACCGTCGAGCCGAGCAGCATGCCGAGGAACAGGTGGGCGAATCCCCAGGTGTGGAACAGCGGAGCAGCGATGTGCGTGCGCCACCGCGCCTTGAGCGGGAGCCGCGACATGAGCGCCACGGCATTGCTGATCCCGGCCTCCTTGCGGGGCGCCCCCTTCGGGGTGCCGGTCGTCCCGGACGTCAGGATCACCAGCCGCGCGTGGTGCTCCGGCGGGGTCAGGTCGTTGGTGGGGTACTTCGCGATCAGCGACTCCATCGAGTCGGGGTGGCCCTCGGTGTCGGTCCAGGCCAGCAGCCGTTGCTGGACCTCGGCGGCTGAGAGCAGGTCGGTGAACTCCTCGTCATGGATCACCAGCACCGGCTTCTCGCGGGCGATGACGTCGACGAGCTGCGGTGCTGCGAAGGCGGTGTTGAGGTAGAGCAGGTCGGCACCGAGCTTGGCCGCCCCGATCGTGGCGTCGACGAAGCCACGGTGGTTGCGGCACATGATCGCGACCTGGTCACCCTCGCCCACTCCGCGCTCGGCCAGGGCATGCGCCAGGGCGTTGGAACGGGTGTGGATCTGGGCGAAGGTCAGCGATCCGAGCTCGTCGATCAGCCCGACCTGGTCGGGGCTGGTGACGGCGAGCTGGGCGAAGCCGCCGGCCGGGCCGGTCCCCCAGGCCGTGACCGTCTTGACGATCTTGGACAGCACGATGGGCGACATGGGTCGCACGACACCGGCGCGCGTGAGTACGGACAGGGTCTTGGCGATGCTCAATGGGGTCCTCGGGGCTCGGCCGACCCCACTCGGAGGCCGGCGTCAGGCGGGCGTCTTGGGCGTGACCAGTCGAGTGGCTTGCCAGTCCTTGCTGACTGCGGCCGTCGTGGTCTGGGCCAGGCCCGCGATCGGCGCGGCCTCGGCGATGTCGGTGGCGGCGACACTGTTGGGTCGTCCCACCTTGGGGGTCAGGAGCCAGATCGCGCCACCGCCGACGAGGTCGGTCTTGGCGTCCACGAGGCCGTCGACGAGGTCTCCGTCCTCCGAGCGCCACCACAGCAGAACGGCGTCCACGACGTTGCCGTAGTCACCGTCGACCATGTCGGCATCGATGCAGTCCTCGATGGCGATCCGCAGGTCGTCGTCGGTGTCGTTGTCCCAGCCGAGCTCCTGCACCACCAGGCCGGACGTGAGTCCCAGCCGTGTTGCAGGGCTGCCGCCCGTTCCTTGGGTGGACTGTCCGCCCACGCTCGCACTCAACGAACTCTCCTTCGTCACCCGGTTCACTCCGCCAGTGTGCGGAGTGGGGAGTAGTCCAGCGGAGTATGGGCTCGAGCGCAACCCCACATACCGGTGGGTAGATTTTCCGGCGCCTTCATGCGTGCAACGATGCTGGGGTGAGCGACCAGAAGAGCACCGAGCGTCAGCACCTGCCGTCCGTGATCCACGAGGGGCTTCCCACCCAGTTGCCGGACATCGATCCCGACGAGACGGCCGAGTGGTTGGCCAGCTTCGACGCCATGCTGGACGAGAAGGGGCGAGAGCGCGCCCGCTACCTGATGCTGCGGCTGCTGGAGCGGTCCCGGGAGAAGCAGGTGGGGGTCCCGGCCCTGCGCTCGACCGACTACATCAACACGATCCCGCCCGAGCGCGAGCCCTGGTTCCCCGGTGACGAGGAGACCGAGCGCCGGATCCGGGCGTTCATCCGCTGGAACGCCGCGGTCATGGTCTCCAGCGCCAACCGCAAGGGGCTCGAGGTCGGTGGCCACATCGCCACCTACCAGTCCGCGGCCAGCCTCTATGAGGTCGGCTTCAACCACTTCTTCCGCGGCAAGGACCACCCCGGTGGCGGCGACCAGGTGTACATCCAGGGTCACGCCTCCCCCGGCATCTACGCGCGCGCCTTCCTCGAGGGCCGGTTGACCCAGGAGCAGCTCTACCGCTTCCGCCAGGAGGTCCAGCACGGCCCCGGCGCCGGCTTGCCGTCGTACCCGCACCCGCGGCTGATGTCGGACTTCTGGGAGTTCCCGACGGTGTCCATGGGGCTCACGGGCATCAACTCGATCTACCAGGCCCGCTTCAACCGCTACCTGCAGAACCGAGGCATCAAGGACACCGAGCAGCAGCACGTCTGGGCCTTCCTGGGCGACGGCGAGATGGCCGAGCCGGAGTCGCTGGGCGCCATCCGGGTAGCGGCCCGCGAGGAGCTCGACAACCTCACCTGGGTCATCAACTGCAACCTCCAGCAGCTCGACGGACCCGTCACCGGCAACGGCAAGATCATCCAGGAGCTGGAGGCCAACTTCCGCGGCGCCGGATGGAACGTCATCAAGGTCATCTGGGGTCGGGACTGGGACCCGCTGCTGGCCCGCGACGTCGACGGCGTGCTGGTCAACCGGATGAACACCATCCCGGACGGCCAGTTCCAGACCTACCACTCCGAGGGCGGCGCCTACGTCCGCGACCACTTCTTCGGAGTGGATCCCAGGCTGCGCAAGCTGGTGGAGCACATGAGCGACCAGCAGATCGAGAAGCTGTCCCGCGGCGGTCACGACTACCGCAAGGTGTACGCCGCCTTCGACGCGGCCAGCAAGCACGTCGGGCAGCCCACCGTGATCCTGGCCCACACCATCAAGGGCTGGACGATCGACGCGCTGGAGGGCAAGAACGCCACGCACCAGATGAAGAAGCTCACCCCCGCGGACCTGAAGAAGTACCGCGACCGGCTCTACCTGCCGATCAGCGACCGCGACCTCGAGGAGTCCTACGACCGCACGGGGGGCGCACCGTTCTTCCACCCCGGCAAGGACGCGCCGGAGATCGAGTACATGCTCGAGCGCCGCAAGGCCCTCGGTGGGGCCATCCCCCGCCGGGTGGACCGGGCCAAGCCGCTCACCCTGCCCGGCAAGGAGGCCTACGCCGACCTGAAGCAGGGCTCGGGGAAGAACCAGGTCGCCACCACGATGGCCGTGGTCCGCCAGCTGCGCGACTGGATGAAGCACCCCGACATCGGCAACCGGATCGTCCCCATCGCCCCCGACGAGTACCGGACCTTCGGGATGGACTCGATGTTCCCGAGTGCCAAGGTCTACAACCCCGGCGGCCAGCAGTACGACTCCGTGGACCGCAAGCTGCTGCTGGCCTACAAGGAGTCCCAGTCCGGTCAGATGCTGCACGAGGGCATCTCCGAGGCGGGTGCCATGGCGTCGGCCACGGCGGCCGGCTCTGCGTACTCCACGCACGGCGAGCACATGATCCCGTTCTACATCTTCTACTCGATGTTCGGCTTCCAGCGCACCGGCGACTCGATCTGGGCGATGGCCGACCAGCTGGCCCGCGGCTTCCTGATCGGCGCCACGGCGGGTCGTACGACGCTGACGGGCGAGGGCCTGCAGCACGCCGACGGGCACTCGCCGCTGCTGGCCGCGAGCAACCCGGCGGTCGTGCACTACGACCCGGCGCTGGCCTACGAGGTCGCCCACATCATGGAGTCGGGGCTGAACCGGATGTACGGCCCCGACGCCGAGAACGTGATCTTCTACCTGACCGTCTACAACGAGCCGATCTCCCAGCCCGCGGAGCCCGAGGACGTCGACACCGAAGGGATCCTGCGCGGCATCCACCGGGTCGGGGTCGCCGAGGGCGACGGCCCGCGGGTCCAGCTGCTGGCCTCCGGCGTCGGCTGGCCCTGGATCGACAAGGCTGCTGCGCTGCTGCGCGAGGACTGGGGCGTCGCCGCGGACACCTGGTCGGTCACCTCGTGGAACGAGTTGGCCCGCGACGGCGTCTCGGCCGAGCAGTGGAACCTGTTGAACCCCGGCGAGCCGCGCCGTACGGCGTACGTCACCGACAAGCTGCAGGGCGCCCCCGGCCCGGTGGTCGCGGTGTCGGACTACATGAGCGCGGTCCCGCTGCAGATCGCCCGCTGGGTGCCTGCCGACTACCGGGTGCTGGGGACCGACGGCTTCGGCTTCGCCGACACCCGTCCGGCGGCCCGACGGTTCTTCCAGGTCGACGCGGAGTCCGTGGTGGTCCAGGCCCTGCAGGCCCTGGCCGACGCCGGCGAGATCAGTGTGGACAAGGTGGTCGAGGCGGCCCGGCGGTACCGGATCGACGACCCGACGGCTGTCGCCGACGTACCCCAGGAGGGCGGGGACGCCTGAACCGCTCAGGCTCCGGTGTCCCGCACGTGGGGCACCGGGGCGACCGGGTTGATCGGGGACCGGCCCGCCTCCGCCTGCAGAGGCGGGCGGGCGGCGCCTGCCTTCAGCACCCGGCGCCACTGACTGCGGGAGTGCGGGCGCACGGGGGTGGTACGGATGAAGTCGTCCACGATCTGCACGAACCGCTCGGGGTGGTCCTTGTGCGGGAAGTGCCCGCAGTCGTCCAGCACCTCGACCCGGGCGCTGGGCGCCAGGACACCGGCGTTGGCCGCGTGCCTCACCGGGATCACGTGGTCGTCCCGTCCCCAGACCACGCACATCGGCACCTGGCTGGTCAGGTAGGCCCGGTCCGCCATGGTCACCACCTGCCCCTTCAGGTCCACGACCGCCCGCACCACGTGCCGGGTGGCCGTGCGCGCCCGGCGGTCGGCGAAGGACTCGTAGACCGCGGCCACCTCGTCGAGGTCCCGGGTCCGCGGCAGCCCCGTGCTCGACAGCAGCCGCAGGAAGGTCCCTGAGGCGTGTCGGACCCCGGGCAGGGTGAGCACCCCCATCACCTGGTGGAACCCCGGGAGAGTGATCGCCCGGATCACCGGCGTGACCTCCGGGCCAAGACCGCCCGAGGCGACCAGCACGATCCGCTCGGTCCGCTCGGGGTACTGGTAGGCGAACTGCATCGCGACGCCGCCGCCGAAGCTGTGCCCGACGACGGTCACCTTCTCCACCCCCAGCACAGTGAGCAGGTCCCGCATCCCGTTGGCGTAGCCGCCCAGGCTGTAGTCCGCGCGCGGCTTGTCCGAGGCCCCGTGTCCCAGCAGGTCGGGTGCTATCACCGTGTACGACGTGGCGAGGGACTCCAGGACAGGCAGCCACGTCCGGTGGTCGCAGCCCAGTCCGTGCAGCAGCAGGAGCGCGGGACCGGAGCCCATCATCACGTAGGCACGCCGGTGCCCGTGGAGCTCGACGTAGGAGACTTCGTACGCGCTGGTCATGGTGCGGCACCTTCCGATGGCGACTTGTGATCGGATTCAACCAGGCAACGACACCGCCCTCGTAGGCTCACCAGGCCTCGTAACCCGATCGAAACCTGGACCGAGCGTCGACTAGCCTCCACGTGTGACCCACGGCGCAGGCTCGGACCCTCTCGCGGACCGCGATCGCGTGGTGACCTCGCTGTCCCGCGCCTCCGGAGCACTGAGCACCGGTGCCATGGCGCGCATGGAGTCGGAGATGCCGTGGTTCCGCGAGCTCAGCGCGGCTGACCGGTCGTGGGTGGGCCTGATCGTCCAGGCCGGCATCAAGGGCTTCGTCGACTGGCTGGGTGCCGCTCCCGCCCCGCACGAGCAGGGCCCGGCTGGGCACGCGCTGGCCACGATCGTCTTCGGGGCCGCGCCTCGGGAGCTGGCCGGTGTCATCAACCTGCAGCAGACGGTCGAGCTGATCCGACTCAGCATCGACGTCGTGGAGTCGAACATCGACGCGCTGCTATCCCCCGCCGACTCCCCCGCCGTCCACGAGGCCGTCATGCGCTACGCCCGCGAGGTCGCGTTCGCGACCGCCGAGGTCTACGCGCGGGCGGCCGAGTCGCGCGGAGCCTGGGACGCTCGCCTGGAGGCCCTGGTGGTGGACGCGGTGATCCGCGCCGAGCCCGACGAGGCGCTGCTCTCGCGGGCCAGTGCCCTGGGCTGGGGGATCCACGGCGACGTCGCGGTGGTGCTGGGTCCCGTCCCGCTCGCGCGGACCGACAACGACGCTTTCGAGGAGGTACGCCGGCTGGCCCGGGCCGCCGGCATGGACGCGCTGTGCGCCACCCAGGGCGACCGCCTGGTGGTCGTGCTGGGCGGTGTCCGGGACGCGCGTGCCGCGGCGACCCGCATCGTCTCCATGTTCGGTGCCGGACCCGTCGTCGTGGGCCCGGTGACCGCGGGGCTGGAGTTCGCCCACGTCTCCGCACGTGCCGCCCTCTCGGCCCAGCGCGCCGCCTCGGGGTGGCCGAGCGCCCCCCGTCCGGTGACGAGCGAGGAGCTGTTGCCCGAACGGGCGCTGGCCGGGGACGGCCATGCCCGCCGACACCTGGTGGAGGAGGTCTATCTCCCGCTGTGCGCCGCCAAGGGCCTGGCCGAGACGCTGGCGGTCTACCTGGACCAGGGCTCCTCGACCGAGGGCGCCGCGCGGGTGCTGTTCGTGCACCCCAACACCGTGCGGTACCGCCTGCGCCAGATCGCCGACCTCACCGGGCTGAGTCCCACGGCGCCGCGAGAGGCGTTCACCCTGCAGATCGCCCTCGTGCTAGGACGCCAGTCAGGTCGTTGAGGGGCGCGACTTTGTGGGAACCCCACAAAATTGTCGGTTGATCTTTCGTGCTGGCCCGAGCAGAGAAGCTCGCCACGAACGGGCACAGTGGTGGCGTGCTCGTCATCGTCGCCCCCGGCCAAGGGGCCCAGTCCCCCGGATTCCTCGCTCCCTGGATCGAGGACCCGGTCTTCCGCGCCCGCTTCGAGTGGCTCTCCACCGTGGCGGGACTAGACCTCGTGCGGCACGGGACGCTCTCGGACGCCGAGACGATCCGGGACACCCAGATCGCCCAGCCGTTGCTCGTGGCCACCGGCCTGGTCGCCGCCCTGGAGCTCTTCCCCCACCCGTCCGACGCGTTCCGGCGCATCGGCGCGGTCGCGGGCCACAGCGTCGGGGAGCTGACCGCGGCGGCGGGCGCACGCGTCATGACCGCTGAGCAGGCCATGGTGCTGGTGCGGGAGCGGGGCCGGGCGATGGCGGACGCGGCCGCGGTGCGCCCGACCGGGATGACCGCAGTCCTCGGTGGCGACCGCGAGGAGGTGCTGGCGACGCTGCAGTCCCTCGGCCTGACCGCCGCCAACGACAACGGTCCGGGCCAGATCGTGGCCGCGGGCACCACGGAGCAGCTCGCCGCGCTGGCGCAGGCACCGCCGGCGAAGGCACGGCTGATGCCGCTCAGCGTCGCGGGCGCCTTCCACACCTCGCACATGGCGCCCGCGGTGAGCCACCTCGCAGGACTGGCCCGTTCGGTGTCCACCCACGACCCGCGCACCCGGGTGATCTCCAACCGGGACGGCAACGTGGTCCACGACGGCCGCGAGGTGCTGGCCCGCATCGTGGGCCAGATCGCCCACCCCGTCCGGTGGGACCTGTGCCTGGACACCATGACCGACCTGGGTGTCACCGGCATCTTGGAGATGCCTCCCGCGGGCACCCTGACCGGCATCGCCAAGCGAGCCCTGAAGGGCGTCGAGACCTTCGCCCTCAAGACCCCGGAGCAGCTGGACGAGGCCCGGGCCTTCGTGGAGCGGCACGGGGAGCCTTCCCCGATCGACCTCTCCCCCACGTGGCGGATGGTGGTGGCCCCCGTCAAGGGCACCTTCCACCGGTCCCGGGAGGCCGCCGGCGCGGTCGCCCTGGCCGCGGGCAGCATCATCGGTGACGTGGCCAGCCTGCGGGACCGGCTGCCCGTGGCGGCGGCGCACGGCGGTCAGGTCGTCGAGTGGCTCGTGGAGGACGGCGACCTGGTGTCGCCGGGCCAGCCGCTGCTGCGCCTGCACCCGGAGTCCCCCTGATGCCCCTGGCAGCGCTCACCGGCGCACCGCACGCCCGGATCCTCGGTCTGGGTGCCTACCGTCCGGCTCGGGTGGTGTCGAACTCCGAGCTGGTGGCGGCCATCGACTCCAGCGACGAGTGGATCCAGCAGCGCTCCGGCATCCGGCAGCGCCGGTTCGCCTCGCCCGAGGAGACGGTCCAGGCGATGGGGGTGGCGGCCTCGCGACAGGCACTGGAGAGGGCTGGGATCGCGCCGGAGCAGATCGACTGCGTCGTCGTCGCGACCATCAGCCACCTGCTGCAGACCCCGGCCGTGGCCACCGCCATCGCGCACGAGATCGGCACCCAGCAGGCCGCGGCCTTCGACATCTCCGCCGCGTGCGCCGGCTTCTGCCACGGCATCGCCCTCGCCTCCGACCTGGTCCGCGCAGGGACCGCCTCCCACGTGCTGGTGGTCGGCGTGGAACGACTCAGCGACCTCACCGACCTGGAGGACCGCGGAACCGCCTTCATCTTCGCCGACGGCGCGGGTGCGGCCGTGGTCGGACCCAGCAACACCCCCGGCATCGGGCCCGTGGTCTGGGGCTCGGACGGCGAGCAGTTCGACCTGATCCGCCAGCGTGAGGACTGGCGCGAGGTCGTCGGCACCGCGCTCACCCCGGGCAGTGGCGTCATGCCGCACCTGACGATGCAGGGCAGCGCCGTGTTCCGGTGGGCCTCCTTCACGATGGCCAAGATGGCGCAGCAGGCCATCGACCGCGCGGGGATCAGCATCGACGACCTGGACGTCTTCGTGCCTCACCAGGCCAACATGCGCATCATCGACGCCATGGCGCGCGCGATGAAGCTCCCCGAACGGGTCCGGATCGCCCGGGACGTCGCCGAGCAGGGCAACACCTCGGCCGCCTCGGTCCCGATGGCCCTGGCCCGGATGATCGAGGAGGGGGAGGCTCGCTCCGGCGACCTGGCCCTGCTCATCGCCTTCGGCGCCGGTCTCGCCTACGCCGGTCAGGTCGTCGTCGTGCCCTGACCTCGCGTCGGCACCAAGCCCACGAGCGCTCACCCAGGCCCACCCACAGTTCGACCCAGCAAACCCACCAAGAGAAGGAAGCACATGGCCACCACCGAAGAGATCCGCTCCGACCTCGCCGAGATCGTCAACGAGGTCGCAGGCATCGAGAACGACGACGTCCAGCTCGACAAGTCGTTCGTCGACGACCTCGACGTCGACTCACTTTCCATGGTGGAGGTGGTCGTCGCCGCCGAGGAGAAGTTCGGGGTCTCGATCCCCGACGACGAGGTCAAGAACCTCAAGACGGTCGGCGACGCCGTCGCGTTCATCGAGCGCGCGCTGGTCTGACCCACCTGGGCCGGTGGTGCACCACACCACCGGCCCAGACCACCTCCCCTCTACCGAACGGAACGCTGAACCATGACCTTGCGTCGCGTCGTCGTCACCGGCCTGGGCACCACCAGCCCCCTGGGCGGTGACGTGCCCACCACCTGGCAGGCCATGCTGGCCGGTCAGTCCGGCATCCGCCCGCTCGAGGACGAGTGGGCCCAGGAGATGCCGGTCAAGATCGCCGGTCGGGTAGCCGTCGAGCCCTCCGAGGTGCTGGAACGGGTGAAGGCACGACGCCTGGACCGATCCAGCCAGTTCGCGATGATCGCGGCGCGGGAGGCCTGGGCGGACTCCGGCCTCGACGCCGCTGCCCCGGACCCCGAGCGGCTGGGCGTCGCCATCGCGTCCGGCATCGGCGGCGTCACGACGCTGCTGGACAACTACGACGCACTGCGCGACCGGGGCCCCCGGCGGGTCTCGCCACTGGCGGTCCCGATGCTGATGCCCAACGCTCCGGCAGCCAACGTCTCCCTGGCGTTCGGCGCCCGGGCGGCGGTGCACGCGCCCACCTCCGCGTGCGCCTCGGGCAACGAGGCGATCTCCATGGCGATCGACCTGATCCGGCTCGGCCGTGCCGACGTGGTCCTGGCGGGCGGCACCGAGGCGGCCATCCACCCGCTGCCGATGGCGGCCTTCGCCAACATGATGGCGCTCTCCAAGAGCACTGCCGATCCCACGAAGGTGTCCCGTCCCTGGGACAACGGCCGTGACGGCTTCGTGCTCGGCGAGGGCTCCGGCGTACTGGTGCTGGAGTCCGAGGAGCACGCCAGGGCGCGCGGCGCCCGCGTCTATGCCTACGCCTTAGGAGCCGGCATCAGCAACGACGCCCACGACATCGCACAGCCCGACCCGGAGGGGCGGGGCGGCACTCGAGCCATCCGCCAGGCCATCGAGGCCGCGGAGATCTCCCCCTCCGACGTCAAGCACGTGAACGCCCACGCCACGTCCACCCCGCTCGGCGACGTGGCCGAGGGGCTGATGCTCCACACCGTGCTGGGCTCGGCGGTCACCGAGTGCGTCGTGACCAGCACCAAGTCCATGACCGGCCACCTGCTCGGCGGCGCTGGAGCCCTGGAGGCGGTGGCGACCGTCCTGGCCCTGCACGAGCGCATGAGCCCCCCGACGATCAACCTGGACGACAAGGACGAACGCGTGGACCTCGACATCCCCACCGCCCCTCGACCGCTGCCGACCGGCCAGATCGCGGCGCTGAACAACTCCTTCGGCTTCGGCGGCGCCAACGTGGCCGTGGCCTTCGGCAGCGCTGGAGGCGACCAGTGACCCCGGTGCCCGGAGAGGCACCCCCGGCCGCTGCGGAGCACGGGACGGCTGGGCAGGGGACGGCCAGGAACGCCACCAAGGTGCCTCGGGCGCAGGACCCGCGCCATCCGGGCCACCGGCTCACCGCCTTGTTCGACGAGGGCACCACCACGTTCATCAGTGCCGACGACGACTCCGGCATGCTGGCCGCCGTCGGTCGGGTGCACGGATCCCCGGCTGTGGCGTTCTGCTCCGACGCCACCGTGATGGGTGGCGCCATGGGGGACGTCGGGTGCCGGGTCGTCGTCGACGCCTATCACCGCGCCCTCGCCGACGGGGTACCGATCATCGGCCTGTGGCACTCGGGCGGGGCGAGACTGGCCGAAGGCGTCCTGTCCCTGCACGCGGTCGGGCGCATCTTCCACGCCATGACGCAGGCCTCCGGCAAGATCCCACAGGTCTCGGTGGTGCTGGGCCCGGCCGCCGGGGGCGCGGCCTACGGACCCGCGCTGACCGACGTGGTGATCCTCGGACCCGAGGGACGGATCTTCGTGACCGGGCCCGACGTGGTCCGCTCGGTCACCGGGGAGGACGTCGACATGCTGCGCCTCGGCGGGCCCGAGCCGCACGGGCGTCGCTCGGGCGTCGTGCACATCCTTACCGACTCCGAGTCCGAGGCCCTGGACCGCGCTCGGGGCGTGACCCACCTTCTGGGCACCCAGGGCATGCTGGAGCAGCACGCCGTGTCCGACACGGACCTGGCTGCCCTGCTGCCGGAGTCGCGCAAGCGCGCCTACGACGTTCACCCCCTGGTAGAGGCGGTCCTGGACGAGGGCACCGCCCAGGAGCTCCACGCGCGCTGGGCGCCCAACATCGTCACGACCCTGGGGCGCTTCGGCGGTCGCACGGTGGGCGTGGTGGCCAACAACCCGCTGCGGCTCGGAGGCTGCTTGGACTCCCTCTCCGCGGAGAAGGCGTCGCGGTTCGTCCGGATGTGCGACGCGTTCGGTGTGCCTCTCATCGTGCTGGTGGACGTCCCGGGATACCTGCCGGGCGTGGGCCAGGAGTGGGACGGCGTGGTACGTCGGGGCGCCAAGCTGCTGCACGCGTTCGCGGAGTGCGTCGTCCCACGGGTGACCCTGGTGACGCGGAAGAGCTACGGCGGCGCCTACATCGCCATGAACGCCCGCTCGCTGGGGGCCACCCGGGTCCTGGCCTGGCCGGGGGCGGAGGTGGCTGTCATGGGCTCCGTGGCCGCGGTGCGCGTCCTGCACCGGCGCAAGCTGGCAGAGGTGTCGGTGGAGATCCGACCGCGCGTGGAGGCCGAGCTGGCAGCCGAGCACGAGACCATCGCCGGCGGCGTGGAGCGGGCCGTGGAGATCGGGGTGGTGGACGAGGTGGTCGAGCCGTCCCGCACCCGCACCGCCATCGCGGCGGCCCTGGAGCGCGAGGTCTCAGAGGCCGGTGTCCGTCGCGGGAACCACGGCAACATCCCGCTCTGACGGCCCGCGGTCACCGTGCTGCACGACGGTGGCGGCCCCGGCCAGGAACGACGTAAAGCCCGCCTCCCGGGACTCGGGAGGCGGGCTCTCGACGTCGGGGTGCTCTACCCCTGCGCGGTGGTCCTGGTCAGACGACCTGGTGCAGCCAGCGGACCGGGGCGCCGTCGCCGGCGTGCCGGAAGGACTCCAGCTCGTCGTCCCAGGGCTTGCCCAGCAGCTTGTCGATCTCCAGCAGCATGGTCGTCTCACCCAGAGCGGCCTTGACGACGGCAGCCTTGAGCCGGTCCTCGGGAATCATGATGTCCCCGTGCAGACCGGTCACGGCGTGGAAGACGCCGAGCTCGGGCGTGAACGAGTAGCGCGCTCCCTCCGTGGAGGCAGTCGGCTCCTCGGTGATCTCGAAGCGCAGGTGGTTCCAGCCACGCAGGGCAGACGCCACTGCGGCAGCCGACCCCGCAGCGCCGGACCACGACAGCTCGGCACGGTAGGTGCCGGGCTGAGCGGGCTGTGGGATCCAGTCCAGGTTCACGACAACGCCAAGCACGCCCCCGACGGCCCACTCGATGTGTGGGCACAACGCGGACGGCGTTGAGTGCACGAACAGAATCCCCCGGGTCCCAGGTCCGTTCGGGCGGGGTGCAGTGCGTGTGGTCACCGTGACCTCCTTCATTCCCGGCGCGAGCTACGCCTTCCCCAGCGGTCTCGAACAATAGGAACGATGGTGCAAGTGACACGTATGTGGTTTGTGAAGCAATTGTGACTGATGAATGGTCACTTTGCCAGCGTTGGTCGTGACGACACGCCGATCGCCACGACCGACTGCGCCTCAGCCCAAGCGTCGCTCGAGCGCATCGGCGCGCTCGGCGGCGTCGGTGATCTCGTCGGAGTCGATGGCATGCGCCCGGTGGAACCACGCCAGCGCGTCACTCTCGCGGCCGGCGAACTCCAGCGTGTCCGCGTAGGCGTAGCGCAGCCGCACCACCCAGTGCGCTCGGCTCTTGGACAGCAGGGGGGCGAGCTCGAGCGTGCGCAGGGCCGCGTCGAGCTGACCCATGTCACGCCGGGCCCCAGACTCGACCAGGGTCATCTCGGCCTTGGCCTCGGGGGCGAAGTTGGCCACCGAGGGCGACTTGGCGAGCTTGAGTGCCTGCTCGGGCTGACCCAGGGCACGGTGGCAGTCCGCCATGATCGGCAGGTACTCCGTGGCACCGTTCATGCGCTTCGCGGCACGCAGCTCGGCCAGCGCCTCGGCGTAGTGCCCCGCGGCGTACGCCGTCTCCCCCGTCGCCTCACGCACGACGGCCAGGCGCGAGGCCCGGGCGCGAGCAGCGAGACAGTGCTGGTAGGCGGTCTCGGGGTCCTCGTCGATCAGTGCTCCTGCGGCCGCGAGATGCCGGGCCACCCGGGCTGCGAGCTTCTCCGGCAGACCCTTGAGCTGGGCGGTGACGGAACGGTCGAGCTCGGCCCCGGTGATGTCCTCGGGCAACGGCGGACCGTCGTACTCAGCCTGGTCGGTGGTGCGGGGAGCACGCTCCTCGCGGTCACGTCGAAACTCCGGGCGTGAGTCGGACCCACGCCCGTCCCGACCACCACGCGGCGCCGCGCGGCCTCCGCGGGAGTCCGGCTTGCCGCCACGGGAGTCAGGCCTGGAGCTGCGGCTCTCAGGCTTGCCGCCACGCGAGTCGGGCTTGCCACCGCGACTCTCGGGCTTGCCGCCACGGGAGTCCGGCCTGGCACCGCCGCGAGCGGGAGGCTTGCTACCCGAGCGCTCGTCAGACCTACCACCGGATGAGGGAGTGCCGCCACGACCGGCGGGCTTGCCTCCACGGGCCGGCGGCTTGCCGCCGGTACTCGAACCGCGCGCGGGGCGCTGGCTACGACGTTCCTCGGCCACGAGATCCACCTTCTTGTTCTTCGTCGTTCGCAGGTCAGATGCAGAGAGCATCGACCAAATGGCGCAGAGGCCACCCTAATGGGTGGCCTCTGCGGAGTGTATGTCCGGCGGCGTCCTACTCTCCCACAGCCTCTCGGTTGCAGTACCATCGGCGCTGAAAGGCTTAACTTCCGGGTTCG
>NZ_POAG01000001.1:0-113867 GCF_002930065.1 Nocardioides sp. 616 | reverse complement strand
CCCCCACGGCGCGCAGCCGCCGGAGCGCGTCGCGGGCGGCGACGTCGTCCCCGCCCCAGGTCACGCCGGTTCCACCACGACGACGCGGGCGCCGCTGCTGGTGACCAGGTCGCCCTGGTGGCAGGCCATCACCACCGAGCGCCCCTCCGCGGCCTGCTCGGCCAGCCACTCCCCCAGCCAGGCGCGACCGGCGGCGTCGAGTCGCTGCTCGGGCTCGTCGACCAGCAGCAGCCGCCAGGGGCGGACCAGGGCCACGGCCAGCGAGAGCCGCTGGCGCTGCCCGGAGCTCAGCGTCCCGGGCACCTGATCGGCCACCGCGGTGAGCCCGAGCTCGACGAGGGCGTCGCGGACCACCGCCGCGGGCTCCTCGACGCTGTCGGCCCGGGCCAGCAGGTCCAGGTGCTCGGCGACGGTGAGGTCGGCGAACCAGGCGGTGTCGTCCAGCAGCGCGAGCACCTCGCCGCGGACGTCGGCGTCACGGGTGTCCAGCGGGTGGTCGTCGAGGGTGATCTCACCCGCGTCGGGGGCCTCGGCCCCCACCAGGCAGCGCAGCAGAGTGGTCTTGCCAGCGCCGTTGGGGCCCACCAGCGCCACCACCTCGCCGGCGGCGACCGTCAGCTCGAAGCCGGACAGCACGGTTCGTCCCCCGAAGGCCTTGGTCAGGCCCGACACCTTCAGCACGGGTCGATCCTGTCACCTGGCGCAGTCGGCAGCGCTGCGAGGCACGCAGCGGGATTCCGTGGGCTCACCGCATGGAGCAACCGCATCCACCCGCCACGCCTGGGCAGCACCCTGCGGACGTGCTGCTGGTCGGCTGCGGCGACCTCGGGGCCGACGTCGGCCTGCGGCTGGCCCGCCAGGGGCATCGGGTGCTCGCGCTGCGCCGCCGGGCCGAGCTGGTGCCCGCGCCGTTGGTCGGACTGGGCGTCGACCTGACCCGGGAGACGCCGACGCTGCCGCCACCGGAGTCGATGGACCTGCGGCTGCTGGTGGTGGCGCTGACCGCGCGGCCGCGGACCGAGGAGGCCTACCGGGCGACGTACGTCGACGGGATGGCGCGTGCCCTCGACGCGCTGGACGCGGCCGGGCAGCGCGTGGCGCGCGCGGTGCTGGTCTCCTCCACCGGGGTGTACGGCGACGCCCCGGGGACGGGCGCCGCGGGTGAGCTCGTCGACGAGGACGTGCCCGCGCGGCCGGCGGACGGACCGGCGCGGATGCTGCTGGCGGCGGAGGAGCTGTTCGCGGCCCGGGTCCCGGGCGGCACGGTGCTGCGGCTCTCCGGTCTCTACGGGCGCGGGAGCGCGCGGCTGCTGGAGCAGGTGCGCACCGGTTCCGTCGGCGACCCGGACCGCTGGACCAACCGGATCCACCGCGAGGACGCCGCCGCCGCCGTGGTGCACCTGCTCACCCGGGCGCAGCAGCCCGACCCGTTGTACGTCGGCACCGACGACGAGCCGGCGCTGCTCGGCGACGTCGCGGCGTACCTGGC
The DNA here is from genome assembly GCF_002930065.1 of Nocardioides sp. 616. Classification (NCBI taxonomy): domain Bacteria; kingdom Bacillati; phylum Actinomycetota; class Actinomycetes; order Propionibacteriales; family Nocardioidaceae; genus Nocardioides; species Nocardioides sp. 616. The sequence continues at coordinate 112,378 of NZ_POAG01000001.1, read as the reverse complement.
CTCGCTGCTCGGCGTGCCCGCGCCGGCTGGAGTCGCCACCACCGTCGCGCTGGGCACCGGGCGGCGGGGCAGGCGGCGGGGCAGGGGGCGGGGAAAGCGGCTGAGCAACGCGCGGCTGCGAGCCACGGGGTGGGAGCCGGCGTACCCGACCTATCGCGAGGGGTACGCCGCGGGAAGCGTTCGGTGACCTCCGGTGTTGGTTGAACCATGAAGAACATTGGATTCCTCTCGTTCGGTCACTGGACCCCGTCACCGCACTCCCAGACGCGCTCCGCGGCCGACGCCCTGCTGCAGTCGATCGACCTGGCCGTGGCGGCCGAGGAGCTGGGCGCCGACGGCGCCTACTTCCGGGTGCACCACTTCGCCCGCCAGCTCGCCTCGCCGTTCCCGCTGCTGGCGGCTGCGGGGGCGAAGACCAGCCGGATCGAGCTCGGCACCGGCGTGATCGACATGCGCTACGAGAACCCGCTCTACATGGCCGAGGACGCGGGAGCCGCCGACCTGATCTCGGGCGGCCGACTCCAGCTCGGCATCAGCCGGGGATCACCGGAGCAGGTGATCGACGGCTACAAGTACTTCGGCTACACCCCCGAGGGCGACGACCACGCCACCATGGCCCGCCGGCACACCGAGGTGCTGCTGGAGGTCCTGAAGGGTGATGGCTTCGCCCAGCCCAACCCGCGGCCGATGTTCCCCAACCCGCCCGGGCTGCTGGGCATCGAGCCGCACTCCCCGGGTCTGCGCGAGCGCATCTGGTGGGGTGCCGGGTCCCGGGCCACCGCCCAGTGGGCCGGCGAGATGGGGATGAACCTGATGAGCTCGACCCTGCTCACCGAGGACACCGGGGTGCCGTTCCACCAGCTCCAGGCCGAGCAGATCCAGATGTTCCGCGACTCCTGGAAGGCCGCCGGGCACGCCCACGAGCCGCGGGTCTCGGTGAGCCGCAGCATCTTCGCCCTGGTCAACGACCAGGACCGGGCCTACTTCGGGCAGGAGGGCACCGGCCAGGACCAGGTCGGCAACCTCGAGGGCGGCCGGGCCCGCTTCGGCAAGTCCTACGCCGCGGAGCCCGACGTGCTCGTCGAGCAGCTGGCCGAGGACGAGGCGATCGCCGCGGCGGACACGCTGCTGCTCACCGTGCCCAACCAGCTCGGGGTGGACTACAACGCGCACGTGCTGGAGAGCATCCTGAAGTACGTCGCTCCGGGGCTCGGCTGGCGCTGACGCGCAGCCAGGGGGACGGCGTACCCGACTGATCCTGCGGCCGTTGGCGCGCGACATCGCCCGATGTCCGGCGAAAGGGGCGCGCGCCGGGTGATCATGCCGGGTGATCATGTCGGCAGCGGTCGAGCCGCGGAGCAAGTCGTGAAGCTGAGAGGCGTCGTCGTCGGCGTCGTCGCCCTCGTGGCGCTGGGCCAGTGCCTGGCCGACCCGGAGACCGAGACGGGGCCCGGTCCCGGGCCCGAGTCCGGCGCCGCGGCGAGCCCGACGCCCAGTCCCACACCGACCGTCACAGCGACCGCCTCGCCGACCGTCACGCCGACCGTCACGCCGACCGTCACGCCGACCGCCTCGCCGACCGCCTCGCCCACCGACTCGCCCACGCAGTCGCCGACCGCGTCCTCGACCGGCGTACCCCAGGGCTCGGCGGCGGCCGCGCTGGCTCTGCTCCCGGTGAAGGGCCGGGCCCCGATGACCGGCTACCAGCGGGACCGGTTCGGGCCGTCCTGGCTGGACGCTGACCGCAACGGGTGCGACACCCGCAACGACGTGCTGGCCGAGCATCTGGTCGAGGTCGTGCTCGAGGCCAACGGCTGCACGGTGACGGCCGGCCGCTATGCCGAGCCCTACACCGGACGGCAGGTCGACTTCATGCGGGGACCGGGGACGTTGTTGGACATCGACCACGTGGTCGCGCTGGGCAACTCCTGGGCCACCGGCGCCTTCGCCTGGGACATCAAGAAGCGGGCGGCGTTCGCCAACGACCCGCTCAACCTGCTGCCGGCCGACGCCAGCGCCAACCGGAGCAAGGGCGACGGCGCCGCGGCGACCTGGCTCCCGGCGTACAAGCCGTTCCGGTGCGAGTACGTCGCCCGGCAGGTGGCGGTGAAGGACAAGTACGCCTTGTGGGTCACCGAGCCCGAACGCAAGGCCATCTCCCGGGTGCTCGGCGCCTGCCCGGGCCAGGGCGTGGTGCCCGACGTGTGGGCAGCGCCCACGGCCGTGGACCACGACATCTCCGAGCCTGCCGCACCTGCCAGCCCGAAGCCGGTCAGCCCGACGCCGGTCAGCCCAGCACCTGTCAGCACAGCGCCCGCGGGACCGAAGGCGCCTGCCCCGGTGTGGTTCCAGAACTGCGACGCCGCTCGTGCCGCCGGGGCGGCCCCGGTGCTGGTGGGCGACCCGGGCTACGGCCGGCACCTGGACCGGGACGGCAACGGCAGCGGGTGCGAGTGACCGGCTGGACGGGCAGCTGCCCAGGTGCTGTCTAGAGGTTGACCGCCTTGCGCAGCCAGCCCCGGGGACGGGCCGCCAGCATCGGGACGCCCGCCTCGGCAGGCTCCTCCTGGAGCCGGCAAGCCGTGCCGATGGCGACCTCGAGCAGCTCCCGCAACGGCTGGTCGCAGTCCTCCTCGCTGGCGCTGATGCCCTTGACCGCACACCGCATGACGGTGGGCGCGATCCGGGTGCGGAACGACTTCTCGCTGATGGTCCGGGAGTTGCCGAACTTGCGGGCCCACCGGGTCTCTCCCGGCACCAGGGCCAGCACCTCGTCGATCTCCTCGACACTGAGGCACGCGCCCCGCAGGTCCTCGGGAACGGGACCGAGGCTCTCCATCATCCGCTGCGTCGAGAGCAGCCCCGCCGCCAACGCGCGTTGGGAGGCCTGAGGGACCCGGGTGATGGCGTGAGCGGCGACCGCGGCGGTCACCGCAGCCTCCCAGCGCAGTCCGGTGCCTCGTAGTCCCACCACCGACGGCACCAAGATGGCGAGGTCGGAGCGATGACGGTCGCTGCTGTTGTCGTTGACCAGCCGGGCCAGCTCTGCGAGCAGCGGATGCGTGCACTGGGGATGGTCGCTCCAGCGCTCACCAGCAAGGTGCGACGCCATCTCCATGAAGCACGCCCCCTTGCTCGGCCTGCGGTGGCTTCCTCGGGAGAGGATCGGCATGCTGTCGGGTGTCTTCATGGCGCTCATGGGCATTCCTCCTGGAAATCCAGCGTGCGCCCGATCGGCCGGCGGATCAAGGGACAAAGTCCCGGTTTTCGCCTGCCGCACTTGCGATCTCCAGGGGCGGCCCGCAGTACGGCCCGCAGTACGGCGACCTGCACAGGATCTCCACGAGATCTCCGCCGCTCCCGACCACGCCGAGCCCTAGCGTCGAGGACATGGGACTCAAAGACATGGACCTCGCAGGCCTGAGCACGGCACGGGCCTGCTATAGGCTGGCGCTGATGCTCACGGTGCTGACCGTGCTCTTCCTGGTGCTCGCCATCGGGGCGGTGGGCCTGATCGGCGCGGGCGGGGAGGCGGACCGGCCGTACCTCGCGGTGCTCGCGGTGGGCGTGGTGGGCGCGGTGCTCTCTCGGCTGCGGGCGCCTGGCATGGCCCTGACCCTGGCGGCGATGGCCCTGGTCCAGGTCGGCGTACCGGTGGTGGCGTTCCTGCTCGGCGACACCGACGGGCTCTCCCGGGGCCAGCTGCTCGACGTCGTCGCGCTCACCGCGATGTACGTCGTCCTCTTCGGCGCCGCGGCGTGGCTGTTCCGGCGCGCCGCCGAGCTGGCCTGAGGCACCGTCAGGGGGTCGGCGCGCCTTCCAAGGGAGCTGGTGCCGGGGCCACGGGGGCCGACTCCGTCGGCGGTGCGGTCGGAGTGGGGGCCGGGGCCTCTTCGGCGGTCTCCGAAGGGGTCGCGCTCGGCGACGGGGTGGGGGTCGGCGTGGCCCCGTCCGTGGCCCCGTCCGTGGCCGGCGTACTGGGGCTGGCCTCGTCGCTCGGCGTCGAGGTCGAGGTGGGCGCCGGGGAGCGTTCGGGGGTCTCGCGCTCCTTCTTGTTGTCGCCGCCGCCGTCGTCGGTGACGCTGCCGATCGTGGTGCGTCCATCGCCGCCCCCGGTGCGCGAGGCGACGCTGCGTCCGGTCAGGACCTCGAAGGCGGTGATCGCGACCAGCGCCGCCACGAACAGCGCGAGCGCGGTGATCACGATCCGCTTCCAGGGCAACTTCGCCAGCCGGGCGCTGAGCGGCACGGGGTCGGGTTCGGCAGCCGCGTCCAGCCGGGTCTTGGCCTCCTGGAGGCGCCGGTCGGCGGCGTTGAGGTGGGCCTCGACGGCGGTGTCGTCACCGGCACGGCGCCCAGCCCGACGTACCTCTGCCTGGGCGACGCCGACCTTGCCCAGGGTGACCTGCTGGGCCTTCGCCACGGTCTCCTTACTGCGGGAGAGTCCCGCGGCGTAGAGCGCGGTGCCGATGGTCGCCGCGATGCTGCCGAGCGCCGCACCGATGATCGTCCCTGCCGCACCGAGGGTCGAGAGGAGGACGGCGCTGGTGACTGCGGCCAGGGCGCCGGCGATGGTCCTCAGCCAGTCGATGTCGAGCTTGTTCGCTGGCCCTTGGCTTGCGGGGGATTCGGTGTCAGGCATCCCGTCCACCATGACAGCCGGGATCAACCCGGTTGAGTCTGGCCACGATCCGCGCGTGAGGTATCTCTCGTGTGGTCCGAGCGGCGGTCCGCGCCGGGGTCAGCGCTCCCGGGCGACCTGGAACGACGTACGCACGTGGGCGGCGATGTCGTCGCGCGCCCGACGTCCCTCGGGCACCGGCAGCAGCGCGTAGACATGCAGCGCCCCCTCGAGCTCGGTGTAGCGGAACGACGGCTCGCCCGCCATCCGGTCACGCACCAGGCGGCAGTCGGGGAGCGTGATGTCGCGGGTGCCGACCCAGACGGCCAGCGGTGGCAGCGCCGAGAAGTCGCCGTGCAGGGGGCTGACGGCTGGGTCCTCCAGCGGCGTCCCGGCGGCCCAGGCCGAGGCAATCGGGACCAGCCCGGCGCGACTCAGCCACGGGTCGACCCGCTCCACGACCGGGATCTGGGGGTTGGCCATGGCCAGGTCGAGCCAGGGTGCCAGGGCGGTGACGCCGACGAGCGCGGACCGGGTCGCGGGGGCGGCGTGCTGGGCGGCCAGCAGCGCGAGCCCGCCGCCGGCGGAGTCACCGACGAGGTGGACCAGCGACCCGGTCTGGGCCAGCTCGGCCACCACGGCGCTCACCAGGGCCAGCGCCTGGGCAGCGTCGTGCTCGGGCGCGAGCCCGTAGATCGGGACGTGCACCGGGCACCCGGTCCGGTCCGCCAGGTGGGCGACGAACTGCCACTGCTGGGACACGATCTCGCCGACGTAGGCACCGCCGTGCAGGTAGACCACCGCGGTGCCGCTCGTCGTGGCGTCGCTCGTCGTGGCCTCGACGTGGTCGGCTTGGCTGCGAGCGCGGGGATGGACCACGTGGACGGTGAACCCGGAGATCTCGTACCGCTCCAGCAGCCGGCCGGAGCGCAGCGACTTCGGCGGCTCGGCCGAGCCCTTGGCGCGCGCCAGCCGAGCGCGCCCCGCCTTCTCGGTGGCGAGGCGCGGCTTGAACACCACGGAGAACAACATCGCGAGTCCGCGCATCTGCCAGCTGGCCATGCCCGGACTGTACGGGGGGTACGCCGCCACAACCGCGCATCTGCACCCCGCACGGCGGCGCGGGCTCAGATGTTCCCGAGCCCCTGGCGCTGCAGTCCGTCGGAGTCGAAGTTCGCCGGGTCCAGCCAGCGCTCGTGCCGCGCCCGGATCTCGGGCCACTCGGCGTCGAGGATGGAGAACCAGTCGGTGTCGCGGTTGCGGCCCTTGATCACCACGTGCTGGCGGAAGCGTCCCTCGTAGGTGAACCCGAAGCGCGCGGCCGCGCGGCGCGACGGCGCGTTGAGGGTGTCGCACTTCCACTCCACGCGGCGGTAGCCCAGGTCGTCGAAGGCGTGCCGGAGCAGGAGGTGGATGGCCTCGGTGGCGGCGGCGGTGCGCTGCATCCCCCGACCGAACAGGACCCCGGAGATCTCCACGACCCCGGAGGAGGGGACGCAGGGGAAGAACGTCGCCAGGCCGGACGCGATGCCGCCGACGGGGACGAAGACCTGGGTGACGCTGTCGGTCCTGGACGCCAGGGCGCGCACCAACTCCTCGTCGACCTCGGTCCGCGAGGTGGGGAACGGCGCCGGGCGGTAGGTCCACAGGGACTCGTCGCCGGGTCGGCACAGTGAGGCGTAGAGGGCGTCGGTGTGCCGCGGGTGGATCGGCTCCGCGGTGACGTAGCGGCCGGCGAGCTCGACCCGCTCGGGCATGGGTCGTGGCGACCAGCCGGGGATAGCAGCCCCGACGGTCTGGCCGTGCGCATTGATCTCCACCGCCGCGACGGTACCGGGCTGAGAGAGCGCCGTCCCGGCGCCAACCGGGGCACCAACCCCGGACGGAGTCTCCCCGGGGCGTGTTCCGGTCAGGGCGGACGCCACCCCGGCGTCGCCCCACCCGCCCCAGCGGCTGTCGAGCGCCTTGAGGACGCCGACGTACCTCCTCATCGCTTCATGGCGGCCCAACCCCGCCGGTCGTGCACCGCGATCCCCGCGTACGACGGGGCGTACGCCGCGTTGGCTGCCACCGCCGCGTCCACCTGGGCCAGCACGTTCACCAGGCGGGCGCGGCGCTCACCGTGGAAGGTCTGCTTCGCGTCGACGGGCGTGGCGCCCAGGTCATTGGTCTCCACGGCCAGCCGGGCCGGCTTCCCGGCACGCGTCGCCGCCGCGAGGGCGGTGCCGCCCAGTCCGGTGATGCTGTCGGGTCCGGTCGCGGTGTCTCGGTAGCTCATCACCGTGACCGCGTCCACCCGGGCCAGCACCGCCTCGTCCAGCCGCCCGCCGTCGGGTGCGGTGATCTCGTGGAGCCAGAAGGAGATGTCCAGCTCGACCGGCACCGGCGACTCGGCCATCCGGTCCAGCAGGTGGAGGTAGCGCTCCAGCAGCGCCGAGCGGTCGGCGTCCCAGTCGGCGTGCAGCCAGGGCTCGATGTCCAGGTGGACGCCGTCGAAGAGCCCCGTCGCCAGGACCTCGCGCTGCCAGGCCACCGCGGCCTCGGGGTCATCGATCCACCAGGTCTCGGAGCCGAGGGCGTGCACCTCGATCCCGGCTGCCCGGGTCCGGGTGCGCAGGTTGGTGTACCAGCCCAGGCTCGGCGCGCTGGGGACGTGCACGAAGAGCTCACCCACGCCGTTGCTGGTGGCGAAGTCCACCAGGCTCGCTACCCCGGGGCGGTCCCAGACCCACATCGCCCGCAGCGGCGCCGGCGCGAGGACCCCCGCGGACGCGGTCCGGTGAGCCCTCATCGCGGCGCTGGCGGGGATCGCGGACATCACCAGGACGGCCACGGCAAGGAGCGCAGCCAGGCGGAGCGGGCGCAGGAGCATGGTCGGACCCTAGAGCGCCCAGCGCCCGCTCTACCCAAATTTGATGAGATTGCCCCTACTTGGCGCCAGATTCAGGACAACGTGGAGGTGTCGATCACGACGCGGTAGTGCACGTCGCCCGCCACCACCCGGTCGTACGCCGCGTCGACCTCGTCGGCCGAGATGGTCTCGATGGTGGCCCCGATGCCGTGCTCCGCGCAGAAGTCGAGCATCTCCTGGGTAGCGGGGATGCCGCCGATGTTGGAGCCGGCCAGCGCACGGCTGCCACCGACCAGGGCACCGGGCGGCACCTCGAACGCCGACGGCGGGAGACCGACGTTGACCAGCGTGCCCATGGGCTTGAGCAGGCCCAGGTAGGTGCGGATCGGCAGGTCGGCGCTGACGGTGTTGACGATCACGTCGAAGCTGTTGCGCAGCCCCTTGAGGACCGCCGGGTCCCCGGTGGCGGCGTACGACGTGGCGCCCAGCTCGCGGGCGTCCTCGCGCTTGGCCTCGGTCCGGCTCAGCACGGTGACGTCGGCGCCCAGGGCAGCGGCGAGCTTGACCGCCATGTGGCCCAGCCCGCCGAGGCCGACCACGGCGACCTTGGAGCCCGGCCCCACACCGTAGCGGCGCAGCGGCGTCCAGGTGGTGATGCCGGCACACAGCAGGGGCGCGGCCTCGTCGAGGCCGATGCCCTCGGGGATCCGCACCGCGAACCGCTCGGAGACGACGACGCGCTTGGCGTAGCCGCCCTTGGTCTCCTCACCGTCGTAGCCGCGGCCGTTGTAGGTCATCACCGCACCCTTGGTGCAGAACTGCTCCTCGCCGTCCTTGCAGTACTCGCACTCGCCGCAGCTGTCGACCATGCAGCCGACACCCACGCGGTCTCCGACCTGGTGGCCGGTGACGCCCGCTCCGACCGCGGCGACCGTGCCGGCGATCTCGTGTCCGGGGACCATGGGGAAGATCGCCGGGCCCCACTCCTCGCGGACCTGGTGGATGTCGCTGTGGCAGATGCCGGCGAACGCGATGTCGATGAGGATGTCGTCGTCGCGCAGCTCGCGGTGCTCGACGGTGCGGGTCTCGAACGGCGCGCCGGCGGAGGGCGCGACCAGGGCACGGGTGGTGGTCATGTCCTTAGTGAACCGGGTGCCCGGTAGCCGGGCTCATCCAGGTGCGCCGTCGTTCCCGGCGTGGACTCAGCTGGCGCTGCCACGTGCCGACAGGACCTGCTCCCGCAGGATGTCGGCGTGCCCGCAGTGCTGGGCGAGCTCGCGCAGCATGTGGAGGTAGATCCAGCGCATCGGCAGCGGCCCCCGGCGGTTGCCGGGGGCGAGGTCGTCGAGCCCCAGCCCGGCCGCGGCTGCGCGCGACGCGGCGCAGGTGTCCAGGTACGCCGTACGCACCGACTCGATGGTGTCCTCGGGCGCCAGCTGGAACGACTCCTCCGGGTCCGCCGCGCACCCGATGGCGTCCCGGGAGCGCCCGGTGATCGCCTCGTTGAACCACACCAGCTCGACGAAGGTGGCGTGCTTGACCAGGCCGAGCAGCGTGGTGCTCGAGGGCACCAGCCGGCGGCGTGCCTCGTCCTCGGTCAGGCCGTCGAGGCAGTGCGCGAGCCCGTCGCGGTGCTGGTCGAGGAACGTCTCGACCTGGGTCCGCAGCGGGGCGTCGAACTGCTCGTGCTGGTGCTGGTGCTGGTGCTGGGGCTGGGCTGGCATGGCGCTGACGCTACCCATGCTCCTCAGCAGGCAGCACCATCACGTGCACGTTCGGGCCCTCCTCGCCCGCGGCCTCGCGCAGCCAGTCGGGGCGGAACCGGTGCACGACTCGCCACCCGCTCGCCAGGTAGAGCGACATCGCGCCCGGGTGGACCGGCAGCACCTCCAGGCACGGGTGCCGGCCAGCGGCCCGGATGTCGTCGACCACCGCCGCCAGCAGCAGCCGTCCGATCCCCAGTCCGCGGGCCTCGGTGGCGACGAACAGACCACTGATCCAGGCGAGCTCGGCCGGCTGACAGGCGTGGGCCCGGGCGCAGACCTGGTCGAGCAGGGCGGCGGAACGGGTACCGGGTCTCCGGCTGCTGCCCGAGCAGAGCACGGCCCAGCGCCGGCAGGTCCGCCGGTCGACGGGCACGGACGTACGGCTCCCCCGAGGTCATCCCGCACTCTTGCACGCCGGACATCGTGGCGTTGCGACTCGGGTCCGTTACGGTCTCGACGTGGAACTGCAGCAGCGCATCGTCGACGGCAAGGGTGAGTTCCTGCTCTTCGCCCTGACCCCGCCCCGGCGGGCCACCCCGCCTGAGCGGGCCCGGGAGATCGCGCAGGTGACCCTGGAGCGGCTCAGCCCCCTGGGCCTGGACGGACTGGTGCTCTACGACATCGACGACGAGTCCGACCGCAACCCCGACGAGCGGCCGTTCCCGTTCCTGCCGACGATGGACCCGGCTCGCTACCTGGCCGACTACCTCGCCGACCACCGGGCAGAGCTGGACGTCCCGGTGGTGGTGTACCGCGCGGTGGGCAAGTACGGCGAGCCCGACCTGCGTTCGTGGCTGGACTCCCAGGACCCCGACCGCACCCTGTCGGTCTTCGTCGGCGCCTCCTCGCGCGACAAGCCGGTCTCCACCACCCTGGCCCGGGCCCAGTCGCTGCGCGCCGAGACCAGCCCCGAGCTGCTGCTGGGTGGCGTCGCCATCCCGGAACGCCACACCCGCGGCGGCACCGAGCACCTGCGCCTGCTGGCCAAGCAGGAGGCGGGCTGCGCGTTCTTCGTCACCCAGGTCGTGTACGACGTGAACGCGGCCAAGAGCCTGGTCTCGGACTACCGCTACGAGTGCCGGGACCGGGGGGTCGCGCCGGTGCCGATCGTGTTCACCTTCTCCGTCTGCGGCTCCATGAAGACGCTGGAGTTCCTCAGCTGGCTCGGCGTCGACGTGCCGCGCTGGATCCAGAACGACCTGCGGCATGCCGACGACACCCTGGACGCGTCCTTCGACCTCGCGCTCAGCACGGCGCTGGAGCTGATCGGCTACTGCCGTCGCCTCGGTGTCCCGTTCGGGATCAACGTCGAGAGCGTCTCCATCCGCCGCGAGGAGATCGAGGCGTCGGTCCGGCTCGCCGCCCGGCTCCGCGAGGAGCTGGACCGCTAGAGCGGGCGGTTGCGGAACCGGCGTCCGGTGAGCAGCCGGCCGACCCCGATCAGCAGCCACGCCCCGAGCACCACGGGCAGGCCGTAGAGCAGCCCGATGAAGGTGCCGCCGAACCGGCCACCGTAGTAGTCCCAGTCCCGCGGCTCGATCGGGTCGTCGGGGAGCTGGCCCAGCCACTCGGGGATCCGCAGCGCGGCGGCGCCGAGGTACTCCGGCTCGCCGGCCGGTCTCTCCCAGCTCGTCGCGTCCTCGCGCATCGAGTAGCCCTCGGAGACCTGGGTGGTGCTGTCGTCCGGGCCCTGCCACAGCACCAGCACCGCCGGCTCGTCGAGCTGGTGCAGCACCTGCTCCGCCGCCTGGATGTAGTGGTCGTAGCCGGCGAACCAGCTGTTCTGCCAGACCAGGACGTGGACCGGGAGGTCCCGCTCCGCGATGGTGGCGGCGATGGCTGCCTCGCCCGCCTCGTCGAGCAGGGCGCGGCCGTCGTCGGTGACGTGCACGTGGTCCTCGCGCAGGGCTGCCACGGCGGCCATCACCCGGTCCCCGGCGGCGTACTCCTGGTCGGCGCTGGAGCCGAGGCGATGGTCGACCACCAGCGCGGCCCCGGCGCCCAGCACCAGGGCGGCGACGGCGTGCACGACGTGCGCCCGGCTCAGCTGGTCCCTGGTGAACCCGCCGAGCAGCACCCCACCCAGCGTCAGCGGACCCTCCGCACCTGCGGCCCTGGCGGCGTCCCGGTTGCGCTTGCTCCGGGTGACGCGGCCCTTGCTTCCCCGACCCTTCGACCCGCTCATCGGGCGCTCCGGAGCTCGGTGGCCACGTGGTCCCACAGGTCGTCGACGAAGGCGCCGTAGCCGGTGCGCGCCCACACGGTGTCGAGCTCGTACCAGGGACGCTCCCGCCCCAGCAGGCCGCCGGGGAGGAGCATCGGGCGGGGCGCCTGGGCATGAGCCTGGCCGTGAGCCTGGCTGCCGGTCTGCCCGCAGGTCCCGCACGCCGGCACCGTCAGCTCCCGGTCGCCGACGGGCACCGTGCGCTCGCGGACCCCCTCGCCGTGCCGGGGGTCGAAGAAGCACGGCCGGTAGGGGGTGGTCCGCCGGCGCCGAGCCGTCAGAGCGCGACCTGCGACGCGGGTGAGCACCAGCGCGCCGACCAGGTCGTCGAGGTCCTTGGCGTCGCTCCCGGTGCGCTCCAGCACGGCCCGCGCGGTGTCGTAGGACCCGTCGACCAGCACCCGTACGTCGTCCGGCTGGGCGGTGCCGGCGGTGGCGGCCAGCTGCTGGGCGAGGTCGTCGAGCTCGGCCTCCGCCCGCGCCCGCACCTGCGCGGGGCCCTCGACGGCTGTGGGGGCAGGGCCCGTCGCGAGGCCGGGTTGCAGGGTCTTCTCGGGGGCCGTCTCCCGCCACCGGGCCAGGTTGCGGAGCACCAGCCAGGCGCACCCCGCGACCGCCACGAAGGCCATCGTCATGAAGACCGCGTAGGCGCCCGCCGTCGGGACCTCGTAGTCCAGGTCCCACTCGGGCGGGTTCCGCCACACGGCCTGTTCGGCGTAGGCGTCGACCTCCTCGCGGGTGACGTCCTCACCGGCGTCGAGGGCCGCCACCAGCTCCAGCTCGCGGGCCAGCACCCCTGCGGCGCTGAGGTCGACGTCGGAGCCGCCGTCGGGATAGAGCTCGAGCCTGCTCACGAAGCGTTGCGAGGGGTCCGGAACGGCACCGAAGCCGGCCAGCGTCTCGCCGTAGCCGACCGGGTCGGTCATCACCGCATAGACGCCGTCGCCGCCGAGCTCCTCGTGCAGCAGCGTGGCCAGCTCCCGGTCAGGGTCGTTGGCCGAGAGCCCGGGCGGCCGCGGCACCATCACGACGTACGCCGGGAAGCCGAGGCCGTCGACCACGTCGCCCAGCGCCTCGTGCACCTCGTCGGTGCGGCCGTTGCCGAAGACCGGGTCGACCAGCACGGGGTCCTCACGCAACGCCTCGGCGAGCTGGTCGACGATCTCTCCCAGGGCGTCGCTCATCGGGTCCCCCGCTGCACCCGGCCGACGAGGTCGACCTCGAGGGCGCCGAACCCGGTCGAGGCCCACGGCTCCCGGTCGGTCTCGAAGTAGTGCCTGGGCCTGCCGTGCACGACGACGTCGAGGATGTCGGGGCGACGGCCCGCCTCCAGGTCGCGACGACAGCTGCGGCAGATCGGGGCCTTGGTCTGGCTGCCCCCGTGCTCCAGGGTCCGGTCGCCGTCGGCCACCCCGTGCAGGGGGTTGAGGAAGCAGGGCCGGCTCGGGCTGAAGGTCCGGCCCCGACGGGCGGCGGCGAGCGCCTCCCGGCCGCGGCCGGCCAGGACGAGCGCGCCGACGGCGTCGAGCGAGTCGACCGCGCCACTCGGCGGGATCAGGCGCCCGGCCGCCTCGTAGTGGTCCAGCGCGGCGGCCCAGGCGGTGCTGCCGGAGCCGGACATCTCGGCGGCGTCGATGCTCTCGCCCAGCGCCAGCACCTCGGCCCGGGCCCGGCGCTCGAGCTCGGCGTCCTCGGCCGCCCGGACCCGGTCCAGCACCGACTCGGGCAGCACGAACGCGCGCGGGGCCGCGGCCTGGCGACGGCGACGGCGACGCACCCAGGCCACCCCGGCCGCGAGGGCGACCACGGCCAGGAGCACCAGGACCACCCCGGTGACGACGGAGCCGGGGTCCCCGGAGTCACGCTCGGGCGTGGCGGGCGAGGTGGAGGTGCCGCTCCCGCCCTCCTCCCGCTCCTCGCGGCTGGCGGCCAGCCGGACGTCGAGGCCCTCGTCGGCGGCGGTCACCAGGTCGGAGAAGGTGCCCTCGGCCAGGCTCTCCACCACCCGCACCAGACCCTCCCCGAACGGGTAGGCCTGCCCGGGACCGTTGGCGTAGGAGAGCACGTGCTCCACGTCCCGCGTCAGGTCGCTGCTGCCGCCGACGTCCCCCCACTGCTGGAGCGCGAGGTCGAGCTGCCCGCCGCGGACGGTCGGGTCGTTGGGTGGGCCGTCCTCGTGGTGCCGGGCCCACACGTGGTTGACGCCGAGGTAGAGGCCGTCGGGGCCACCGGCGTCGTGCACCCGCACCAGCAGGTCGTCGCCGAAGTAGAGGTCGCCGCGCTCGGGCGGCACCACGAGCACCAGGTGGACCGGCAGGTCGGCCGCCTCGGCCGCGGCGGACACCGCCGCCAGCTGGGTGTCGTCGATCCAGCCCTGGGTCCCCGGACCCAGGTGGCTGCCGGACTCGGTCAGGTCGGCAGCGATCTCCTCGACGTCGGGGTCCGCCACGGGTTTGCGCTCCTTCGGGAGTCATCGCTGGTCAGGTGCAGACGCACCGTACGTCGTGACCGGCGCCGCTCCTCATCCGCTCCCCGGCGCAGCACACGATTTTCGGCCGGCCACTCAGCACGGACGTGACGCTGATGGTGGCGCGCCGACCCGGCGCCGCGGGACGCAACGGCAACCTGATTGGTGGTCACCCGATTTGAGGTCGGCACCTGTCCGCAATCGGTGTCAGGGTGGCAGCACCAGCCCCCACGCGAGGAGCCCTGATGAGCCGACAGGTCCAGATCACCTTCGACGCCCACGACCCCGTGGCACTCTCGGGCTTCTGGCGCGAGGCGCTGGGCTACGTCTTCCCGGCGCCGCCCGGGGTCGACGTACCGCCGGGAGGGGACCCGCTGGCCGCCTGGGACGACTTCCTGGCCCGGGCCGGAGTGCCACCGGATCAGCGCAACAGCCGGTCGGCCGTCGAGGATCCCGACGGGACGGGCCCGAGGCTGTTCTTCCAGCGGGTCGCGGAGGACAAGGTGGCGAAGAACCGGGTCCACCTCGACGTCCGGGTGGCGCCCGGGCTGGAGGGCGAGGCACGGATGGCGGCGCTGGAGGCGGAGTGCTCCCGGCTCGTCGCCCTCGGCGCCACCCGGTTGGCCCGCCACGAGCCCGAGCCCCCGCTGGCGGCCGGCCACCTCATCCTGGCCGACCCCGAGGGCAACGAGTTCTGCCTGGACTGATCCCCCTCGCTCAGTCGGCGGGCAGCTCGGCGAAGGTCCGCTTCACGTCGCGGTACCAGCCCATCGACTGCTTGGGGTGACGCCAGCGTCCCTTCATCGCGTCGCGCGCCGCCTGGTGGGTGGCGTCACCGGCCTTCTCCGCCTCCTTGAGGTGGCGGTCCTGGGCATTGATCACGTCGTCCGCGGTCTGGCCCCGGTGCGCGAGGTCGCAGGGACCTCCCAGCTGGCGGCAGGTCATGGTCTTCATGGTCGTTTCCTCTCGGTGGATTTCGGTTGTGTCGCTTCTCTGCGGGCCACCTGGGCCAGCACCTCCGGCTCGGCCCGGAAGGTGATGCGGGCGACGACCCCGTCGAGCACGGTGAAGTCGAAGAGCACCGCGGCCGCGCCCCGGTGGAACCAGGCGGCACCCGGGCGGTCGCCGACGTACACCGGGAGCGCGGCCTGCGCGCTGCCGTTGAAGAACTCCGCGATCGCCCGCCTGCCCCGGATGCTGGCCGGCGTGCCGGCCAGCAGCGCGGCGTCGTCCGCGGTCACCTCCGCGTCGGGGGCGAGCAGGCGGAGCAGCCGGTCGAAGTCCGCCTCCCGGGCGGCGGCCATGAAGGCGTCGACGACCTCCCAGTCGGCCAGGGCGTCCTCGGGGGCCGGCTGGCTGACCTTGGCGCGGGCGCGGGAGGCCAGCTTGCGGGCAGCGGCCGGGGTGGTGTCGAGCACGGCGGCGATGGTGGCGAACTCGAAGCCGAAGGTGTCGTGCAGCACGAACGCCACCCGCTCCCCCGGGGTGAGCCGGTCCAGCACGACCTGGAGCGCGACCCCGACGGAGTCCGCGAGCGCCACCTGGTCCGCAGGGTCCGGGGCCGTCTCCACGACGTCGATCTCCTCGACCGGCACCGGCGTCCGCGCGCGCAGCCGGTCCAGGCACAGCCGCGTGGTGACCGTGGTGAGCCAGGCGGGCAGGTTGGCGATCTCGGTGTCGGTGCCGTGCAGGCGCAGCCAGGCCTGCTGCACCACGTCCTCGGCCTCGCTGGCGTCCGCGAGCACCCGCGCCGCGAGTGCCACCAGCCGCGGGCGCTCCCCCTCGAACTCGCCCTCGAACGCCGCCCCGCCCGGCTCGACCCGTTCCGTCGCGTCCACGACCCACCCCTCTCCCCGTTCGTCCTCATCCTGTCTGACGACCGGGACGCTGGGAATGTGACGTGACCTCAAAAAAGGGGGATCGGACCGGTCGGCTCGAGCGCCGCCTGGGGACCCGCCTCAGTGGTGCACCAGCAGCCGCATCGCGACCGACGGGGTGGCCGGGTCGTCGGCGTCCGCGACGGCCAGCAGCCGGGTCTGCCTCGCGTCGCCGTCGAGCACCATGAGGCCCTCGACCTTGGGGACCGCCCCCGCCACCAGGGGCAGGGCGGTGACGTCCACGACCTCCGAGCCGTGCAGCATCGCCAGGGCGGCACCGACCACGGGCCCGTCGTCGCGTGGGTCGGGACTGTCCTCGGCGGCCGTGCTGAGCAGCGCCGAGCCACCGGGCAGGGTCACCGCGTCGGTGATCGCGAGACCCACCCCGTCGACCGCGCCGAACTCGTAGCGGCGCGGGTGGCGCACCGGCACCTGCTCGGGCTGGGCCCGGCCCAGCACTGCGTCGAGGGCTACGGCCAGGTCCAGGTCGACGCTGCCGGGTGCCAGACCTGCGGACGGCAGTCCCCGGTGGTACCAGCGCAGGGACGATCCGACGACGTGCGCCCCTTCCAGGTTGAGCACGTCGCGGGTCACGCCCAGGACGGCCGCGACCACGTCGTACAGCCCGGCCATGTCCGTCACCCGGCTCCGCGGCCGGTCCCCGTCCAGGCGCAGCAGCGACCACCGGAGCCGCGCGGGCGAGGAGCCCGAGCCGAGCAGCAGCAGCCCCGGACCGTGCGGCAGGTCCACCTGGCAGGCCGCCTCCAGGTCGGGCTTGAGGTGCTTGGTGCCCGCGGCGCTCTCGAAGGTCTCCATCCCGGCCACGGCCGGCAGCAGCCGGACCGGACTCCCGCCCGCGGCGACCCCGTCCCGGAACCACGCCGCGTGGGTGGCGTCGTCCTGGACCACCAGGAACCCCTCGCCCAGCGGGGCCACCGCCGAGGCGGAGCGCACCGGCGTCCCGTCGGCGAAGCGCAGCCGGGCCACGTGCTCGAGCTCGATCCTCACCGGGACACCCCGGCGTCATCCCTGGCTGTCATCGCTGGCTGTCATCGCTGGCTGGTCCATCCCTCGACTCTAGGGCCGCGCGGCGTCTCGGAATTGTGGACGACAGGTCGCGGCAGGTCGCGGAAGAATGCTGGCATGGAACTGCCTCCCGAGCTCACCAGCCGCCCGCTGCACATGGACGACGCGCGCGCCGTCTTCGAGCTGATGGCAGCCCAGGAGCTGGCCGATCTCGGCACGGTGGAGATCGAGGAGGCCGACATCGTCGCCGACTGGTCCCGCCCCAGCTACGACGTCGGCACGTCGGCGCTGGGGGTCTTCGCCGGTGACCGGATGGTCGGCTACGTCGAGGTCTCCGGCGGGGACCGGGGGGATGCCGCCGTGCACCCGGGGCTCCGGGGACGCGGGATCGGCACCGCGCTGGCGCAGCGGATGCAGCAGCTGGCCCGCGACCGCGGCGCCACGGTGGTGGGGATGCCCGTGCCGGTGGGCTCCCCCGGCGACCGGCTGCTGGAGTCCCTGGGCTACCGGGTCCGCTGGACCTCGTGGCTGCTGGAGCTGCCGCACCGGGCCGAGGTCCCGCCGCGCCCCCTCCCCCAGGGCTACCTGATCAGCGAGGCCACGCCCGAGCAGCACCGCGCGGCCTGGACCGTCGTGGAGGACGCCTTCCTGGAGTGGTCGGAGCGGGAGCGCCAGAGCTACGAGGACTTCGCCGCCTCGGTCCTGGGCCGGCCCGGCTTCGAGCCGTGGCACCTGCGGGTCGTGCTGGACCCGGCCGGCGCGGTCGCCGGGGTCTCCCACCTCAGCGTCAACGACGAGGGGTTCTGCTTCGTGCTCAGGCTGGCCGTGCGGCGCGACCAGCGCCGCCGGGGGCTGGCCCAGGCGCTGCTCGCCGACTCCTTCCGCGCGGGCCGCGAGCGGGGGGCGGACCGCTTCCAGCTCTCCACCGACAGCCGGACCGGGGCGCTGGGGCTCTACGAGAAGGTCGGGATGGAGGTCACCAGCACCTGGGTCAACCGGGCGATCGATCTCTGAGCCGACCTCAGAGCCCACCTGAGCCGACCTCAGACGTGGCCGCTGAGCTGAGCCAGACGGGTCGCCAGCGCGTCGACCAGCTCACCGGCCCGCTTCGTCGAGATCGCGGACTTGCGGTCCCCGCCCTGGCTGGAGACTGGGAGCACGTCGACCGAGAGCTTCGCGCCTCCGGCGAGCGCGCGGAGCTCGTCGACCTTGTCGCCGAACGGCGACCCGCTGCCGGGTGAGTAGTAACGCACCACCTCGTCCAGCTCGTCGGCGAACAGGTCGGCCTTGGTCACCGCGATGACCACCCACACCGGCCGGTCCCGGCGTACCGCCATGGCGGCGATGCGGTGCGCGGTGATGGTCCAGTCCTCCAGCTCCGAGGCGAGCTGCTGCTCCCGGGTGGCGCTCGCCTGGCCGGTGGTGCCCGCCGTACGCCGGGGCGTGGCGTGGCCGTGGGCCACCACGTGGATCACGCCGTCCACCGGCTCGTCGTGGAACACCTCGTCGAGCGCCCCGAGCCTGGTGGCGGCGTTGTCGCCCGGCACCACCAGGAACCGGAAGCCCTGCAGGCGCCGCCCACGGCGGGTACGGCGCTCCATCACCGCCGACCCGACCTCGGCGGCCCCCTCGGCGGAGGTGCGTCGGGAGAGCCGGTCGGCCAGCTGGGTCTTGCCGACCCCGGTCATCCCGGTCACCGCGACCACCGGGAAACGCCGGCGGAACACCCGGCCGACTCGTTCCGGCGTCGCGGCGAGCCCGGTCAGCAGACCCCCGGCGATGCCGGCGCCCAGGGCGGAGCGGCCGGGGCCGGGCAGGACCGTGCGGAGGCGGCTGGCGGTGCGGGAGACGGGGTGAGGCACGGGGGGCTCCTCGGGCACAGGCGGAACGGTCGCGGAGTGCGGCGTCAGGTGAGCCTACGGTCCGATGCTCGTGGGGCGCGGACGACGTCTCGCCCTGTTACCGTCGAAGAGTGGTGCAGGTGCTCATCATCGAGGACGACGACCGCATCCGTCCGCTGCTGATGCGGACGCTGGGGCAGCGCGGGTACGCCGTCGCCTCGGCCGCGTCCGGGATGGCGGGGCTGAGCCTGGCCGTGGAGCACCGCCCCGACGTCGTCATCCTCGACCTGTGCCTGCCCGACGTGGACGGCACCCAGGTGCTGCGGATGCTGCGCGCGGTCAGCGACGTGCCGGTCATCGTCTCCAGCGCCCGCGACGACGACCCCTCGCTCATCGGCTGCCTGGACGACGGGGCCGACGACTACGTGGTCAAGCCCTACACGACCGGCCTGCTCGACGCCCGGATCCGGGCCGTGCTGCGCCGCGCGCAGGCAGATCCCGGCTCCCCCGGCCAGGTGCTGCACGTCGGCGGGCTGGACATCGACGTCCTCGGCCGCCGGGCCTCGCTCGACGGCGCCGCGGTGGACCTGTCACCACGCGAGTTCGACCTCCTCACCCACCTCGCCGAGCATGCCGGCGAGGTGGTCACCAAGGGCCGGCTGCTCACCGACGTGTGGCACCAGGCGTGGGGCGGGTCGGAGAAGACCGTCGACGTGCACCTGTCGTGGTTGCGCCGCAAGCTCGGGGAGAGCGCCTCCGAGCCGCGCTACCTGCACACCGTGCGCGGGGTCGGTGTCCGCCTCGCGGCCCCGGAAGGCTGAGCCGTGCGGCACCCCGAGCACCCGGCGGCTCCCGAGCCCCGACCGGCGGCGGCCGCGGACCTATCGCACCGGCTGCGCACCCCGCTGACGGCCTTGCGGCTGCGGATCGACGGGCTCACCGACCCCGAGGAGCGGATGCGGCTCTCCGCCGATCTCGACGAGCTGGAGGCGGTGGTGGAGCACGTGCTGCGCCAGTCCCGGCGTACCCGGGGCGATGCCGCGGACGCCGCCTGCGACGCCTGTGCCGTGGTGGCCACCCGGGCCCGCTTCTGGGAGCCGCTCGCCGAGGACCAGGGACGGGGCTTCGAGCTGCGCGTCGACTCCGGCACGGCGCTGGTCGCCACGGCCGCCGAGGACCTGAGTGCGTTGGTGGACGTGCTGCTGGACAACGTGTTCACCCACACCGCCGAGCCGACGGGGTTCCGGGTGGAGTGTCGCCACCGAGCCGGGGGCGGGGCGATGCTGGTCGTGGCCGACGAGGGCCCGGGCTTCCCGACCGGGTTGGACGTGGTGGGCCGGGGCACCTCGGGCGCCGGCTCCACCGGGCTGGGGCTGGCCATCGCGGAGGCGACCGCCGCGGAGTCCGGGGGCGTGCTCACCGTGGGCGCCGCCGTGACGGGCGGAGCCCGGGTGGTGGTGGAGCTGGGCCCTCCCGGTTGAAGCTCACCCGGTTGCGGCCCACCCGGTTGTGGCCCGCGCGATTGAGCTCAGCGCACCCTCACCCTCGCGCCGCACTGCTGCGAGCCGTCGGCCCGCCGCGCGGTGAACGCGAAGGTGTCCCTGCCACGCTTGTTGCGCGCGACGCGCTCGACCTCCAGGTCGCCCTCCCGGTCGGCGGTGCGCACCACCTTGGCCAAGCGCCGGCCGTTGTGCCGCAGCACGACCTGCCAGCGGGTGCCGGCACCGAGCCGGTCCAGGTCCAGCGCCACCTCGTAGCGGGGCCCCTCGCGGTCCACCGAGAACTCGTACCGGCCGGTCCCGCACGCGCCCCGCCGCTCGGCGTCCGCACTCGCGGGGCCGCTGGCAGCGACCAGGGCGGTGGCCGGCAGGGCGAGCAGGGTGGCGGTCGCGATCGTCTTCCTGATACTCATCCGGGCTACCTCTTTCGTTGCCTGAGCTGTTGCCTCAGCTGTTGATGGACGCCACGCACGGCTGACCGGCGGCGGGCGTGGCCGTCACCACGAACTCGTCCCACTGGTCCTCGCGCGCCATGGCCTCGACCTCGATCTCGGAGCCGTCGTCGGTGACGCGCGAGCTCTGCAGGAGCGGTTGACCGTCCTGCTCGATCACCACCTCCCACACCGCTCCCGGGTCGCTGGTCTGAAGGTCGAAGGTGACCTGGAGGCCGCCGTCCTCCTCCTCGACGGTGAGCTCGTAGGTGTTGCCCTCGCACTCGCCGGTGACGGTGTCGCTGTCGTCACCGCCCCACGTGAACCAGGCGGCGATCGCGACGACCACGATCACCACGACCACCAGCACGGCCAGGAGCGCTCTGTTCATCTCGTTCCCCGATCTCGCCGCACCCGAGGTGGCGCCGCAACTCTTTGCAGCCTCACCCGCGCGCGGTTAAGCGCGAACCAGCGGAGGGCTAAGGCGCGGCAAAGGGGGCGAACCGGGGCTCAGCGCTCCAGGGGACGGTCCGCCCCGGCGGTCCAGGCGTTCATCGACCCGTCGTAGACCGCGACGTCGTCCCGACCTAGCTCGGCCAGGGCGAGGGCGGCACTCGTGGCGGCGATGCCGCCGCCGCAGTAGGCCACCGGGCGGCGCTTCGGGTCCAGCGCGCCGACGGAGGCGAACAGCGCGCGGAGCTCCTCGACCGGACGCAGCCGGCCGTCCTGGTCCACGAGCTCGGCGAAGGGCACGTTCACGCTCCCGGGGATGTGACCGCGCGCGAACTCGTCGCGGCCCAGCGCGTTGACCAGCAGCACGTCGGGGTCCCCCAGCGCGGCCTCGACCTGCGCGGTCGAGCGGATGCGCTCCGGGCGTCGCCGGGCGGTGAACGTCGCGGGCGGGTAGGTCTGCACCCCGCTGGCGGTGTCCAGCCCGGCGGCCAGCCAGGCTGCGAACCCGCCGTCGAGGACAGAGACCCGGTCGAAGCCCTCCAGCCCGAGCTGCCACCACAGGCGGGTGGCCCAGATGCCGTTGACCGAGTCGTAGACCACGACGTGGTGCTCGCCCCCGACGCCTGCCTCGCCGAGCCGCTCGGCGAACGTGTCGGAGTCGACCGCGGCGAACGGGGCCTCTCCGTCAGGATCGCTCAACTCGGTCAGCAGGTCGACGAACGCCGCGCCCGGCACATGCTGCTGCTCGTAGGTGGCGCGCCCCGACTCCGCCTCGACCCGGTCCCCGTTGAAGGTCAGGTGCACCGTGGCGTCCAGGACCCGCAGCGACGGGTCGTCCAGGTGATCGCGGAGCCACTCGACGCTGACATGAGACGGGGTGTGGGCCATGGCCCGACGCTACAACGCCTCCGGTGGTGCCTTGGTTCAGGCGGGGACGGAGAGCTCCTGCAGCCAGGCCTGCCAGCCCGGCTCCGCACGCCGTACGTAGTCGGCGGCGTCGGCGGAGAACAGGTACGCCCGGACGCCCACCGTCGACTTCCCTTCGCCCTCGGCGTAGGCGAAGACGTTGAGGATCCCCGGCACCGGC
Organism: Nocardioides sp. 616; assembly: GCF_002930065.1. Lineage (NCBI taxonomy): Bacteria > Bacillati > Actinomycetota > Actinomycetes > Propionibacteriales > Nocardioidaceae > Nocardioides > Nocardioides sp. 616. The sequence continues at coordinate 90,235 of NZ_POAG01000001.1, read as the reverse complement.
GCGGTGAGCCGGACCAGGGTCTGACTCTGGGCGTTGCGCTCGACGGTGCCGGTGGCACCGCGCACCTCGACCTCCGACCCTTCCTCTCCCAGCCCCAGCGCGGCGCGCACGGTCGACAGGAGGGACTGCGGATCACCCGGGTGGGAAGCGGCGGCCTCCAGCAGCGTGGCCTCCTGGCCGGTGAAGTGGGCGAGGTAGAGGCGCAGGTTGTCGAAGAAGGGGATCCAGTTGGGCCCCATGGTGTCCCAGAACTCCGACTCCCACTCGGCGCCGGTCCCGAAGCCACTGCTGGTCACCCGCACGACGCAGGTCCCGCCGGACTGCGCTTCCACGACGAACTCCGAGGTCAGCGGGCTGAGCGCGTCGGGCTCCTTTCCCATCAGGGCGGCCCAGTCCTCCTCGAAGACGAGGCGCCGCGGCGGGTCCCACCCGGTGACGCGGCCGTCGGAGCCCATGTCGGGGCCCATCTGGAAGTGCAGGGCTCCGCCCTCACGCTCCTCCAGCTCGGTGGGGGTGAACCAGGCGCTGATGCCCTGGCCGGTGGCGATGGCCTGCCACACCTGCTCGGGGGTGCCCGGGACCTCGACGGTGAACTCCAGGCGGTACGGAACGTTCGTGGTGGTGCTCATGGGCTCTCCTCGGGTAGTGGGTGTGCGGCGACGACGAGCCGGTGCCGGCGCCCGTCGTCGTGGTGGTAGCGGGCGGCCAGGTCGAGCACCGCGGCGGTCAGGTCGTCGGCGAAGGCGGCGCGGTCGGCGGCGGAGCGGAACCCGATCTCGGTGTCGATGGTCATGGTGGGCAGGCGCTTCCCAGAGGCGCCGGCCCGCCGCGCCAGGGCGCCGACCTCGCGCACCAGCCGGCCGGCCAGGGCGACGAGGTAGCCGGCCGAGAGGTGATCGGCGTTGGCGTCCGGGTCGGCGGCCGACGCGCTGACCGCGGCGGGCGAGACGACGTACGAGGAAGCGGAGGCCTGGAGGACCCGCTCGGTGATGCCCCCGTGCCGGCGCTCCTCGGACAGCTCGACCAGGCCGTGGGTCTCGAGTGCCTTGAGGTGGTAGTTGACCTTCTGGCGGGCGATGCCCACCCGGGTGGCGAGCCCGGCGGCGGAGGCCGGGACGGCCAGCTCGGCGAGCAAGCGGGCCCGAACCGGGTCCAGCGCGGCGGCAGCGGCCGGCACGCTCTCGATGACTTCGATGTCCTGCATGCACTCCAGCGTGCCTTTGACAAAAAGTCTTGTCAAGGGTGTCGGAAACGTGGACGAAGGAGCATGGACGCAACAGCGCCCGCCCCGATCGCTCGGGGCGGGCGCCGCGTTCAGCCCGGGATCAGCCTGGGGTCAGCGTCGGACCCAGATCTTGCGCACCACAGCGGGCTTGACTCCCGCACCGCTGATCTTCAGCTTCATCCGCTTGGTCCGTCGGACGTCGGGAGTCCGTACCTTGAGCTTGACCACGCCGCTCTGCCAGACCTTCTTGGTGATCCGCTTGCCGTTGAAGACCACGGTGATCCTCTTGCCCGGCTTGGCGCCCCGCAGGGTGATGCGGAGCTTCTTCCCACCCTTGACCTTCTTGGGCGTCCACACCTTGGCCTTGGCGTGACCCGGGACCGGCGTGGGGACCACCGTCGGCGTAACCGGCGTCGGCGTCGGCGTGCCGGGCGTGGGGGTCGGCGTACCGGGGGTGGGCGTCGGCGTACCGGGCTTCACCTTGAGCGCCGGCGCGGTGTCCGGGGCGACGTGACCGTCGACCAGCTGCTCCATCGCGTAGGCGTAGCTGACGATGGCGTCGTCGTCCCAGGCGCGGCCCATGAACTGCAGGCTCACCGGGGCACCGTTGGCGTCCGTGCCAACCGGGAACGCCACGGTCGGCACGCCCGAGGAGCCGGACGGGGTGTCCCGGCGGCCGAAGCTCGACCGGTTGCCGCCGCCGTCGTTGAGCGAGATCTCCGAGAGCAGGGCCGGGTAGACCACCGCGTCCAGGTTGTTGGCGTCCATCCAGCTGTCGATGCTCACCTGGTAGTCCGTGCGGTACTTCCGCCACGCTGCCTCCTCCGCGGGGGTCATCCGGACCGTGGAGGCGCAGTACGACGGGTCGTAGGTCGTGTACGGCATCTTCAGCTGCGAGCAGATCACCTCAGCGGGGGAGGACATGCCGAGCTCGGGGTGGGACTCCAGGTATCGCGCCCAGCCCTCCCAGTTCAGGTTGACGTTCGGCCGCGACGGGGCGACGGGCCCGTCGACGAGCTCCACCAGGGTGGCGCCGGCCTCCTGCACCCGGGCGCGGGCGGCCACCGAGGCGTCGACGACGGTGCTGGTGCCGTACGGGTCGGTCCAGGTGCTGGGGAGGTAGCCGATGCGCTTGCCGCGCAGGGCGGTCGCGTCCAGCACGGTGCGCCAGTCCGCGGGGCGGTGGGCGTCGGCCTGGGCGGTCTCGGGGTTGAGGGGGTCGGTGCCTGAGACCACGTTGAGGATGTCGGCCAGGTCGGAGACCGATCGCGTCATCGCGCCGGCGTAGTCCTGCAGCCAGGACAGCGGCATGACGCCGCGGTCGGACTGCATGCCGTCGGTGCCGCGCAGGGTGACCAGGCTCGCCGCGGCGGCCGGGGCGTAGAGCGAGTCGCCGGTCTGCGACCCCAGCGCCGCTGCGGTCATGCTGGTGGCGGTGGCCACGGCCGAGCCCCCCGAGGAGGCCAGCGCCGACCGGGACGGGTCGAAGGCGTTCCAGACGGTGCCGAAGGCGTTGTCGGAGTAGGAGCCGGAGGTGGCGTACTCCTCCATGCTGGCCTTGCCGATGATGATGGCGCCGGCCTCTCGGAGCTTGGCGATCTGGTAGGCGTCCTGGGCCGGACGGAAGTCCTTGAAGGTCAGCGACCCGTTCGTGGTCGGCATGTCGGCGGTGTCGTAGAGGTCCTTGGCCGCGATCGGGATGCCGAGCAGTGCACCGGTGCGTCCGGCTGCGCGAGCGGCGTCCGCCTCTGCGGCGCGCTGGAGGGCGTCGGCGGCCACGGTGGTGAAGGCGTTGAAGGCGAACGGCCCCTCGTCGTACGCCGCGATCCGGTCCAGGTAGGCCCTGGTGATCTCCACCGACGTGGTCACGCCGGTGGTCATGTCGGCCTGGAGCTCGGCGATCGTCTTGTCCACCACGTCGTAGCCGACCGAGGTCACCTGCTCCGGCTCCACGGCCGGAGCCGGCTGCGGCACGGTGGCAGAGCCGGTCGCCCCGGGCACGTCGAAGTTGACGATGGAGGAGACCTCCAGCGCGCTGAGCCCGGCGAGGTCGGGGTTCGCGGCGAGCTCGGCGACCTGGGCCGCGACTGCCGCCCGCTCGCTCGCCGCGGTGGCCGCGGTGACCCGGCTGCCCACCACGACGTAGCGCAGCAGGGACGCGCTCTTGCCGGGCGCCAGGGTGAGCCGGTTGACGTACGCCGGGTAGTTGCGGTCGTGGCCCACTGCGGAGTAGCCCTGGGTGAAGGTGTCCCGGAGCCAGTTGCCGCTGCGGTCGAAGGACCCCGCCACGGTGCCGGTCGGGCCCTGCCAGGTGCTGCCGCCGCTGCCGGACTCCGAGACCGTCCAGACGTCCGAGGCGTCGAGCGCGGCGTCGCCGGAGGAGCTGGCGACCACGGAGCTGGCGTTGGTGCCACTGGTGCCGTAGCCCGTCTGGCCGCCGAAGGCCACCTCGACGGTGACGGGGGCGGCGGTGCTGTTGGTCAACGTGTCGAGCCAGCGGCCGTAGCCGTCGGGGCGCGACACATCGACCTTGCGGGTCATCCGGATGCCGGAGAGGTCCACGGACTTGGTGGACTCGAAACGACCGGTCTCCTGCTCGGTGAGGCCGAAGCCCCGCATCAGCGCACCGTCGAACCGGTGCGGCGCCGGGGTGTCGACGTGCACCCGGATGCCGCCGTAGCCGTTGAGCATGGTCGAGTACGGCGCCTGCACGCCGGTCCCCTCCTGCGTGGCCCGGATGGATCCGGTGTCGGCCCCCGGTGCTGCGGCGTCCTGGATGCCCCAGGCGGTACCGGCAGCGTCGGTGACGTAGGTGAAGGCGTTCGCGCCGACGGGAATGGCGAGGGAGACGGCGGCCAGCGAGATCGACAGCCCGGCGGCGGCCAGCAGGGGCCGGCGCCGGCGGGAGGACCCGCGGGCCTGGTGAGTGGTGAAGGACATGACGTACCTCGGTTCGGGGAGGGCCCCCCTGGGTCACGGGGGATGACACCCACCTCACCTGCCACAGATGTCACCAGGTTGCCGCGGTGTTGCCCTGGTGTTAATTCACTGGTGTTGATTCCCTGGAGAGACCTACACCGGAGCCAGCGGCGTGCGTGCGGGGCCCTCGGGCAGGGTCATCGTGATCGACCGAGCACCTATCCTGAGCAGGAGAGGAGGCAGCCATGTGTCGCTGGCTCGCGTACTCAGGCTCGCCGATCCTCCTCGAGGACCTCCTCTTCAAGCCCGACAACTCCCTGGTGGTGCAGAGCAAGCACTCGCGGCTGGGGGCGGAGTCGGTGAACGGCGACGGCTTCGGCATCGGCTGGTACGGCGCCCGGGGCGCCCCCGGGCGCTACCGCAGCACCGAGCCGGCCTGGAACGACCTCAACCTGCGAGAGCTCTCCGCCCAGGTGCTTTCCGACCGGATCTTCGCCCACGTCCGCGCCACCACGGGGTCTCCGGTGCAGCAGACGAACTGCCACCCTTTCCGCCACGGTCGCTGGCTGTGGATGCACAACGGGGGGATCGCGGAGTTCCCGGCGGTCAAGCGCGACCTGGCGATGGCGGTCGACCCAGCGCTCTTCCCGCTGGTCCAGGGCTCGACGGACTCGGAGTGCTTCTTCTACCTCGCCCTCACCTACGGGCTGGAGTACGACCCGCTCACCGCGGTGGCGCGCGCCGTGGGGCTGATCGAGGAGACGGGACAGCGTCACGGTGTCGCGTCCCCGCTCCAGATGACGGTGGCCACGACCGACGGTGAGTCCACCTGGGCCTTCCGCTACTCCAGCGTGGGTGACTCGCGGACGTTGTTCCACAACACCGAGATCGCCACCCTGAAGGCGCAGCACCCCGACCACCCGGTCCTGCACGACCTGTCCGAGGACACCATGGTCGTGGTCTCCGAACCCTTCGGAGACCTGGCCGGCGCCTGGCGCGAGATCCCGGAGTCCACCTGCGTGGTGGTCCGCGGCGGACGCGCAGAGGAGAGTGCGTTCCGCCCGATCCCCCCGTGACGCAACCCTGTCCACGAGGCGCCTCTCCCCCTAGCATGACTGCCGACCAGTCACCCGGGGGAACGGACCATGGACATGCGCAGGACCAGAAGCACCGCCGCACTTGCAGCCCTCTCCGTCGTGCTGAGCGCCGGCAGCGTCGTCGCCGCCTCCTCCGCCTCGGCAGATCCGACCGCGCTCTACCCCCTGACCGCCGGCAGCCTGGGCAACTACAGCTATGACGTGCAGATCGGCCCCGGCGTGGGCTACGACAACGGCCCCGCCCTGTGCACCCGGGTGGTGATGACGCACGTGACCCTGCCCGAGGCGGACCCGATCGAGTCCTGCCGTGACATGACCTCCGACAAGCTGGTCGGCGATCGGCGGGTGCTCAAGATCGAGGGCCACTTCAGTGCCGTTGGCTCGGACCCGATCTTCGGTGTCGACATGTACGGGACCACCCCGAAGGCGCAGCGCCTGCGGATCAAGGTCTCCGGACGCAAGGCCCTGACCCTCAAGCGGTCCAGCAGCAAGATCCTGCGGATCGACGGCGAGCGGGTCCGCTTCTTCTACGTCGCGACGGTCCAGGCGGACCCGCGCAAGGCGGACTCGGTCAAGGCCCAGCTGAAGAAGTGCGGCAAAGTGAAGGGGAAGAGCAGGAAGAAGTGCTCCTGGAAGACGGTCGCGGACCAGGACTACTTCCTACTCTGAGCCAGCACCGCGCGTCCCGGCACACCCTCGTAGGAAATAGCAGACGCTGCAGGCGTCTCGGGTCACCTGCAGCGTCTGGGAGAGATTCTGACGTGCCTCACCGGGTCGTGTCCCGGAGTTCGCAGAATTTCCTCGACGGCAATCTTCCGGGTACGGCGTCCGAGGTTGGTGCCGGCGGAGCAGCCAGGAGCAGCCAGGAGCAGCCACGGTCGACGGGTCGCGGACCGGAGGGCAACGCCTGGTCAGACCGGAGTCAGTGGGGTGCCGGGGCCCTCGGGCAGGGTGACCGTGATCGGCTGACCCGGCAGCACGTCGCCGCCGCGCTCCACCACGGCCATCACCCCGGCCTTCCGGATCACCGAGGCGCTCTCGGCCCGGGGCGAGGCAGTCGGCGTACCGTCCGCGCGGGCGAGCACCACCTTGAGCAGCCCGGGTCGGAACCTGTCGATCTGCACGCACGGGTTGCGCAGCCCCGTCAGCCGTACGACGGGTCCGCCGAGGTCGAGCAGCGTCCCGGTCGGCAGCCCGAGCAGGTCGAGGTCGGCGGTGAGCACGTTCTCCCCGAGGTCGCCCGGGCCCAGCTCGTAGCCCAGCGCGCGGGCGTCGTCGAAGAGCTCGGCGTGGATCAGGTGGACCTGGCGCAGGTTGGGCTGGTTGGGGTCGCGGCGCACCCGGGAGCGGTGCTGGACCAGGGTGCCGGCGTGGGCGTCACCGAGCACTCCGAGCCCAGCGACCAGGGTGATCGACTCGGCCGGCACCTTGCTGAAGCGGTGGGTCTCGTCGCGGCTGACGGCGACGACGCGGGGCGCGGGCATGACCCCATCCTGGCACCCCTGGCCCTCAGCATCACCCCGCCGCGGGCGGCGCCGCGGCGCGCCGCACCTGTCGCCACTCCCAGGCAGCCAGGCAGGCCCACAGCAGGGCGAGGATGCCTTGCCGCCAGCTTCCGTCGGGCGGAAGGGCGAGGAACGTCCAGAGCGCGGCCATCGCGGAGTAGCCCCACGCCGCACGACGGGTCCGGTTGGTCTGGTCCGTGGGGAACTGTGCCGCGTAGTCCTCGGGACGCCCGAACTCCTCCTGCAGCGTGGAACCCGCTTCCACCGCGTGCCCCTGCGCCTCGGCCACAATGGTGCGCACCCGCTGCTCCGGCATGTCCGCGCGCAGACGCAGCACGCCGGCCAGCACCCCGAGCCACTCCTCGTCGTCCCGCGGAGTGCGCCAGGCGGGGGGCTTCTTCTCGGGGAGCAGGGTGTCGAGGACCTTGCCCGCCAGCGCACAAGCCAGCACCAGCAGGCCGAGGTGCCACGCCCCGGCTTGAGGGCCGGGGTGCTCGCTGATCCACGTGACCAGCAGGCCGACGAGGAGGCTGCCACAAATCAGGATGCCGGCACCGGCCGCGGCGGCGGCACCGAACGGACGCCGGGAGAGGGTCTTCTCCCAGACGGTCAGGGCGGTCATCACCATCACCCCGCCGGCGACCGGGAAGCCGAGGAGCCGGAGGTCGTAGTCGAGCCCCCAGCCCTCCTCGACCAGCGCCACCAGGAGGAAGACCACCGCGAAGGCTGAGGCGAGGTACATCCCCAGCACCGGCACGTCCCGCCAGCTCGCGCTCGGGTCGGGCACCGCGGCCGGCAGCCCCTGGCTCCGGCGCTCGGCGATCTGCTCCTCCGCCCACTCGCGCGGCCACCCGAAGAGCTTGGTGGGGGACTCGCCGGTCTCGGCGATCAGGCTGCGGGCGCGCTCGATCAGCTCCTCCCGCACCGGTGCCGCCACCTGCGCGATCTCCAGCTGGAACGAGGCGTCGTCGAGCCAGCGCTCCCCTTCCGCCAAGAATGCTTCGGTCTCGTTCATCGTGTCTCCCCCGTGCTGGTCGATCCCGCGTCGCCGTCCGCCATCTCGCTCAACGTGTCCGCGAGCTCACGCCACTGCGCGAGCTCCTCGTGGAGCCGCGCGCGACCGGCGGGCGTGAGGTGGTACTCCCGCTTCCCCGGTCCCCCGGTGCCTTCGACCCAGAGCGCCTCGACGCTGCCGGCCTCCTCCAGCCGGATGAGGACCGGGTAGAGCGAACCGCCCTTCAGCAGGCCGAACCCGTGCGCGGCCAGCCGCTGAGCGATCGCGTACCCGTGCCGGGGGCCCTGGGTCAGGCTGCCCAGCACGGCCAGGTCGAGCCCGGCGCGGATCCAGGGCATCGGCCAGCGGGGAACGTCGGTCATGTATCTAAGTATTGGATGTATCTAGATAGCGGGTCAATAGCCCAGCGGTCGCCTCTGGCGGACCTCACCCTCCGACGCGCATGCTTTCGACATGGCACGTGGTTCAGAGGGCACCATCACCCACCTGATCGCCGGCGTCCCGGTCTCCGACCTCGACGAGGCGACCGAGTGGTACACCCGGCTCTTCGGGCGGCCTCCGGACCTGGTGATGGGCACCGAGATCCTGTGGGACATCGAGGAGCACGCCACGCTCTTCATCGAGCCTGACGTGGCACGAGCGGGGTCCGGTCGGATCACCATGGTGGTCTCGGGGCTCGACGCCCTGCTGGAGCGCCTCGCCGCCGAGGGCATCGAGCACGAGGCGATCGAGACCTATCCCAACGGCGTACGGCACGCCGGGGTCCCGGACCCGGATGGCAACGCGCTGGCGTTCGTCGACACCGCTGACTAGGTACGCCCGGACCCGCTCCTGCGCCCTAGCGGTTCGGCGTCGGGGCGCTCGGTCCGACTCGCTCGGCCAGCCACGCCTGGCGCTGCGCGTCGTCCGGGGAGAGTGCGTCGGAGATGACGTGCGGACAGACCCGACCGTAGTAGTCGGTGATCGGACCGTCGGACTCGCGCACCAGCATCCCCGCGGCCTCGCCGTCGATCACCCACGAGCCGATCACCACGTAGTTGCCGTCGAAGACCGGCACGTCGGTGTAGGCCTGGTAGACGAACCCCTCCGCGCCGTAGGACCCCGGCATCTCGATGTCCTCCAGGGCGTCGGCGAGGTGGATGCGGATGTTGTCACCCTCCCGGCCGTGCAGCGGCTTGGCGACCCAGTTCTCGAGGTCGCCGGGGTCGTCGAAGTAGGCGGGGAGCAGCAGGCGGTGGCCCGGGTTGCGCTCCCACAGCACCGGGAGGAGCGCCTTGGTGGACAGCATCGCCTTCCAGGCGGGCTCGAACCAGTTGACCGGACGCGCCTCGCGCTCCTCGACGACGTGCCGCCCGAACGGCTCGGCGAGCATCTGCTCCCAGGCGTAGAGCTTGAAGGCGTTGCGGACGCGGTAGTCGTTGGCGTCGCGGAACTCGCGGGCGTCCGGGTTCCACCCGACCTCCGCCATCGGCTGGGCGAGGGTGGCGAACCCGGCCTGGACGGCGGTGTCCATCAGGTAGTGGGCGGTCATCTCCATCTCGCCGTCGTCGTAGCTGTCGCCCTCGCCGAGGTCGTAGAAGAAGTGCAGCTCGTCGCCGTCGGTGGCGCCGGAGGTGCGCAGCCGCTGCCAGCCGGCGACCAGCCGCTCGTGGACGCTGTTCCACTGGTCGAGCTCGGGCATCAGGTCCTCGAGCCAGCGCCACTGGGCGACCCCGGTCTCCACCAGCCCGGTGGGGGTGTCGCCGTTGATCTCCAGCATCTTGATGGAGGCGTCGGCGCCGTAGACGAGGTCGAATCGCGAGTAGAGCGAGGGGTCCTGCCGGGCGATGGAGCGGCGTACGACGTCCATCGTGCCCGGCGGCAGCCCGAGACGCTGGTCGGACATCGTCGCGGCCATGTGCCCGGCGGCGTCGACGCACATCGCCCACAGCTCCTCGGTGGCGGCCTCCAGGGCGTCGACCTCGTCGCCGGTCACCTCATACCAGGCGGACTCGTTCCAGTAGGGCCGCGAGGTGCCGTCGGGCAGCTCGGTGACCGGGAAGACGAGGCCCTGCTCGGTGACGATCCGCTCCCAGTCGGGGCGCGGCTTGATCGCGTGACGCCACATCAGGCGATGCTGGCGCAGACGATGGCCGCCACCGAGAGCGCCGAGGCGGCGGCCAACCAGGCCAGCGGCCGCACCGGGCCCGGCTCGGTGACGATCTGGCGCAGGTTGCCCGGCGTCACGGCGTCGATGGCGAAGAGCATGGCGGCGTTCAGCGCGACGCCGAGGATGGCGAACGAGACCGTCCAGGCCAGCGCCCATCCCAGGTCGGTCGCCCCGTTGGTCCAGATGGCGGTGAAGAGCACCAGGGCGTTGGAGACCATCCACGCCGAGGCGACCAGGCCCGCGGAGCGGGACTGGAGGTGGACCGAGGCCTTGCCGGACTCGTCGGTGCCGTGCAGATGGCTGCCCAGGTGGCCGGGGGTCACCAGGTCGAGGACGTAGTAGGCGGCGATGAGGATCACCCCCGACACCAGCGCGTAGACGACGGCGTGGAAGACGGCGTTCAGCAGGTCGGTCACGGGTTCTCCTGGTCGGGGGTGGGGCAGGTCAGGACGAGAAGCCGCGGTTGGAGCCGCCGAACCCGCCCTTGGTGGTCGTGGACTTCACGGTGGAGCCGCCGGTGCTCGGGAGCCCGCCGCGCTGGACGGTCCCGTTGAGCCCGCTGCCCCGCCAGGTGCCGCCGGTGGCGAACCCGCCGATCGGGGGCACGCGGGAGCTGGCACCCAGGTAGTACCAGAAGAACCCCGTGGCGACGCCGTTGTAGTCGCGGCTGGTGTCGCAGTTGTCGTCATCCACCCGCTCCTGGGTGTCGGGGTCGACGCAGACCGCGGCGTAGTCGGCGGAGGTGGTGGCGCAGCCGGTCAGCCCGGACGCCGCGAGGGCCGTGACGCCGAGCACGACCGAGGCCGAGCGCATGCGTCGCCGTGGCGTAGTGGTCATCGGTCCTGCCTCTGCTGGGAGTGACGGGTCAGGCTGGGGTAGGCGAGCCCGGTGCCCAGGACCAGCGCGGCGGCGACCAGGGAGGTCGTCGAGCTGTCCCGCACGCTCAGGACCAGGGCTGCGCAGAACGTACCCGTTGCGGCCAGCGGAAGAACCATGCGCCGCACCGGACGCTCGGCGCTGCTCCGTCCGAAGTAGAACGGGACGGCCGCGCAGGTCAGCGCGTAGTACGCCGAGACCAGCAGCGCGGTGGCGGCGACCGAGTCGGCCAGGACCGCCTCGCTGGTGCCGACCAGGACGGCGTACACGCCGGCGGCGAGGCCGGTGAAGACCCAGGTCGCCCGCGCCGGGGAGCCGGTCCCGGTGACCCGGGAGAGCGTGGACGGCAGGTCGCCGCGCCGCGACATCGAGAACATCGCCCGGGCCGAGGGGAGGATGGTGGTCTGGGCGCTGGCCAGGGCGGAGACGAGGACGGCGCCGGCCAGGACCGTGCCCCCGGTCGAGCCCATCAGGCTGGTGGCGAACTCGGCCAGGACGTCCCCCTCGCCGACCGCGACCAGCCGGTCGACCCCGGCATAGGCGGTGACGGCCCACGCGAACCCGGCGTAGAGGACGACCAGGACGCCCATCGCGATCAGGGCCGCGCGGACCGGGGTGCCGGCCGGGTCCTCGGACTCCTCGTTGACCGCGAAGGAGGAGTCCCAGCCCCAGTAGAGGAAGACCGCGACCAGGAAGCCGGCGACCACGCTCGAGGTGCTGAGGTCCGCGATCGTCGTCCCGGTCGTAGGCGAAAGTGGAGTCGGCAGGGGGGTCGCCAGCGCGGCCCGGACGGCGAAGGCGACCAGCAGCAGCGCCTCCACGGCGAAGAGCACCACCTGGGTGCGGGCGGCAAGGGTGATGCCGCGGGCGGCCAGGGCCGCCATCACGACCAGCAGGACGATGCCGGCACCTGCCTGGGCAGGCCGGGAGTCGGCCAGTCCCTCGAGCCCGACCACCGTGTAGGCGTAGATCGCGGCCGCCTGCATCAGGTTGGTCATCACCAGCACGCAGGCGGCGATCACCACCCACCCCGAGAGGAAGCCGACCCGTCGGCCGAACGGCTTGGAGGTCCAGGCGTAGCAGGTGCCGCAGTCGGGCTCGGCGGCGTTGAGCTCGCCGAAGGAGAGGACGACGAGCACCACCGGGATCGCGGAGACGGCGAGCACCAGCGGCGCCGCGTCGCCGACCAGCGCGGCGAGCAGCCCGACGGTGACGGCCAGGGAGTACGCCGGCGCGGTGGAGGCGAGCGAGAAGACCGTCGAGACCGAGAGACCCACCGACCCGCGAGCCAGCCGACGCTCCTGCGGGGCGGCGCCCGCCGGGAGGAGGGACTCGGGCATCGGGTGTCCTTGCTTCTCGATCGGCCTGCTGCGGCGCTCGGCGCTGTGGGTCAGCAGCGGCGGTCAGCGTAGTCCAGGGCACGACCGCCGGAACGCCCCGAGGGTGACCGCATCGGCCCGGAAAGATCGGGCGCGGAGGGCGCCGCGTCCCTCAGGCTGGGGAGCACAAGGAGGGACTTCCACAGATGATCGCCGCTCTGAACCACGCCGTCGATGAGATCGAGTCGCACCTGGCGGCCGACCCGTCCGCCTCGGTGGACGTCGCCGGCCTCGCCACCCGACTCGGCACCACCGAGCACCACCTGCGCCGCATGTTCGCCTCCCTGGCTGCCATGCCGCTCTCGGAGTACGTGCGTCGGCGGCGGATGTCGCTGGCCGCCGCCGACCTCACGGGTCCGGACGAGGACCTGCTGACGGTCGCGGTCCGGTACGGCTACGGCTCGACGGAGGCGTTCGGGCGGGCGTTCCGTGCGGTGCACGGTGCCAGCCCTGGCGACGTACGGCGTTCCGGAGGTCCGCTACGCACACAACCACGGATCAGGTTCCACCTGACCGTCGAAGGGAGCATCCCCATGGACACCCGCATCACCCAGCTGCCCACCCTCCGGCTCGTCGGCCACGCGACGCGCGTGCCGTTGACCCACCAGGGCGTCAACCCGCACATCGCCGAGCACGTCGCTGCCATCCCGGCGGAGGAGACGAGGCGGCTCAAGGAGCTCAACGACACCGAGCCCACCGGGGTGCTGGCCGTCAGCGACGACCTCGACCCCGACCGCGCCGAGGGCAGCGAGCTCACCTACCTGCACGGCGTGGCGACGACCGGCACCCCGCCCGACGGGCTGGACGTCATCGACGTGCCTGCCGGCACCTGGGCCGTCTTCCGCACCGAGGGGCCGCATCCGCAGGCGCTGCAGGACGCGTGGGCGGCGACGGCCACGACGTGGTTCCCGTCCCAGCCGTGGCGCCTGCGTCCCGGGCCCGAGATCGTCGCGATGCTGGCCTTCGATGCCGACGCCGGGACGGCGACCTGCGAGCTCTGGCTGCCGGTGGAGCCGCAGTAGCCGCCGTCCCGAGCGCTTTGCACCGAGGCGTCAGTCGATGACCCCGCACGCGACGCGGGTGCCGGCGTCGCCGGTGGCGAGGGTCGTCGCGTCCGGCCCCGGCACCCCACCGGAGGTGTAGCGGTCGGGGATGTTGGCGAAGTTGTCGCGCCCGCTGTGCACCATCACCGCGGAGCCGTCGTCGTCGCGCAGCTCGTCGAGGGTGAACCGGTCGGTCACGAAGCTGCTCCACGCGCGACCGTCGTCGATCACCAGCAGCGGGGGCAGGTCACCGGAGTGGTCGCCGTGCTCGGGGCTGTCGCCGGCGTAGTGGCCGCCGGCGGTGGTGAAGGGGCCGTCCGGGGCGTCGGCCTCGCAGAGTCCGGTGCCGTGGACGTGGAACCCGTGGAAGCCCGGGGTGAGCCCCTGGGCCATGACGTCGACCTGCACGTGTCCGTGCTTCTCGCGCAGCGTCGCCCAGCCGATCCGGGCACCGTCGACGCCGCGGAGCGCGACCCGCTCGACCCCGCCGCGGTGGTGGTGGCCGTGGCCCGGGTGACCCCAGCCGGGGCTGCCGCTGTGCTTGCTGTCGTCGCTGCCGCCGTGCTTCCCGTGCGACCGGCTGTCGTCGCCGCTGGCGGTGCCGCTGGCCGCGGCGGTCCCGCCGACGAGGACCAGCGCTGCCGCACTTGCCAAGGTGAGCCTGAGTGCCGTGGAGCCTTCCCGCATCTTCCTCACACCTTCCCGGTGGTCTGGTCTGATCGGACCTTCTCCACGGTGGCCCCTCCGGCCCGGAGGCGCAACGGCCGGATCGCGCCCCGCACCGCACGGCCCGGTCCGGTCCGTGAGCGAGGATCGCTGTCTCGGTGTGAGAGCGGCCAGGTCGTGTCCTGGGCGGCGGATCACCCGTTCCCACTGCCGTGCTGGGGGCCCGCAGCGTGGCCACCAGGTCATCAACAGCCGCTTGGTGCCCGTGCGGCCAATTCGGCTGCGGAAGCAGGTCGTCGATCAGGTAGAACCCGCCCGGCTTGACCAGGGCGAGCACCCGGTCCAGATGGGTGAACTTGCCGGGCCACGTGTCCGCGAAGACGAGGTCGAAAGCCTCGGCGCTGGCGGCCACCAATCACCTCGAAGCCCAGCTCCGCCGTTCGCTACGTGCGGCCCTTCTCTAGACGGAGCCGCGCTTGGCCTGCGCGAGCAGCTCGGTGAGACCCGCGGCGTCGACCTCCGCGCCGTACGCCGGCTGGTCACGGTCGAAGCGCCAGCCCTCGGAGAGCGGGCCGACGTCGACCACGTCGTAGCCGATCTCGTCCGTGAGCGCGGTGACCGTCGCCTTCGCCGCGGCGTCGTCACCGGCCATCGGCAGGGCACGACGACCGGCGGTGCCGGCGGGCACGCCCTTGGTGGCGAGGTGGCCGGCCTGGATGGCGTTGAAGAGCTTCACCACCTGCGACTGCGGCAGGTGGGCGGCGAGGATCTCGCTCGGCGTGGTCTCGCCGGCGTCGATCTCGGCGACGTGGCCGTCGCGCTCGAAGTAGTAGTTGTTGGTGTCGATGACGACCTTGCCGGCCAGTGGCGCGACCGGCACCTGGTCGACGGCCAGGAACGGCACCGACACGACGACGACCTCCCCGGCCTGGGCCGCCTCCTCGGCGGTGGCGGCGCGGGCGCGCTCACCGATCTCCGACACGGGGTCAGCGAGTGTCTCGGGCCCGCGCGAGTTGCTGACGACGACGTCATGACCCTGGGCCGCGAAGAGCCTGGCCAGAGTGCCGCCGATGTTGCCGCTGCCGATGAAGCCGATGGTGGTCATGGAGGGCGAACGGCCTACGCCGCCGTCTTGTTCCGCCTCGGGTCTGACCGTGGGGGCGACACGGGCGCTACCTGGTCGCCTGGCCGTCCAGCCACAAGGTCTCGGACTCGTCGCGGTGAGATCCGGTGGAGCCGACGTGCTTGGCGTCGATCGTGGGGCCCTTCTTGATGACGTGGACCAGCGCCATGCCATGACCGCGTCCGAGACCGTAGTCAGACTTCAACCAGTCGAGGATGACGTCCGCCTTCACCGCCGGATCGTCGTACCCGCGGCTCGTCGCAATGTTCAGGAGCTGGCGGGGAGTGAGCCCCGTCTTGTTCTCGATGGCGTCGAGGTAGGCCTGGAAGGACATGGTGCCCCCTTCTGTCGAGCGAGTGCGGGAGATGAACCTCGGGATGCTGGCCAACATGGAACGGATGCGCGGGGTAGGGCTCAACGCACCAGTGCGAGATCCCGTCGGGTGTAGCGCAGGTGCGCCCACTCCTCCTCCAGGATCACCCGAACGCAGTCCCCCACGCTGGGGCGCCAGTGAGCATCGCCCCACGGGTCCTGGCGTCCCTCCGCGAGCAGCTCGGGCGTGACCGCGGCCAGGAAGTCGGTCACCTGCTGCTGCCGCTCGGCTCGCACCGCGAGGATCTCCTCGTACGTCGGCGGCTCGACGCGGAAGATCGAGGTGTCGAAGCCCATCTCAGCGGCCCCGGTGAAGATCTGCCCGATCTCGTGGAACGGCTGCTGGGTCCCCAAGATGCCGCGGCCGAGCCAGGCGTCGGTCGCCAGGATGAGGTGCCGCAGGGTCTGGGCCAGGGACCACTCGCCCTCAACGTGGGCGTCCACCAGGTCCGGTCGGGTGCCCGCAACCGTCGTCCGCCACGCGGACTGCACAGCGGACCAACACTCGCGCAGACCTTCGGGCGTCTGCGCTCGCTGCAGCTCGCGGCCGGGGAACTGCCGGTTGAGCTCGGCTTCCACGAGCGGCACCACGTCCACCCCGTTGACGAAGAGGCTGCCGAAGAAGAGGTCGTGGCTGTCGATGTCGAGTCCGTCCACATCGACGCCGCGCATCGTCACCCCGCTGACGTCGGAGAAGCGCACGGTGGCGCCCTTGAAGCTCGCCTGGACAAAGGCCGCGCCCTCGAACTCCTTGGTGCTCGAGTAGGTCGTCATCACGTGGTCACCGCAAACCCATCGCCGGAGAGTCCTGGGACAACAGGATTGCGAGGCGCGCGGGGCGCGTCAACGGCTGACAGCGACTTCGCGCCTCAGCGCTCAGCACTTAGCGCGCAGCGCTCAGGCAGGCTTGCGCCAGACCGAGACGTGGCTCTCGCTGGCGTCGGTGAAGGGGCGGCCGTTCCATTCGGCAACGCGGCGCTCGAGCTCCATGCCGGCCAGCTGCGCCATGAGATCGCGGTAGCGGTGCGAGGTGCCCTGCTGAGTGGTCAGGTCGAGGGTGTCGAAGCCGGCGTGAGTACGTCCGACGTGGAAGGGCACGGCCTCCTGGCCGGGCGGGAGACGCCGCAGCGGTGGCACCGACAGCTCGATCACGAACCGCCCGCCCGGAGCGAGGTGCCGCGCGGCGTTGCGGAAGCAGGCGACCTGCTCGGCCTGGGTGCGGAGGCTCCCGATGCTGTTCCACACCAGGTAGACCAGGGAGAACTGGCCCGGCACGGTGGCGGTCGCCATGTCGCCGACCACGGTGGGGATGTCGGAGCGCTTGGCGTGCAGCTTGTCCCCCATCGGCGTCGCCCAGATTCATCATGTTCACGAGGCCAGCCTCATCGGGCGGATGTTCGCTCAGTAGTCGAGGCGGAACAAGATCCCCGTCCCACCGCTGAACTCGACCCCGCAGATCCGCGGACCGCGGGCGTGCTCTACGAAGCCGTACTTCGTGTGCAGCGCGATCGAGGCACGATTCTCGGCGTTGACGAAGTACCACGCCGTCTCGGACCGCTCCTCGATCATGTCCAGTCGGGCGGAAGTCAGTTGCATACCCAGCCCGCGTCGGCGTGCCGCGGGATTCACCACGACGCCGGTCAGATGCCAACCAGTCACCCCCAAGCCGTCACCCTCATGGACGTCAAGAAAGGTTGCGCTGGCGTACCCCTGGACCTGCTGGTCGTGCTCGGCCACCAGCGTCAGACGCCGATCATCCGCAAGCCAGGACGACACCGTGGCGACGGCCCCCTCGAGAGGTACGCCTTCCCGCACGGCGTGGAGACTGGCGACGCGCCTCACGTCGCTCTCAGCGAGACAACGGACTGTTGCTTGCAAGGCCGGCGCGCCCGTGGACGGGCCGAAGGGAGCGAACTCAGGCACCGGCTCACGGTAAGGGATCACAGACAACCAGGCAGATGCGGTAAACGCCACAGCTGCTTCTGTTGGCGCGTCCGGTGCCTCGTCGCCACGCCGTCTCGACACCTGGCGATGTGCTCGATCAGTGCGCCATGTCCACGAAGCGCGAGTAGTGACCCTGGAAGGCCACTGTGATGTCCCGGGTGGGGCCGTTGCGGTGCTTGGCGATGATCAGGTCGGCCTCGCCGGGGCGGGTCGACTCCTTCTCGTAGACGTCCTCGCGGTGCAGCAGGATCACCATGTCGGCGTCCTGCTCCAGCGAGCCCGACTCACGCAGGTCGCTCATCATCGGCTTCTTGTCGCCACGCTGCTCGGGACCACGGTTGAGCTGCGAGAGGGCGATGATCGGGACCTCGAGCTCCTTGGCCAGCAGCTTGATCTGGCGGGAAAACTCCGAGACCTCGAGCTGGCGGGACTCGACCTTCTTGCCCGAGCTCATCAGCTGCATGTAGTCGATGACGATCAGGCGCAGGTCGTGCTTCTGCTTCAGCCGCCGGGCCTTGGCCCGGATCTCCATCATCGTCATGTTGGGCGAGTCGTCGATGTACATCGGCGCGGCGGAGACCTCGCCCATCTTCTTGGCGAGCTTGTCCCAGTCGTCTTCCTGCATGTTGCCGTTGCGGATGTGGTTCAGCGCGATCTTGGCCTCCGCGGAGAGCAGGCGCATCACGATCTCCGAGCGCGTCATCTCCAGGCTGAAGAAGACCGAGGCCATGTTGTTGTGGATCGAGGCCGCCCGGCAGAAGTCCAGGGCCAGCGTCGACTTACCCATGGCGGGTCGCGCCGCGACGATGATCATCTGACCCGAGTGCAGACCGTTGGTCAGCTCGTCCAGGTCCGCGAAGCCGGTGGGCACGCCGTAGAGGCCGGCCTCCCGGTTGCTGATCGCCTCGATCTCGTCCAGGACGCCGTTCATGATGTCGCTCAGCGGCGCGTAGTCCTCCGCGGCCCGCTTGTCGGTGACCTTGTAGACCTCGGCCTGGGCCTGGTCGACCACGTCGTCGACCTGGCCCTCGCCGGCGTACCCGATCTGCACGATCTTGGTGCCGGCCTCGACCAGGCGGCGCAGGATCGCCTTCTCCCGGACGATCTCGCCGTAGTACGAGGCGTTGGCCGCGATCGGCACGTTGGCCGAGAGGGTGTGCAGGTACGGCGCCCCACCGACGCGCTGGAGCTCGCCGCGGCGCTGCAGCTCGGCCGAGACGGTGACCGGGTCGGCGGGCTCGCCGCGACCGAACAGGTCGATGATCGCGTCGTGGATCAGCTCGTGCGCCGGCCGGTAGAAGTCGATGCCCCGGACCACCTCGGAGACGTCGGCGATCGCGTCCTTGGAGATCAGCATCGAGCCGAGCACGCTCTGCTCGGCGGCGTTGTCCTGGGGCGGCGTCCGGTCGTTGGCCGAGCGCGGCGCCTCCCCCGGGGCGTACGCCGCGGGGCCGTCACCCCAGGCGTTGTAGTCCTCCTCGTACGACGGCTCCGACGGCGCCTGGGAGTGCTGCTCGGCGACGCTCATGGAACCTCCAGGGAGAAGCAGGTCGATGACCGGGACCCGGTGCTCAGGAGGCTATGAGTGACCACCCACATTCCTGCGACCCGCGAAACGTACGCGCTGTGGGAGCGCAAAGACAGCGCCTTATCCACAGGCCCTGTGCATAACTAGGCCCAGCCAGTGCACGAACCCCCAGCATCTGTGCACCGACTGGGGGTCCACCTGTGCATAACTTGGGCACAACCAATGTCACACCCGCTCTGACCTGCACAAATGGGGTCCCAAGCCTGTGGATAGAAACTTTGCCCAAAGTCTCTTGTCCCCAAGGTTCGGTATGTGAGAGTGGCCGGTTTCTTTGTCGACAAGCGTCTGCGCCACGCCGAACGGCTGTGCTATCCCACGGATGTCCACAGGCTGGCTCCCAGACCTGAGGGCACCGCACGGGTCAGTGCCGGCGACCTGCTCCCTAGACTCGCGCACGTGCAGAAGGCCGATCGGGAGATCCTCCGCCTCGCGGTTCCGGCGTTCTTCGCCCTGGTCGCCGAGCCGCTCTTCCTGCTCGCCGACTCCGCCTTCGTCGGCCACCTCGGCACCGCGGAGCTCGCCGGTCTCGGCATCGCCGCGGTGGTGCTGCAGACGGTGGTAGGGCTCTGCGTCTTCCTGGCCTACGGGACCACCGCGGGGGTGGCCCGGCACCTCGGCGCCGGCGACCTGCGGGCCGCCCTGGCCCAAGGCATCGACGGCCTCTGGCTGGCCGTCCTCATCGGCACCGTGGCCACGGTGGCCGGGGTGGCGCTGACCGGACCGCTGGTGGCGGCGTTCGGGACCGGTCCCGAGGTCAGCGAGCACGCCCGGGACTATCTGCGCATCGCCTTCCTCGGCGTCACCCCGCTGCTGGTCATGCTGGCCACCACCGGCGTGCTCCGCGGCCTCCAGGACACCCGGACACCGCTGGTGGTCGCGGTGGTCGGCAACGGGGTCAACATCGCGGCCAACGCGGTCCTGGTCTTCGGGTTCGGCCCGGTCCCCGCGTTGGGGATCGCCGGCTCGGCCATCGGCTCCGTCATCGCCCAGGTCGGCTCGGCCGCGGCCCTGACGTTCGTGGTGGTCCGCGCCGCGCGTGCCCAGGGCGCGCCGCTGACCCCGGACCGGGCGGGCATCCTCGGCGCCGCCCACGCGGCCATCGGGCTGGTGATCCGGACCCTGGCGCTGCGCGCCTCGCTGCTGGTCGGCACGTACGCCGTCGCTGCCGGCGCATCCGAGAGCGGGGTGGAGGTCGCGGCCCACCAGGTGGCCTTCACGGTGTGGACCTTCCTGGCCTTCGCCCTGGACGCCATCGCCATCGCCGCCCAGGCGCTGACCGGGCGCTCGCTGGGCGCCGGTGACCTCCCGGGCACCCGGGCCCTGACCCGGCGCATGGTGTGGTGGGGCGTCTGGTCGGGACTGGTCACCGCCGTCGCACTGGCGGCCGTGGCGCCGGTGCTCGGTCACCTGTTCACCGGTGACGCGGCCGTCCGGGACCTGCTGGTCCCGGTGCTGCTGGTCGCCGCCGCGGGGCAGCCCGTGGCCGGCGTGGTCTTCGTGCTGGACGGGGTGCTGATCGGCGCCGGGGACGGCAACTACCTGGCGCTGGCCAGCGTGGTCACCCTGGCGGCGTACCTGCCCGCCGCGCTGCTCGGCGCGCACCTGGGAGGCACCGTGGGCGTCTGGTGCGCCTTCGTGCTGGTCTTCCTGGGCAGCCGTGCGGTGGTGCTCCTGCACCGGGCGGCCGGCACCCGGTGGATGGTGACCGGCGCACAGGGACGCTCCTAGCTCGCCAAGCTCCGCAAAGGGGTCGCCGAGGGCCGCCCGGCGTGAGGGAGGGCAGCACCAGTCCCGGAGATGCGGAACGGCCCGCCTGCACCCTCGCGGGGCAGACGGGCCGTGCTGCGTGTGGTGCGGGTGAAGCCGTGCGTCAGGCGGGGATCACGTTGAGCGTCACCTTGGCGGTGACCTCGTCGTGCAGCTTGACGGACACCTCGTGGGTGCCCAGCGCCTTGATCGGGTTGCCGAGCACAAGCGTGCGCTTGTCCACGGTCTCGCCCGACGCGGCGCTCAGCGCCTCGGCGATGTCGGCAGCGGTGACCGCTCCGAAGAGACGACCGCCCTCACCGGAGCGCACCTTGAGCGCGACCGGGTTGCCCTGGAGCTTGTTCTTGATCTCGACCGCGTGGTCGTTGTCGCGCACCGCGCGCGAGGCACGGGCGGACTTGATCGACTCGATGGTCTTCTCGCCGCCACGGGTCCAGCGGATCGCCTCGCCACGGGGCACGAGGTAGTTACGGCCGTAGCCGTCCTTGACCTCGACCACGTCGCCGGGAGCGCCGAGGCCGGTCACTTCCTGGGTCAGGATGAGCTTCATGTGTCCAGCTCCTTTCAGCGACCGGTGGAGGTGTAGGGCAGCAGGGCGACCTCGCGGGCGTTCTTGACCGCCATGGCGACGTCGCGCTGGTGCTGCACGCAGTTGCCGGTCACGCGACGCGCACGAATCTTGCCGCGGTCGGAGATGAACTTGCGAAGGAGCGTGGTGTCCTTGTAATCGACACCAGTCGCCTTCTCCTTGCAGAACTGGCAAACCTTCTTTTTGGGCTTGCGAATCACTGCCTTGGCCATTGTGGTGCTTCCTTTCTAGAAGCCCGGCCGATCAGGGCCGGAATGGTTGAGGGTGTATTCGGACTGGATCAGAACGGGGGCTCGTCGGAGCCCACGCCGGGGGCGCCCCACGGGTCAGGCTGTCCGCCACCCTGGCCGCCGCCCTGAGGAGCACCGCCGCCGTAACCGCCGCCACCCTGTACGGGCTGCGACGGAGCCGGAGTGCTCCACGGGTCGTTGGCCGGAGCGGAGTTACCGCCACCGCCACCGCCACCGAAGTTGCCGCCGCCGCCACCCTGACGGGTGGTGCGGGTGACCTTCGCGGTGGCGTACTTCAAGGACGGGCCGATCTCCTCGACCTCGATCTCGAAGACGGTGCGCTTCTCGCCCTCACGGGTTTCGTACTGACGGGACTTGAGCCGTCCCTGCACCACGACACGCATCCCCTTCTGGAGCGTCTCGGCGACGTTCTCCGCCGCCTGGCGCCAGATAGAGCAGGAGAGGAACAGCGCGTCGCCGTCCTTCCACTCGTTGGAGTTCTTGTCGAAGGTCCGCGGCGTGGACGCGATCCGGAAGTTCGCCACGGGTGCACCCGAGGGGGTGAAGCGCAGCTCCGGGTCGTCGACCATGTTGCCGACCACGGTGATGACGGTCTCGCCTGCCATGTCAGGACTCCCTCATTGATCCATCTTGTGATGTGTTGCGAATGTCTGCCGAGGACATCGTCGCCGATGCCACCGACAAGGTCGTGGACTTCTCCACAACCTCAGCGCTTGCCGGGCTTGATGACCTTCGTGCGCAGGATGGACTCGTTGAGGGTGAGCTGACGGTCGAACTCCTTGACCGTGGCGGGCTCGGCCGACAGCGAGATGACGGCGTAGATGCCCTCAGCGTTCTTCTTGACCTCGTAGGCAAGGCGACGACGTCCCCAGACGTCGACGTTGTCCACGGTGCCACCGTCGGTACGGATGACGTTGAGGTACTTGTCGAGCGACGGCTCGATGGTGCGCTCTTCAAGGCTGGGGTCGAGGATGACCATTACTTCGTACTTACGCAAAGCGGTCTCCACCTCCTCTGGACTCGGGCGGCCACGGACTTTCCGTGGCAGGAGGGCTTGCGTGCGCGGCGTGCGGATCGCCCCGAGGGACGGCCTGCGGCCGCGGCTCCCTGGCGAAACTCCTACTGAGGAGCCCACACAGAGAACAACGGGACGTTACCAGCGCTGCCGCCCACCCTGTGAATCGTTGTCCGTGCCTGCACCGCACCTCGCTAGCGTGGCGTCGGTGCCCGCACCCCCAGCCGCCGCGTGCCTCGCCGGGCGCTACGTGCTGCTGGACCAGATCGGCGCCGGCGGCATGGGCTCGGTGTGGCGGGCCCGGGACCTGCGCTCGGGCCAGCTGGTCGCCGTCAAGGTGCTCGGCCAGCACAGCGGCGCGCTGCTGGCCCGGTTCCTGCGCGAGCAGGGCATCCGGCTGCGCCACCCCCACGTGCTGGCGCCCACCGGCTGGGCCGCCGAGGACGACGTGGTGCTGCTGACCATGGACCTGGTCCGCGGCGGCTCGGTGCAGACGCTGCTCGCCGAGCACGGGCCGCTGCCGGAGGGCTGCGTGGCGACGATCCTGGCCCAGACGCTGCGCGCCCTGTCCGCGGTGCATGCCGCCGGGCTGGTGCACCGCGACGTCAAGCCGGCCAACCTGCTGCTGGAGGCTACCGCCGACGGCAGCCTGCACGTCCGGCTCGCCGACTTCGGGGTCGCGGTGAGGCTGACGGGCGAGCGGCTCACCACCTCACCGGCCGCCATCGGCACCGAGGGCTACATGTCGCCGGACCAGGCCCGGGGCGCCGCTCCGGAGCCCCGCCAGGACCTGTACGCCGTGGGGGTGCTCGGCGTGCACCTGCTCACCGGGCGCCGGCCCCGCGCCGAGGTGCCGCTGCCCCCGGGTCGGCTGCGACCGCTGCTGGAGCGGCTGCTGGCCGACGACCCCGAGGCGCGTCCGGCCAGTGCGGAGCAGGCGCTGGCCCTGCTGGGTCGTCTCGACGTGCCGCCGGAGCCGGGGGTGTGGGTCCGCGACCGGCTGGGCCCCGCCCCCGACGAGCGGCCCGGGCGCCGTCCGCTGCCCTGGGGACCGCTCGCGGTGATGGCGACCTCGCTGGTGGTGACCGGGGGCTGCGTGGCCGCGATCGTCCGGATGCTCGGCTGACGCACGGCACGCCGCCGCTTGTCGGCGACTCTTCCTAGACTGCTCGTCATGAGTCCGGCCAGCACCCTGTCCATCGGCGCCCACGTCGACCAGACCGACCCGATCGCCGAGGCCCAGGCCCGCGGGATGGGGCTGGTGCAGTTCTTCCTGGGCGACCCGCAGGGCTACAAGGGCCCCGAGGTCCGGTACGCCGGAGGTGCGGCCGCGCTGCGTGCCGACGCCGAGGCCGCCGGCATCGACCTCTACGTCCACGCGCCGTACATCATCAACGTCGCCACGACGAACAACCGGATCCGGATCCCCAGCCGCAAGCTGCTCAAGCAGCACATGGACGCGGCCGCAGAGATCGGCGCCAAGGGCCTGATCGTGCACGGCGGTCACGTCAACAAGGCCGACGACCCCGCGGTCGGCTTCGAGAACTGGCGCAAGGCGGTCGAGGCCACCGACCTCAAGGTGCCGCTGCTGATCGAGAACACCGCCGGGGGCGAGAACGCGATGACCCGCTACCTGGAGCGGATCTCGGGCGTCTTCGCCGCGATCGAGTCCACCGAGGGGGCCGACATGGTCGGCTTCTGCCTCGACACCTGCCACGCCCATGCCGGCGGCAACGCGCTGGAGACCGTGGTGGCCGACGTCCTGGCCATCACCGGCCGGATCGACCTGGTGCACTGCAACGACAGCCGCGACGAGTTCGACTCCGGCGCCGACCGGCACGCCAACATCGGCGCCGGGCGGATCGACCCCGACCTGCTGGCCGCCGTGGTCCGCGAGGCCGGGGCCCCGGTGGTGCTGGAGACACCGGGCGGCGCCGACGAGCACGTCGCCGACGCCGCCTCGCTGCGCTCGCGGCTCTGACCCGCGACGGGGTCTAGCGGTTGGCGCGGGTCCAGGCCGCCATGGCGTCACGCATGGTGAAGAACAGGTCGGTCTGGTCGATGAGGCCCACGACGTTGGCCGCACCGGGCCCGTAGCCGGCGACCCGGACCTGGGACCCGGTGTGCTGCATGCCGCCAGCCGTGGCCGAGGTGCCGTAGGCGACGACCATCTCGGCGCCGTCCACGGTGCGCACCCGAGCGTCGAGGCCGGGCGTGCCGCCGTCGACGATCAGCGAGGTGTGCGCGTGGTCGGCGGTGACGATCACCAGGGTGTTCTTGTCCGCGCGGGCGAACTCGAGCGCCTTCGTCACCGCCTCGTCGAGCTGCTGGGTCTCCCCGATCTGGCCGCACAGGTCGGCCGCGTGGTCCTTCTTGTCGATCGAGGCCGACTCCACCTGGAGGAAGAAGCCGCTCTTCCTGCCCGTCCTGCTCTTCGACAGCAGCTCGATGGCCTTGCCGGTCATCTCCCGCAGCGAGGGCACCTGGGCCGACGTCGGCTCCGGCTGGCAGGTGGCGGCGGGGAGGTCCGCGCCGCCCTTGGTCGCCACCAGGGGCGCGAACCGCACCGGCAGGTTGCCCGGGGAGAAGAGGCCGAGCACCGGCCTCTCCTGGTCGGCGCGGTTCAGCGAAGCCAGGCCCGCCTTGTCGGTGAGGTACTGAAAGCCGCGCTCCCGCGCCTGGTCCGCGAGGGTCTTGCCCGACCACCGGCCGCCCTTGGCCACCTCGGCGAAGGTGGCGGAGCCGCCTCCGAAGGTCAGGTCGGGGCGGGTGTCGAGCAGCTGCTCGCTGATCGAGCCCAGCCCGCCGTTCTCCTTCGCGTTCTCCGGGCAGCTCGCGGTCGTGGCCACCGGTCCGTAGCAGCGGCGCAGGCTGACGTGCGAGACCTGGACCGCCGGGGTGGCGTCCTGGATCTCGGAGGTGCTGACGTTGCCGGTGGCCCGGCCGCTCTTCTTGGCGAGCTGCAGGACGGTCTGCTGCGGCGTGCCGTTGCGGTCCACGCTGACCGCGTTGTCGTAGGTCTTGGTCCCGGTGGCCCAGGCGGTGCCGGTCGCGGCCGAGTCGGGGGTGTAGTCGGGGAGTCCGGTCTCCCGCTCGACGCTGTAGTGGGTCATCTGCCCGGTGAGCGGGAGGGCGTCGATGCCGGGGAAGAACCCGCCGGCACCCTTGAGGTAGTTGCGGGCCACGGTGATCTCGGAGTCGCCCATGCCGTCGCCGATGACCAGGATGACGTTCTTGGCGGCGGAGCCCTTGACGGCGTCCGCGATCAGCTGGGTCTGGTCCCGGGTGATCCGGCGGGCACCTCCGTGCTGGTCGACCGGGCCGGCCGCGGCCCGCTCGATCAGCGGCGAGGCCGAGGCGCGCCGGGGGTGGTTGTGGGCATCGGCGCCGGTGGCGACCAGCGCCACCGGGAGCGAGAGTGCCGCGGCGCCCAGTGCGAGGTTGCGCAGGGTGGAGTGGGACGACATGGTGTGGCCCTTCTGTCAGGTCGCTGGCGGGGCCGGGAGGACACCCGCCTCAGCGACGGCGCCGGAGGGCGCTGACCTCGAGCCAACCGAGCGCCGGTGGCCCTGGCACCCCCAGCGCGGTGGCCATCGGGTGAACGCTCGGTGACCTGTTGCCGTGTGCAGGGTGCGGGACCGGTCGCGGGTAGCCTCGGGTCGTGCCCACCGAGACGACAGACCTGACGTTGCGCCTCATCAGCCCCGGTCAGCACCTGGGCTTCCTCCGCACCCAACGGTCCGCCTCGTTCCTCCAGACCCCGGCCTGGGGCCGGGTGAAGGCGGAGTGGCGGCACGAGTCCGTGGGTTGGTTTCACGGGGAACGGCTGGTCGGCGCGGCCCTGGTGCTCTACCGCCAGCTGCCCAAGGTCAAGCGCTACCTGGCCTACCTGCCCGAGGGGCCGGTCATCGACTGGGACGGCTGCTGCCAGGAGGGCACCGGCACGCTCGGTGCCTGGCTGGCACCGCTGACCGCGCACCTGCGCCAGTCCGGCGCGTTCGGCGTACGGATGGGCCCGCCCGTGGTCACCCGCCGCTGGTCCGCGGCCCAGATCAAGGACGGCATCGCCGATCCCGCCGTACGCCGGCTCGACGACGTGGCGCCGCTGGAGCGCAACCAGACCGGCGCCTGCATCGTCTCCCAGCTGCACGAGCTGGGCTGGCGTCCCCAGGCCGTCGAGGGCGGCTTCGCGGCCGGTCAGCCGCAGTACAACTTCCACCTCCCGCTGGTCGACGCCGACGGCAAGCCGCGGTCGGAGGCCGACCTGCTCGCCGGGATGAACCAGCAGTGGCGGCGCAACATCAAGAAGGCCGACAAGTCCGGGGTCGAGGTCACCGCCGTCACCGGCTCGGCCCAGGAGCTGGCCGAGGACCTGGCCGCCTTCCACGACCTCTACGTGCACACCGCGGCGCGCGACCACTTCACGCCGCGCCCGCTGGCCTACTTCCAGACGATGTTCGACGCCCTCTCCGCCGAGGAGCCCGACCGCATCGTGCTGCACCTGGCCCGGCACGAGGGCGACCTGGTGGCCGCCACCATCTCGATCCGGGTGGGCGCCCACGCCTGGTACTCCTACGGCGCGTCCTCGACCGAGAAGCGCGAGGTCCGGGGCTCGAACGCCGTGCAGTGGGCGATGATCCGCGGTGCGCTCGCCGCCGGCGCCGAGGTCTACGACATGCGCGGCATCACCGACACCCTCGACGGCGACGACCCCCACGTCGGTCTCGTCCAGTTCAAGGTCGGCACCGGCGGCCAGGCCGTCGAGTACGCCGGCGAGTGGGACCTTCCGCTCAACCGGGTCCTCTACAAGGCGTTCGACGTCTACATGAGCAGGCGCGGATGAGCCTGACCCTGACCGTCGACGGCGAGCGTTGGCGTACCCACCTGCGAGCGCTGACCGAGCGCACCCCCGGGCTGGTCCCGGTCGCCAAGGGCAACGGCTACGGCTTCGGGCTGGGCCGGTTGGCCCGGAAGACCCAGTGGCTCCGCGACCAGGGGCTGGGCGCCGACACCCTCGCGGTCGGCACCTACCACGAGCTCGCCGAGGTGGCCTCGCGCTTCACCGGCGACCTGCTGGTCCTGACGCCGTGGCGGCCCTTCGGGGCGGCGCTCGACGTCGACCCCGCCCTGGCGGGCCGGGTCATCCACACCGTCAGCCGACCCGAGGACCTGGCAGCGCTGCTGACCCGCGACCCGGGGGCGCGCTACGTCCTGGAGCTGGTCACCTCGATGCTGCGGCACGGCATGACGCCCCGTGGGCTGCGCAGCCTCGGCGGTCTCACCGATCGCGGGCGGCTCGAGGGCGTGGCCCTGCACCTGCCCCTGGCCCAGGGCTCGCACCTGAGCCAGGTCCAGCGGCTGCTCACCGACGTGGTGGCCGCCGGGCTGCCCACCCGCACCATCTGGGTCAGCCACCTCACCCCCGAGGAGCTGGAACGGCTCCGGGCGTCGTACGCCGACTTCGAGATCCGGCCGCGGATCGGCACCGACCTGTGGCTCGGCGACCGCCAGGCGCTGACGGTGACCGCGACCGTGCTCGACGTGCACGCGGTGGAGCGCGGCGACGTGTTCGGCTACCGCTCGCGGACCGCCCCCAAGTCCGGGCACCTGCTGGTGGTCAGCGGCGGCACCGCCCACGGCATCGGCCTGGAGGCGCCGACCGGCGACCAGTCGTTGAAGTCGCGGGCCGCGACCTTGGCCCGAGGCGGTCTCGACGCGGTCGGCTTCGTGCGCTCGCCGTACTCGATCGACGGCAAGCAGCGGCTCTTCGCCGAGCCGCCGCACATGCAGGCATCGATGCTCTTCCTGCCGTCCGGGGCCAGGGTGCCCGCGGTGGGCGACGAGATCGAGGTGCGGGTGCGCTACACCGCCACCACGTTCGACCGCGTCGTCGTGGCCTGAGGCTCGCCGGAGTCGGGGAGGTCCGGCAGGTCCCAGGGCTCCCGGTCCACCGGGTCGTGCTCGGGCCGCAGCACGTCGCGCACCACGAGCACCACCAGGTAGAGCTCGGCGAGCATCCGCAGTCCGATGGCGATCCAGTAGAAGACCACCGGGCCGCCGTCACCGGGAGCGAGGAAGTCCCCGAGGTACCACCACACCGAGGCGAAGTAGAGCAGCTCGCCGGCCTGCCAGATCAGCAGGTCGCGCCACCGGGGGCGGGCCATCACCGCGAGCGGGAGCAGCCACAGCACGTACTGCGGTGAGTAGACCTTGTTGATGAGCAGGAAGCCGGCCACCACCAGGAAGCCCAGCTGCGCCAGCCGGGGAGCCTGCGGGGCCTTGAGACCGATCACCAGCACGGCCAGGCACCACACCAGCAGGAACAGCCAGGAGAACTGGTTGATGGTGTCGGCGGTGAAGAAGTGGTCCACCCGCTCGCTGACCCCGGTGGTCGGGTTGAGCTGGGTGTCGGCCAGCGGCCCCTGCTGCAGGAACAGCCACACCGAGCCGAGGTCGGCGGTCCGCTCGGAGTTGAAGCTCCAGAAGCGCTTCCACTCCTCGGGGCCGGTCAGCAGCGCCGGGACGTTGGCCACCACCCAGGCCAGCACCGCACCGCTGGTCGTGGCGACCAGCTGGGCCCAGCGTCGGCGCCGCAGGCAGAGCACGAAGATGCCGCCGAGCAGCAGCAGCGGGAACAGCTTCACCGCCGTGCCCAGCCCGATCATCACCCCGGTGAGCACCGGGCGCTCCCGGGCCCAGGCCCACAGTGCACCGGCGACGAAGACCACGGCCAGCAGGTCCCAGTTCACCAGGCCGGTCAGGGCCAGGGCCGGGGCGAGCGCGAAGCCCGCCGCGTCCCAGGGCCGGCGACGGTTGACCCCGGCCAGCAGCGCGGTGGACAGCAGCGCCACCAGGGCCAGCCCGATCGCGTTGACGGCGACGTAGAACGTGCCCTCCGCGACCCGGTCGCGGCCGGGATCGTCGAGGTCCGGTGAGCCGCTCAGCCAGTGGGTGACGTACGCGGTGCCCCAGGCCCAGTAGGAGATGCCCACCGGGTACTCCATCACCTCGTACTGGGCGCGGACCTCGGCGTCGTCGGTGTAGGGCCAGGCCAGGTCCGCCAGGCCGCGACCCTGGTAGAGGTAGGGCATGTCGGAGTAGCACATGTGGGAGAAGCGCTCGGTGTTGTCCTGCCAGTCCGACTCCACGCAGGAGACCTTCGTGACCATCCCGAGGGCGAAGGTGACGGCGGTGAGCAGCAGCAGCACCCGGACCGGGGTCCACCACCAGTGCCGGCCGGCACGCGAGCCCATCGGACCGCCGACCACCTCGGACAGGGCCGCGACCGTGCCGTCGTCCAAGGTCGGATGCACCTGCTCCTCCCGCTCCACCTGCTCCCCCCGCAGCATGTCAGCCCCCGGGCGTGGGGGTCGGCACCTGCGGCAGGGTCGGAGTCGGGGTCGGCGGCGGCGGCGGAGGCGGAGGCGGCGGCGGAGGCGTGGGGATCACCACGGTCGGCGTCGGGACCAGGGTCGGCGTGGGCACCAAGGTCGGCACCTCGGTCGGCACCTGGCTCGGCGTCGGCTCCTCGGTGGGCCTGGGCTCCTGGCTGATCGTGGGCTTGGGCGGAGCCTTCGTGGGCCGCGGCGGCGGCGGGGGCGGCGGCACGTACTCGTGGCCGTCGGACGGCGCGTCGCCGTCGACGTACGCGGGGTCCGGGAAGTCCTCAACGTCCATGCCGTCCATCACGCGCTCCATGATGGCGGTCCAGGTCTGCGCTGGATAGGTCCCGCCGTAGTACGACGGCAGCCAGTCGTCGAGTGCGTCGTCCCCGTCCCCGCGGACGTACATCACCGCGGTGGAGAGCTGGGGAGTGAAACCGACGAACCAGGCCGAGGAGACGTGAGTCTCCTCGGGGTCCTTCGGGTTCGGCGCCGTCGCGGTCCCGGTCTTGCCTGCCGCCGGGCGGTCCAGGGCGAGCGCGGCCGTGCCGGAACCGGAGTTGACGACCTGCTCCAGGGCGTAGGTGGTGTCCGCGGCGATGTCCTCCTCGAGCACCCGCCGGGTCTGGGCCTGCCGGGAGAACGTCGTCTCGCCGTCCGCGTCGACCACCTTCTCCACCACGTGCACGTCCGCGCGCTCGCCGGCGTTGGCGAGCGTGCCGTAGGCGTTGGCCATGTTGATGGGGCTCACCCGGGCCTTGCCGAGGGTGATGAGGGTGTCCTCGGGGGTCAGGTCGATCGAGCGCGACGGGATGCCGGGGTACTTCTTCTGCGGCTCCGACGGAGGCAGCCCGGCCTTGATGGCGTTCTGGTAGATCTTCTTCGGCCCGTCCTCCATCGCGTCGCTCATGTCGACGAACGCGGTGTTGGTGGAGTTGGCGGTCGCGGTCGTCATCGAGACCGAGGAGCCCATGTCGTGCGCGCCCTCGCCGGCGTTGTAGACCTCCAGGCCGTCGGGGTAGGTGTACGGCGAGTTGCCCTGGAAGGAGTCGTTCAGCGAGAAGCCCTCCTGCAGGGCGGTGGCCACGGTGAAGGCCTTCATCGTGGAGCCGGCCATGCCGCCGGTCGCCGCCCAGTTGATCTGGGAGTCCAGGTAGTCCTGGCCGCCGTAGAACGCCTTGAGCGCCCCCGTGCCCGGCTCGACGGTGGCCGCACCGATGTGCAGCTCCTTGTCCCCGAAGCCCTCGGGCCGCTCCTCGATCACCGACTCCTGGAGGTCGGTCATCATCTTCTTGTCGAAGGTGGTGGTGACCCGCAGGCCCCCGCCGTCGATCTCCGCCTCGCTGTAGCCCAGGCGCAGCAGCTCGTCCCGGACCAGCTTGAGCATGTGGCCGCGCTGGCCGCCGTAGGTGCTCTCGCCCTGGATCTTGGGGAACTTGGGCAGCTTCTTCTGCGCCTTCTCGGCCTTCGTCTCGCTGATCATGCCGTCGTCGGCCATCCGGCCGAGCGTGTAGTTGTAGCGGCGGGTCAGGCCGATCTCGGCCTCGGCGCCGTTCGCCGGGTCGTAGGCGGTGGGGTTGTTCAGCACGCTGGCCAGCACTGCGGCCTCGCGGAGCTTGAGGTCCCCGACGTCCTTGCCGAAGTAGGCCTGCGCGGCCGCCTGGACGCCGTACGCGCCGCGGCCGAAGTAGATGGTGTTGAGGTAGCCCTCGAGGATCTCCCGCTTGCTCCGCTCACGCTGGATCTTCAGCGACAGGATCGCTTCCTTGATCTTGCGGGAGAGCCGGCGCTCGCTGCTCAGGTAGAGGATCTTCACGTACTGCTGGGTGATGGTCGAGGCACCCTGGGTGCTGTCGCTGGTGGCGTTCGAGAACGCCGCCCGCACGATGCCCTTGGGGTCGATGCCGTTGTCGGTCCAGAAGGACTTGTTCTCGGCGGCGACCACCGCGTCCTGGATGTTGTCCGGGATCTTGTCCAGCGGGACGTTGACGCGGTTCTGCTTCGCGTACCGCCCGACCTCGCTCTCGCCGTCGGCGTAGTAGACGAACGAGGTCTGGGTCTTGAACTCCTCGTTCTCGTCCGGGATCTCGATGCTCTGGTAGAGGAAGACGAAGGCGCCCACCGCCACCAGAACGGCGGCGAGTCCGACCAACGACAGCACGAGCGCGACCTTGCGCAACCTCTGCTTGGTGGTCAACTTCTGCTTGGCGGGCCGCTTCTTCACGGCCGGCCCGGGGGCTCTGCGGGACTGACTCACGCCGGTAAGGGTAATGGCCGCTCCTACCACCCCCGGTTTCCTCGCCGCGTCGCCCGGACACCACCGCTGTTCCCGTCCAGCGGATATATCGCTACGATAGGTCTCATGGCACGCCGTAGTGAGACCATCGAGCTCGCAGTCCTCGGACTGCTGCACGAGGGACCCATGCACGGCTACGAGCTGCGCAAGCGGCTGAACCTGATGCTCGGGTGGGGCCGGGTGCTGTCCTACGGCTCGCTCTACCCCGCGCTCAAGAAGATGCTGCGCTCTTCGCTGATCGAGGAGGTCGACACCGTCCCCGCGCCGGTGACCCGACGTCCTCGGATCGTCTACCGGGTCACCGAGGCCGGTCACGTCGAGTTCGAGCGCCTGATGTCGGAGGTCGGCCCCACCGCCTGGGAGGACGACACCTTCGACATCCGTTTCGCCTTCTTCTCCTCCACCGACATGGAGATCCGCCTGCGTGTCCTCGAGGGACGTCGCACCCGGCTCCAGGAACGACTGGAGAGGGTCCAGACAGACCTGACCCGCACCCAGAAGGAGGTCGACCGGTACGCCGCGGAGCTTCAGCGCCACGGTGTCGAGTCGGTCGAGCGAGAGGTCCGCTGGCTCTCGGACCTGATCAAGGCAGAACGAGAGGCCGGGCCAGTCAGCCAGCCCGCCAATCCCGACCAGCGGTAACGCTGCAAACACTGCGAAGCACAAGCACAGAAGAGGAGAGCCCCATGGGTTCGGTACGAGTTGGAATCGTCGGCGTCGGGAACTGCGCCTCATCCCTGGTTCAGGGTGTGGAGTACTACAAGGACGCTGACCCGCAGGGCACCGTCCCGGGTCTCATGCACGTGGTCTTCGGTGACTACCACGTCAAGGATGTCGAGTTCGTCGCCGCGTTCGACGTCGACGCGAAGAAGGTCGGCTTCGACCTGTCCGAGGCCATCGTCGCCTCGGAGAACAACACCATCAAGATCGCCGACGTGCCGCCCACCGGCGTCACCGTCCAGCGCGGCCCGACGCACGACGGTCTCGGCAAGTACTACTCACTGACCATCGACGAGTCCGACGCCGAGCCGGTCGACGTGGTCCAGGCGCTCAAGGACGCCAAGGTTGACGTCCTGGTCTCCTACCTGCCCGTGGGCTCGGAGGTCGCCGACAAGTTCTACGCCCAGTGCGCCATCGACGCCGGCGTCGCCTTCGTCAACGCGCTGCCCGTCTTCATCGCCTCCGACCCCGAGTGGGCCAAGAAGTTC
Source organism: Nocardioides sp. 616 (assembly GCF_002930065.1). NCBI lineage: Bacteria > Bacillati > Actinomycetota > Actinomycetes > Propionibacteriales > Nocardioidaceae > Nocardioides > Nocardioides sp. 616. The sequence continues at coordinate 56,826 of NZ_POAG01000001.1, read as the reverse complement.
GAGGACGCCGGTGTCCCGATCGTCGGTGACGACATCAAGAGCCAGGTCGGTGCCACCATCACCCACCGCGTGATGGCGAAGCTGTTCGAGGACCGCGGCGTGACGCTGGACCGCACCTACCAGCTCAACGTCGGCGGCAACATGGACTTCAAGAACATGCTTGAGCGCGAGCGCCTGGAGTCCAAGAAGGTCTCCAAGACCCAGGCCGTGACCTCCAACCTCACCGGCTCGCTCGCCGGCAAGGGCGCGGACGACCGCAACGTGCACATCGGCCCGTCGGACTACGTGGCCTGGCTGGACGACCGCAAGTGGGCCTACGTGCGCCTCGAGGGTCGCGCGTTCGGCGACGTCCCGCTCAACCTGGAGTACAAGCTCGAGGTCTGGGACTCTCCGAACTCGGCCGGCATCATCATCGACGCCGTCCGTGCCGCCAAGATCGCCCTGGACCGGGGCATCGGCGGCCCGATCATCTCGGCCTCGACCTACCTGATGAAGTCGCCCCCGGTGCAGATGCCGGACGACCTCGGTCGCATCGAGCTGGAGAAGTTCATCCGCGGCGAGTGATCACTGCTCGACTCAAGAAGCCCGTCCCCTCCGGGGGGCGGGCTTCTTCGCGTTCTCGGAGAACACCCGCCAGATCTGGCGTGTCCTGGGAGACTTGTGCCATGTGATTGACACAAATACCCTCCGACTGCCACCTTTGTGCCATGTCATTGCCACAAGAGGCCAGTGAGCTCCACCCGCTCCTCCCCTCGCCGCTGGAGATCTTGCTGCTGACGGCGATCCTTTTCGGCGGGCTCCTCCTGCTGGTCCTGGTCGTGCTGGTGGTCCTGCGGGCCAGCCGGCAGCCGGGCGCCGCACGCGGTCGGGAGGCACGAGCGGTGGCAGCGGCGCGGTGGGCTGGCATCGCCCTGGGTACGGCGCTCGCACTGCAGCAGGTGCTCGACGTCGGGATCGTGCCGTCCCCGGGACTGGGGGTCGACGTGATCCACGCGCCGGTCATCTTCGGACTCGTGGTGCTGCTCGCGGCGGTGGTCGGCGAACTGGTCGTGCGGCCCCGGTTCGACTCGGGCCCTCGCACCGCCGACCTGCGCCCGCGCAGGGTCCGGGACTTCCTCCCCCCGGCGCTGACCCGGCTGGTCGGCGGCCTCGGGGCCGGCGCCGCCGCGCTGTGCACCTTCACCTGGCTGACCGCGTCGACCGACGACATGGGTCGCGCCGGCCGCTCGCTCGGCGTCCTCTGCTCCCCCGACGTCTACTCCTCCACCGGTCCCTTTCCCGGCTCCTTTTACGTGGCTCCCTACGCCGTGGGCGTGATGGTGGCGGTGCTCATCGCGGTGGCCGCGTCGTGGCAGGTCACCAGGCGACCCCTCGGCGGCACCCCGGCACAGGCCGACCTGCACCGGCGTACCTCGCTGCAGGCGATCATCGGCGCCTTGGGGGCGGTGGTCTCCGCGCCGATGATCGGGATCGCCTTCTTCGCCGGCACCGCCCTGATCCAGCACGACTGTCCGCGCCCCGGCTGGGCGCTCATCGGCTGGCTCGCCATCGGGCTGGCGGCGTTGGCCCTCGTCACGCTCGCCTGGTCACTGGTCTCCTTGCTCGTTCCGACGGCCCCGCGGCCGGCGGTTCGCGAACAGTCGGCCTCGCATGCCTGACCCCGCCCTGCGGGTCGACCCCGGTGACCCGACACCGCCGTACGAGCAGGTCAGGCGGCAGCTGGAGGACCTGATCGGCGCCGGGGTCCTGCGCGCCGGGGACCGGCTGCCTCCGCTGCGCCAGCTCGCCGGCGACCTGGGGCTGGCCGTCGGCACCGTGGGGCGGGCCTACTCCGAGCTGGAGTCGGCGGGCTTGGTCGTGTCCCGACGAGGGGCCGGGACCCGGGTCGCCGAGGACGTGACACCCGGTCCGGACTCGGTGCTGCGCCAGTTGGCCCGCGATTTCCTGGCCCGCGCCCAAGCGGTCGGGGTCGGCCCCCGGACCGCGTTGGAGGCCGTGCGTTCCGAGGTCGGCGAAGCGGGCATCAGGCCCGTTCGGCCTCGGCCTTGATCCGGGTCAGCGTCTGGCGCATCCCCTCGCGCAGCTCGTCCTGGAAGGACGCCTGGCCGCCCAGCACCCGGTCGGTCAGGCGCAGGGAGAGGGCGCTGATGCCGTCCGGCGCCTCCCGCCGCTGCACGATGCGGGTGCCGGTGGCCGTGGGCTCGAGGGTGAACGACCAGGTGGACTGGTTCTCGCGGATCTTGAAGGCCACCGCCCGCTCAGGCTCCAGCCGCACCACCTTCGCCTGCGTGGGCCACACCAGCAGGCCCCGGCGGTTGAGGTTGATCATCCTGGTGCCGAGCCGGACCGGCCCACCACCGCGCAGGTGGGTACGCACCACCTGGGGACTCCACTCCGCCAGTCGCGGCAGGTCGCTGACCAGCGCCCACACCCGGGAGACCGGGGCCTCGACCTCGATCGTCTGCTCGATCAGGGGCTCGACCAGGTCTGCGCTCGGCGAAGTCATCTGCGCAATGTAGAGCACGCAGGCTCTCGCCGCCGGTCTCAGCCGCGGAACCGGACTCTCGGCGGTACCGCGAGCGCAAGGTCCGGCGTACGTTGGCTGGGACGAGGCAGCTGCGCTGGTGGTACGACGACGGGCAGGCCGGGATGATCGACGCCGACGGAACCCAGGCAGACGTGCCCCCGGTCGACATGCCTCAGGCGGGGGCGCCCCCGGCCTACTGGGCACTGCCCGCCGCCGAGGTGCTGCGCCGCACCGGAACCACCGAGGCCGGCCTCGGTGCCGAGGAGGCCGCACGTCGGCTGGACTCCTTCGGTCCGAACCGGCTGGCACCGGCGCACCGGGCGTCGTGGCTGCGGGAGCTCGCCAAGCAGTTCACCGAGCCCATCATCCTCATCCTGATCGCCGCGAGCGTGGTGTCGATGGTGCTGCGCGACGTCACCGACGCCGTCATCATCCTGGCGATCGTGGGACTCAGCGGGCTGCTCAGCTTCTGGCAGGAGCACCGCGCGTCACTGGAGGTGCAGCGACTGCTGGACCTGGTCCAGGTGCACGCGGACCTGCGCCGCGACGGTACGACGGTCGAGGTGGCGCTGGAGCAGGTGGTGCCGGGCGACGTGGTCGTCCTCAAGGCCGGTGACGTGGTGCCGGGCGACTGCCGGGTGCTCAGCGCGGACGCGCTCCAGGTGGACCAGGCTGCCCTGACCGGGGAGACCTTCCCCGTCCACAAGCATCCCGACCCCGCCGGCGCAGACGCCCAGCTCGGCGAGCGGCACAGCGCGCTCTTCCTCGGCTCGCACGTGGTCAGTGGGCGGGGCCTGGCCGTCGTGGTCGCCACCGGGTCCCGCACCGAGCTCGGCCAGCTCTCCCGACGCCTCGAGCAGGAGGCGCCCGCGACCGGGTTCCAGCAGGGGATCCGGCAGTTCGGCATGATGCTGGCCCGGGTCACCGGGGTGCTGGCGGTGGCGATCATGGCGCTGAACCTGCTGCTGGAGCGCCCCTTCGCGGAGTCGTTGCTCTTCTCCCTCTCGCTCGCCGTCGGACTGACCCCGCAGATGCTCCCAGCGATCGTCGCGGTCAGCCTGTCGCGCGGAGCACGCCGGATGGCCGGTGAGCAGGTGATCGTGCGACGCCTGGACGCGATCCAGGACTTCGGCGCCATGGACGTGCTGTGCACCGACAAGACCGGCACCCTCACCGAGGGCGCCGTCAGGCTGCACGCCGCGGTGGACCCCACCGGCGCCCCGAGTCCGCTGGTGCAGGCGCTGGCAGCCGCGAACGCGGGACTGCAGACCGGCTTCACCAACCCCATCGACGCCGCCATCCTGGCCGCACACCCGCTGGACCCGGCGTACCGCGCGGTCGCGGAGCTGCCCTACGACTTCAGCCGCAAGCGGCTCAGCGTGCTGGCCGACGGGCCCGACGGACGACAGCTGATCTGCAAGGGCGCCTACGACTCGGTCGTCGAGGTCTGCCTCACCACCGACCGCGCCGGGCTGGACGCACACTTCGCCCGGCTGAGCCAGGAGGGCTACCGGGTGCTGGGCATCGCGCGGCGGAGCCTGCCCGAGGTCGAGGAGGTGACGCCTGCCGACGAGGACGGCCTGGAGTTCCTGGGCTTCCTCGCCTTCGCCGACCCCGCCAAGGCGGGCGCGCGTGAGGCGCTCGGCGACCTGCGGGCGGCCGGGATCAGCGTCCGGATGATCACCGGCGACAACCGGCTCGCCGCGGCCCACATCGCCGGCGAGGTCGGGATGGACGTGGGCACCGTGCTGACCGGGCGCGACATCGATGCCCTGGACCCCGAGCAGCTGGTACGCCGGGTGCAGGAGGTCGAGGTCTTCGCCGAGGTGGACCCGCTGCGCAAGGAGCGGATTATCTCCGCGCTGCGCGACTCCGGAGCGACCGTGGGCTACCTGGGCGACGGGATCAACGACGCCGCCGCCCTCCACCTCGCCGACGTCGGCATCTCGGTCGACACCGCGGTCGACGTGGCCAAGAGCGCGGCCGCGATCGTGCTGCTGGACAAGGACCTGGCCGTGCTGGGCCACGGCGTACGGCTGGGACGGCAGACGTTCGCCAACACTCTGAAGTACGTCTTCACCACGGTCAGCGCCAACTTCGGCAACGTGGCCAGCATGGTGATCGCCTCGGCCTTCCTGCCCTTCCTGCCGCTGCTCCCGCGGCAGCTGCTCCTGCTCAACTTCCTCTCCGACATCCCCAGCACCACCATCGCGGTCGACAACGTCGACGCCGAGCAGCTGCAGCGTCCCCAGCACTGGGACCTCCGCTTCGTCCGCGACTTCATGGTGGTCTTCGGGCTGCTGAGCAGCCTGTTCGACCTGCTGACCTTCGCGGTGCTGCTGCACGTCTTCGACGCCGACTCGACCCTGTTCCGGTCGGCCTGGTTCGTCGGGTCCACCCTGACCGAGCTGGCCGTGCTGATGGTGCTGCGCACCCGGCGACCCGCGATCCGCAGCCGGCCCGGGGCGGGCCTGCTGTGGACCTCCGTCGCGGTGGCCGCCGTCACCCTGGCGCTGCCCTTCGTGCCCGAGCTGTCCCGGCTGCTGGGTCTCGACGCCCTGCCGGCCAAGGTGGTGGCGGCGCTGCTGCTGATCACCCTCGGCTACGTGCTGGCGGCCGAGGCGCTCAAGCGGCGCTTCTTCCGGTCCGCGCAGACGCCCCGCCCCGACGTACCGCGGCCCGGGCGGGAGCGGCTCGCGCACGTCATCCGCGAGCACGGGGGTGCGACGCCCGGCCGGCGTACCCGGGGCCCGTCCTGGCGGAGGTTCGTGACCCTTTCCCCGGGTTAGGGGGGCATGCATGCCCCCCTAAGCGCAGGGAACCCCGGCTAGGCGGGGATCCCTGCGACCCGCATCAGCCCTGGCGGGCGACCCACCACTCCCGCAGCGCGGCCTCGGCCGCCTCCTCGGACATCGGGCCCTCATCCATCCGCAGCTCCAGCAGGAACTTGTAGGCCTCGCCCACCTCGCGGCTGGGGCCGATACCCAGGATCTCCATGATCTGGGTGCCGTCGAGGTCGGGCCGGATCGAGGCCAGCTCCTCCTCCTCCGACAGCTTGGCGATCCTGGCCTCGAGGTCGTCGTAGGTACGGCGCAGCCGCGCGGCCTTGCGGGCGTTTCGGGTGGTGCAGTCGGCGCGGGTGAGCACGTGCAGGCGCTCCAGCTGGTCGTCGGCGTCGCGGACGTAGCGGCGTACTGCGGAGTCGGTCCACTCGCCAGAGCCGTAGCCGTGGAAGCGCAGGTGCAGCTCGACCAGCTTGGTGACGGCCTCGATCTGGTCGTTGGAGAAGCGCAGCGCCTTCATCCGCTTGCGGGTGATCTTGGCGCCCACCACGTCGTGGTGGTGGAAGGTGACGGTGCCGTCGCCGACGAACTTGCGGGTCCGCGGCTTGCCGACGTCGTGCATGAGGGCGGCGAACCGGGAGACGAAGTCGGGCTCTCCCCCGAGCCGGTCCTCCATCTCGATCGCCTGCTCCAGCACGGTCAGCGTGTGCTCGTAGACGTCCTTGTGCCGGTGGTGCTCGTCACGCTCCAGGGCGAGCGCGGGCAGCTCGGGCAGCACGTGCTCGGCCAGCCCGGTCTCCACCAGCAGGCTCAGCCCCCGGCGCGGGTACGGCGCACAGATCAGCTTGACGAGCTCGTCGCGGACCCGCTCGGCGGAGATGATCTCGATCCGCCCCGCCATGGCGCGCATCGCCTCGAGCACCTCGGGGGCCACGGTGAACCCGAGCTGGGCGGTGAAGCGGGCGGCCCGCATCATCCGCAGCGGGTCGTCGGAGAAGGAGTCCTCCGGCGTACCGGGCGTGCGCAGCACCCGGTTGGCCAGGTCGACGACGCCGCCGTAAGGGTCCTCGAAGTCGCGCCCCGGCAGTGCCACGGCCATCGCGTTGACGGTGAAGTCGCGTCGTCCCAGGTCACCGACCAGGGAGTCGCCGAAGTCGACCGACGGCTTGCGCGAGTCCGGGTCGTAGCGCTCGGCCCGGTAGGTGGTGATCTCGATCTGCCACGGGCCCTTGCGACAGCCGATGGTGCCGAAGTCCCGTCCCATGTCCCACATCGCGTCGGCCCAGCCCTTGAGCAGCTTCTCGGTCTGCTCGGGACGGGCGTCGGTGGTCAGGTCCAGGTCGTTCTGCAGCCGGCCCAGCATGGCGTCGCGCACCGGTCCACCGACCAGGTGGAGCTGGTGACCCGCGTCCGCGAAGCGGGATCCGAGCTCGTCGATGACCGCACCGATCCGGTCCAGCTCGGCGGCGACGGTCTGCTGGACCTCGACCATGCTGAGGGGCGGGAGAACGGGAGCGTCAGACACGGGGAGCCAGTCTAGGCCCAGCGGTTCCTACCTGCGGCGACTAGAGTCGACTCGTGCCCCGCCGTTCCTCGCTGAGTCCTGCCCTTGCGGCGCTCGCGACGCTCGGTGTGCTGGTGAGCCTGCTCTCCGCCCCGTTCGCGGTCGCGGCGCCGACGCCGGTCCCGCCGGAGTCCGAGGCGCTGCGACTGGAGCTGGAGTCCCTCACGCCGTCGGTGCTGACCGACGACCGGGAGGTCCGGATGTCGGGCATCATCACCAACGACAGCGACGAGACCTGGACCTCGATCAACGTGATGCCGTTCCGCTCCCTGACTCCCATCCAGGACAGCGGCACCCTGTCGGCGGCCGCCGACGTGCCGGTGGACGAGATCGTCGGTGAGCGCATCCTCACCGAGGGCTCCTACGACAACGTCGAGATCCTGGAGCCGGGTGACTCCGAGCAGTTCGAGGTCACCATCCCGGCCGGCCAGCTCAACTACGGCGACGGGGTCTACTGGGTCGGCGTGCACGCCAGAGGCGAGACCGAGACGCAGCCCCCTGACGACTACACCGACGGCCGGGCCCGCACCTTCCTCCCGGTGGTGACCTCCCGCACCCGGCCGCTGCCAGCCGCCCTGGTGCTGCCGCTGCGCAGCTCGCTGCACCATGACGCCCAGGGGCGCGTCGCCAACCCGGCCGCCTGGACCCGTCGGCTGTCACCGGGCGGGCGGTTGCACAACCTCCTGCTGGCCGGGCAGGAGGCCGGCGCCCGGCCCGTCACCTGGCTGGTGGACCCGGCCATCCCGCTGGCCGCCGCCCGGCTGGCCCAGGGCAACCCGCCCACCAGCATCACCCCCTCCCAGACGGCTGAGGAGGGGGCCGGCGCGCAAACGCCTGCGCCGACGGTCCCGGACGAGACTGAGCCCGGCCAGGAGCCCACCGAGGCCGAGCGGGCTGCCGCGACGGCGGCCGCCGAGTGGCTGCGAATCTTCACCGAGGAGATGGGCAACCACCCGGTGCTCGCGCTGCCGTACGGCGACGTCGACGCGTCCGCGCTGCAACGCACCGACCCGGAGATGCTCGAGCAGGCCGTGGCCCGCTCCGCCGAGGTGATGTCCGCCCTGGGGGTCGTCTCCACCCCCGTGCTCGCCTCCCCCGACGGCTTCCTGTCCCCCGCCACCGTGAGCGCGGCCGGCGAGGACACGCTGGTCCTGCTCAGCGACAAGGCCCTGGACCCCGCCGTCATCGGGGGGGCGGTGCCCAGCACCGGGGAGATCCTGGGTCGCACCTTCGCCACCACCTCCTCCGGAGTCGCCGACGGCGGCCCCGGTCCGGAGTCCCCTTCCGGGCCCATCGCCGTCCGTCAGCGGGTGGTCAGCGAGGCAGCGCTGCGTCTCATCAACGACGACCGGTCACCGCTGGTGATCGCGCCGCCCCCCAACTGGGACCCGGCCACCGGCTCCGCCGAGCTCTACTCCACCTTCGACGACGGCCTGATGCGGCTGCGCTCCCTGGGCGAGCTGGTGCGCAAGGCCTCCTCCCCGGGCCGCGGCGGAACCGGCAGGTCGCTGGCTCCTGACCCGTCTGTCCCGGACGACGCCCTGGTGTACGGCGAGGCGCAGCGCAGGGCCGAGCTGCCGACCGCCAACATCCGCGCCGCCGCCCGGATGGTGGCGACCAGCAAGCTGCTGGAGAGCGTCCTGACCCGCGAGTCGACCGTGGTCTCCCAGACCCGGGACGTGGCGGACGCCGACGTGTCCTACTTCGCGCGCCGTCGCCCGGCGGTCTACCGGTCCCGCAGCACCCAGGGCCGGGAGCACCTCAAGCGGCTGCTCGGCTCGGTGCGGATCGACGGCCCTCCCGACGTCATCCTGTCCAGCAACAACGGACAGGTCGGGGTCTCGCTGGTCAACGACCTGCCGGTCCCGGTCACGGTCCGCATCGAGGCCCGCTCCAGCGGGACGATGAAGGTGAGCGAGCAGCCGCCGGTCACCCTGGCACCCACGTCGCGTCAGCAGCTGAGGTACTCCGTCAGCGCCGCAGACCAGGGCATCGAGTCCCTCACCCTCCGGCTCACCGACGCCGACGGCGTCCCGATCGGGTCGTCCACCACCTTCCCGGTGCGCACCAGCCAGGTCAGCGGCATCCTCTGGGTGCTGATGGCCGGCGGTGCGCTGCTGCTGTTCGGGGCGATCGGGATCCGGCTGCTGCGCCGGGTGCTGAGGTCGCGCCGCGACCCAGCGCCGGAGACCGACGTACACCACCCCGCACACGACGACATCTTGCAGCCGGAGCACGCCGAGTGAACGCCGACCCGCGTACCCCCACCAGCGAGCCCACCGGCGCGCCGACCGACGAGGTGGCTCCCGAGGACGCCGCCCGAGCCATCCGCGCCAACAGCGTGGTGATGGCGGTCGGGACCGTCTTCTCCCGACTCTCCGGCTTCATCCGGGCCGCCCTGCTGGTCACCGCCCTGGGCGCAGGGGTCCGTGCGGACGTCTTCGCCCTGGGCAACACCATCCCGAACGCGATCTACATCCTGCTCGCCGGCGGCATCTTCAACGCCGTCCTGGTGCCCCAGCTGGTCCGGGCCCTGAAGAACGACGAGGACGGCGGGGAGGGCTACACCAACCGCATCATCACCCTGGCCGCACTGTTCCTGGGCGCGGTGACCGTGGCGCTGGTGGCGGCCGCGCCGTGGGTGATGGAGCTGTACCTCTCCGCCGAGTACGACACCGCCGGCCTGGCCGAGCACAAGGACTCCGCGATCGCGCTGGCGCGGTACTGCCTGCCCCAGGTCTTCTTCTACGGCATGTTCGTGCTGGTCGGACAGGTGCTCAACGCCCGGGGCACGTTCGGGCCGATGATGTGGGCGCCGATCGCGAACAACGTGATCGCCGTCGCCGTCCTGGTCGCCTACCTGGTCCTCTACGGACGGGCCGGGGAGGTCGCGGCCCAGGGGGCGCTCTCCCCGGGCCAGGAGGTGCTGCTCGGCGTCGGCTCCACCCTCGGCATCGTGGCGCAGTTCCTCATCCTGCTGCCGTTCCTGCGGCGCTCGGGCTTCCTGTACCGGCCGCGCTTCGACTTCCGCGGCACCGGGCTGGGCCACACCCTGCGCCTGGGCAGCTGGACCGTGCTCTTCGTGGTGGTCAACCAGGTCGCCTGGACGGTCGTGGTGAACCTGGCCTCCAGCGGCCCGGTCAGCGGCGAGGGCGGCACCGGGTTCGCGGTCTACTCCTACTCGATGCTGATCGTCATGCTGCCGCACGCCATCGTCACCGTCTCCCTGGCCACCGCGGCGCTGCCCCGGCTCTCCTCGTACGCCGCGGACGGCCGGCCCGACCTGCTGGCGCGCTCGCTGACCTCGACCCTGCGCACCTGCCTGGTGGTGGTGGTCCCGTTCGCAGCCCTGGTGCCGGTGCTCGCCTGGGACATCGCCAACGTCGTCTACGGGTTCAGCGACGACCCCGAGACGGTGGGCAGCTTCGTCCCCTCGTTGCGGCTCTTCGGCATCGGTCTGGTCCTGTTCACCGTCCACTACCTGATGCTGCGGGGGTTCTACGCCCTGGAGCGGACCCGCACCGTCTTCTTCATCCAGTGCGCGGTGGCGGGCACCAACGTGGTCGCGGCGGTGCTCCTGGTGCGCGAGGCCTCCGCGGTCGGCACCTCCCCGGCGCTGGTGATCGCCTACGCGACGGCGTACCTGGTGGGGTCGGTGGTCAGCTATGCCGTGCTGCGCCGCACCCTGGGCGGCCTGGACAGCGCGGGCATGCTGAGGTTCGCGATCCGCCTGGTGGCCGTCGTGGCCCTGTCCACGGCGCTGGCCTGGCTGGTCTCCCTCGGCCTGGACGCCCTGGGCCAGCAGCCCAACCCGCTGGTCTCCCTGGGTCGCGGCGCCGTCGTGGGCACCGTGGACCTGGTGGCCCTGGTGCTGCTCGCCAGGCTCTTCCGGCTCGGGGAGGTCGGCGAGCTGGTCGATCCCGTGCTGGACACGGTTCGTCGCCGCCTGCCGAGACGTTGACAGCGCCGTACCATGATCGCCCAGAAGCAACCCCGCGACCCACGACCACTACCCCTGCGACTGGAGGACCGTGCCCGCGTCGATCCACGCCGGTGACCTCCTTGCCGGCCGCTACCGGATGGTCGACCTGCTCAACGAGACCGAGGGCGGGTGGTTCTGGTGCGCCCACGACGAGGTGCTGCAGCGCCAGGTGGCGGTGCACCTGATCGCGGCCGGCGACGACCGCGAGCCGGCGTTGATGGACGCGGCACGTCGCTCCGCGGCCCTGGTGGACCGGCGCAACCTGAGGGTGCTGGACGCCGACCGGGACGACCGGGTCTGCTTCGTGGTCAACGAGTGGGGATCGGGTGAGTCCCTGGACAACATGCTCGCCCAGCAGGGCCCGCTCTCGCCGCGACGAGCCGCGTGGCTGGTGGCCGAGGTGGCCGACACCCTGGCCGTGGCTCACGCCGCGGGCAAGGCCCACGGTCGGCTGATCCCCGAGAACGTCCTGGTCGACGAGAACGGACAGGTCCGGGTGATCGGCTTCGCCGTCGACGCCGCCCTCCATGCCCTGCCGCCGCACCGCATCGCCGAGGACGTCATCGACCTCGCGGCCCTGCTGTACGCCGCCCTGACCGGCAAGTGGCCCAGTCGTACGTCGACCCGCGTTGACCCCGCGCCGCAGGTGGCCGGACACCCCCTGCGCCCCCGCCAGGTGCGCGCCGGGATCCCCCGTCCGCTCGACGTGCTGTGTGAGGTGGTGCTGTCGTCGGCCGACGACGGGCGCCCGAGCGGACTGCCCGCGGGCCTGAGCGGTCTGGGGCACCGGGGCACCCACGACCTCACCAGCGCGGCCGGGATCCGCGACGCGCTGGAGGAGTTCCTCGGCGCAGCGGCGACCGGCATGCTGCCGGTGACAGGTCTCGCGGCGCAGCAGGCGCAGCAGGCGCAGGGCCAGCCCCCGAGCCCTGCTGTGCCGCAGGGACCGGAGCACACCGCAGGCCCGTCGACCAACGGCGCCGCGCACCCCCAGCCCTCGCCCGCCGGCATCACCGAGCTCCCGACCGAGGCCGGGATGCCGGTCTTCCACGACGGGGACCAGGACGTGGAGTGGCTCCGGGCTCGCGCCCACCGCCCCGCGCCGCCTCCTCCCTTCGACACCCCCGCCGAGCGTCCCCTCTTCGCCCCTGACCCGGGCGAGGGCGAACCCGCCCGGCGCCCCCGTGCGCCGCGCCCCGCGCCCGAGGGCGGGCAGTACTGGCCCTGGGACACCTCCCCGGGTCAGGGCACCGGTCAGGGCACCGGTCACGGCACCGGTCACGGCACGGGTCACGGGCTGACCGGGAGCGGTTCCGGCGTGCTGCGCCCGGTCCCGCCGGCCGAGGTGCCGGGTCGGGGCTGGTTGCGGCTGGCCATGCTGGTCGGCTTCGCGGCACTGGTGCTGCTGATCGTGGTCGCGGCCTACCAGCTGGGAGGCATGAGTGGCCTGGGTGGGGACGACGACTCGGATGACGACTCGACCGCGAAGCAGGAGACCTCGTTGTCCGCCCTGACCGGTCTGGTCGCCGACGACTTCGACCCCCAGGGCGACCCTCAGGAGGAGTACCCCGAGCTGGCGCCCCTGGCCGTCGACGGCGACCAGGCCACCCGGTGGCGCACCAGCACCTACGACCAGCAGTTCGGCCCCGGGGGTCTCAAGACGGGTGTGGGACTGGTGCTGGACCTCGGCAAGCCGCAGGCGGTGGGCGAGGTGGCGATCAGCGTGGTCGGTGGCAGCACCGACGCCCAGGTCTACGTCACCGACACCGCCCCCACCTCCCTCGAGGGCCTCGCACCGGCTGGGACGGGCTCGGATCCTGAGACCATCACCATCACCCTCGACCCCGAGGTGACCGGACAGTTCGTGACCGTGTGGCTCACCGCTCTCCCGGAGGCGGCGGGCGGGTTCCGCGGGGAGATCGCCGAGGTCGAGGTCCGGGGGTGACATCGCGGAGCGGCAGTCGCCGCTCGGACTCCGACCTGCTGGCCGCTCACGTGGCGGGAGACCCTGACGCCTTCGGTGAGCTCTTCGCCCGGCACCGGGATCGACTCTGGGCGGTCGCCCTGAGGACCATGGGCAACCCCACCGACGCCGCGGACGGGCTGCAGGACGGCATGGTCGCGGCGTTCCGCCGGGCGGCCTCCTTCCGGGGCGAGGCCGCGGTGACCACCTGGTTGCACCGCGTCGTGGTCAACGCCTGCCTGGACCGGATCCGGGCGGCCAAGGTGCGGGCCACCACCGCGCTGCCCGACGACCTGGAGGAGCACGCGGCACGAGGGAGCCTGGCCTCGGCCCACGCGGTGGACCCGGTGGACTCCGTCCTCGACCAGGAACGGCGGCAGCTGGTCCTCGATGCCCTAGCCCAGCTGCACCAGGACCAGCGGGCCGCCCTGGTCCTGGTGGACATGGAGGGGTTCGGCATCTCGGAGGTCGCGCTGATCCTGGGCTGCGCGGAGGGGACGGTGAAGTCCCGCTGCTCACGAGGCCGGGCCAGGCTGGCCACGCTGCTCGGCCCCCTCCTGGGTCCGGGCGGCCCACCGACAGGGGACGGCCCGGAACCCACGGGCACCGCCCGGCGTCCCACCCCGGGGGCGCTGGCGCCCGACGCGCCGTCCGCCCCAACGTCCACGCCGGCGTCCACCCCAGCCGAACACCCGAGCAAGAGCCGATCAGGACCCGAGGAGGTGCACCCATGACCGACGATCCCGACCCCCAGGCCCGCCCCGTCCCCGACGACGGCGAGCACGACGCCGTACGTCGGCTGCTCGCCGCGTCGCGGGTGACCGCGGGCGTCCCGGACGCGGTCACCGCGCGGCTGGACGAGACGCTGGCCGGGCTGGTCGCGGAGCGCCCGACGACCGGTGGCGAGCCCGGGGATGACCCCACGGAGCGCCCGTCCCAGGCCCAGGTCGTGCCCTTGCCCCATCGACGGCGTCGGGTGCTGGCCTGGTCGGTGGCAGCGGCGGCCGCCGTCGTCGTCGGCGGGGTGGCCGTGGGGTCGCTGCCCACCCTGGACGGCAGCGAGAACGACATGGCGACCTCCGACGCCGGGCCGTCGCTCGACGACGGAGCAGGCGCGCTTGCGACGGACCCCGAGGCGGGCCAGGACCAGCGCGGCGAATCCCCCGCCCCGTTCACCGGTGCCGCCGCCCTGAGCAGCGACTCCCTGGAGCGCGACCTGGTGCTGCTGCGCGCCGCAGGTCAGCCGCAGCCGGCCAAGCGGCTGGCGGCCATGGACTGCCTGCCACCGGCGCAGGGTGAACGGTTCCTGGTGAGCCTGGACGGCGTCGCGGCGGTGGCTGTGCTCGGGCCGGTCCGAGGCGATCAGCAGCGGGCCCGGGTCTACTGGTGCGAGTCGGACCGCCCGGTGGCCTCGGCGCTGCTTCCCGCCCCCTGAGCCGGGCCGCGAGGGGAACAACCCTGACCTACCATCGGTTCCATATCTCGTGGGACGCCCGGCGCCCCAGGATCCTGAACTCCGACCCTTGAGGGAGTGCACCGCGCAATGAGCGACACCCAGACCCGCAACGTCATCATCATCGGCTCCGGCCCGTCCGGATACACCGCAGCCGTGTATGCCGCCCGGGCCGCTTTGGAGCCGCTCGTCCTGGAGGGCTCCGTGACCGCCGGCGGCGCCCTGATGAACACCACCGAGGTCGAGAACTTCCCCGGTTTCCGCGAGGGCATCATGGGCCCGGCGCTGATGGACGAGATGCGGGCGCAGGCTGAGCGCTTCGGCGCCGAGCTGGTCCCCGACGACGCGATCGAGGTCGACCTCACCGGCGACGTCAAGGTCGTGAAGACCGCTGACACCACCTACACCGCCCGCTCCGTGATCCTCGCCACCGGCTCCGGCTACCGCAAGCTCGGCCTCCCCCGTGAGGAGGAGCTCTCCGGACGGGGCGTCTCCTGGTGCGCGACCTGCGACGGCTTCTTCTTCCGTGATCAGGAGATCGCCGTCGTCGGTGGTGGTGACTCCGCGATCGAGGAGGCGACCTTCCTGACCCGGTTCGCCTCCAAGGTCTACCTGATCCACCGTCGCGACGAGCTCCGTGCCTCCAAGATCATGCAGGAGCGCGCGCTGGCCGACCCCAAGCTCGAGATGGTCTGGAACTCCGAGATCGCCGAGATCAACGGCGCCGACCGGCTCGAGTCGGTCACCCTGCGCGACACCGTCACCGGCGAGCAGCGACCGTTGGCCGTCACCGGCCTGTTCATCGCGATCGGTCACGACCCCCGCTCAGAGCTGCTGACCGGCCAGGTGGACCTGGACGACGACGGCTACGTGGTGGTGAACCACCCGTTCACCGCGACCAACGTCGCCGGCGTCTTCGCGGCCGGCGACCTGGTCGACCACCACTACCGCCAGGCCATCACCGCCGCCGGCACCGGCTGCGCGGCCGCCCTGGACGCCGAGCGCTACATCGCCATGCTCGACCACGCCGCCTCCATCGCGGGGTCCGCGGAGGAGACCGCGGAGGTCGTGGCGGAGGAGATCCAGCCCGCCGACGCCTGAGCGGCGCTCCACCCGCGAGGGGGGAACAATCTGTCCCCCCTGCCGTGTTCACTTGACCAGAGCATCCCTGCACCACCCTCCGCCCCGGAAGGAACCACCACATGTCCAACATGCCCGCAGTGACCGACGCCGAGTTCGAGACCCAGGTCCTCAAGTCCGACAAGCCCGTCCTGGTGGACTTCTGGGCGGAGTGGTGCGGCCCGTGCCGCCAGGTCGGTCCCATCCTGGACGAGATCGCCGGCGCCCACGGCGACAAGATGACCTTCCTGAAGATGAACGTCGACGAGAACCCCGTCACCCCGGCCAGCTACCGCGTGACCGGCATCCCGACGATCAACGTCTACCAGGGTGGCGAGGTCGTGAAGTCCATCGTGGGTGCGCGCCCCAAGGCCGCGATCCTCAAGGAGCTCGCGGACCTGATCTGAGGCTCCCCTTCGCCTGAGGCTTCAGCCTCTGCGGCGACAACGCCGGGCGCACGGCACCGTACAGGCGCTCCACGGCCAGCTCGACCTCGCTCTTCCAGGTCCGGGTGGTTCGGAGCTCCATCCGCATCCGCGGCACGGTGCGGTGCGCCCGCTGCGTCTTGAAGCCCACCGCTCCCAGGAACTCAACGGGCAGCAGGCACGAGCCGGGCTGGGGCCGGTTCCGGCCGAAGGCCTCCACCGCCACGGTCTCGCGGAGCACCAGGTCCCGGGCCATGCCCTGGATCAGCATCCGGCCCAGGCCCTGCCCCCGGAACGCCTCCGCGACGTACAGCTTGGCCAGCACTACCGCATCCTGCGAGGGGGGCGCCGTGGGCAGGGCGGCCAGCCCCGGCAGGTACCACGGCGGGGCGTAGACGGCCGCTCCCACCGGTACGCCGTCCACCAGGACGGCGCGCCCGCACGAACCCCACTCCCGCAGCACGCCGGAGAGCCACGCCTCCACCTCGGCCGCCTCCTGGCCCGCCTCGACGCGGGAGATCGCCACGGCGTCGAGCTGCCAGCGCAGGCAGGTGCGCAGGTGCTCGTCGAGCTGGGCGAGATGGTCCACCGTCAGCCGGACGACCTTGCGAGACATCGCTTCTGCTCCCTTCCGCCGCACTCTGCCTGACCGAGCCTCGACATATCCATGCTAGGGGTGGTGGGCCCGGTGAGAGGATGCACGCGTGCGCCCCATCAAACAGAGCAAGAAGCTCCGCGGAGTCCGGTACGACGTACGAGGCCCGATCCTCGTGGAGGCCCAGCGCCTGGAGGCTGAGGGGCACCGGATCCTGAAGCTCAACATCGGCAACACCGCACCCTTCGGCTTCGAGGCGCCCGAGGCAATCCTCGCCGACATGATCCACCACCTGCCGGACGCCCAGGGCTACAGCGACAGCCAGGGCATCTACTCCGCGCGGACCGCGGTGATGAACTACTACCAGTCCCACGGGCTGCGGGAGGTCGGCGTCGAAGACATCTTCATCGGCAACGGCGTCTCCGAGCTGATCTCGATGGTGCTGCAGGCGTTCGTCGACGACGGCAACGAGATCCTGGTGCCCGCCCCGGACTACCCGCTGTGGACCGGCGCGGTCACCCTGGCCGGCGGCACGCCGGTGCACTACCGGTGCGACGAGGAGAACGACTGGAACCCCGATCTGGCCGACATGGAGGCCAAGATCACCGAGAACACGTTCGGGATGGTCATCATCAACCCGAACAACCCCACCGGTGCGGTCTACACCGAGGAGACGGTCAAGGCGATGGTCGACATCGCCCGCCGGCACGAGCTGGTGATCTTCTCCGACGAGATCTACGAGAAGATCCTCTTCGAGGACGCCGTCCACCACCACACCGCGACGTACGCCGGCAACGACGTGCTGACGCTGACCTTCAGCGGCCTCTCCAAGGCCTACCGGGTCTGCGGCTACCGCGCCGGCTGGGTGATGATCTCGGGTCCCAAGGAGCTCGCCTCGGACTTCCTCGAAGGTCTCACCCTGATCGCCAACATGCGGATGTGCGCCAACGTGCCGGCCCAGCACGCGATCCAGACCGCCCTGGGCGGCTATCAGTCGATCGAGGAGCTCATCGGTCCCGGTGGGCGGTTCTACGAGCAGTCGATGCTGGCCCACCGCCTCCTCAACGAGATCCCCGGGGTGAGCAACGTGAAGCCGCGGGGTGCTCTGTACTGCTTCCCCCGGCTGGACCCCGAGGTCTACGACATCACCGACGACGAGAAGTTCGTCATCGACCTGCTCCGTGCCAAGAAGATCCTGGTCACCCACGGCAGCGGGTTCAACTGGCCCACCCCCGACCACTTCCGGCTGGTGACCCTGCCCGACACCGACGTGCTGGAGGAGGCCATCGGGCGCATTGCCGACTTCCTCGCCACCCGTCGCTGACGCCCCTGCTCTAGGCTGCTGCAGCCCTTCCCCTCGACCCCAGGAGCCCTCCCACATGCGGGACATCAGCTATCCCCCGATCATCATGACCGCCAAGGCCGGCTTCCGCCTGCTGGGCCAGTCGTTCGACATCAAGGGGACCGAGCACATCCCGGCCGAGGGAGGGGCGCTGCTGGCCTACAACCACATCGGCTACCTCGACTTCATCTACGGCGGCTTGGCCGCCCACATGGCCGAGCGCAGCCGCCTGGTGCGGTTCATGGCCAAGAAGGAGGTCTTCGACCATCCTGTGGGCGGGCCGGTGATGCGCTCGATGCACCACATCGCGGTGGACCGTGGCGAGGGCATGTCCTCCTTCCGGGAGGCGGTCCGCTACCTCAAGGCCGGTGAGCTGGTCGGGATCTTCCCCGAGGCCACCATCTCCCGGGCGCTGGAGCTCAAGGAGTTCAAGAACGGCGCGGTGCGGATCGCCGCGGACGCCGGGGTGCCGCTCGTGCCGATCACGCTGTGGGGCACCCAGCGCATCTTCACCAAGGACCACCCGCGCGACTTCTCGCGGGGACGCAGCATCACCATCACGGTCGGCGAGCCGCTGCACCCGACCGGTGCGGACCCGGCAGCCGAGACTGCCGAGCTGCACGCGGTGATGTCGGCCCTGCTCGACGAGACGATCGCCCGCCATCCCGCCGAGGAGCAGCCCCCCGGCTCCTGGTGGCTGCCGGCACGCCACGGCGGTTCCGCTCCCACCCTGGAGCGTGCGGCGGAGCTGGACGAGCAGGAGAAGCGGGAGCGGGCCCAGCGCCGGGCTGCAGCTCGCAAGGCATCCGGTGCCAACAAGTAGCTGAACCGGTTCGCCGATAAAGCGCTTTGTCGACAAAGTGTTTTATCCCTTTGTCGGGTAATAGCCCCTGAAGTGGCGGCTCTGCTCGCTCTGAGGGCTCTCCGAGGGCTCTCCTAGGGCAATTCTCAGCGCTCCAGGGCGATCTGAGCGGGGCCAGTAGCACCCTGACTCGGCTCAGAATCGTTCTGGGAGAACTCCGAAGGCGCCCCCACCCCCTCAGAATCGTCCTGGGAGGCTCCCTCAGATGGGACGATCGTCCCGGTTGCGCGGATCCATCACGTCGACGATGCGGCGCAGGTCCTCCATGGACGCGAACTCGACGGTGATCTTGCCCTTGGACTTGCCCAGGTCCACCTTCACCCTGGTCTCGAACCGGTCACCGAGCCGACTCGCCAGCTCGGTCAGGCCGGGGGCGACGGGACGGTTGCGCCGTGGGGCACGCTCGGGACGGGTGGGATCGCCCAGGGACACGATCTCCTCGAGGGCCCGGACACTGATGCCCTCGGCCACCACCCGCTGGGCGAGGCGGTCCTGCTGCTCACCGTCGTGCACACCCAGCAGCGCACGTGCGTGTCCGGCCGACAGGACTCCGGCCGCCACGCGGCGCTGCACTGCGGGACTCAGATTGAGCAGCCGCAACGTGTTGCTGATCTGAGGGCGGGACCGACCGATGCGCTGGGCCAGCTCCTCGTGGGTGCAGCCGAAGTCCTCCAGGAGCTGACCGTAGGCGGCCGCCTCCTCCAGGGGGTTGAGCTGGGAGCGGTGCAGGTTCTCCAGGAGGGCATCCCGGAGCATGTCCGAGTCGTCGGTCTCCCGCACGATCGCCGGAATGAGCTCCAGACCGGCCTGTTGAGCCGCGCGCCAGCGGCGTTCGCCCATGATGAGCTCGTACGAGCCCGGCTCCGTCTCGCGGACCACCACCGGCTGGAGCAGGCCCACCTCGGTGATCGAGTGGACCAGCTCGCTCAGAGCCTCTTCCTCGAAGACCTGGCGCGGCTGCCACTGGTTGGGCCGCACGGCCCCGATGGGCAGCTCCTTGAAGTAGGCACCCGATGCGGCCAAGGGAGGCTCGTCGGCCCCCGAGGCGGGGGAGGAGGGGACAACCGAGACCGGTTGATCGTCAGCGATGCCCTCAGCCACGCCCACCAACTGCGGAGCTGCAGCCGAAACTCTCGAATCCAGGCCCCCAGCGAACGGATCTGCCCCGTGCGCGGTTTCAAAGTCCTGCTCGGGGGGCTGCTGGGCCGCCGGAGCCGTAGGAATCAGGGCTCCCAGACCACGACCGAGGCCTCGGCGGGGGGACTTGGGGTTGCTCATGCGGCGGGTGCTCCCTTGACGGCGATCTCGCGGGCTGCCTCCAGATAGCTGAGGGCGCCCGGTGAACCCGGATCGTAGGTCATCACAGTCTGACCGTACGACGGCGCCTCGGAGACCCGGACCGAGCGCGGCACCATCGTCTTCAGCACGGTGCTCCCGAAGTGCTCGCGCACCTCCTCCGCCACGCCGGCGGCGAGTCGCGTGCGAGCGTCGTACATCGTGATCAGGATCGTGGTGACGTCGAGCCGCGGGTTGAGGTGCGCCTTGACCATCGCCACCGTCTCAAGCAGCTGTCCCAGCCCTTCGAGTGCGTAGTACTCGGCCTGGATCGGGATCATCATCTCCGCGCCCGCAACCAGGGCGTTGAGAGTCAGCAGGCCCAGCGACGGCGGGCAGTCGATGAAGACGTAGTCGAAGCGTTCATCGCCGATCGTGCTGTCTCCTACCAGGGGATGAGCCTGGATGGCCTTGTGCAGCCGGTTCTCGCGAGCCACCACGCTGACCAGCTCGATCTCCGCCCCCGCGAGATCGATCGTGGCCGGACAGACCACCAGGTTGGGCAGCTCGGGACAAGGCGCGGTGATGTCGGCCAGGGCAGCGCCGTCCACCAGCAGGTCGTACGTCGACGGAACGCCACGGTGATGGTCGATGTTGAGCGCGGTCGAGGCGTTGCCCTGGGGATCCAGGTCGATCACCAGCACTCGCTGCCCCAGTTGCGCCATCGCCGCCGCCAGGTTCACGGTGCTGGTGGTCTTGCCGACTCCGCCCTTCTGGTTTGCCACCACCATCACGCGGGTGTGATCCGGGCGGGCGGGTTGCTGGCGACCCAGGGCGCCCTGGCGAGCCATCACCACATGCTCGGCCGCCCGGGCCAGCGGGGTGCTGTTGTCGTAGGCCGTGGTGTCCTGCTCCGCGATCTGCGCCGCGGTGCGGAAGCCCGTTCCACGTGAAACATTCGATCCGGTCGTCGCAGAGGGTTCTTGGGGCGAGGTCACTGGCGAAGAGCTCCCGGTGTCTGAGGGATGGGGCACGGGCGGGGTGCTGAGCAGCACATCGACCAGGTGGTTCGACGTTTCACGTGAAACAGGGTTTCTGTCGGAGAACTTCGACGCGGAGGCCGGAACTGGCGACAGCGACGTTTCACGTGAAACACGCCCAGCCGTGGCGTCGCCGCGCTCCTCCCCAACATCCCCAGCGAAATCCCCAGCCTGTGGATAACTCCGCCCGATCTGTGGAGAGTCACGCTCAGGGGACCCTCCTGGACCGGTGGATAACTCTGGCCGGCCTGGAGCCGTCAGGTCACCATCGTTCACGCCAGACCCCTTCGCGCTGCATGTCCAGCGGGCACAGCGTCCGCCTTCACTTCACTGTCTCCGCCGTACGGAGCTGATTCACGAGCCGCCGTGCGGCCCGGCACGCCGAGCACGAGTGCTCTTCCGTTTACCCGGCTTGCCGCCGCGGCGAACCGGTCGCAACGTTAGCGTGCTCGGATCAGCCCACGAAACCCGTACCGCGAAGGTAGGCGGGCTGTCCCCGACGCCGGGCAGGTGGAGCACCTCCGGCTCCGCGCATCCAAACGCTGTCAGCGTCGCGGCAGCCGCGGAGACCTCGTCTGCCACGGAGGACCCCTTGAGCGCCAGCAGAGCTCCTTGAGCGGCCACGAGGGGCATCGACCACTCCAGGAGCCGCCCCAGGGGTGCCACAGCCCGTGAGGTCACCAGGTCGAAGGACCGTGACCCGTGCAGGGCATCCGCCCGAGCCCGCACCACCTCGACGTTGTCGAGGTTCAGCTCGCCCACGACCTCGGACAGGAACGTGGTGCGGCGCAGCAGGGGCTCGACGAGCGTGACAGTCAGCTCCGGGCGCTGGATCGCCAAGACCAGGCCGGGGAGCCCGGCGCCGGATCCGATGTCACACACGGTGCGCACCTCGGGCCCCACGGCGCTGCTCAGCACCGCCGAGTTCAGCAGGTGCCGGTCCCAGAGGCGGGGAACCTCCCGGGGGCCGATCAGTCCCCGGACCACGCCGTCCGTGGCCAGGCGACCGGCGTACGCCTGCAACAGCGGGAGGCGCTCGGACGCGAACACCCCCCGAGCCACCTCGGGCATCGGGGGCAAGGGGGGTGGCTCCGCGGACGACGCCGCGGTTTCACGTGAAACCAATGCGTTCACTCGGGGAGGATCACCACGTAGCGGCTCGGCTCCGCGCCTTCGGACTCCGAGACCAGCCCGGCCGCCGTCACGGCGTCGTGGACCACCTTGCGCTCGAAGGAGCTCATCGGCTCCAGCTCGACACGCTGCCCCGAGGCCCGGACCTCGGAGATCAACGTGGCGGCAAGCGCCTCCAGCTCCTCGCGCTTCTGGGCCCGGTAGCCGGAGATGTCCAGCATCAGCCGGGACCGCTCGCCCGTCTCGCGGTAGACGGCGAGCCGCGTCAGCTCCTGCAGGGCCTCGAGCACCTGTCCCTCGCGCCCCACCAGCATCGACAGGTCGGCACCCACCACGGAGACCGACGCGCGGTCACCGTCCACGTCCATGTCGAGGTCCCCGTCCAGGTCCGCGATGTCGAGCAGCTCCTCGAGGTAGTCAGCCGCGATGTCGCCCTCGGCCTCCAGCCGCTCCACCTTGCTCGGCCGCGTCGGGCCGTCGGACTGCTCCCGGACGTCGGCAAGCGTCTCGTCGACTGCGTCACCGGGCTGCACGTCGTTCTGGTTCTCGCTCACGCGGGTCTCCTGCTGGGTAGGGATGGCGGCCTCGCGGCGCCGACAGTGGGGGTCAGCGCTTCTTGCGCTGAGACTTCGTCTGACGCTTGGGTTGCTGCCTGGGCGCCGGGCGCTGGATCGGCTCGTGGATCTCCTGAGCCGCCTCCGCCTCGGTGGCGACGGGCGACGTGCCCTTGCGCACCGCCTTGGCCTTGTCCCGCTCCACCTTGGCCGCGAAGGCCGGCGTCCCCGGGGCGGGGTTGTTGCGGATCACGTAGAACTGCTGGCCCATGGTCCACAGGTTCGACGTCGTCCAGTAGAGGAGCACACCGATCGGGAAGGCGATACCACCGACGGCGAAGACGACGGGGAGCACGTAGAGGAGCATCTTCTGCTGCTGGGCGTAGGGCCCCGACAGCGCGTCAGCGGGCATGTTCTTGCTCATCAGCTGACGCTGGGTCAAGAAGGTGGTGGCCGTCATGGCCAGCACCAGCACGGCCGCGAACGCCATGACGGCGACCGAGCCGTCAGCCTGCAGGAAGGTGTCGGCGAGGGGGACGCGGCCGAACAGCTCGGCCTGCCCGAAGTCCCTGGCGAGCTCCTCGGTGAGGACGCCGTGCGACTTGCCCTTCTTGGCGGCCTGGTCGAGCAGCCGGAAGAGCGCCAGGAAGATCGGCATCTGCAGCAGGATCGGCAGGCAGGAGGCGAAGGGGTTGGTCCCCGCCTCCTTGTAGAGCGCCATCGTCTCCTGGGCGAGGCGCTCCCGGTCATGCCCGTACTTCTTCTGCAGCTCCTTGACCTTGGGCTGGATCAGCTGCATGTTCCGGCTGGACTTGATCTGCTTGACGAACAGCGGGATCAGGGCGGCCCGGATCACCAGCGTCAGGCCCACGATGGACAGCGCCCACGCGGCACCACCCTGCGGGTCGAGCCCCACGTTGCTCAGGAGGGTGTGGAAACCCACCAGCACCACCGAGATGATGTAGTACAGCGGCGTCATGATGGCGCCGCCGATGTCACCGAAGAAGTCGAGCACTCAAGCTCCTTGAGTCGGAGTGGGGTTCACGGAGGTGCGAGGAGGAACGGGGTCGTAGCCCCCAGGAGACCACGGGTGGCAGCGCACCAGCCGCCGTACTGCCAACCAGCTGCCCTTGATACTGCCGTACTCCCGAACTGCGTCCAGGGCGTACGCCGAACAGGTCGGGTGATAACGGCAGACCTGGCCGTACAGGGGACTGATGAACGCCCGGTACAGACGCAGCAGGCCGATCAGGAGGTACTTCACGTGCCGCTCCGAGCCCCGAGCACGCGATCGAGCCCTCGGCTCAGGTCGCGACCCAGGTCGGCGTACGACGTCTGGGCCGCGGCGGGTAGGGCACGTACCACGAGCACACCACGACCCGGGAGCTCCGTGAGGTGCTCTCGGGTCAGGTTGCGAAGACGACGCTTCACGAGGTTGCGGGCCACGGCGTTGCCGACGGCCTTGCTCACGACAAAACCGATCTGGACCGGTGCCGGACCGTCCTCGGCGGCGTGCCAGTGGACGACCAACGACCGGGAGCCGGCACGGCGACCTGCGCGGACCGCACTCCTGAAGCCCTCACCACGAGTAAGACGCGCGGAGCGGGGGAGCACGACGCAGGCCGCAGAAGTCGGTTCGTCGTGGGCAGGCGTCAGACTGCCAGTTCCTTGCGCCCCTTGCGGCGGCGCGCGGAAAGGATGGCGCGGCCGGCGCGGGTGCGCATGCGCAGGCGGAAACCGTGCACCTTGTGACGGCGGCGGTTGTTCGGCTGGTACGTACGCTTGCTCACGAAATTCTCCGATGTTGTCTCTGTGCGGGTGTCCACTCCGGCGGGGATGTCCTGCGCCAAACTTCGGCAGGCACCGCCCCCCCACGGCACACACCCTTGGACTGGCGTGAATTTCCGTGGACGTGCGGCACCGGTCGACCACGAGCGGACGTCGGGCGACCTTGCAACGGTACGCGCTGACCAGATTCAGGGTCAAACCAGCGCGGATCGTCATCCACAGGGACCATACCCAGCCTGTGGATGACGTCTTGCTCCCAGGCTTCGGCGCTTGTTACCTTGCGACGGCCAGAGGGTGTCTCGACGCCCTCCTCGCGTGATGATCAGGCTCCCCCGGAGCTTGGGCGCGGACTCCGCAAAACCTGCTCTGACCAGCGGAAACAGCGTTGTGAGGGAATTCGGTCCCCCTGGCCAGCATGAAGACCTCCCCAATAAGGGGCAAGATGCACAACCTGTGGATAAAGTTGTGGACTGACACTCGGCCACGACCGCCATGACGAGGGGAACACGTGGAGAACGACCCGGTCGACCTCAGCACGGTCTGGCGCAGCGTCGTCGACCAGCTCCAGCCCAACCAACGGGCCTGGTTGCGCGCGAGTGAGCCCGTCACCCTGCACGAGAGCACCGCGATCATCGCCGTGCCCAACGACTTCACCCGGGGCCAGCTCGAAGGGCGCCTCCGCGCCCAGCTGGAGGACTCCCTCAGTGACCGCTTCCGCCGCGAGATCCGGATCGCCGTCACGGTGAACCCCGCGCTCGACGACCAAGTGGGACCGCCGGTGCACACACCGCCTGACGAGTCGATCAGGCCACAAACCGATATGTCGACAAATCGGTGGGACATCTCCAACGTCGTGGAGCTGCCGCAGCAGCACTTCGACTCCGACCGTCGCGACCACCCCAGCGGCACGAGCGCGATGGAGACCCGGCTCAACCCCAAGTACACCTTCGAGACCTTCGTCATCGGCTCGTCCAACCGGTTCCCCCACGCCGCGGCGGTGGCGGTGGCCGAGGCGCCGGGCAAGGCGTACAACCCGCTGCTGATCTACGGAGAGTCCGGCCTGGGCAAGACGCACCTGCTGCACGCGATCGGCCACTACGTCCGCAGCCTCTACAGCGGCGCCAAGGTGCGCTACGTCTCCAGCGAGGAGTTCACCAACGAGTTCATCAACGCGATCCGCGACGACCGACAGGACCGGTTCAAGCGGCGCTACCGCGACGTGGACGTGCTGCTGATCGACGACATCCAGTTCCTCGAGGGCAAGACGCAGACGCAGGAGGAGTTCTTCCACACCTTCAACACGCTGCACAACGCCAACAAGCAGATCGTGCTGACCTCCGACCGTCCCCCCAAGCTGCTCGAGGCGCTCGAGGACCGGCTGCGCAACCGGTTCGAGTGGGGCCTGATCACCGACGTCCAGGC
The DNA here is from genome assembly GCF_002930065.1 of Nocardioides sp. 616. Taxonomy (NCBI): domain Bacteria; kingdom Bacillati; phylum Actinomycetota; class Actinomycetes; order Propionibacteriales; family Nocardioidaceae; genus Nocardioides; species Nocardioides sp. 616. The sequence goes on along the minus strand of NZ_POAG01000001.1, from coordinate 31,001 downwards.
TCCCGACCTCGAGACCCGGATCGCGATCCTGCGCAAGAAGGCGGCGATGGACCGGCTCACCGCACCGCCGGACGTGCTGGAGTTCATCGCCTCCAAGATCCAGACCAACATCCGCGAGCTCGAGGGCGCCCTCATCCGGGTGACGGCCTTCGCCAACCTCAACCGCCAGGAGGTCGACATGACCCTGGCCGAGATCGTGCTCAAGGACCTCATCCCCGAGGGCGGCGAGCCGGAGATCACCTCACCGCTCATCATCGCCCAGACCGCGGCGTACTTCGGGGTCAGCATCGACGACCTCACCGGCCCCAGCCGCGGACGCCACCTGGTGCTCGCCCGCCAGATCTCCATGTACCTGTGCCGCGAGCTCACCAGCATGTCGCTGCCGCAGATCGGCAAGGAGTTCGGCCGGGACCACACCACGGTGATGTACGCAGACCGCAAGATCAACCAGCTGCTCGCCGAGCGTCGGGCGGTCTTCAACCAGGTCAGCGAGCTCACCAACCGCATCAAGATGCAGGCCAGGGCGAGCTGAACGAGTGCGGATTCTTGTGGTTCCCACCCTGTTGAACCACCTGTGGTCAAAGGCCACGATTCCTCCACAGGCCTGTGCACTCACGGGGCGAGTCACCCGGAGCCCATCGCCGGCCCCACAGCCCGCACCAGTGCCTGCACACTCCCTCCACAGGACAGAATTGCGAACAAATCCGCGTTGACCTGCGAAAACACCGGTTATCCACAGTTTGCACAACCCCTATGACAACCACTCACCTATCCATGTCATCGATTCCTCACAACCATCACTTCGCCGCCAACCTGGGGATGACACCCGAAATCCCGGCTCCGAGGTGTTACTGGCCGAGGGTCGCTCCGGACACCTCGGGGACACCGGGACCGGTGGCATGGCAGGATTCGGCTCCACGCAGTCGAATAACAAGATCCGGAGGAACGAAGTGAAGTTCCGCGTCGAACGCGACGTCTTCGCCGACGCCGTCGCCTGGGCTGCACGCAGCCTCCCTGTGCGCCCCAGTGCTCCCGTGCTCGCGGGGCTCCTGATCGAGGCGAGCGACGACGGCCTGGTCCTGTCGTCCTTCGACTACGAGACCTCCGCCCGTGCCGAGCTGCGCGCCGAGGTTTCCGACGACGGCCGGGTCCTGGTCAGCGGACGGCTGCTGGCCGACATCTGCCGCAGCCTCCCCCACAAGCCGGTCGACTGCGAGGTCACCGGCAACAAGCTGGAGATCAAGTGCGGCTCCGGTCGCTTCAGCCTCCAGACCATGCCCGTCGAGGACTACCCCACCCTGCCGGTCGTGCCCCCGCCCAGCGGTGTGGTCAAGGGCGACGAGTTCGCCCGGGCGGTCTCCCAGGCCGTGACCGCCGCCGGCCGCGACGACATGCTCCCGGTCCTGACCGGGGTCCGCATCGAGATCGAGGGCGACTCGATGTCGCTGCTGGCCACCGACCGGTTCCGGCTCTCGCACCGTGAGCTGACCTGGCGCCCCAACGCCACCGACGCGTCGCTGGCCGCACTGGTGCCGGCCAAGGTGCTCAGCGACACCGCCAAGACGCTGAGCGGGGACGTCACCATCTCGATCTCCCCAGCCGGCGGCGACGGCATCATCGGCTTCGAGGGCTCCGGCAGCGACGGCGTACGCCGCACCACGACCCGGCTGCTGGACGGGGAGTTCCCCAAGGTCCGCAGCCTCTTCCCCGCCGAGCACCTGACCGTGGCGACGGTCAACCGCCAGGAGCTCATCGACACCGTCAAGCGGGTCGCCCTGGTGGCCGAGCGCAACACCGCGGTGCAGATGAAGTTCGCCGACGGCGAGGTCGTGCTCGACTCCCAGTCCGGGGACGAGGCCCAGGCCACCGAGGCGATCGAGGCGGAGATCACCGGTGAGGAGGTCGTCACGGGCTTCAACCCGACGTACCTGCTCGACGGGCTCACCGCCCTGGACGGCGAGAAGGTCAACCTGTCCTTCACCCAGGCCACCAAGCCGGTGGTCATCTCCAGCACCGACGCCGGCGACCACAGCGCCTTCCGTTACCTGCTGATGCCGAGGAGACTCCTGTCGTAGGGGTCGACGGCGACCACCACCCACGAACAGGAGCAGCGCGCATGGAGATCGGACTCGTCGGCCTCGGCAAGATGGGCGGCAACATGCGGGAGCGGCTCCGTCGTGGGGGCCACACCGTGATCGGCTACGACCGGGACCCGGGAGTCAGCGACGTGGCGTCGCTGGCCGAGCTGGTCGAGAAGCTGCCCTCCCCCAAGGTCGTGTGGGTGATGGTGCCCGCGGGCGGCCCCACCCGGGAGACCGTCGGGCAGCTGCGGGACCTGCTGGGGGCCGGCGACGTGGTCGTCGACGGCGGCAACTCGCGCTGGACCGACGACCTCGAGCACGCCGCCTCCCTCGCCGAGCGCGAGATCGGCTACGTCGACTGCGGTGTCTCCGGGGGTGTCTGGGGCCTGGAGAACGGCTACGCCCTGATGTACGGCGGATCCGGAGAGGACGTCGCCAAGGTGCAGCCGGCCTTCGACGCCCTCAAGCCCGAGGGCGAGTTCGGCGCGGTCCACGCGGGCAAGGTCGGCGCCGGCCACTTCTCCAAGATGGTCCACAACGGCATCGAGTACGCGATCATGCAGAGCTACGCCGAGGGCTGGGAGCTCCTGGAGAAGGTCGACATGGTCGAGAACGTGACCGAGGTCTTCCGCTCCTGGCGCGAGGGCACCGTGATCCGCTCCTGGCTGCTGGACCTGCTGGTGGCCGCCCTCGACGAGCAGCCCGGCCTGGTGGGGATCCGCGGCTACGCCGAGGACTCCGGCGAGGGCCGCTGGACCGTCGAGGCCGGCATCGAGCACGCGGTGGCGACCCCGGCGATCACCGCCGCGCTCTACGCCCGGTTCGTCTCCCGCCAGGACGACAGCCCCGCGATGAAGGCGATCGCCGCCATGCGCAACCAGTTCGGTGGCCACGCCATGCAGACCGAGGCGCCCAAAGGCGGCGACGTCGAGGGCAAGCACGACCCCGAGATCAGCAAGACCTCCGAGCAGGCCGGTGCCGGCAGCGCGACCGAGACCGGCGAGAGCTAGACAAGAGGCTTCGTGCACGTCTCGCACCTCGCGCTCCACGACTTCCGCTCGTACGCCGACATCGACGTCGAGCTGGCTCCGGGCGCCACGGCCTTCATCGGTCGCAACGGCCAGGGCAAGACCAACCTGGTGGAGGCGATCGACTACCTGTCTCGGCTCGGGTCCCACCGGGTGGCCAGCGACGCTCCCCTGGTCCGCTCCGGCAGCGACCAGGCGCTGGTGCGCGCCATCGTGGTCAAGGACGGGCGCGCCGCCACCCTCGAGGTCGAGCTCAACCCCGGGCGCGCCAACCGGGCCCGGATCAACAGGTCGCACCTCCCCCGGCCGCGCGAGATCCTGGGCCTGGTGCGGACGGTGGTCTTCTCCCCCGACGACCTGACCCTGGTCAAGGGCGACCCGAGCGACCGGCGGCGCTTCCTCGACGACCTGCTGGTGCTGCGTACCCCGCGGCTGGCCGGCACGAGGGCGGAGTACGACCGGATCCTGCGCCAGCGCAACTCGCTGCTCAAGACCGCCGGGAGCGCGCGCCGCGGTGGACCCTCGGCGGAGGCTGCGCTCTCCACCCTGTCGGTGTGGGACACCCACCTGTCCCAGGTGGGCGCGGAGCTGCTGGCCCAGCGCATCGCCCTGGTGCAGGCGCTGGCGCCGTACGTCGGCAAGGCCTACGAGGCGGTGGCCCGTGGGGCGTCCCGCGACGACGCCGAGGTGGAGTACAAGCCCAGCTTCGACCTGGGCAGCCCGGCGGAGGCCGCGGCGCTGAGCCGTCCCGACCTGGAGCAGGCACTGCTCGCCGAGCTGGAGCGGCGCCGGCGCGACGAGCTGGACCGGGGCATCTCCCTGGTCGGCCCGCACCGCGACGAGCTGGTGCTGACGCTGGGCAACGGCGACCTGCGGCTGCCGGTCAAGGGGTACGCCTCGCACGGTGAGTCCTGGTCGTTCGCGCTGGCGCTCAAGCTGGCCTCCTACGACCTGCTGCGCAACGACGGCGACGACCCGATCCTGATCCTCGACGACGTCTTCGCCGAGCTGGACACCGGTCGCCGGCAGCAGCTGGCCGAGCTGGTGGCCGGCGCGGAGCAGGTGCTGGTGACGGCCGCGGTGGAGGCTGACGTCCCCGAGGCACTGGCCGGGGTGCGGTTCCACGTGGCCGACGGCGAGGTACGCCGTGGCTGAGGAGGAGCGCCCCGACGACGCAGCCCCGCAGCGGCGCGACGACGGCCTGGACCTGGCCCGCTCCGCAGCCCGCGCCGCGGCCCGGATCCCGGGTCAGCCGGCGCGCCGCAAGGGCTCGGGGAAGGGGTCCGGCACCGGCAGCAGCGGCGAGTTCCGGCGCCGGGTCCGTCCCCGCAGCTCCGGCGCGCACCCCGACGATCGGGACCCCCAGCTGCTGGGCAGCGCCCTGGACCGCCTGGTCACCAACCACGGCTGGGCCTTCGACCTGCAGGTGCAGGGGGTCTTCGCCCGGTGGTCGGAGCTGGTGGGCGCCGAGGTCGGCGCGCACTGCACCCCGGAGACGCTGACCGAGGGCAAGCTCGTGGTCCGCACCGACTCCACGGCCTGGGCGACCCAGCTGCGGATGCTGGCGCCCACCGTCGTACGTCGGCTCAACGAGGAGCTGGGCGACGGGACCGTGGCGATCATCGAGGTCCTGGGCCCCAATCTCCCCTCGTGGAAGAAGGGGCTGCGCTCCACGCGTGGCCGGGGTCCGCGCGACACCTACGGCTGAGGCTGGGATCGGCGATATGCCGATCCGGGCCACCCCAGGACGTACAGGGAGTCATCCAAGCCCCTGGAAAGGCCGCGAAATGCCTCCGGAGGGCCTCACGGGGGACGTTTGATCCCCAGATCGCTCCCCTCAGGGGACGAGAAGCATGGTCTAGGGCCTCAGGACCGCTAAACTGGCCTCTGGGTCGCGTGCTCCACGAAGGTCGCGACCCTCTCCGTGTCGAGGTGCCCCCGCGGGGGCTGTGGAAGAAGGCTTTGCGTGAGCGCTGAGAACCCCGTCGAAGACCAGAGCACGACCCACTCCGCCGACACCGGGAGCAGCAGCACCGACAGCGCACTGGCCAACCACGTCTCTCCGGGCGAGTCCGGCAACGGAGGGTACGACGCCTCCGCGATCCAGGTCCTCGAGGGCCTCGAGGCGGTCCGCAAGCGCCCCGGCATGTACATCGGCTCCACCGGCGAGCGCGGTCTGCACCACCTGATCTGGGAGGTCGTGGACAACTCCGTCGACGAGTCGCTCGCCGGCTACTGCGACCGGATCGTGCTGACCCTGCAGGACGACGGCGGGGTCCGGGTCGAGGACAACGGGCGCGGCATCCCCACCGACATCCACCCCACCGAGGGCATCCCGGCGGTCACCATGGCGCTGACCATGCTGCACGCCGGCGGCAAGTTCGGCGGGGGCGGCTACAAGGTCTCCGGTGGTCTGCACGGGGTCGGCATCTCGGTGGTGAACGCGCTGTCGCGCAAGGTCATCGTAGAGGTCAAGAACCGGGGCCACCTGTGGCGCCAGACCTTCAGCATCGGCGTACCGGACGGCGACCTGGAGCAGGTCCGTGCCCTCGAGCCCGGCGAGCGCACCGGCACCACGATCACCTACTACGCCTCGGAGGAGATCTTCGAGACCACCGAGTACAACCTCGAGACGATCACCAACCGGATCCGTGAGATGGCCTTCCTCAACAAGGGCCTGGAGATCGTGATCCGGGACGAGCGCGCCTCCGCCGACGAGGTGGTCGACGCCGTCGAGGACGAGACCGTCGCGCCCGAGGTCGAGGGCACCGGGGACGACGCCATCTCCCGTGGCGAGGGTGGCGGCATCGAGCGCACCTTCAAGTACGACCGCGGCCTGGTCGACTACGTCGCCTACCTCAACCGGCGCAAGGAGAAGGCCAACCCGACGATCATCTCCTTCGAGGCCGAGACGCCGGAGTCGAAGGAGAACCACATGAGCCTCGAGCTCGCGATGCAGTGGAACACCTCCTTCACCGAGTCGGTGCACACCTTCGCCAACACCATCAACACCCACGAGGGCGGCACCCACGAGGAGGGCTTCCGCGCGGCCCTCACCACCCTGGTCAACAGCTGGGGCGAGGAGTGGGGCCTGATCAAGAAGAAGGAGGACCGGGTCTCCGGCGACGACATCCGCGAGGGCCTGACCGCCATCATCTCGATCAAGCTGGGCGAGCCGCAGTTCGAGGGCCAGACCAAGACCAAGCTGGGCAACACCGAGGCCAAGGGCTTCACCCAGCGCATCGTCAACGACCAGCTGGGCGCCTGGCTGGAGCAGAACCCCGCCGAGGGCAAGGAGATCGTGCGCAAGGCCCAGGCTGCCGCGCACGCCCGGATCGCCGCCCGCAAGGCCCGCGACCTGGCCCGCAACCGCAAGGGACTGCTCGGCGGCGGCGGCCTGCCCGGCAAGCTGGCCGACTGCCAGTCGACCAACCCGCGCGAGTGCGAGGTCTTCATCGTCGAGGGTGACTCCGCCGGCGGCTCCGCCAAGCAGGGACGCGACCCTCGGGTCCAGGCCATCCTGCCGATCCGCGGCAAGATCCTCAACGTCGAGAAGGCCCGCATCGACAAGGTGCTGGGCAACGCCGAGGTCCAGGCGATCATCTCGGCGCTGGGCACCGGCATCCACGAGGAGTTCAGCCTCGAGAAGCTGCGCTACCACAAGATCGTGCTGATGGCCGACGCCGACGTAGACGGCCACCACATCAACACGCTGCTGCTGACGCTGCTGTTCCGCTTCATGAAGCCGCTGATCGAGCACGGCTACGTCTACATGGCGCAGCCGCCGCTGTACCGGCTGCGCTGGAACAAGCCGCACGCGCACGACTTCGTCTACAACGACGCCGAGCGCGACGCGGTGATGCGCGACGGGCTGGAGTCCGGCAAGAAGCTGCCCAAGGAGAACCCGGTGCAGCGCTACAAGGGTCTGGGCGAGATGAACGCCGACGAGCTGTGGGAGACCACGATGGACCCCACCCAGCGGCTGATGCTCCAGGTCACCCTGGACGACGCGGCCCAGGCCGACGAGATCTTCTCCATCCTGATGGGCGAGGACGTGGAGCAGCGTCGTTCCTTCATCCAGCGCAACGCCAAGGACGTCCGATTCCTCGATATCTAGGTCTCTAACGAAATCCCTAGATTTGAGTAGATCAACCGATCAAGAGAGACGAACTCAGTGACTGACACTCCCACGGGCGGCACCACCATCCACGGCGGCGGCGACGACAACGGCCGCATCCAGCCGATCGAGCTGCAGACCTCGATGCAGCGCTCCTACATCGACTACGCGATGGCGGTCATCGTCGGCCGGGCGCTGCCCGACGTGCGGGACGGGCTCAAGCCGGTGCACCGCCGGGTGCTCTACGCGATGTACGACGGCGGCTACCGGCCCGACCGCGGGTTCTCCAAGTGCAGCCGCGTGGTCGGTGACGTGATGGGTCAGTACCACCCGCACGGCGACACCGCGATCTACGACACCCTGGTCCGGCTGGCCCAGCCCTGGGTGATGCGCGCCCCGCTGGTCAACGGCCAGGGAAACTTCGGCTCCCCGGGCAACGACCCCGCGGCCGCCATGCGATACACCGAGTGCCGGATGGCGCCTCTTGCCCTGGAGATGGTCCGGGACATCGAAGAGGACACGGTCAACTTCCAGCCCAACTACGACGGGCGCTCGCAGGAGCCGACGATCCTGCCGGCCCGCTTCCCCAACCTGCTGGTCAACGGCTCGGCGGGCATCGCGGTCGGCATGGCCACCAGCATCCCGCCGCACAACCTGCGCGAGGTGGCCGAGGGTGCCATCTGGGCGCTCGAGCACCCCGAGGCCTCCCGCGAGGAGCTCCAGGACGCCCTGATCGAGCGGATCAAGGGCCCGGACTTCCCGATGGGCGCGATGATCGTCGGTCGCGAGGGCATCGAGCAGACCTACCGCACCGGTCGCGGCTCGGTCACCCAGCGCGCGGTGATCGAGGTCGACGAGGACGCCAAGGGCCGCACCTCGCTGGTCATCACCCAGCTGCCCTACATGGTCAACCCGGACAACCTGGCGCTCAAGATCGCCGAGCTCGCCGACAACGGCCGGGTCCAGGGCATCTCCGACGTCAAGGACAACACCTCCTCGCGCACCGGCCAGCAGCTGGTCATCGTGCTCAAGCGCGACGCGGTCGCCCGGGTGGTGCTCAACAACCTGCTCAAGCACACCGAGCTCCAGTCCAACTTCAGCGCCAACATGCTGGCCCTGGTGGACGGGGTCCCGCGCACGCTCACGATCGACCAGTTCATCAGCCACTGGGTGACCCACCAGATCGAGGTCATCCAGCGCAGGACCCGCTTCCGGCTGCGCAAGGCCGAGGCGGACGCGCACATCTGGCGCGGCCTGGTCAAGGCCCTGGACATGCTCGACGAGGTCATCGCCCTGATCCGCCGCTCCCCCGACGTCAACGAGGCCCGCACCGGCCTGATCGCGCTGCTCGACGTCGACGAGCTGCAGGCCGACGCCATCCTCGGGATGCAGCTGCGCCGGCTGGCCGCCCTGGAGCGGCAGAAGATCATCGACCACCTGGCCGACCTCGAGGTCATCATCGCCGACCTCAAGGACATCCTCGGCGACGAGGTCCGGCAGCGCCAGATCATCATCGACGAGCTGACCGAGATCGTCGACAAGTACGGCCAGGAGCGGCGTACCCAGATCATCGCCGCGGACGGCGACCTCTCCATGGAGGACCTGATCCCCGACGAGGACCTGGTCGTCTCCATCACCCGCGGCGGCTACGCCAAGCGGACCAAGGCCGACCAGTACCGCACCCAGAAGCGCGGTGGCAAGGGCGTGCGCGGCGCGACGCTGCGCGGGGACGACGTGGTGGAGCACTTCATCTCCACCACCAACCACCACTGGCTGCTCTTCTTCACCACCGCCGGCCGGGTCTACCGGACCAAGGCCTACAACCTGCCCGAGGCACAGCGTGACGCCAAGGGCGGTCACGTGGCCGGGCTGCTGTCGTTCCAGCCGGACGAGTCGATCGCCCAGGTGCTGGCCATCCGCGACTACGACCAGGCGCCGTACCTGGTGCTGGCGACCCGGCAGGGCCTGGTCAAGAAGACCCGCCTGGCTGACTACAACTCGCCCCGCCAGGCCGGCGTCATCGCGATCAACTTCCGCAGCGACGACGACGAGCTGATCGGTGCCGAGCTGGTCGGCCCCGACGACCACATCCTGCTGGTCTCCCGCAAGGGCCAAGCGGTGCGGTTCCGCGCCGACGACGCCCAGCTGCGTCCCATGGGTCGAGCCACCGGCGGCGTCACCGGCATGAAGTTCCGCGAGGGTGACTCGCTGCTCTCGATGTCGGTGATCCGAGCGGCGCAGGTCGCGGCCGAGGAGGCAGCGGAGGAGGCGGCCGAGGAGGCCGCCGAGGCCGGGGCACCCAACCCGGCCGAGATCGGCCAGGAGGCCGGCGAGGAGGCCGGGCAGGAGGTCGCCGGACCGTACTTCGGGCTCAAGCCGCAGTACGTCTTCACGATCACCGACGGCGGCTTCGCCAAGCGGACCCCGATCACCGAGTACCGCCTGCAGTCGCGTGGCGGGATCGGCATCAAGGCGATGGCCCTGGCCAACCCGGACCGCGGTCAGCTGGTCGGTGCGTTCATCGTCGAGGACGGTGACGAGATCCTCTCGATCACCGCGGCCGGCCAGGTCGTGCGCAGCCCCATCAACGAGAACTTCCGCCCGACGGGCCGCTCGACCATGGGGGTCAAGTTCGTCTCCCCCAAGGGCAAGGACTCCGTCGCTGTCGTCGCCCGCTCGATCGAAGCGCGCGAGGATGCGACAATCGATGACGACGAAGCGGCCCAGGACGAGAATGGGGACGCGATCGAGACCGTCGACCAGCCGGGTGAGGGCGTCGAGGACAGTGGCACCGAAGCCCCGGACAGTGACCCCGAAGCTGCGGAGAGTGATGACTGATGACCGAGAGGGCCGCCCCGCGCAACCGGGGTCCTGAGGACACCGTGGCGCGTCCGGCGCTGCCTGGACGGATCGGACAGAAGCTCTCCATGGCGGCGGAGGAGCATCGAGACACCGCCGCCATGCAGAAGTCCACCGTGGGCAAGAAGCAGCCGCGCAGGGCCCGGCTGCGGCTCACCCGGGTGGACCCCTGGTCGGTGATGAAGGCGTCGTTCCTGCTGTCGGTGGCGTTCGGCATCGTCACCTTCGTGGCCGTCTTCATGGTCTGGTCGGTGCTGGGCGCGGCGGGGGTGTGGGACTCCATCAACGCCACCGTGGCCAGCGTGGTCGAGGGCGACGACGCCAGCACCTTCGACGTCACCAACTACGTCGGGATGTCCCGGGTGCTCGGCTTCACGCTGCTGGTCTCGGTCATCGACGTGATCCTGCTGACCGCCATCGCCACCCTGGGCGCGTTCCTCTACAACATGGCTGCGGCCCTGCTCGGCGGCGTGGAAGTCACCCTCGCCGAGGACGCCAGGTAGGCGTTTTGTTCGCCAGGATCAGCATCAGGTAGTGTTCCCCGCGGTCGCGCTTCGCGCGCTGACCATCCCGGCTAGTCCGGGGGAGGGCCTATAGCTCAGACGGTTAGAGCGCTTCCCTGATAAGGAAGAGGTCACAGGTTCAAGTCCTGTTAGGCCCACCACCGAAGTATGTCTGCCACGAGGTAAGGGATTCCCATGAAGAAGCTTCTGCTGCTCGCCCTTGCCGCCGCCGGCGCCGCCCTCGCCAAGAAGAAGATGGACGAGGGCAAGGCCGAGCAGGCCCTGTGGGCAGAGGCCACCGACAAGGTCGGCAAGGCCTGACCACCACCTGACCATCCTGGTCACGGGGCCTTGGCGCAATTGGTAGCGCACCTGCTTTGCAAGCAGGGGGTTAGGGGTTCGAGTCCCCTAGGCTCCACTGAAAGGCCTGGGGGCTCCACCCCGGGCCTTTCTTCATTTTCGGGGCATTCTCGGGCCCGTGAGTCCGTTCTCCCGCTAGCCTCCCCTCACTGTGGGCGGGGGAAGGCGGCGCCGGATGCCAGCTGTCTCGATGAAGGCGGTCCAGGCCCTCTGCCTGGCCGGAGCACTGGCGACGCTGCTCCGGCCGCACTCCATCCAGCCCTGGTGGCTGCCCGTGCTGGTGGCGGTGACGGCGGTGGTCGTGCTGCTCGGGCTCCGGCGCGGGTGGGAGGCGGGCAGCCAGGTGGCCGCCCTGGTCGCCAGCGTCACCGCGGCGGCGTACGGCGGTGTGGGTGCAAAGCACTGGCGCCCGGTGATCGGCTTCGGTTGGCCCCACGAGGGATCGATCGAGAGCTACGAGCGGCTAGCCCTGGCCGGCGGGGTGCTGGCCGGGCTCGCGGGACTGCTGACGTTGGTGCGGCTGCGGCAGCTCGGCGTGCTCGCGGTCGAGCAACCACGGCTCTGGCGCGGTCTGGCGGTCGGCGTAGCGTTGGCCGCCCTGGTGGTCCTGGTGACCGCGGCCGGCTCCCCGGACGATCGCGACCTGCGCTCCCTGCTGGCCTTCGGCCTGCTCTACGGCGTGCCCTGGGGTGGGGCGGTGGTGTTGGCCGCGCTGCTGCCCGCGCGTCTGGCGGTGGTGGCGCTGGCGAGCGCCGCGGTGGTCGCCGCGCTGACCGTCACCGACACGATGGAGCAGCTCGCGCTCAGCCGGTACAGCCAGGCGGCGGCGGCGCTGGCCCTGGTGGCGCTGGTGGCCTGCCTCGCTCTACGTCAGCCGGGCCAGCGCGGCCCGGAAGTCGGGGACCTCGAACTGCCAGTCGAGTCCGGCGAGCACCTCTGAGGTGCAGTGCCGCCCGGTCAGGCCCAGCGCCGGGTCGGTGCGCAGCACCCGCGAACCCAGCCGCACCGCGACCGCCGGGGCGGGCAGGCCGAAGGGTCGTCGGTAGTGAGCGCGCAGGGCCGCCATCATCTCCGCGTTGCGCACCGGACGGTCGTGAGCGGCCACCAGAACCCCGGACGGGATCTCCTTGCCAGGCTCGAGACCCAGGCAGGCACGGACCACGCGCAGCCAGTCAGCCAGGTGGATCCAGCTGATCCACTGCCGACCGTGCCCCAGCCGTCCTCCCAAGCCTGCCCGGGTGACACCCGAGAGTCGGTGGAGCAGCGGAGAGTCGTCCTGCAGCACCAGCGAGGTGCGGAGCACGATGCGATGGTCGGTGAGGGCCTCAGCGCTGGTCTCCTCCCAGGCACGCGCTACTCCGGTCATCTGGGGGAGTCCCGTCGCGGGAAGGGGCGTCGACTCGGTGATGCGCAGCTCCCCGCCGTCGGACCAGATCGCGGTGGTGGACGCCTGCACCCAGTGACGCAGGGGGGTTGCGAGCCCCTGGCTGGCCCGCACCAGGGCCAGGGTGGGCGCCACGCGCGACTCACGCAGCAGGCGAAGGTTCTCCGGCGTCGCCGGGCGGTCCACCAGGGCACCGGCCAGGTTCACCACGGCCGTCCTGCCGGGATCGTCGAGCTCACTGACCCACTCACCGAGGCTCTCCCCGTCCCAGCTCACCTGGCGGTAGGGCGACGAGGCGTCCGGGGACCGGGTCAGCACGACGATCTCGTGCCCGCGACCCTCCAGGTCGGCGGCGAGCGCCGTGCCCAAGACCCCGGACCCCCCGGCGAGCACGATCTTGAGCGGGTCAGGCGCCGGCGCATCAGTCATGCGGGGAGGCTAGTGGACCCGAGGCTGGTCGCCGTGCAACCGCGGCGCGGCCGGTCGCCGCCGGATCGCCGGTCTCACCGACCGGCAACTAGTCTGGGAGTCGTGTCGATCCACCCTTTGCTGCGCCCCTTCTCCCTCGGGATGCACCTGGTGGCGGTGGTGCTGGTCGCGATCGCGATGCTGCTCGGCGTCTGGCAGGTCCAGGTCTGGCAGGACGAACGCTCCGACGCCGCGGCCGGGCGCGCGGAGCTCGATCCGGTGCCCCTGGCCGACTCCCTGGGACCGGACGAGGCGTTCCCGACCTCCCAGGTGGGCATGCCGGTCCGGATGAGTGGCACCTGGGTGCCCGAGGGGACAGTGCTGGTCTCCGGCCGCCGTCAGGGCGACCAGGACGGCTACTGGGTGGTGACGCCGCTCGCGGTGGCCCCCGACGGGGACGCCGCCGCAGGCCCGGACGACCCGGCGCTGCTCGTCGTACGAGGCTGGACCGCCGGGCTGGACGACGTACCTGCGGCGCCGGAGGGGGCCGCGGAGGTGGTGGGCTGGCTGCAGCCCCCCGAGGGCAGCAGCGGCACCGTCGACGAGGACCGCAGCGACGACGTGATCCCGCAGCTGCGCATCGCCGACGCCATCCAGCACGTTGACCAGGACCTGTACGGCGCCTACGTGGTGGTGGACACCGACTCCGCCGACCTGCGCAACGCCGGGACCGCCGGACTCGCGCCCGCCGACCTCGACGAGCTGCCGGCGGTGGGTCGGGGCACCGGCCTCAAGAACCTGCTGTACGGGATCGAGTGGTGGATCTTCGCCGGCTTCGCGGCCTTCATCTGGTGGCGCTGGTGCGCCGACGAGGTGCGCGCGGCCCGCGCGGCGGCGATGGGTGAGCAGTTGAATCAGCGCGATACCGTCGAGGTGTGAAGAAGGCTCTCACCCGCTACCGCGTCTCCGCCAGCATCGTCGGCGTCCTGCTGATCGTCCTGTGCCTGGTCGGAGTCCCGCTCTCGAACTTCGACGGCACCCCGATGTGGGCCGGTGACAAGATCCCGACCCCGAACTGGTTCGACGACGGCAGCTCCGCCGACCAGCTCGGGGAGTTCATCACCGGCGTGCTCGGCACCGCCCACGGCTGGCTCTACATGATCTTCCTGGTGATGGCCTTCTCGCTGGCCCGCAAGGCGAACTGGCCCATGGGCTTCACCGTGGTCACGCTGCTGTGCGGCACCATCCCGGTGCTCTCCTTCTGGGCCGAGCACCGCGCCACCGCCCGGGTGCGGGCCCAGATGGCCGCCGAGGAACGGGGCGTGGCAGACGACGCAGACCGGGCCGAGGTGGGACCCTCTCCCACGTGACGACCGCGTTCGTGCTGGGCGGCGGCGGCGTGCTGGGCGCCGCCGAGGTGGGGATGCTCCGCGCCCTCCTCGAGCACGGCGTCCGACCCGACCTGGTGCTGGGCACCAGCATCGGCGCCATCAACGGCGCCCTGGTCGCCCAGGACCCCACGCCCGCCGTGGTGGACCGGCTCACCGCCCTGTGGGTCTCGGCCGCGCAGACCCGCGACGTGTACGGCGACCGCCCGCTGCGCTCGGTCCGGCGGGCGCTCACCACCGGCACCCACGTCTACTCCTCCCGCCCGCTGAAGCAGCGGCTCGTCGACGAGCTGGGCGAGACGACCTTCGCCGACCTGCCGGTGCGCTTCCAGGTGTGCGCGGCGAGCATCGAGCGTGCGGCCGAGCACTGGTTCGACGCCGGCCCGGTGGTCGACGCGGTGGTCGCGAGCGCCGCCGTACCTGGCTTGCTGCCGCCGGCCGAGGTCGCAGGGGAGCACTACCTGGACGGCGGCATCGTGAACTCGGTCCCGCTGGGCCGGGCGGTGGCCCTGGGCGCCACCAAGATCTACGTGCTGCAGGTGGGCCGGATCGACCGGCCGCTGAAGGTGCCGACCCAGCCGTGGCAGGTGGCGCGGGTCTCGTTCGAGATCGCCCGGCGGCACCGCTTCGTCCGCGAGATGTCGGAGCTGCCCGAGGGTGTGGAGGCCCACGTGCTGCCCGCCGCCGGTACGTCGGACCGGGACGACTCGATCTTCGCCTTCCGTGACTTCGCCAGCGTGGAGGCCCGGATCAGCGCCACCTACGACGCCGCTCGGGCCTACCTGGACCAGCACCCGTGAGCGACGGCGTGCGGTGGGTCCTCCAGCGATTCGTGGTGGCCCCGCTGCTGGTCGGCGCCACGGTGGCGCTGTGGGTCACGCTGCCCCTGTGGCTGATCGCGGCGGCTGCGCTCTCCCCATTGTTCCCCGGACGCCTGAGGGTGCTGCGCATCGCCTGGGTGGCGCTGCTCTACCTGAGCGCGGAGTCCCTGCTGCTCGCCGTGCTGCTGGCGCTGTGGCTGGCCAGCGGCTTCGGCTGGCGGATCAGGTCGGCGTACTTCGCCGGGATCCACTACGAGCTGGTGGAGGGCACCCTGGTGCTCTTCTTCCGCGAGGCACGCCGGGTGCTGCGCCTGCAGATCACCACCGACGGGCCGGCGCCGCAGCGCTATCCCGACCACCCGGTGCTGGTGTGCTGCCGGCACGCGGGCCCCGGCGACTCCTTCATCCTGATGTACGCCCTGCTGCACTGGTACAACCGGGAGCCCCGGGTGGTGCTCAAGGACACCCTGGCCTGGGACCCGGCGATCTCGGTACTGCTGCGCCGGCTGCCCGCCCGGTTCATCTCGCCCAACCCCGGGCGGGGTGAGGACCTGGAGGGCCACATCGCCGCGCTGGCCCAGGGCCTGGACCCCAACGACGCGTTCGTGATCTTCCCCGAGGGCGGCAACTTCACCCCAGCCCGCCGGGAGCGGGCGATCGGCCGGCTCCGCAAGCTGGGCCTGGAGCGGATGGCCCAGCGCGCCGAGGGCATGATCCACGTGCTGGCGCCGCGGCCCGGCGGGTTCCTGGCGGCCCTGGAGGCGGCTCCGGAGGCGAACGTGCTGATGGTGGCCCACACCGGCCTGGACCACATGCTCACCGTGGCCGACGTGTGGCGCGAGCTGCCGATGGACAAGCAGATCACCATGCGCTGGTGGGAGGTGCCCCGGGCCGAGATCCCCGAGGGTCGCGAGGCCCAGATCGAGTGGCTCTTCACCTGGTGGGAGCGGGTCGACGCCTGGATAGCAGAGAACCGGCCGGAGGATGCTCCTCCGACCGGTTCCGTGGCTCCCGCCTGAGCGGCGGGCCGAGTCTGCGACGCCCGTGGTGCGGGCGTGGGTGCTACTTGGTGTTGTCGGTGCCGGTGGTCGCGTCGTTGATGTCGACGACCGTGGCGGGGGCGTCAGGCGTGCTGGCCTGGTGCGGCTCCTCCGCGGCGTCCGCGAGCGCCTCGCCCGGGGTCGCGCCACCGGCGTCGGTGACCGAGGAGGTCGGCGCGGCGGTGGGCGCGGCGGCCGGCGGCGGGGTGGGGACGTAGGAGCTCTGCCAGTTGTCGGCCTGCCCGCCCCTCAGCTTCTTGAACACCAGACCGCCGACGGCGAGCAGGATCGAGACCAGCGCCACCTTCTTGAGCTTGCCGCCCTTCTTCTTGGGCGGCTCCTGGCCCCTGAGCTCGGCGGCCTTGGCGGCGGCGAAGTCCCGGGCGGTGCCGGCCTTCTCGGTCGCGAGCTCGGCGGCCTTGCCGGCGGCGACGCCGGCGACGACCGAGGCCTTGGCCGCCGCGGAGGATGCCTTCTCCGCGGCGAGGGCGGCCTTGTCAGCGGCCACGACCTTGCCCTGGGAGATCAGTGGAGCGGCCTGGACCCGGGCCTCGTGCGCGGAGCTGCGGGCGGTCTCCAGCGCTGCTTCGAGCTGCGGCCGGACCTGCTCGGCCACGTCCTGGGCCGCGTCCTGGGCCTTCTCCAGGAACGTCTTCTGCCTACGGATGCGCATGTGGTCAACCTTTCGCTCGTGGAGTTCCATCTCACCACGGGCGGACCGGAGGTCACCAGTGTGCCCAGGTTGCGGTGAGATCGTTTGCGGCTCGTGGGAAGATCGCGAGCAGCAACACCCTGTGTACCCACCTTCAACGAGAGGCAGTCATGGCTGACCCGCAGGCCACCCTGAAGACCAACAAGGGTGACATCGTCATCAACCTCTTCCCCAACCACGCGCCGGAGACGGTCGAGAACTTCGTCGGCCTGGCCGAGGGGACCAAGGACTACAAGGACGACGCCGGGCGTTCGGGCGAGCGTTTCTACGACGGTCTCACCTTCCACCGCGTGATCCCGGGCTTCATGATCCAGGGCGGTTGCCCACTCGGCACTGGCACCGGCGGCCCCGGCTACAAGTTCAAGGACGAGATCCACCCCGAGCTCGTCTTCGACAAGCCCTACCTGCTCGCCATGGCCAACGCCGGCCCGGGCACCAACGGCTCGCAGTTCTTCATCACCGTCGGCGCGACCCCGTGGCTGAACACCAAGCACACGATCTTCGGCGAGGTGGCGGACCAGGCCTCGCGCGACGTCGTCGACGCCATCGCCGCGACGCCGACCGGTGCGATGGACCGCCCCAAGGAGCCGGTCGTCATCGAGACGGTCGAGATCACCCGCTGATCAGCATCGACCACGGGTGAGCGACCCCAACGGTCCTGCTGCCGGGGTGCCCACGTGCTATCGGCACCCCGGCCGCGAGACCTACATCAAGTGCCAGCGTTGCGAGCGTCCCATCTGCCCCGACTGCATGCGCGACGCCGCCGTGGGCTTCCAGTGCCCTGACTGCGTCGCCCAGGGTGCGAAGACCACCCGCAGCGGCCGGGCGGCGTACGGCGGCAAGCGCTCGGAGAACCCGCAGCTCACCACCCTGGTCCTGATCGGGATCAACGTCGCGGTCTGGCTGGCGGCGACCGTGAGCGGCGGCCGGGAGTCCCTGCTGGCGTGGAAGCTCATGCTCTCGCCCACCGGCCGGTGCCTGGGCGAGGACTACGCGACGTACTACCCGGGCCTGGACTCCGCGGCCAACTGCGCCGCCATCCCGTCGGCGACCTGGGTCCCGGGCCTGGCGGACGGGGCGTGGTGGCAGGCCATCACGCACGGCTTCGTGCACGTCGACATCTGGCACATCGCGCTGAACGCGGTGGGCCTGTGGGTCCTCGGACCCGCGGTGGAGGCGGCCTTCGGCCGGCTCCGGTTCCTGGCCATCTACCTGCTGGCCACGCTGGCGGCCGGGGCGACGATCTTCCTATTGGCCGACCCCACCGGACGCACCCTGGGTGCCTCCGGCGGCGTCTTCGGCCTGATGGGGGCGCTGATCGTGGTCTCCCTGAAGGTGCACGGCGACATCCGTAGCGTGATGACGCTGCTGGCGGTCAACCTGGCCTTCACCTTCGCCTTCCCCGGCATCTCCTGGCAGGGGCACCTCGGTGGCCTGCTCGGGGGTGCGGCGGCGGCCGCGATCCTCATCTTCGCGCCGCGTGGGGATCGCCGAGGGCTGTGGCAGTGGTCCGGTCTGGCAGTGCTGACGGTCGCCCTGCTGGCGGTCCTGGTGCTGCGCGCGACCGCCCTGTCCTGAGCCGAGTTACACGCGTGTAGTTATACACAGGTTTCTCCCCAGCTGTGCACAACGAAAGAGGACCGCACCCGACGTCGGGTGCGGTCCTCTTCTCGTCGCGATTGCTGAGGTGGGGTTCACTCCCACCGGGTGGCGTAGGTGAATCCCACGGCCATGAACGCGATCCCGACCAACAGGTTGTAGTTGCCCAGGTCGTTGAAGACCCAGATGTCGGTGAGCTTGTCGCCGCTGAAGATGTAGAAGGTGCAGATCCACACCAGGCCCAGCAGGAAGCAGCCGAGCATGCCGACGACCACGCCGTTGCCGCGACCCAACGGCGTGGACGGGTGGGCGGCCAGGGCCAGCCCGAGCATGATGAGCCCGAAGCCGATCAGGTAGTTCCACTTCTCCAGGTCGCCCATGAAGGCCGGCCCGCCGGGCTCCGGAGCCGGCGCGACGGTCGGGTCGACGCGCACGGCGGTGTAGTAGTAGGCCAGCCACGCGATCCCCAGCACCATCAGCACGAGACACAGGACGAATCGCCAGGGCAGGCTCCGCCCGTCCTTGGGGTTGTCGGTCTCCCGGTTGACGTTGGTCTTGGACACCTGGGTGCTCCCTCTGGATCGTTGGTCGGCGGGGCTAGCGTAGTGGTCATGACGACCGGTCCCCATGACTCCCCCTCTCCTCGCAGGTGGCGTCTGGGGACCCCGGCCGTGTTCCTGCTGTGCGGGATCCTGTTCGTGGTGAGCGCGGCCAACAGCGAGGGCACCGACCTTCGCCCCAACCGCTACACCGACCTCGCCTCGATCGTGGAGGCCGAGTCCGACGAGGCGAACGTGCTCACCGCCCGTGCCGCGGCGCTCAACCGCGAGGTCGAGCAGCTGACCAAGGGGCTCGACGACCGCGCGGTCAACCGCTACAACCGCGAGATCGAGGTCATGCAGGACCCGGCAGGGCTCACCCCGCGCTCCGGTCCCGCGGTCACCGTCACCCTCACCGACTCCCCGCTGGAGGTCGCCGAGGAGTACTCCGGGGACCCCAACGACCTCGTGGTGCACCAGCAGGACATCCAGGCCGTGGTCAACGCCATGTGGCGCGGCGGGGCCAAGGCGGTCACCGTGCAGGGCCAGCGCCTGGTCTCCACCACCGGGATCAAGTGCAGCGGCAACACCGTGCAGCTCCAGGGCGTGCCCTACTCCCCGCCGTACGTCATCCGGGCGATCGGCGACCCCGGGGTCCTGCTCTCCTCGATCTCCGAGGACGAGACCCTGGAGATCTACCGCGAGGTGGCGCTGGACCCCGAGATCGCGGTGGGCTGGGACGTCGAGGTGGAGGAGTTCGCCACCGCGCCGGCGTACGACGGCCTGCTGGACCTCGACTACGCCGTGCCGATCGACGGCTGACCCGGGTCAGCCGAGCGGCGTCGTGGGGACGTCGGTCGGCACCGGTACGGCGGTGTCGGTCGGCACCCCCGGCGTGGGGGTGGGCGTCGGCGTGGGGGTGGGCGTCGGGGTCGGGGTCGGGGCCGGCTCCTCGTAGCTGGAGACGAAGATCGTGATGGTGGTGCCCTGCGGCGCCTCCTTGCCCGACTCCGGGCTCTGGCGCACCACGGTGCCCTTCGGCTCGGTGGTCTCGGACCACGGCACGATGTCCGGGGTGAACCCGGCCTCGGTGATCGCCTTCTCCGCGGCCTGCTGGTTCATGCCCACCACCTCGGGCACCGTCTCGGGGCCGTCGGAGACCACCAGGGTCACCACCGTGCCCTCGGGGACGTTCTGGCCCGCGCCCGGAGTGGTCTCGATGACCTGGTCCGCCGGCGCGTCGGACTCCTGGGTGGTGAACTTGACCTTCAGGTTGCGTGACTTCAGCACGTCGCGGGCGGCGGACCGGTCCTGCCCCACGAGGTAGGGCACCTCGACCATCGGGGCGCCCGTGGAGACCACCATGCTGATCGTCGAGCCCGGGTCGACGTAGAGGCCGTTGGGCTCCTGGCTGATCACCGTGTCCGCAGGGGCGTCCGCGGACGGCTCGTAGTCGACGCGGCCCACCCGGAGCCCCTTGTCCACGATCGCCGCGCGGGCCTCGTCCTCGGTCATCCCGATCAGGTCGGGCACCCGGGTCTGCTCCGGGGCGTCGTCGAAGAGCGGGCCCTGGAGCAGGAACACGCCCACGATGATCGCCAGCGCGGCCAGGGCGATCACCACGATCCCGGTGTTGCGCCCCCGGTGGCCGTCGCGGCCCTCGCCGGGCGGGCTGGGAGCCGGTGCCAGGGTCTCGGGCGCAGGCAGGGCGGTGGGCTGGGTCGAGGTCGCCGGTTGCACCGTGGTGGCGGCCGTCGCCGGGAGGCTCGGCGGCGCGGCGACGTGCACCTCCTGCCCGGCGAGGTAGCGCTCGATGTCGGCTCGCATCGCCGCAGCGCTCTGGTAGCGGTCCTCCACCCGCTTGGCGAGCGCCTTCATCACGATGGCGTCGATCTCGGGCGGGATGTCCTCGTCGTAGTCCGACGGGGGAGCCGCCGGCTCGCGCACGTGCTGGTAGGCGACCGAGACGGGGCTGTCGCCGATGAACGGCGGCCGGCCGGTGAGCAGCTCGTAGAGCAGGCAGCCGGTGGAGTAGACGTCGGAGCGGGAGTCCACGGTCTCGCCGCGGGCCTGCTCGGGGGAGAGGTACTGCGCGGTGCCGACCACGGCAGCGGTCTGGGTCATCGCGTTCGCCGCGTCCGAGACCGCCCGGGCGATGCCGAAGTCCATCACCTTGATGTCGCCCTGGGGGGTGAGCATCACGTTGGCGGGCTTGATGTCGCGGTGGATGATGCCGGCGCGGTGGCTGTAGTCCAGGGCGGCGAGCACACCGCTGGTCATCTCCAGGGCACGCTCGGGCAGGATCTTGCGGCCCTCCCGGAGGATGTCGCGCAGCGTCCGCCCCGCGACGTACTCCATGACGATGTAGGGCTGGGCCACCCCGTCCTCACCGTGCTCGCCCTCGCTCCACTCCTCGCCGGTGTCGTAGACCGACACGATGGCGGGGTGGTTGAGGGAGGCCGAGGACTGCGCCTCGCGGCGGAACCGTGCCTGGAAGGTGGAGTCGCTGGCCAGGTCGGTGCGCAGCCGCTTGACCGCCACCGTGCGCCCCAGGCGGGTGTCGACGCCCTTGCGCACCTCGGCCATGCCACCTCGACCCAGCAGCTCGCCGAGCTCGTAGCGGCCACCGACCACGGTCGACTGGCTGTTGCTCATCGTGGGCCTCTCACGGGGAAGGAGTGCTGGTGTCGGTGGGCGTCGGCTCCGGAGTCGGGGTGGGAGTGGGAGTCGGCGTAGGAGTGGGCGTGGGGGTCGGCGTCGGCGTCGGGGTGGGCGTCGGCGTCGGAGTCGGGGTGGGGGTCGGAGTCGGGGTGGGGGTCGGCGTGGGGGTCGGCTCCTCGGTCCGGGGCACCGGGCCCCAGTAGGAGACGGTGACCCGGTCGCCGCGCTCCAAGGTGCCGGTCGGGTCCACCGAGGTCACCCGGTTGCGGGTCTCGTCGCCGGGATTGTCCACCTCGTTGCGGACCACGCGCAGCCCCAGGCCGGTCAGCTCGCGGGAGACCTCCCGCACGTCGCGACCGACGTAGTCCGAGCCGTCGACCTCGACCGTCTTCGGCTCCGCGCTCGCGGAGTCGCTCTGGCTCTGGCTCCGCGTCGGGGTGGGCGTCGGCGACTCCGGGTCGTCGTCGCCACCGTCGCTGGCCTGCCACCAGGCGACACCACCGGCGATCAGGGCGAGCAGCACCAGCCCCGCCACCAGCAGCGGCCAGGACCGCGAGGAGCTGGCAGCCGTCGGCGTGGCCTGGGTGCTGAGCGCCCCGGTCGCCGGAGTCGCCGGCGTCACGGGCTGCTCCGAGGTGGTGGGCAGCACCGAGGTCGCGAGCCCTGGGTCGGAGGCGATGACGGTGGTCGCCCCCTCCAGCGGCACCTGGTCGGCGTACGCCTCGGGGTTGCGCAGGGCGGCCGCGAAGGCGGTGCCGTCGGCGAACCGGGCGGCCGGGTCCTTGGCCAGCGCCCTTCGTACGACGCTCGCCAGGGCGGGCGGGACGCTCGCGGGCAGCTCGGGGACCGGCTGGCGCACGTGCGCCAGTGCCGTGGCCACCGGACTGTCCGCCTCGAACGGCCGGTGCCCGGCCAGGCACTCGAAGGCCACCACACCCAGGGAGTAGACGTCGGAGGCGAAGGTCGCGCTGCGACCCTCGGCCTGCTCGGGGGAGAGGTACTGCGGGGTGCCCATGACCTGCCCGGTCTGGGTCAGCGCCAGCCCCTCGGCCGCCCGGGCGATCCCGAAGTCGGTCACCTTGATCCGCCGCTCGGGGGTCACCAGCAGGTTGGCCGGCTTGACGTCGCGGTGCACGATCCCGGCCCGGTGGGCGGTGCCGAGCGCGTCGGCGACCTGGGCCATCAGGTCCCGCACCGCGTCGGGGTCCATCGGCTCGCCCGAGCGCAGCAGCGCGGACAGCGGCTGGCCCTCGACCAGCTCCATCACCAGGTAGGGCTGCGGTGTCCCGGAGCCGTCGCGCGGCGCGGCCTCGCCGAAGTCGAAGACCGCCGCGATGCCGGGGTGGCTCAGGGAGGCGGCGTGCCGCGCCTCGGTCTCGAAGCGGGCGCGGAACGTGGCGTCGTCGGCGTACTCGGCCTTGAGCAGCTTGACCGCGACCACCCGCTCCAGCACGGTGTCGGTGGCGCGCCAGACCTCGCCCATCCCGCCCGTGGCGATGCGGGAGTCCAGCCGGTAGCGGCCCGCCCCGTCGACGTACCGGGGCGCGGTCTCGTGGGAGTCGCTCATCGGGTCATCACCGCCTCCATCACTGCCTTGGCAATCGGGCCGGCCAGCCGGCCACCGGCGATCTCGCCGCGAGCGATCCCGGCCTTCTGGATCATCACCGCGACCGCCACCTGGGGGTCGTCGGCGGGGGCGAAGGAGGTGAACCAGGCGTACGGCGGCACGTCGTCGATGCCGCTCTGGGCGGTGCCGGTCTTGCCGGCCACCTCGACGCCGGGAATCGCGGCCGCCGAGGCCGTGCCGTTGTCGACCGTGGAGACCAGCAGGTCGGTCAGCTCCTTGGCGGTGGTCGAGGAGACGGCCTGGCTGAGCTCCTCGGGGTCGGCCTTGTCGAGGACCTGGAGGCTGGGGGAGCTGATGGAGTCGACCAAGTAGGGCTTCATCACCGAGCCGCCGTTGCCGATCCCCGCGGCCACCATCGCCATCTGCAGCGGGGTTGCGGAGACCTCGAACTGCCCGATCCCGCTCTGCCCGGTCTGGGCGGCGTCCATCTCCTCGGGGAAGACCGAGGTCACCTGACGCAGCTCCTCGAAGTACTGGCTGTTGAAGCCGAACCGCTCGGCCCGCTCCAGCATGGCGTCCGCACCGACCTCGACCGCCAGGGCGGCGAAGGTGGTGTTGCAGGAGTTCTCCATCGCCTGGGCGAAGGGGATGCGACCGCTGCCGCAGGCCCGTCCCTCGTTGTCGATCCTGCCGGACTCGCCCGAGGTCAGCGGCAGCTGGTAGCTCGCGCCGCCGGGCACCAGCGAGCTGGCGTCGTAGTTGCCGCTCTCGATGGCCGCGGCCGCGGTGACCAGCTTGAAGGTCGACCCCGGGGGGAGCCGCATGCCGACGGCACGGTTGATCAGCGGCTCGCTGTCCAGGTCCTCGAGCTCGCGCTGGGCCTTGACGACCTCGCCGAACCGGTGGCTGGCCAGCCGGTTGGGGTCGTAGGAGGGCAGCGAGACCATGGCGAGCACCTTGCCGGTGGACGGCTCCAGGGCCACCACCGCGCCCTCGACCGGCCCGGGCAGCGAGGAGAGCCCGTCGTACGCCGCCTGCTGGGCGGCCGCGTCGATCGTCAGCTGCACGCTGCCGCCCTTGGGCGGGTCGTTGCTGAGCATGTCGATCACCCGGGTCACGAACAGCCGTGAGTCCTCCCCGGACAGCACCGGGTTCTGCGAGCGCTCCAGCCCGGTCTGGTTGAAGTAGGTGAACGCGCCGGTGAGGGGGGCGTAGAGGAACGGCAGCGGGTACTCGCGCTGGAACTCGTACTGGTCGTCGGTCTTCACGCTCTGGGCGATCGGCTGACGGCCCACCAGGATCGGACCGCGCTCCTGGGAGAACGCCGCCTCGACGACCCGGCGGTTGTTGGGGTCCTCGGCCAGCTCGCCGGCCTTGACGTACTGCAGGTAGGAGACGTTGAGCAGCAGTGCGAGGAACAGCAGCATGCAGAAGATCGAGATGGTCCGGATGGGCTTGTTCATCGCAGCTTCACCACCTGGGTGGCGTCGTCGACGCTCACCGGCTCGTCGGGCGTCAGGTCCGGGGGTGGCCGCCGGGCCTGGTCGGAGATGCGGGCGATCAGCGCGATGATCACCCAGTTGGCCACCAGCGAGGAGCCGCCGTAGGACAGGAACGGGGTGGTGAGGCCGGTCAGCGGGATCAGGCTGGTGACGCCGCCGATGACCACGAAGACCTGGAGGGCGAAGATGCCGGCCAGCCCGGTGGCGACCAGCTTGCCGTAGCCGTCGCGGCAGATCAGGGCGGTGCGCAGCGCCCGCTCCACGATCAGGCCGTAGATCAGGATCACCGCGATCACCCCGGTCAGACCCAGCTCCTCGCCGATCGCGGCCACGATGAAGTCGGACTCCGCCAGCGGGACCCGCTCCGGCGAGCCGCCGCCGAAGCCGCGGCCGATCAAGCCGCCCCAGCCCATGCCGAACATGGTCTCCACGATCTGGAAGCTCTTGGCGCCGTCCTCGTCGGAGTAGAAGTCCATCGGGTGCAGCCAGGTGTCGAAGCGGACCCGCACGTGGCCGAAGAGCTGGTAGCCCAGGAACGCCCCAGCGGAGAACAGCAGACCGCCCACGACCAGCCAGCCGGGCCGCTCGGTGGCGACGTAGAGCATGATCAGGAACAGGCCGAAGAACAGCAGGCTGGAGCCGAGGTCGCGCTGGAAGACCAGGACGCCGAGGCTGATCAGCCACATCGCCAGGATCGGGCCCAGGTCGCGGCCTCGGGGCAGGTCGATGAAGAGCACCCGGCGGCCGGCCAGCGCCAGCGCGTCGCGGTGCAGCACCAGGTAGCCGGCGATGGCCAGCACCAGCAGCACCTTGGCGACCTCGCCGGGCTGGAAGCTCAGCGGGCCGACGCGGATCCAGATCTGGGCGCCGTAGATCCGGGTGCCGAGCCCGGGCACCAGGGGCAGCAGCAGCAGCACCACCGCGGCGAGGCCGCTGGTGTAGGTGAAGCGCTGCAGGACCCGGTGGTCGCGCAGCAGCACCAGGGTGGCGATGAACAGGCCCACGCCCAGGGTCATCCAGATCAGCTGCTGCTGGGCGAAGTCGTGGGCCTCGCCGGCGGCCTCCTTGGCCAGGTCCAGCCGGTAGATCACGGCCAGGCCGAGCCCGTTGAGCGCCGCGACCAGCGGCAGCAGCACCGGGTCGGCGTACGGCGCGGTGAACCGCAGGGTCAGGTGGGTGGCGAGCACCAGGGCGGTGAGCCACCCCCCGTAGCCGATCAGGTTGACCGGCACCTCGCCGTCGACACCCAGCCCGACTGCGGCGTAGGCGCCGATGCCCACCACCAGCGCCAGGAACAGCAGGAAGAGCTCCGCGCCCCGCCGACGGCGGTGCACGAAACCCATCAGAGCTCCGGTCTGGCTCATCAGCCGGCGACCTGCTGGGCCGCGAGGTTGTCCACGGTCTCCTCGGCCTCGGCCAGGTCGTCGGCCTCGATGCCCGCGCGGACCTCGCCCGCGTCGTAGTCCGAGAGCCGGTCCAGGGAGATGTCGGTGGTCTCGTAGGGCCGGGAGAGCTCCAGCCCCGGTACGTCGGCGTTGACGCCGCGGAAGATCGTGACCACCCCGTCGTGCTCGCCCACGTAGAACTGCTGCTGGGTCCAGTGCCAGGCCACCGCGAGTGCCATCCACAGGGTGCCCAGGATGGTCATCGCCACCAGGGTGCGCCGGGCCCAGAAGAAGCGCAGGGGCGGACGCGGCGCGTAGCGCGCGGTCTCGGTGTCGAGGGGGTCCGACGGGATCGCGAAGTCGACGTCCCCGGGCAGCTCGGCGGTGGGAGCCTGCTCGTGGGGCGCGCTGCGGGCGCGGAACAGCCCCGTCGAGTGCCCGCGGTTGCCCCGCGGCAGCTCGGCGGCGGCGCCCACCAGCAGCGGCTCCAGGTCGGTGGTCGCGGGGTCCGTGCCGGCGACCACGTCGGCGACCACGCAGGTGACGTTGTCGGTGCTCCCGGCCTCGAGGCTGGCACGGACCAGCTCGACGGCGGCGTAGTCGGGGGTGCCGCGGCCCAGGATGTCGCGCAGTCGGGCGTCGGGCAGCACCCCGCAGGCACCGTCACTGCACAGCAGCAGCCGGTCACCCTCCTGCACGACGACGACGAAGAGGTCGGGCGCGGGGTCGTGCACGCCGTCGAGGGCCTTGAGGATCAGGTTGCGGTGCGGGTGGACCCGCGCCTCGTCCTCGGTGATCCGGCCCTCGTCGATGAGTCCCTGCACGAAGGTGTGGTCGTGGGTGAGCTGGCTGATCTCGCCCGAGCGCCAGAGATAGGCGCGGCTGTCCCCGACGTGCGCGATGCCCAGGGCGTGGCCGTCGAAGAGCGCGAGGGTGGCCGTGGTGCTGGTGCCGCTGATGGAGGGGTCCTCCTCCACCAGCTCGCCGATCCGGTCGTGGGCGCGGTGCACGCTGCCCGCGACCCGGGCCAGCAGGTCGTCGGCGGAGAGGTCACCGGGGGGCTCGTCGAGCCGGCGGAGGACCGAGACCGCGGTGCTGGAGGCGATGTCGCCGCGGGCGGCGCCGCCCACCCCGTCGCACACCGTCAGCAGCCAGGGGCCGGCGTATCCGCTGTCCTGGTTGTCCTTGCGGACCCGCCCGACGTCGGAGACGGCGGAGTAGTTGAGCTTCATCGCGGGCGCGCCAGCGGTCCGGGACCGCTCGGCGGTGTCGGACTGCTCCTCGACGTGCGTACCCGCGGCGACGTGGCGCCGGTCGCGGATCACGGTGTCGTTCTCGGGGTCGGTCACGTGGGACGGCCTACTTCCGGAGCTCGAGGATCGTCTTGCCGATGCGCACCTGGGTGCCCAGGGTCAGGGTCGTGGGCTGCGTCAGGCGCGAGGAGCCGATGTAGGTGCCGTTGGTGGAGCCGAGGTCCTCGACGTACCACTGGTCGCCGGACGCGGCGACCCGGGCGTGCCGGGTGGAGACGTAGTCGTCGTCGAGCCGGATCGCGGCGTCCGAGCCCCGGCCGATGAGCAGTGGGGCGTCCGCGAGCTCGGCGCGCTCGCCGGCGTTCGCACCCTCCACGACCAGCAGGTGGGTGGGGGCGCCGCGCCGCCGGCTGGGCTTGGGCTGCTTGCTGGCCTTGTCGGGCTTGGCGCCGCCCCGGGCTCCCGCCGGGACGCGCGCCCCGAACATGTCCGAGCGGACCACCGAGATGGCGGAGAGCACGAAGATCCACAGCACCGCGAGGTAGGCGAACCGGATCAGGAAGAGTGTCAGCTCGGACATGGCGGTCAGCCCCTGCCGTGGTCGTCGTCGACGAGGCGCACGGTCAGCTCGGTGTTGCCGACCTTGACCACGGTGCCGTCCTTGAGGGGGGCGTGCTCGACCTTGCGGCCGTCGACCAGCATCCCGTTGGTGGAGCCCAGGTCGACCACGGACAGGTCGAGGTCGCCGTCGTGACGGTCGGAGACCACGAACTCCACGTGCCGTCGACTCACGCCCGGGTCGTTGATCCGGATGTCGGACTCGGTGCCGCGCCCGACCACCACGCCGGGCGGCATCAGGGGGTGCCGGGTGCGGTTGATCTCCAGCATCGCCCGCGGGGTGCGGTGCCGGGTGCGGTGGTCGTCGCCGCTCACCGAGGCCTCGGCCCGGCTGCGGATCCGGAAGCGGCCGGTGGTGAGGTCGGGGGCGGCCTCGAAGCTGATGTGGACCGGGCCCGGGAAGACGTAGCCCTGGCTCTCGGCGTGGTCCTGCAGCTGGTCGGCCAGGTCCCGCGCCATCGCGTTGTCATAGGGGGAGAGGCGCTCGAGATCGGTGTCGGAGAGCTCCACGTCGAAGTCGTTGGGCACCAGGCGCCGGTCGCGGCTCAGGATCTGGGCGTTGTTGTCGATCTCCCGCTGCAGCGCGGCGGAGATCTCGACCGGCTGTACGGCGCTGCGGAACGCTCGCGCGAAGACGCCGGAGACCACCTGCTCGAGGCGCTGCTCGAAGCGCTGCAGACCGCGCACGTGCTCACTCTCCTGGTTGGACGGCGTAGAGGACTGTCCGTGATCGTATCCGCCGCACGGCTCATACCCCCTGTACCCACGTCGGCCCGCCGTCGGACATCTCCTCTCCGGACGCCGGTTTGGGGGTTGCGTCGTCGCTGGGCTAACCTGAGCCCGCTTCAAGCGCGAGTGGCGGAATAGGCAGACGCGCACGGTTCAGGTCCGTGTGTCCGAAAGGACGTGGGGGTTCAACTCCCCCCTCGCGCACCACCAAAGGCAAGGCCCCGGATCTCTGATCCGGGGCCTTCGTCGTGATGCGGGTCGCGCTACCTCGTGCTCGCGTCCCGGAGCCCGCGCAGATGCCCAACGTGCGGACACCAGCCGTGTGGTGCGCAAGGATCCCCGTCATGACCCAGAACGCCACTCGCCCCAGGACGCCTCTGCCCGGAATCAGCTCCCGCGCCTGGGAGCACCCGGCGGACCAGGGCGCCCTGGTGGCGCTGCGCAAGCTCAAGGGGTTCGACTCGTTGATCAAGGCCATGTCCGGCCTGATCAACGAGCGGACCGTGCGGCTGATGCTGCTGGGCTCCTCGGTCCGGGTCGACGAGCGGCAGTTCCCGGTGGTGCACCGGCTGCTCAACGACGTGGGGACGACGCTCGACGCCGGGTCCCTGCCCGAGCTCTACGTGCGGGCGTCTCCCACCTTCAACGCGCACGCGATCGGGATGGAGAAGCCCGTCATCGTCGTCGACTCCGGCCTGGTGCACCTGCTGGACGAGGACGAGATGCGGTTCGTGCTGGGCCACGAGCTCGGGCACGTGCTGAGCGGTCACGCCGTCTACCAGACCCTGCTGCAGCGGCTGCTGGCGATGACCGGGGTCTTCTCCGCGGTGCCCGGAGGGGCGCTGGGCATGCGAGGCATCCTGGCTGCGCTGATGGAGTGGTCCCGCAAGGCCGAGCTCTCCGCCGACCGGGCGGGGCTGCTCGCCGCCCAGGACCCCGCCGCCGCCACCCGCGTGCACATGAAGCTCGCCTCCGGCGGCACCCTGGAGCACCTGGACGCGACCTCCTTCTTCGCCCAGGCCGGGGAGTACGCCGAGACCGAGGACCTGCGGGACTCGGTCCTGAAGGTCTTCCTGGTCGAGGGGCGCTCGCACCCCTTCGCGGTGGTCCGTGCCGCCGAGCTGCGCCGCTGGACCGAGTCCGGCGCCTACGCCGAGATCCGCACGGGCAGCTATCCCCGGCGTGAGGACGACGCCGAGGCCAAGGTCAGCGACGCCGCCCGCAAGGCCGCCGCCAGCTACGCCGAGACGTTCCGGCGCAGCCAGGACGCACTGGGCCGGCTGTTGCACGAGACCGCGGGCCTGGTGGGCTCGGCCAGGACATGGCTCGACGAGCGGTTCGGCCCCCGCCCCGGCTGATCCCGACACGCCTCTTCCGTGCGTCCATGAGGCGTCTCGGTCCTCGATGAACGACACTGTGCACCACTGGCCCTATGCCAACCGATCAGAACCGCCCCGCGTGAGTGGGTCGCCCTACGCGGATGACTCCGCACGTGGAGAGACATGACCCAGCCCTGCTCGACCCGGCCTGCCCGCAGCACCCGACGCCTTACCTCAGGGCTGGGGCTCGCTGCGGCGGGCTTCCTGGTGGCCGGCCTGGCCGCGACGGGGGTGGCCCCCGCCCAGGCCGCTGAGGCGCCGATCGATCTCGGCGCGGCCTCGAGCTTCTCGGTCCTCGCGGGCTCGGCCGTCACCAACACCGGCCCGTCCACCATCGGCGGAGACCTCGGCCTGACCCCCGGCTCCGCCGTCACCGGCTTCCCGCCAGGCACCGTCCTGGGCGCCGTGCACGTCTCCGACACGACCGCGATCACGGCGCAGAGCGGCCTCGCCGCCGCCTACGACGCCGCCGCCCGCCGGGCTGCCACCGCCGCCATCGCCGCCGACCTGGCGGGTCAGACGCTGAAGCCCGGTGTCTACGCCGCACCCACCCTGGAGCTGACCGGCACGGTGACGCTGGACGCGCAGGGGGACCCGAACGCCGTCTTCCTCCTGCGGTCCGCCTCGACCCTGACGACAGCGTCGGACAGCAAGGTCTCGCTCATCAACCGCGCATCGCCGTGCAACGTGTTCTGGCAGGTCGGGAGCTCTGCGACGCTCGGCACCAGGACGGACTTCGCGGGAACGGTCATGGCGCTCACCTCGGCCACCCTGAACACCGGTGCCCGGGTCGATGGGCGGGTGCTGGCGCGCAACGGCGCCGTCACCCTCGACACCAACACCCTGGCGACCATCAACTGTGCACGGCCCGTGGCTCCGACCTCGAGCCCGAGCCCGACCCTGAGCCCGAGCCCGAGCCTGAGCCCGACCCTGGTCCCGAGCCCGACGGGCCCGATCACGCCGACCGGCGGCCCGACACCGAGCGCCTCCCCGACCGGCGGCCCGACACCGAGCGCCTCCCCGACCGGCGGCCCGACATCGAGCGCCTCTCCGACCGGCGGCCCGACA
>NZ_POAG01000016.1:0-36002 GCF_002930065.1 Nocardioides sp. 616 | reverse complement strand
CGTCACGAATGACCACGGGTCGCTGACGACGACCGACACCTCCCGCATGCCCCCGACGATATCGCCCGCTCAGCGGCAGATCCGTGCGTCCGACACGCGGGGATAAGAGGCGTGCTCGAACGCTCACGTTCCGGAAGTCCGAATGGTTCGATCAGGCGTGCGACGATCTCTCTCATGGGTGATGGTGGCGCGGACTTGTCACTGCTCTCCGACCTCTGGACCGATGTTCGGGAGTCTGATGAGGCCGCTCATCTCGAGGCCGAGCTCGCTCGAGAGCTCGCTGAGGGTCATGTCCTCAAGGGACGAGCGATCACAGCACTCGCTGCCCGCAAGCTGCGCAAGGAAGTCATCTTCGCGATTCCCGACGAGAACCGCTGGGCGTGGGTCCACCTCACCTGGAATGCAGAGCGTGATGCACGATGGCCATCGACTGAGGTATGCGGCACCTGGGCTGAACTGCTCGACGTCCTGCGGGACGCTGAGCGCGGCTGAACCTGCGGCAGAGGTGTGGCACCCGGTGCGCGCGCAGAGGGAACTCCGTGTGCCGGCGTCTTAGCGGTCGGCGGACGGTGTGCCAAAATCTCCAGTCATGACCTCTTGGCGCGACACTGCATCGGCTTCAGCCCAGAACGACCTGGACGGTCTCCTCAACCTCGTGCTGCCTCGGGCCCAGGAGCTGCTCGGCAAGAACGGGCAGTTCTACCCCTTCGGCGCCTCGGTCTCGACCGACGGGGAGGCGTCGCTCACCGCGTCCGACGCGGGGTTGGGAGAACACCCGCAGCCGGAGCGGGTCCTGGCCGGCGTGTACGACAGCGCACGTGCGACCGCAGGCGAGAACCGGGCAGTGGCGTTCGTCTCCGACGTCCTCATCGAGGGGTCCGACGCAGTCCAGGTCGAGCTCGAGCACCGGGACGGCATCGCGCTCGTCGTGCTGGTGCCGTACAAGCCCGCAACCCTCAAGAGGGTCCCGACCTTCAGTGACATGACTGTCGCCCCGGGAGAGCCCCGGGTCTGGACCGCCAGCTAGGCATCACCGGGCAATATGTAGTCTGCGTCCGCCCGAATGCCGGGCGACGTTCGCACTGGTGGGGGAGCCATGCGCCGAGCTGTTGCTGTCGCCGTCCTGTCGATGACTCTCGCGCTGGTCACGGCGCTGCTGGTCCCGGCCGCCGTCGGTCCGGGCGGCTCCCGGGCCGACGCCGCCGCCGCGCCCCTCCCACCGGCCAAACGAGTGGTCCGGGCGTACGGCGAGGGGCCGGTGAGGCTCGCCCCACGTCAGTTCGGCGCGGTGACCTTTCCGGCCCGTCGCGGCGACGAGCTCACCCTGCGCGTGAAGCCCGCCGACGGCGGCGGGTGTGACGGCAGCCTGGTGCTGCAGGACCGGCGCGGGACCCGGACGAAGGGATTGGACCGGGTCTTCCGGGTGCGGGCGACCGGCAAGGCGACGATCTGGTTCAAGGGACGCTGTCGTGCCTGGGGCGAGCCGAGCGCCGCGGTCGCGCAGCTGGTGAAGGTGCGCAGCCGGGAGGTCGAGATGGACGGCCGGTCGGTGCGGGTCGGCCCCTCCAACAAACGGTTCGTGAACGTCGCGTGGGTCAGGGTCCCGCGTAACGGCCGCGTGAAGCTCACCGGCCGCAACGCCCAGGGAGGGCGCGTCAGCAGCCACACCGTGCTCGAGGGGGACTGGCTCCACCGGGTCTACAAAGCCGAGGGCGCATCTGCCGAGCACGGACAGCCCCCGATGTACGAGCTGGAGCCGGACGAAGGCGACCGCGCGCTGCGCCGGGGCCAGCGCCTCGGACTCACCTTCGCCAGGGGCGCGCAGGTGGAGGCCCGGAGCGCGCAGCAGCACACCGTCGTGCTCGACGGACCTCCCCTGACCCTGGCATCCTCCGGGGGCCACGAGCACGTCATCTCCATCCAGATCCCTGCGGGAACCCGCACCTACCTCGACTGGGGAACGGGGGTGGAGCGGGCCTGGGCCCGGCAGTACTGGCTGGAGCCCAAAGGCAACCTCACGACCAAGGACGGTGTCTACCGTCTGGTCGTCGCGTCGGACGACAACTCCCGAGTCCCCCGCGAGCGGACCCTGCGCATCCGGTCGATCCTGCCGGCCCCCGACCTGGTGGTCGGCGGAGCACCCGTCCGCTTCGAGTCCGCCGAAGCGGGCCAGTGGCTCCTCGCCGACGTGCCCGCCGCGCGCACCGGGACGGTCCAGTTCGAGGCCAGCGACGTCGCCGTCACCGGTGGCGGATGGGCCGCGGACCTGTTCGTGCCGTGCTACCGCGACTGCTTCGGTGGGGCGAGCATCCGCTCCGGGGAGCCGGTCATGCCCGGGTCGCTGCCCTACGCCGAGCCCAACAGGGTCCTGTTCAAGTTCGACCCCGGCGCGAGCGGCGGCGTCACCCTGCGCCTGGTGCGTTGAGTCCTCACCGACTGCCGGGTTCCTGCGGCGACGGCTCACGGAAGTTCCGGTAGCTGTAGACGATCAAGGCGAAGGCGATGAGGCCGGAGGCGATCAGGGTCCCGCCGGTCCCCCAGCCGCCCCGCAACCACCACTTGTCGTCCACGGGCCACCACGAGGGTGCCTCGACGCCGATCCCCCAGAAGAGGCCGATGCCGATCAGCACCAGGACACCGATCATCGACAGCAGGATCCGGGGCCAGCTCTTGACGCTGTCGGCCGCCGTACCCAAGGCAGCCTTCTTGACCGGCGCGAGACGCCGGTCCGCCCATTCGTACTGGGTGGCCAGGATGGCCATCCCCGCGAACAGGGCGAGCAGGCCTGGTCCGGGCAGCACCAGAGCCGCGAGACCGAGGATGACCAGGACCCAGCCGGCGCCTTGGAGCAGGACGCTCTTTCCGGTGCTCTTGACGCTCACAGCAGGTCCTTTGTCGAGTGCGTCAGGCGCCGCAGGGTCTCTGGTAGTGGGCGCCCGTAGGCCAGAGCCTAGGGCGGGTCGTCAACACCCGTCCTGCGACGCGGCAGCTCACAGCCCCAGCACGCCCGGGTTCAGCACCCCCGCCGGGTCCAGCGCCCGCTTGGCCGCCGTGAGCCCGAGCGCGAAGGGCTCCGGCCGCTGGACGGCGTACCAGGGAGCGTGGTCCCGGCCCACGGCGTGATGGTGGGTGATCGTCCCGCCGTGCGCCGCGATCGCCTCGGAGACGCCGGCCTTGATCTCGTCCCACATCGAGACCAGGGAGCCCCAGCGGCCGGGGGCGTAGATCCCGTAGTACGGCGCCGGCCCGTCCGGGTAGACGTGGGTGAAGCGGCAGGTCACCACGCCCTCGCCGCCGATCCGGGCCATCACGTCGTACGCCGCGGAGGTGATCGCCGCGTGCAGCTCGGCGAACCGGTCCCAGGTGCACGCGGTCTCGAAGGTCTCCGCGATCAGGCTGCGCCGGGTCACCGCGTCGCGCTGGTAGGGCATCCGCAGGAACGACGAGCGCCAAGCGCTGCCCGCGTCCGCAGGCGCGGCAGCCTCGCCCGTCGAGCGGTCGCTGCGCGGACCCGGCCGACCGCCGTGGTCCCGGACGATCTCGACCGCCCGGTCAAGCCAGGCGTCGACGGGGTGGTCGGCGGACTCGAACGCCAGCACCAGCAGCCCGCCGGTGGTCGAGGTGCCGGCGTTGACCAGCGCCTCCATCGGGTCCAGCAGCCGGCAGTTCGACGGGTGCAGCCCGCTCTGGGCCACCGCCCGGGTGGCCGCCACCGCGGCGTCGAACGTGTCGAAGTCGACCGTGACCCCGCTCTGCCACCGCGGCCGGTCCTGCAGCCGCATCCAGGCCTCGGTGATCACCCCGAGGGTGCCCTCGGAGCCGAGGAACATCCGGTCCGGCGACGGCCCGGCGCCCGAGCCGGGCAGCCGCCGCGACTCGCTCACCCCGACCGGGGTCACCACGCGCATGCTCTCGGTCAGGTCGTCGATGTGGGTCAGCAGCGTCGCGTAGTGCCCGCCGGCCCGGGTGGCCAGCCAGCCGCCGAGGGTGGAGAACTCGAACGACTGCGGGAAGTGCCGCAACGTCAGGCCGTGCGGGCGCAGCTGGTCCTCCAGCTGCGGCCCGAGCACCCCGGCCTGGATGCGGGCGGCGCGGCTGGTGCGGTCGATCTCCAGCACCCGGTCCAGGGCGCGCAGGTCCAGGCTCACCGCCGGCCCCTCGAACCGCGGCTCCACCCCGCCCACCACCGACGTACCCCCGCCGAAGGGCACCACCGCGACCTGCGCGGACGTCGCCCAGTCCAGCACTGCGACCACGTCGGCCTCGGTCTCCGGGCGCAGCACCAGGTCCGGGGCATGGGTGACCTCGCCCGCCAGGTTGCGTACGACGTCGCGGTAGGCCCGGCCGTGGGCGTGACTGGCGCGGTCCTCGATGCTGCTGCTGGCCAGGTGCGCCAGGCTGCCCGGCGCCGAGACCCGCGGCTGCGGCAGGCCCAGGTCCTCAGGCGAGGGCGGGTCGTGCGGGGTGAAGTCGTGGTCCGGCATGAACGCCGCCACCCGGGCCACCAGCTCCTCGGCCTCCGCGCCGGTCACGGCGTCCTCGACGTTGCCCCATCCCCACCACGATCTGGTCACCGGGCCGACCCTAGGCGCAATCTGCGGCGCTGTCCGGGGGTTGGCCGGTCCCCCTAGGCTCACGGGATGAAGCTGCCGTCACCGCTGTCGTCCGTCCTGGCCCCCGTGCTGCGCCGGGTGCCGCTCGCCTCGCACAGCACCGAGCAGGTGCTGCTGGAGCTCGACCTGGGCCGCGGGGTGGCCGAGAACCCGCCCGGCAGCCCGATCGAAGCGCTGCGGTCCCTGCACACCCCGCTGCTGCGCAGCATCGTGGACCACCTGCGCAAGGCCGAGCGCGACAAGGACGTGGTGGGCCTGATCGCCGCCATCGGCGACGCCCCGCTGACCCTGGCCCAGTCCGCGGAGCTGCGCGCCGCGGTCGCCTCGTTCCGGGCCGCCGGCAAGGCGACCCTGGCGTGGAGCCCGTCGTTCGGCGAGCTCGGCCCCGGGAACACCGGCTACCACCTGGCGACCGCGTTCGAGGAGGTGTGGCTGCAGCCGAGCGGGGCCGTGGGGCTCGTCGGTTTCGCCGGGGAAGCGGTGTTCCTGCGCGAAGCCCTGGACAAGATCGGCGTCCAGCCGCAGCTCGGGCAGAGGCATGAGTACAAGACCGCCGCGGACCTCTTTATGCGCTCGAACATGAGCGAGCCGCACCGGGAGATGATCACCCGGCTGCTGGAGTCCAGCACCGAGACGCTGGTGAGCGACGTCGCCGCCGACCGCGGCCTGGAGGTCGCCGCCGTCCGGGCGGTGCTGGCCGACGCCCCGGTGCACGCCGCCGACGCGGTGACCCGCGGCCTGGTGGACACCCTGGGCTACCGCGACCAGGCGTACGCCGCGATGCGCACCCGCGTCGGTGCCGACCCCACCCTGCGGTACGTCGAGCGGCACGGCGCCAGCAAGCTCGAGTCGGTGCTCGGCCCGATGACCCGGATGCCGGGCCACAAGTCGGTGATCGGGCTGATCCAGGCCTCGGGGGCGATCCACCTGGGCCGCGGCGACGGCGGCTCGCCGCTGTCGGGCAGCTCGGTCGGCTCGGACGCCCTGTGCGCCGCGCTGCGCGCCGCCGGCCGCGACGAGCACGTCAAGGCGGTGGTGCTGCGCATCGACTCCCCCGGCGGCTCCTACGTCGCCTCGGACGCGATCCGCCGCGAGATCCAGGTGCTGCGCGAGGGCGGCACCCCCGTGGTCGCCTCGATGGCCTCGGTCGCCGCCTCCGGCGGCTACTTCATCGCGATGCCGTGCGACACCATCCTGGCCAGCCCCGGCACCGTCACCGGCTCCATCGGGGTGCTGGCCGGCAAGAACGTGCTGCGCGAAGGGCTGCAGCGCATCGGCGTCAACCGCGAGACCGTCGCCGTGGCACCCCGGGCGGCGATGTTCTCCAGCAACCAGCCGTTCTCCGACGACGAGCTCGCGGTGCTGGAGTCGTGGCTCGACGAGGTGTACGCCGACTTCACCGCCAAGGCGGCCGCCGACCGCAAGATGGGGGTCGAGGAGCTGCGTGCGGTGGCCAAGGGCCGGGTCTGGTCCGGTGCGGACGCCGCCGAGCGCGGACTCGTCGACACCCTGGGCGGCCTGGAAGAGGCCATCGCCGCGGCCTGCCGCCTGGGCCGGGTGGACCGCGACAAGGCCGAGGTGCGGACCATCCCGCGGCACCGTCCTCTCCAGGGCCTGATGCCCCGAGAGAGCTCCGAGGCGGTGGAGGCGCGGATCGCGTCCCCGACGCTGCTCGGCGTGGCCGAGGGTCCGGCGCTGTGGCGGCGGGTGCTGCCGGAGCTCACCGGCCTGTTCGGCACGCCGTACGCCGGGGTGCTGAGCCTGCCGCCGCTACGGCTCCCGGGTCTCCTCCCGCTCTGACTCCTCTGAAGCCTCTGACGCGGCACGCTTGCGGGCGTCCTGGTCGCGGCGGCGCTTGATCTCCGCACGCGCCAGGACGACCGCCAGCAGCACCGGCCAGACGTACTTGATGCTGTCCAGCACCGTCTCCACCCAGGCGGGCAGGCTCCAGTCCGGCCACGGGATCGACGGCAGGTCGGGCAGCGGAATCGACGGCCACGGGATCGACGGCAGGTCCGGCAGGTCCCAGTCGGGCCGGTTCACGTCCGGCCAGGGGATCGCCGGCAGCGCGAAGCGGCCCAGCAGCCAGATCAGCAGCAGCGGCACCACCACCCCGGCGACCGCGGCGGCGGTGCGGCGTACGGCGTACTGCTGGGGGTGCTCGCGGATCCAGGCCTCGCGGGCTGCGGCCTTGGAGCCGGCCTCGGGGTCGAGGTCCAGCCCGCCCAGGCCGGTCTGCGCGGCAGCCACCGCTCCCAGCGTGGACTCGGGACCCCACCAGGTGACCCGGCGGGCGGGCCCGGTGAAGGTGGGCAGTCGCAGCCCGATCGCGCCGTGGTCGCCGCCGTCGAGCGTCACCTTCTCGTCCGAGCTCTTCTTGGACGCCACCTCGTCACCGTCGAGGGTCCAGGTGATCCTCCGGCTGAGCCCGGACTCGACGATCTCCACGACGTGCCGCACCCCCTGGTGGGTCAGCAACCAGCGTTCCGGGTCCTTGGCCATGCGATTATCCTAGAGTGACCACTCCAATATTGCCATCCCGTTAGGTTCAGCGCATGGCACGCACGGTCGACCCCGCCCGGCACGAGGCCCGGCGACTCGCCATCATCGACGCGGCGCTCACCTGCTTCGCCCGCGACGGGTACGACCGCGCCACCACCGCCGCGATCTGCCGGGAGGCCGGCATCGGCTCGGGCACCTTCTTCCACTACTTCCCGACCAAGCTCGAGGTCCTGCTCGCGATGCTGGAGCTCGGCACCCGGGAGGAGTCGGAGTGGTTCGCCGCGCAGGCCGGCCGCGACGACGCCCGGGCCGTGCTGGAGGACTACGTGGCCCACACCGCCGAGGAGATGGCCGACGTCCGGGTGGCGGGGCTGGTCCGCGCCGTCGGGGCGGTGATGACCCAGCCGGAGGTGGCCGCCGCCCTGGAGCACGACACCGCGGCGATCCGCGCAGGGCTGCTGCCCTGGGTGCGCGCCGCCATGACCGCTGGCCAGGTGCGCACCGACCTGCCGCCCGAGCGGCTGGTCCTCTGGCTCCAGGCGCTGCTCGACGGCTACCTCGGGGTCGTGGTCACCGAGCCCGGCTTCGACGCCGCCGCCGAGAGCGCCACGCTGCTGGACGCCGTACGCCGGCTGCTCAGGCCGTGAGCACCACCTTGGTGCAGCCGTCCTCCTTGTGCTTGAACAGGTCGTAGCCCTTGGCTGCGTCCGCCAGCGGCAGGTGGTGGCTGATGATGAACGTCGGGTCGATCTCGCGCTTGCGGATCTTGTCCAGCAGCGGCCGCATGTAGCGGTGCACGTGGGCCTGGCCGGTGCGCACGGTGATCGAGCGGTTCATCAGCGAGCCGATCGGGAACTTGTCCACCAGCCCGCCGTAGACGCCGACGATGGAGACGGTGCCGCCGTTGGCCACCGAGAGGATCGCCTCACGCAGGGCTTGCGGGCGCTCGGTGGAGAGCTTGGCGACCTGCTTGGCCTTGTCGTAGGCGTGGATCGCGGTGACGTCGGTGTGCGCCTCCATGCCGACCGCGTCGATCACCCGGTCCGGGCCGCGCCCGGCGGTGAGCTCGCGCAGCTCCTTGAGCACCGAGGTGCCCTCGTAGTTGAGCGGGTGGGCGCCGGTGTGCTTGGCGGCCAGCTCCAGCCGCTCCGGCACCCGGTCGATCACGATCACCTTGGCCGCGCCCAGCTGGGTCGCGGCGAGGCAGGCGAACTGGCCCACCGGGCCGGCACCCCACACCGCGACCACGTCGCCGCGCTGGATGTCGCACATGTCCGCGGCCATCCAGCCGGTCGGCAGCACGTCGGTGAGGAAGAGGACCTGGTCGTCGCTGAGCTCTTCGGGCACCTTGAGCGGGCCGACGTCGGCGAACGGGACCCGGACGTACTCGGCCTGTCCGCCGGGGTAGCCGCCGAGCATGTGGGAGTAGCCGAAGATGCCGGACGGCGAGTGGCCCATGACCTTCTCGGCCTCGCCCGCGTTGGGGTTGGAGTTCTCGCACAGCGAGGTGAGGCCGCGCTGGCACGCCCGGCAGGCGCCGCACGCGATGGGGAACGGCACGACGACCCGGTCCCCGACCCGGAGGCCGTCCGGGTTGGCGCTGCTGCCGGAGCCGGCGTCCTTGCCCAGCTCGACGACCTCGCCCATGAACTCGTGGCCGAAGATGTCGCCGGGCATGAAGGTCGGGATGTAGCCGTCGTACAGGTGCAGGTCGGAGCCGCAGATCGCGGTCGAGGTCACCTTGATGATGGCGTCGCGGTGGTTGAGCAGCTTCGGGTCCGGCACGTCCTTGACCGCGACCTTGGTCGGGCCCTCCCACACCACGGCCTTCATCGGCTGCTCCCGTCGTTGCTGGTCGGTGCGGACGCGGCTTGGGCCGGTCCCTGCAGGAACTGGCGCTTGGCCTCGGTGCCGTGCGGCAGGATCTCGCTGCGCACGATGTCGCCGGTCTCCATCACCTGCTTGAAGCGCCGCAGGTCGTCGCGGACCTGCTGATCCGGCTCCTCGCCGAAGAGCCGGGCCACCGCACGGCCGGCCAGGCCGCCGGGCACGTCGTAGTGCAGGACCACGCGTACCTCGGTGCCGCGGTCCCCCGGGGCCGGCGCGAAGTGCACGGTGCCGGCGTTGTCCACGTCGGCACCCTTGAGCGAGCGCCAGGCCAGCCGGCGACCCGGGTCCTCGCTGGTGATCTCCGCGTCCCAGGAGACCTTCTTGCCCAGCGGGCCACGGGCCACCCAGTGGCTGGTGTCGTCACCCTTGGGCGTGACCTCCTCCAGGTGCAGCATGAAAGACGGCAGGTTGCCCAGGTCGCGCCAGAAGGCGTAGACGTCCTCGGGCGACCGGTTGACCGTGGTCGAGGCCTCCAGCGTCAGCGGGCCCGGCTTGCCGCGGCCGTGCTGGGCGCGGGCGGTGCGCACCGCGGCGTACACGTCGGCCAGCGCGATCCCGGCGACCGCCGCCGTGGCCACGTTGACCCGGGTACGGCGTTCGCCCGAGCGCCCCTCCATCGCGGCGGCCAGCACCGCCAGGTCCATCGCGTCGCCCATCACCCGGGTCCACACCGAGCGCTGGGGCCCGACGAGGCAGAGCGCGGCGTGGATCAGCTCACGCGCCCCGACCACCCGGATCAGGGCCGGCGCGGAGGCGCTGTCGTCGACGCCGGCGAAGCGGGCGACGCTGTCGGGCCGGAGCAGCATAGGGACACCGAGGCCGAGGCTGGCCACGCCGAGGCCGCGCACCAGGCGGCCGGTGCCGCGTTCAGGGTTCTGGGTCGACTTCATGCCACGCGTCGTACCCCGGTCGCGGTCGACCATGCCACCGAGGTACGACGTGCGCGGTCAGTGCTTGCGTGCCCGCTTGGCCTTCACCTGCTCGACGGCGTTCTTGATCTTGGCCTGGTTGTGGGGCTTGCGCGCCTCGTCGTAGACCTTCTTGGCCATGCCCGCGAAAGCGGCTGTCTTCAGGATCTTCTTCATGCCCTCCTGTGCCCCGCGCGCGGTCGCGGCATGCGCGGCGAGCCGGTCTAACGCAGCAGCAGCTCGGCCTCGAGGCCGAGGAACTCGCCGTACCTCTCGGCGGCGTCCCCCAGCGCCACCACCTCGGCCGGGGTCAGCCTGCGGTAGCCGGTGACCTCGAACCGGACCCGGGCGCCGAGCGTGCGCTTCATCGACCCCACCAGCTGGGCGTCGACGAGCGCCATCCCGGTGCTCGCCTCCCGGCCGCGCGGTGCCAGGCCCTCGGCGTCCAGCAGCATCCGGCTGTCCTGGTAGCCGCGGTAGGTCTCGTCCAGGATCTGCAGCAGGTGCCCGGCCGGTTCCGGGGCCCCGGTCGGCGGCTCTGCCTCCGGGGCGTGCCAGAAGGTGCGGCCCTCGTGCTCGAACGACGCGAGCCCGTCGCTGGCCGCGGCCAGCCCCCGGCGTACGTCGGTGGGGGTCAGCGTGGCCCAGTAGGCCAGGTCACCAGCGGTGGCCGGGCCGTGGCCGGTGAAGTAGCGCCGGGCGATCTCCGCCAGCGCCTCGTCCCGGTCGAGCCGGACCGGGTCGGGGACCCGGTGCGCGAAGAGCGCGTAGGTGTGGACGCCGGCGGCGGGCCGGCCGCTGCAGACCAGCCGGTCCGCCTCGGCGAGGGCCAGCAGGAACATCATGGCGTGCCCGGTCGCCGGCAGGCCGCGGCCGACGAGGGCGTCGAGCAGCTGGTCCCGGGTCTGGTCGGGACGGGCGGCCAGGGACTCCAGCACGGCGGCGACGCTCCGGTCCACGGTGTCGCTGGTCCAGCCGGGCAGCTCGGTGAGCTGGCGCAGGTAGAGCGGGCGGATCCTGGGCCCCGTCAGCTCCAGCAGCCAGCCGATGTCGGTAGCGGCCACGAAGTGCCAGGTGGGGCGCAGCACGTGGGTGCGGAGCACCTGGCCGCCGTCCAGCAGCGCGGCCAGGTCGGCCGGATCCCGGCGCACGGTGCGGGCGGCCACCGCCCACTCGGCCTGGCTGCGGTTCTCGGCCTGGACGCCCAGCAGGTCGCTGACCACCTGGGCCGCCGAGGCGGCGTGCGGCGCCGACAGGTGCTGGGTCGCCAGCCGCCACCGCACGATGTCTCGGGGAGTCATCGGCTCCGCACGTCTCAGCCGGTGAAGGGGGTGGCCTTGCGGATCGCCTTCTTCGAGCTCTTCACACCCGACTTGGTGGCCCCGGCGATGCCCTGGGTGAGCAGCGTCAGGCCGCCGCCCACGAGCCAGGCGTCCTTGGCCAGCGCGATGCCCTCCTGGCTGGGACGGATGCCGTCCTCCAGGGTCATCGAGGGCGTGCGGAAGTACAGGCCCATCAGGCTGGCACCGAATCCGGTCAGCGCGGCGCCGGCGACGGTGGCCGGCACCTTGGGGATGAGCAGGGCGGCGCCGACGGCGATCTCGCTGTAGGCGAGGAGCTTGGTGAACTTCGTGGGCTCCATGTCCTTGAACACCGCCGGGTAGGTGGACGCGGCGGCGCCGTGCAGGTACTGCGCGGTGCCCTCGTCGGCGCGGAGCTTCCCGACGCCGGAGTTGAGGATGTAGGCACCGGTGGCGACACGGAGCGGAACGTGGGTCAGATGCATGGTGACTCCTGGGGCTAGGGGGAACGAAGGGGTGTTCTTGACCCTAGTGGACGCCGGGTTGCCGCGATCATGGCTCGATCACGCCTCGACCCGCTGTGTGACCGCCGGCGAGACCGCGTGCGGACGGCGATCAACGTCATCGCTGTCGAGCTCGACGGCGACCGAGACGACTAGTCCGCCGAGCAGGAACGCGACGACCGCGGCAACCAGCGTCGTGCTGGAGAGGTTAGGGATGAACCGGCGGGCGCCCTGCGCCTCGCCCGGGTCGCCGTGGTGGAGCTCGTGGGTCAGGGCGTGGCCCTTGCCGCGCCGCAGCAGCCAGCGGTTGACGGGGAAGGCCGCAGCGAACGCGGCGGCGAGCGCGAGCATCATCGAGATCCAGAAGACCCAGTTCGCCAGCCCGGCCTCCATCGCGCCTGGGATGACGGCCATGACGAGGTTGTCGACGACCTCCATGGTGGCGATCGAGAGGGTGTCGGCGGCGAACACCACAGAGAGGGCGGCGCCGACGCCGAGGCCGGTCTTCACCAGCGGCAGCGTGGACAGGGTGTAGCCGAAGAGGAACGCCAGGGCGGTGGCGAGCGCTGCGCTCCAGCCGATGCTGAGCCCGACCGCGGTTCCGATCATCAGGCCCAGGATCTCACCGATCGCGCAGCCGGTGAGGCAGTGCAGCGTCGCGGACAGAGCCATGGACCCGAGTCCGTCGACGTCGTGGTGGGTCTGCGAGTGCTGGTGCGTCATACGGATTCCAACATACCCCCCTAGGGTATCTATTCCGTCCTGGCCCGGGACTTCCGATCACCTGGGAAGACCACACCGCGTTAAGGTGAACCCCCTTCCTCCGAGCGTCCCGAGGTCCCTGCCATGCCCGTTTCCCCGCTCGACGAGAGGCCTGCCGGTGCCTGAGGAAGACGCGTTCTCCGCACTCATGTCGTCGCTGGACACCCCGCTGATCGTGGTCACCACCGGCAACGAGACCGACGGCGTGCTGGAGCGCGGCGGCTGCCTGGTCGGCTTCCACACCCAGTCCAGCATCGGGCCCGAGCGCTACTGCGTGTGGCTGTCCAAGGCCAACCACACCGCCCGCGTCGCCCAGCGCTCCTCGCACCTGGCGGTGCACTTCCTGACCGCCGACGACCTGGCGCTGGCGGAGCGGTTCGGCACGCTGACCGGCGACCGGGACGACAAGTTCGAGGGCCTCCGCACCGAGACCGGCCCGGACGGGGTGCCGATCCTGCTGGACTGCCCGAACCGCCTCGTCGTACGCCGTACCAGCCTGCTGGACGAGGGCGGGGACCACCTGTGCCTGTCGGCGGAGACCGTCTCGGTGAGCAGCGGCGGGCCGTTCACCCCGCTCCGGCTCTCCGACGCGGAACACCTGACGCCCGGCCACGAGGCCGAGGAGCGGCACGCCCCGCCCACCGAGCGCGCGGCGGGCTGAGCCCCGGACTGACCCCCGACTCACCTCGGGACGCAGACCGGCGCCGACCCGTGGTGACGGATCGGCGCCGGCCGGATTGTTGCTGGGTTGCGGCAGGGA
Organism: Nocardioides sp. 616; assembly: GCF_002930065.1. Taxonomy (NCBI): domain Bacteria; kingdom Bacillati; phylum Actinomycetota; class Actinomycetes; order Propionibacteriales; family Nocardioidaceae; genus Nocardioides; species Nocardioides sp. 616. The sequence continues at coordinate 22,763 of NZ_POAG01000016.1, read as the reverse complement.
CTCAGCTCACGGCGTCGAGGGCGTCGACCATGCCCTCACCGAAGTAGCTGTTGTTGGCGTCCGTGCCGACGCAGGGTGCGCCCGCGGTGGTGAGGTTGCACGGCTTGTCGTCGGCCTGCGCGCGCAGCCGCTCGATCATCTTGGCCGGCGACCAGCCCGGGTGCGCGGACTTCATCAGCGCCAGCACACCGGCGACGTGCGGGGAGGCCATCGAGGTGCCGTTCTTCAGGCCGTAGCCGTTGTCGCGGACGATCGTCGACAGGATGCTCGAGCCGGGGGCGGCGACGTCGATGACGCCGAGACCGCGGTTGGAGAAGCCCGACAGGCGGCTCTCCATGGTGCCCGCGGGGAACCGCTGGGCCGAGGAGACCGCGACCACGCCGTCGAGCTCGGCGGGGATGTCCTGGCACTCGTTGTTGATCGTGCGGGCGATGCCGCCGGAGTCGTTCGGGCTGACCGTGTCGGTGGTCTTGTTCGCCAGGTCGTACGACGCGTTGCCGGCCGCCGCGGCGTGCACGACGCCCTGGTCGGTGGACCAGTCGACCGCGCGGCGGACCGACTCCTTGACGGCTGCCTGGTCGGGCTGGTCGCCGCACCAGAACTGGAACGGGTCGATGTAGTAGCTGTTGTTCGTCACGTCCATGTGGCGCATGCCGGCCCACACGAAGCCGCACACGGCGTACTCGGGGTAGATGAAGCCGTCGTCGCTGACCACCTTGACCGAGGCCATCCGCACGTTGGGTGCGACACCGACGATGCCGACGCCGTTGCGGGCCGCGGCGATGGTGCCCGCGACGTGGGTTCCGTGGTCGCTGGTGGTCGGGTGCCAGCCGGTGGCCGAGGTGTCCGGGCGCCCGGCGTCGGAGCAGTTGACGGACTCGTCGACGTCGATGTTGGCGACCAGGTCCGGGTGGTCGGGGTCGATGCCGCTGTCCAGCACGCCGACGAGCACGTTGCGGTTGCCCTCGGTGATCTTGTGCGCCTGGTCGGCCTTGATCATCTGCAGGTCCCACTGCTCGCCCTCGCGCGGGTCGGCGGCGGTGGCGACGGTCACCTCGGAGCCGATGTCGCCGTTGGCGGGCTTCTTGGCGCCCTTCTTGTAGCCGGACGCGCCGGGACCCCAGGTGGCGCCGAGGCCGGCGGGAGTGCCCTCGGTGACGGGCACGGTGCGGGTGGCACCGATGGAGAAGAGCTTGTTGCCGGCAGCCTTGGCCACGGCGGTGCGGAAGGTGGAGACGTCGGAGTGCGCGACCACGACGCCGATCTGCGGCCAGCTCTGGACGACGACGCCGCCGGCCTGCTCGACCGCGCGCTCGAGCTGCTTGGTGTGGCCCGGGTTGGCCTGGCGGGCGTTCAGCAGGTAGCTGGAGACCACACCGTCGGGCGTGGTGAACGGGACCGGCGTGGAGACGGGGCCCGCGGTGGGAGCTGCGACAGCCCCGCTGACGGAGACCAGCGCGGCGGCGACGACCCCGGAGGTGGCGGCGGCGAGGGGTGCCCACCGCTTCATGGACCTGTGGACCATTGTGATTCCTTCCCGAAAAGAACGACGCCCGGCGTGGGCGTGGGCCACATCTTCTCCCGAGAATCCGCCCCTGAACAGAGGCACGTCCTGCGGTGGGACGGGTTCAGCTGGCGCTCGCGACTCCGCGGGCGATCAGGCCCTGACCCACCGTGTACGTCGACATGACGACCGACTCCACGATCGGGTGCGGCTTGGTCAGGAGGAACTTCTGCGCGGCCAGCACGCTGTCGGAGAGCAGGAACAGGGCGGTGCCGGTCTGCAGGGTGCGGCGCGCGCTGGGCGGCAGCGCGGGATCGAGCATCCGGGAGCTGGCGAACATCGCGCAGAGCACCGTCGTGTACGCGGCCACCGGGACCCGGAGCGAGGGGTCCTGGCGCCCGGCCGCGATGCCCATCACCGGAGCGGCGGTCAGCCACAGGCCCAACGCGACCTTGAGACCCGTGGTGTCGTAGTCCTCGCGCTCGCCGCGCACGGAAGCGAAGGCGGCAATGTAGGCCAGGTGCGCGCCGAAGAACGAGCCGACACCGGTGAGGAAGGACTTCTCACTGCTGCCGAGCAGCGCCACGTCGCCGCCCCAGGACAGCGCCTGCGCCGCCGCCGTCCCGGTGTGCAGCAGGCTGGTGTCGGAGGAGCCCCGGCGCTCGCGCGTGCCGTCGAGGAAGGCGGCCGCCAGTGCGGGCATCAACGCCGGCTTGAGGACGTACCTGAGCCGGCGGGCCGGCGGGCTGCTGCTCTGCCTGCCGGCGGCCACGGTGTCGGCGACCGCGAGGGCGGCGTAGACGGCGGCGGGCAGCTTCTTGGGGAAGGACATGCCGCTCATCTTGAGGCCTCCCGGACGGACGGCGCAGCCCTTTGCAGTCGGCGTACGGCGGGGAGGGTGGCGGCGACCAGAGATCCGCCGGCCATCACCGCCGCGCACACCCAGAGCCAGGTGGTCAGCCCGGTGGCGGCGCTGACCGGTCCGACGAGCGCCAAGCCGAGCGGCCGGGCCAGGAAGGACCCCATGAGGTCGAAGGAGTAGACCCGCGCCAGCTTGTCCGGCGCGATGTTCTGCTGGATCGAGAGGTCCCAGTTGACCGAGAAGATCTCCAGGCCGAAGCCGTGCAGGAACGCACCCAGCAGCAGCACGACCAGGCTGTCCCCGAGGGCGATCGCGGCGGGGAAGCACGCGGTCAGCGCCAGCAGGAGCGTGCCGACGAACAACCCCCGCCGCGGGCGGAACCTCAGGGAGACCAGACCGCCGGCCATGAAGCCGGTCATCAGCGCGGCCAGTGCCCACCCCCACGCCGCCTCGTCCCAGGCGTCGCGGACCGCGATCGGTCCCAGCACGCCCTGCACCCCGCCGTAGAACAGGTGGTAGAGCGTGGCCTGGAGGATGAGCATCCACAGCCACGTGTGCCGCAGCACCTCGCGGGCACCCTCGGCGAGGTCGGTGAGCATCGAGCTCGGCACTCCCGTGTCGACCCCCAGCGAGGCAGGGACGTCGAGCCGGTGGAAGCAGTACGCCGCGACCGCGAAGGTGACCGCGTCCAACGCGATCGCCCACCCGGCACCGGCGAACGCGACGATGATCCCGGCCCCGGCGAAGCCGATGACCATGGCGACGTTCTGCAGCAGCCGACGCAGCGCCACCGCGGACGGCAGGACCTCCTCCGGCACCGTCTGCCGGGTCAGGGCAGCCGACGACGGGCCGCTCAGGGCGGAGAGCGAGCCGTTGAGCATGCCGACCAGGCCGATGAGCAGCACGCTGGACCAGCCGCCGATCAGGCTCGCCGCGATGAACGCCTGGGTCAGCGAGGCCCCCAGGGCGGAGCCCTGCAGCATCAAGGCCCGCGGCACCCGATCGCCCAGCACGCCGCCGAACAGCGTGGTCAGCACGTTGGTCAGGGCGTACGCCGCCTCGACCAGGCCGAGCTGGGTGGCGGAGCCACCGAGATCCAGGACGGCGAAGGCCAGCGCCACCGGCGTGATCGCGTTGCCCAGCGCGCTCGTCGTCGTCCCCGCGACCAGGCGGCGGAAGTTGGGATGGCTCAGCGCCGGCGACTGCACCGGGGGAGGTTACTCCGGTGACTGAGCCGTGCGGGGAGCCTCTAGCTCTGGGCCGCGGTGTCCATCGCGTCGGCGTAGCTGGTGGCCCACCCGAAGGCCATGGCGGCGATCAGGGTGACCTCGTCGTGGTCGTCGCCGCGCGGGCCGGCGGTGCCGAGCGACTGCTCGTGCGCCTCGACCCTGCTGATCAGCTGACCCACGGCACCGTGCCGGCCGAACGCCGCATCCGTCAGCTCCTCGCCCACCTTGATCTGCTCCTCGATCTCGGCGACCGGCACCCCCAGCAGGATGTGCAGGGCGGACAGGAGACCGGCGGTGAACGCGAAGGGACCGTCGACGCCGCGGCTGCGCGCGAGCAGCTCGCACATCCGGGCGCGCACCAGCGTGGTGATCAGCGCGTCGGTCTCCCGCTGGCCGTGACGGCTCAGGATCACCAGCGCCGCCCACTGCCGGAGCCGAGCGGTGCCCATGACGACCAGCGCCTCGCGCAGGCTGCGCACCTGCCGCCGCAGCCCGCCTCCGGCACCCGCCGAGGTCATGTTGAGCAGCTGCACGATGAGCGCCGGGTCGCCCCGCAGGACGTCCTCGATGCGGTCGAAGTCGAGGTCCTGGCTGAGCAGCTCCATGCCGAGCTGCAGCTGCGACAGCGGCAGCGGGGCGGTGGCGTCGTCGCTGCTCGCCTCGGGCACCTGGACGGCGCGTCCCAGGAACAGCTCGAACCCGGACGCCTGCGCCCAGGCGAGCGCGGCCTCGGTGTCGCACCCGGAGGCCATCAGCCTGACGGGCAGGTCCCGGTAGCCGGCGACGACGCCGAGGACGTCCTCGGGGGCGACGGTGGCGAAGTCGACCTTGACCAGGTGGACCAGGGCCAGCAGCTCCTCGAACTCCTCGGTCCGCTCACCGTGCTCCAGCATCAGGGTGAAGCCGGCCTGCTGGTGCGCCCGGACGGCGGCCAGGAGCTCGGCGTCGACGCCGGTGGAGGGCAGCTGGAGGACGGTCCTGCGCGGCGGCAGGCTCAGCCGGGGCTCACTGACGAGGACCGCGCGGTCCACGGTGCAGAAGAGCAGCTTGTCCCCGACCACGGCGGAGAGGTCGAGGTCGAGCGAGCCCAGCAGGCTGGAGACGGTCACCACCGGCTCCGTGGCCGCGTCGCCCGCAACTTGGACGTCGGGGTCCTGCATGGCGCGGGTGACCAGCTCGAAGCCCACGATCATCCGCGTGGTGTCCACGACGGGGACACGGGCCACGACCACCGGGGCAGCCACAGGCGCCTCGGACCTCAAGTCAGTCATCAGTGATCAGTGTTCCTCTCAAGCGTTACCCGTCCCGCCGGCCGATCGTATGTCGGTGTGGCCCGCGCGCGCAGGCGAATGAACGGTGGCACTGGGGCGCGACGCGAAGACCTCCGGCTCGGAGCGGGCACGGCTGAGGTTGGATCGAGCCATGAGCATCGAGATGACCACGCCACGCGTTCAGGACCTTGATGACGTTGCCGCGGTCCTCAGCGGTTGGCAGCACGACGCAGGTCCACTGCATCTGCACCCCGGCGACCTGGGCTGGCACTCCTCGCGAGGTGCTGCCCAGACGACCGCCTCGCTGCGGGCCTGGTCACGCGACGGCAGGACTCTCGCACTCGGGCTGCTGGATGGCCCCGACGGACTGCTGCGCATGGCCCTCCACCCCGACCTACGGGACGACGAAGAGCTCTGCCGACAGCTCGTCGCCGACGTCGACGACCCGTCGCGTGGAGTCCTGGGTGCCGGTGAGGCCATCGTCGAGGCTCGTGGCGCTGAGCGGTTCTCGCAGCTGCTGTCCGAGGAAGGGTGGCAGCCCGATGAGCCTTGGACTCCGTTGCATCGCGACCTCTCCAGCGGAGTGGACGACGAGCGCGTGCGAGGGGCCGGGGTGCGCATCGAGGTCATCGATCCGGACCGTGTCGACTCGTGGGTGGCCGTCCACTGGTCGGCGTTCAAGGGAACGCCGTTCGGCGAGGAGGAACGGCGCGAGGTCCGCCAGCGGTGGCTGACCATGGCGGACGGGCCGTTCTACCACCGGGCACGGAGCCTGGCCGCGTTCGACCGTGACGGCAACGCTGTCGCCGTCACCACGGTGTGGTCGGCCGGTCCGGGGCGCCCCGGGCTCGTGGAGCCGATGGGAGTGCATCGAGACCACCGGGGTCACGGCTACGGCGTGGCCATCTCGGTGGCCGCGGCGTCTGCCCTGCGGGAGATGGGCTCGTCCAGCGCCGTCGTGTGCGCGGAGAGCTCCAACGCGGCGGCTGTGTCCACCTACGTCGCAGCCGGTTTCACCGCACGCGAGCAGGTGGCCGACCTGCAGCGGGGCGCCTGAGAGCGACGCGCCTACAGGTGCTTCGTCATGAAGACGCTGTTCGGGTCCTCCCGGTAGGACCCGAACGGCGGACAGCTCTGAAAGCCGGCCGACGCGTACAGGGCTCTGGCGGGCGCGAAGAAGTCGTGACTCCCCGTCTCCAGTGACAGCTGTCTGACGTCCCGCTGGCGGGCATCGCGCACCAGGTGCTGCAGCAGCTGGCGGGCGACTCCACGCCCGCGGCAGCGCGGCTCGGTGCGCATGCTCTTCACTTCCTCGTGCCCCGCCCGCATCGCAGCCAGCGCACCCGTCCCGATGATCGTGGTGCCCTCCAGAGCAACCCAGAGGCGGACGCCCGGCGCCTGGAGGAGGTCGATCGCGAGGGCATGCCGGCTCTCGGCGGGAGCGGTCGGGGCGAGGTCGTCCAAGTGCGCCTGCAGGAAGGTCGCGAGCGCGGGATCGCCGAAGTCGGCGCGCTGAATCCTCGCCGCAGGACGCAGGTCGCTCATATCCCGATCCAAGCAGAGCCCGTGGGTTCGGCGGGTGCATGACCTCCCGGAAGAACTGCGCGATGTCGTCGAAGGTGACGTTCAGCCGTCCCCGTCAGCAGGCGTGCACCGGCTACCAGGCAAGCTCGCCCGACTCGTCCTGCAAGGTGCCGGTGGGTCCGCCGGGGCCGACCGTCGCCAGACGTACGACGACCCGCGCGCTCTCCTGGACCGGACGGCCGCCGCCCATCGCGGCGGTCATGTCGGTGTCGGTGAAGCCAGGTTCGAGCGCATTGAACCTGATCCCGGGCTGGGCCTTGGAGTACTGCAGGGTGAGCATCGTCGCGGCCGCCTTGGAGGCGGCGTACAGCGCGGCGGGAATCCCGAACTCGGGCCGCTCCGGGTTGGTTACCGCCCAGAACGAGCCCATGCTGCTGGAGATCGTGACCACGGCCGCCTGCTCGGACCTCCGCAGCAGCGGCAGGGCAGCCTCGGTGACCCGCACGATGCCGACGGCGTTGGTGTCGAACATCTGCAGCGCGGTCGGACCGTCCACGGTCCCGTCGCCGAGGATGCCGGCGTTGTTCACCAGCACGTCGAGGCGGCCCTCGACGTCCTCGATCCTCGCCAGTGCGGCGGCCACCGAGGCGTCGTCGGTCACGTCCAGCTGGACGAAGCTGGCGCCGAGCTCGGCGGCGGCCTTGGCGCCGCGCTCGGCGTCGCGAGCCCCGACGTACACGGTGTGGCCCAGCTCGATCAGCTGGCGCGCGGTCTCGAAGCCGATGCCCTTGTTGGCGCCGGTGATGAGGGTGACTGTCATGGGATTCCTTCGCTGTCTTCGGGCCCCGGGTGGACCCGGTATCGACGCTAGGCGCGGGACGGCGTCCGGGGCAGAGCCCTCGTGGTCCAGGGGGGTGACAGGGCCCCCGCTGATCGAGACGACGCGTTCTACGGTGAGGCCATGACCAAAGAGCCCAACACCCTGGGCGACTACCTCAAGGCCCGACGGGGACTCGTGACGCCGGAGCAGGCAGGCATCCCCGACCTCGGGACGCGGCGGGTCCCGGGCCTGCGCCGCGAGGAGGTCGCCATGCTGGCCGGCCTCAGCGCCGACTACTACCTGCGTCTGGAGCGCGGCCGCGACCGCAACCCCTCGGTGCAGGTGCTGGAGTCCATCGCCCGAGTGCTGCGCCTCGACGACGACCACGTCGCCTACCTCATGACCCTGGTCGGTGACCGGAAGCGGCGCAGCCCGCGGCGGGCACGCACCGAGACGGTGCCGCCGGGCGTCGCCAAGCTCGTGGCGGGCCTGCCGCACCCCGCCTTCATCGAGGGCCGCTACTTCGACGTCCTGGTGTCCAACGCCTTGGCAGTGGCTCTCTCCCCGCGTCTGGCTGTCGGTCGCAACCAGCTCAAGGACATGTTCCTGGACCCCGAGGAGCAGGCCTTCCACCCCAACTGGCAGGGCTCCACCGAGTGCCTGATCGGCAACCTGCGCCAGTCCGTGGGCACCGACATCGACGACCCGCGGTTCATCGAGCTCACCGGCGAGCTGTCGCTGGCCAGTCCTCGTTTCCGCGACCTGTGGGCGCGCCACGACGTAAAGGGCCAGTGGGGAGCACCCATGCAGTTCGACCACCCGCAGGTCGGCGAGATGACGCTCAACCGGGAGCGGCTCGCCGTCGGCGGGACGGACCTCCACCTGATCGTCTACCACCCCGACGTGGGCAGCGAGGCCGCCGACAAGCTGGCGCTGCTGGCCTCCGCCGCCCTGCCCACGGTGGACTCGCAGCCTCAACGAGAGCGTTCCGAGTCATGACCACCATCGGCATCATCGGTGCCGGCGAGGTCGGCAGCCAGCTGGCCCGGGTTGCGATCGGGGCAGGGTACGACGTCGTCATCGTCGCGGCCCCTTGAAGGTCGCCAAGACGTTCACCCACATCCAGGCGCCCGCGGTCAGCCAGGATCCACGGCGCGTAGCGCACCTTGGGCGAACACCACCGACGCCTCCACCGGGAGCGCGGTCGAGGTGACGATCGACAGGTCGCCGCCTGCCGGGTCCCAGGCCACCAGTCGGAAGCCGTCGACCCGGCGTCCGATGGCGGCGACCCGCAGCAGGACCGTCCCGTCGTCGGCCAGCGCGACGGGACCCAGCCCCCAGTTGCTGTAGTTGCCGTCGTAGTCCAGCACCGGGAGTCGGAACTGCGGGGTCAGTGTCTGGCGGTCGGCGACCACCACCGAGAACGCCTGATCGTCGTACGTCGTGCCCACCACGGTGTCCTCGTCGGCCTCGATCCGCAGGAGTGGGCCGGTGCGGTCCATGCTCACTTCGCGTGGAGTGCCGCCGGCGTAGTCGGTGAGCACGTTGCCGGCGGGGTCCAGTGTCGTGGACACCCCAGCGGGGACGGACATCTCCTCCGCCTCGCCGGAGTCGATCGCCACGGCGTAGGTCTGCGAGCCGCTGCTGAACAGCAGCGTCTCCTCGTCGAGCAACATCCACCCGGCGTCGTCCCGGGGCTCGAACCCCGCGGGCGGCTCCAGCGTCCGGCTGCTGCCGGTGGCGAGGTCGTGCACCGTCACGCCGATGTCGTACACCCCGACCCTGTCGTCGTAGCCGTAGTAGACCGCGAGCCGGGTGCCCTGGGGGCTGAGGGACACCACGGGGTACCGCCCGTCGATCGGCACCGTGCGCCACTCGCCGCCAGTGCCGAGCACCTGGGCCAGGCCGTCCTGCTCGACCGCCAGGACCGCGGGACCGACCGGGTCGTCACTCAGGGCCGGGGACGAGGCGGGCGGGTCGATCACGTCCGGGAACGCGGGTGCGATCCGGTCCGGAGCCGCGGGCAGCTGGTCGACGTCGCGCGGGTCCCACTGCGGCCACACCTTCTCCGCCGAGCCGGTCGCCGAGGGCGACGGCGTACTCGTCGGGGTCTGGTCCGACGGTGGGGCAGGCGCAAGCCTGTCCCCGCGGTCGGCGACCTGGATGCCGACGACGACCGTCGCGACCAGGGCTGCGGTGACGACCGCGGCGGCCGCGCCCCGGCGACGGGTACGGCGGCGCCTCGCGGTATCCCATGCCACCTGCTCGAGCCGAGGGCTCTCGATGCGGTCGGTGGCGCGGGCCATCAGCTCGTGGAGCTCACTCATGGGGTCCTCCGGTCAGGTCGAGCAGCTCCGGCGCGCCGGTGCGCAGGCGGGCGAGGGCGGCGGCGTTCTGGCTCTTGACGGTGCCGACGCTGACGCCGAGGATCTCCGCGGTCTCCCGCTCGGACAGGTCGTCGAGGTGGCGCAGCACCAGCACCGCCCGCTGGGCCGGAGTGAGCCGCATCAGGGCCCGCCGGATGACGAGACCGGTGACCGGATCGCTGCTGACCTCCTCGTGCGCCGAGTCGTCGGGCACCGCGCCGGTCGTCTCGCGGCGCCGCCGCCACCAGGTCACGTTGTCGTGCACGACGATCCTGCGGGCGTACGCCGTCGGATTGCCGTCGCGGAGCTTGGGCCAGCGCAGCGCCACCTTGACTAGCGCCTCCTGGACCAGGTCCTGGGCGCGGTGCAGGTCCCCGGTCAACAGGTACGCCGAGCGCAGCAGGGACCGCTGGCACCCGGCCGCCCACTCGGTGAACTCCTGATCATCCACGCGCTGCTCCGCCTCGGTCGGGACCCCTGTCCGTGGAACCTGTCACCTTTGGGACGCTTCGGCTACCGGCCCAGGTTGGGGCGACTTCCACGGCCTGGCTAGAAGTCGATGCGCATCACGACGCGGCGGGGTGTGGGCCTGCTGACCTCGCGGAGCCCGGCGGCAGCGAACGTGTCGTAGGTGCCGACGTGGAGCTCTTCCGCGATCGCGCCCGCAGTGGTGCGAACCGGGTAGCTCTCCAGGGCCCGGGCGCCGCCTGCTCGGGCAAAGTCCACGGCAGCTCGGGCCAACGCGCGGCTCACCCCACGGCGGCGGAACCCGGCCCGAGTGAAGAGACAGGTCACCGCCCACACATGCTCGTCGTCGGGGTCCTCCGAGCGACCCACCCAGGGCACTTTGTAGGCGCGCACCAGGCCGTCGTACCTGGAGCGCGGCTCGACCGCGCACCAGCCGACGGGCTCGTCGGCGAGGTAGGCCACCAGGCCACTGGTCGCGCTCGATCCTGGGTCATCGCAGTTGGTCTGCTCACGCAGACGATCCGCGCGTACTTCGGTCGGCACCGAGGCGAACGACTCGCGCGGCGCGAGCTTGTACCGCTGGCACTGACACCGCGACGCCGCGCCTCGCGTTCCGAAGACCGCCTCTAGGTCCTCGCAGCGTGCTTCGTTGGCGGGCACTACGGCAACGTCGGCGTCCATCCCGGCAATCCTGTCACCGTTCAACGCGCCGCGCCATCAGCAAGCCGGTGCACCCGCCGCGCCGCCAGAGTCACGGTTCGCTGCTCGATGCAGCATCAGTCCCAGACCGATCAGGACAGGGACATCGTCGGGGACAGCGGTGGCAGAGACGTCGATGGTGCCACTCGTCCGCAGCAGGCCACCGAGCTTCAGAGACATCGCCTGGCTGCCGTCGACGTCTTCCCAGGAGAACTGACGCGCCCACACCCCGCTGATCCTGAGTCGATACCGACGGCCACCGACCTCGGCATCACCTCTGCCCATCAGGCCGGTCTCGCGGAACTCACCGACGGCGCTGCCACCGGCGGTTTCGGCAAGCAGAGTGCGCCCCAGCAGACCCGAAGTCGTGAAGGTCAGCCGATCGGGCCCCAGGTTCAGTTGCGCTGAGCGCGTGAGGACACCGTGGAACGTGATGGTGCCTTCGAATCCGCCTTCGTCGACGAGTCTGAGCGAGGAGTCCACGAGCGAGGGCTGTGTCACTGTGATCGTGCGCCTCATGGTTGCTCCTTCTCGGCTGAGTCTGCACATCGGATGCAACCCTCCTCGACGTAGGTGCGTCCAGGCAATGACAACTACCTACGGGGGGCAGAACATGAACGCCAGCACCACCTTGATGGGCACGTCCTTCGCCGCCGCCGCACTGATCGCGGTCACGCTCGTGCCGGCCACCACGGCGGGCGCCGACGCGGGAACGGTCAGCGAGGAGCGCGCCGCTGCGGCACGGACCAAGCTCACGTTCACGGTCGAGGATTGCGAGGGTTGTGAGATCCAGCTGACCAGCGCGCTCGGCACCATCGCCCAGGCCAACGCCGGCAAGGTCGACATCTGGAGCTCGAAGACCCGCACCGTTCAGGACGGCTCGGTCACCTTCAACATCGCAACCAAGCGCACCCGGGGCCTGTCCGTGGCCGTCCGCGCGCCGTGGGAGGGCCACACGGGCTACCGCACGACCGTGGCCTGGCGCTACAACGGCATGGTCCAGGGCGACCCCGTCACCTTGGAGCAAGCCGTGACGAAGAAGAAGGCCTCCGCCTGCTGGGAAGGCGTGCGCAGCCGGAAGGTCACCGTGCCGCTGGTCGTGGAGAAGGTCCGGGTCGCCGGCGTGCAGAAGAAGGTCAACGGCAGCATCGCGTTCGTGCCCACCACGCAGAGCTGGCTGCGCCCGATGCGCGAGGTCTGGGACGGCGTCCTGGGCTCCCAGGACGTCAACATCTGCCACTGATCCGTCGCGGTCGGATCAGCGGATACGCCGCCGAGCGAAACTGGCGACTTGATGCGGGCTGGTGCGCCGGGCCAGCAGGAAGCAACGGCGGCCGGGGTGCTCGGTGGACACCCGGTTCAGGTCGATGCTGCTGGCGGCGGCTGCTTGAGCGCCTCGGCCAGCATCAGGATGATCCCGCTAGGTCCGCGGACGTAGGTGAGCTTGTACGCGTCCTGGTACGTCGCCACTCCACGCAGCGGGTGGCACCCGTGGTTCGCGGCGATCTCGAGCGCCGCATCGAGGTCGTCGACCGAGAAGGCCACCCGGTGCATGCCGATCTCGTGCGGCTGAGTGGGCTCGGTCTCGATGGCCTCGGGGTGGAGGTATTCGAAGAGCTCCAGCCGACCCTGGCCGTCCGGGGTCTGGAGCATGGCGATCTTGGCGTGGTTGCCGTCGAGGCCGACGGCGGTGTCCGTCCACTCTCCACTGACCGTGTCACGTCCCAGGACGGTGAGGCCGAGGTCGGTGAAGAAGGCGATCGTCGCGTCGAGGTCGCGCACGGCGATCCCGACGTTCTCCAGCTTGATAACCATGCCTGGCACGCTATTCGAGTCGGCGCTTCAGTCAAGGCCTCCCGGACACCCGTCTAATTCCGGTTGTCTGACTCCTCGTCGCGGGGTGCGGGGATCGCTACTCTCGGCGCATGGCGATCCGCGGGCGCGTGCTGGGCGGTCAGTACGTGAACGCAACGGTCACGCTCAACTTCAAGGGTGAGCTCGGCCCCCACCTGGGCCTGCGGAAGCTGCCGAAGCTGACCTCAGCTGCGGTCGCCCGGTGGGAGCGCCTCGACCCGGACTGGCAGCCACGGCCCGGGTACGACGTACTGCCGGCCTGGATCGGCAGGTCGGCGGACCAGGGCATCCTGACTGAAGCCGAGTTCGCGGCGAAGAAGACCGAGCTGCTGGCCCGCCTATGAGCCAGCTCCACGCGGGAGTCCTCCTGCTGCTCGCCCGTCACAGCGTGACGGTCTGGCCACGCCGCACGGTCCGCACCCGGTCGCCGTACCCCGCCTGCTGGGCACGCCGTTCGAAGTCCGCCAGCGGGGAGCGGAAGACCCCGTAGTCGTCGTAGTGCACCGGGATCGCCGTCTTCGGCTGCACCCGTTGCAGGAAGTCCAGCCCCTGCACGTCGTCCATGGTCACGGTGTGGAACAGCACCCGGGTGCCGCCCAGGTGCACCACCGCCACGTCGATCTCCGGGTGGCGCCGCGCGATCTCGCTGAGGTGGTCGCCGGTCAGGGTGTCGCCGCTGACGTAGACCCGGCGGCTCACCTCGCCGCCGACGCGGTGGGTGAGCAGGCTCCCCATCACCGGCGGCAGCAGGGCGCCCATCACCCCGCGGGCGTGGATCCCGGGCAGCGACTCCACCGTGAGGGTCTCGTCGTCACGGGTCAGGGTCTCGGACTCCCAGGTGCGCAGGCCGCGGGCGTCGAAGTCCCAGCTGCGCAGCTTGCGCGCCGCCTTCTCCGTGGTCAGCACCGGTTGCGCCCGGGCCAGCTCGTGCCGGGCGATCCGGTCGAAGTGGTCCCCGTGCAGGTGCGAGAGGACCACCGCGTCCAGCGGCGGCAGGTCGCCGGGCTGCATGGTCGGCTCCGTGAGGCGCTTGCTCCACAGGCCCTTGCCCAGGTAGGCGCGCTGTCCCTGGTGCAGGAAGTTGGGGTCGGTGAGCAGGGTGAAGGAGCCGAGCCGGATCAGGGTGGTGGCGGTGCCGATGAACGTCAGCGTGTCCATGGCGCGCCCCGTACCCAGCCGCGCCGCCGGCATGACCCGGTGGGACTAGGAATCTCCGGGAGACTCCCGGTGCTGGCTGCGGTAGGAGCTCGGGGTGAAGCCGAGCACGGTGCGGAAGTCGCCCGCCAGGTGCGCCTGGTCGGCGTACCCCAGGTCGGCGGCGACCGCGGCGAGGTCAGTGGTCGGCTCGCTGCGGAGCAGCTCGACGGCCTCCTGGAGGCGCCGCCGCCGGATCATCGCGGCTGGCGACAGGCCGACGTACTGGACGGCGAGGCGCTGCACGCTGCGCACCGAGACCCCCAGCCGGTCGGCCACCTGCTCCACCCGCAGCAGTTCGGGGTCGCCGTCGATGAGGTCCGTCATCGCGTTGGCGAGCAGCGCTGCTTCGTCGGTCCCGGCCAGGCTCGGTCCCCGGTCGGCCAGCCAGCCGGCGAAGGCGTCCACCGCTCGCTGCCGCCGCGTCTCGGGCGCCAGGTCGCCGGTCATGGCGGCGGCCACCGGCGCGTGCAGGTCCGGCAGGTCCAGCCTCAGGTAGTCGTCGCGCAGCGCTCCCGGGGTACCGGTCACCAGAGGTACGGCGGCCGGCCGCAGCAGCGCCCCCACCGCCCAGCCGCGGCCGGTCAGGTCGCGGTGGGAGGCGCGCGTGGTGGGACCCGCGAGCGCCACGAACCCCGGCTCGACCACCAGGTTGCTGGCCGGGAACGAGATCACGTGCTGCCGCGAGCTCCGCCCCGGCGCCAGGTCCCACTCGGGGATCCAGAACCACCGCACCAGGTGTGCCACGGCGTCCGGCGGAGGCAGCCGGTGAAACGACGGCAAGGACGCGGGATACAGCACTCCCCGGCCGTCGTGCTGCGGGTCCTCCACAGGCTTGTCCACAGGTCTGAGCCTAGGACGTCTCTCGAGAGACCTGGTTGTCGCGAATCTTCAAGCCGGTTGGCGAGGAGCGCCCCTAGCGTCGTGGACATGACCTCTACCAACGACACTCAGCAGCACGCTGCTCCCCGGGCCGCGCACGGCACGCACACCGAGCACGGGATCCCGCACGGCTCGACCAGCATCACCCCGTTCCTCTGCGTCCCGGACGCTCGCGGGGCCATCGACTTCTACCGGGACGTCTTCGGCGCCCGCGTCGTGGACGTGACCGAGATGGGCGGCCGGGTCGCGCACGCGGTCCTCGACTTCGGCCACGGCATGCTGCAGCTCGGTGAGCCGGCACCGGACTACCACCTCGTGGCACCTCCCGCGGGCGACGACGACTGCTACTCGATGGGGCTCTACTGCGCCGACGTCGACGCGGTGGTCGCCCGGGCCGAGGCGTCCGGCGCGGTGGTCCGGGAGCCGCTGAGCACCTTCGTCTCCGGCGACCGGTTCGCCAGCATCCGCGACCCGTTCGGGGTGCGGTGGTCGGTGCTGACCCGGGTGGAGGACCTCTCCGAGGACCAGAGCGCGGCGCGGGTCGCGGAGTGGGCGGCGCAGCAGGGCTGAGGCGCTGCGGCGACATCTGGTTGGACGATCGGGCACCCTCGGTACATGTACGTGGTGATCACCCCCACCACAGCGGAGGACCCACCATGACGCCATTCGACGAGCGACTCGCCCGTTCCGCACCCCAGCTGCCTGCCGACACGACAGAGCTCGACCGCGAGCTCGGGCTGGTCATCGCGGCGGCCGAGGAGCAGGCGTCCCGGCGCCGCACCCGGCGTACCTGGGTGGGGGTCGCCGTCTTGGTGGCTGTCGGAGCGACCGGCGTGGGCGGGGCGGCCGCGGCCGGCAACCTGACGTGGTTCGACGGAGCCTGGTCTCGTGGCACGGTGACCACGTCGACGGGCGCGGAGTGCGACGTGATGTTCGACGCCAAGCCGCTGGTGGACCCCGCCCACCCAGTCGCAGCCCCGGCCCGGGCTGCCGCTGTGACCGCGGCGCGGGACTTCCTCGCCGGCCTCGACGTGGCGAGCATCGACCTCGAGGCGGCGATCCGCGAGCTGCCGCCCAGAAGCACCACCGACAGCGAGACTGGTCCCGCAACCAGCGTCGAGGACCACGAGACCCTGGCGCTGATGACCGCGGTCGAGCAGCGGGTCGCCGCGGAGCTCGCACGTCAGGAGCTGCCCGCGCACGCCGTCAGCATCTGGATGGGCTCCTCCTGCGCGGACACCCAGTAGTGCGCCCCCGTGACACCGCCGCGGCTCGGGCCGCCTTGCGGGACGCCTCGAGGGACCTGCTGGCCTACTTCGTGCGCAGGGTGACGTCGCCCGAGGACGCCGCCGACCTCCTCGGCGAGACGATGCTGACCGCCTGGCGGCGCATCGACAAGCTGCCCGAGACGCCCGAGCGGCAGCGCATGTGGCTGTTCGTCATCGCCGCCCACACCCTGAGCAACCATCGGCGTACGGCGCGACGCCGACTCGAGCTCACCGAGCGGCTGCGCACGTTGCTGGGCGCCGCGGCCAACCCTGCGGACATCCCCCCGGACACCGAGGGGTCGTACGCCGTCCGCGACGCCGTGCTGCGTCTGCCCCAGCCTCAGCGCGAGCTGGTGATGCTCGTGCACTGGGACGGGTTCACCATCGTGGAGGCGGCGGAGCTGCTCGGGCTCAACGCCTCCACCGCGCGCAGTCGCTACGCGGCCGCGCGCGCCGCGCTCCGGGAAGCGCTGGTGGAGGCGGTCTGAGAAGTTCCCCAAATCGGGGGAACGTCTGTTCGAATAAAGGCGCAGAACTGTCGGTGGGCCGCTCTAGGTTTGAGTCATGACCTGGTCCGCGCCCTCCACCGAGACCCACCCGGTGCTGGGCTGCGCGGTCGTGGTGACCCAGGCCGTGGAGTCCGTCGCGGACGTCGACCCGGTCTTCATGAGCACCGGCGACAAGGAGCGGGCTCTCGTCGACCTGGCTCGCGCCCGCGACCTGGTGGAGGCGCTCTGGCTGCGGGTGGTCGACTCCGCCGACGACGTCGCCGAGCTCTCCGGCGCCAAGGACGTGGCGGCGTGGCTGGCCGCCAACGCCAAGCTCGACCGCGGGGTCGCCGTGGGCGCCCAGCGCCTGGCGGCCTCCCTGGACCGGGACTGGACGGCCACCGGTACGGCGGTGCAGTCCGGCGCCGTCTCCGTCCCGCAGGCCCGGGTGATCACCAGGTGCCTCGACGACCTGGCGACAGCCGGGCGCGAGCACCCGGACTGCGCAGTGTCCCCCGAGGTGCTGCACCTGGCCGAGGCCAAGCTGGTCGAGCTGGCCCAGCTGCACTCCCCCTCCGAGCTGCGTCGACTCGGGGAGAAGATCCTCTCCGTCGTCGCGCCCGAGGTCGCGGAGGAGGCAGAGCGTCGCCAGCTCGAGGCGGCGGAGCGCAAGTCGTCCGCGGCGACCCGATTGTTCATCCGACGCCGGGGTGATGGGTCCACCGATGTCTCGGCCCGGGTGCCCGACGCTGTCGCGGCGCGGCTGCGGACCTACCTCGACGCGTTCACCTCCCCGCGCACCGACCAGGGGCCCCGCAGCGCGGTGCTCGATCCGGCGACCGGCACCAAGCTGCCGTTCGACCGACTCCAGGGGGAGGCGTTCTGCGCCCTGCTGGAGTGCCTGCCCGCCGACGTGATGCCGCTGCACGGCGGATCGGCCACGTCGGTGGTCGTGACCATCGACTTCGAGAAGCTGCGCGACGGCGTCGGCGAGGGGGTGACCCTGGACGGCACCCGGGTCACCGCCGAGCACGCCCGCAAGCTGGCCTGCAACGCCGGCATCATCCCGGCGGTCCTCGGGACGGACTCGGAGGTGCTGGACCTGGGTCGGCGCAGCCGGTTCTTCACCAAGGCGCAGCGCCTCAAGGAGGCCCTCGAGCACCCCAGCTGCCGGGCCCACGGCTGCTCGGTCCCCGCGACGTTCTGCGAGGCGCACCACTGGCGCACCCCGTGGAGCAAGGGCGGCACCAGCGACCGCGGCGACATCAAGCTGCTCTGTCCCTGGCACCACCATCGGGCGCACGACACCAGCTACCTGACCAAGCACCATCCGGACGGCAGCGTGCGGTTCCACAAGCGGCGGTAGGCCGGACCAACCAAGGTCTGCCGGACTCTTGCCCCGGCCCGTTCCCCGCCGGCCCCCAGCGGTGAAGCTTGGCATTCCGCAGATCCGCTGGACAGTAGGTGCTGTGCTGGACATGTAGGGGTTGAAGCCCACCGAAGGAGACCCCGTGGACCTCGACGACCTGCTTGCCCGTGCGGCACCTCCCCTGGCAGCGCGCACCCCAGCCCTCGATGACGACCTGCGCGGGCTCGTGCGCGAGAGCGAGCCGCCAGCACGTTCTCCCAGGCGGCTCCGCCTCGCGGTCAGCGCGGGCGTGGCAGCGAGCGTCCTGGGCCTTGGGGTCGCCGGCGCGGCCGTGGCGATGAACCAGGGAGCGCTGTGGTTCACCACCACCAGCTCCGGAGACGCCTGCGAGATGGAGTTCGACGTACAGCCGGTGGGCCCGCAAGACGCCGCCAGTGGTGAGCCCGCCACCATCCTCCAGGGGCGAACGGCGTGGCCGAGTCCAGCGGAGCAGGAGCAGGTCGCTGAGGAAGCCCGCGCCTACCTGTCCTCCTACGACTTCGACGCCGTCGACCGCGAGGCCGCGATGAAGGAGTACGACGCCGAGCAACGGCGCATCATCGCGCGGGCCGCTCCCGGCGAAGCCCAGCCTTCGCTGATCGGGGACGACCTCGAGATGCATGCGGTGTGGCGCGGGGTTTTGCAGGACCTGGGCGCTCATCTCGAAGGTCTGGGGATGGACCCGTTCGTGGTGAACGTTGGCGTCGGCAGCTCCCTCGGGTGCACCGAATGAGCGCCGACTCTCTGCGAGCGGCCCTCGAGGGGACCGCCGCGGACCTGTTGGCCTACTTCGAGCGCCGGGTACTGGTCCGTGAGGACGCGGCCGACCTCCTGGCCGAGGTCATGCTGCAGGCGTGGAGACGGGTCGACCAGTTGCCCGAGGCTGCGGAGCGACGGCGGATGTGGCTGTTCACCATCGCCGCCCACGTGCTTTCCAACCAACGCCGGGCGTCACGGCGTCGTACCGCGCTCGCCGAGCGGGTGAGGCACCACCTGACGGAGTCACACATCCCCGACCACGCCGAGGCGCTGTCGGTCCAAGCCGCCGTGCGTGACCTGGCGGCCGCACATCGGGAACTGATCATGCTGGTCCACTGGGACGGGCTGTCCCTGGCCGAGGCGGCTGAACTGCTCGGCCTGAACCCGTCCACGGCCCGCAGCCGGTATTCGGCTGCTCGGCAGGCACTGCGTGTGGCACTGGCAGAGATCGCCGAGGGCGCCGTCGTCGCCGTGCCAGCGGCGGCCCGGGGCGCCGCCGCTGAGTGATCGATTCGCCCGGGAACACGACCAAAGGCGAACGCGCGTCGCGCGCGCATGGCTCGCGTCAGGTCTCGCGATCAGGCGCCGCACCCGCACGAGCCGCAGGCGCCGCCGCACGCCGAGGCGGTGCGCTCCTCGGGCGTCTCGTTCTCGTGGTCGCGCGCGTAGTTGAGCGCGGAGAGGTAGACCGCAGTCGGCTGCGCGCCGCCCACGCCGTACTTGCGGTCGATCACCAGGTACGGCGCCTCGGCGAAGCCGATCTGCGCGGCGGTGGCCTCGTCGACGCGTACGTCGTACCCGTGCTGGTCGGAGTCGAGCAGGGCCTCGGCGGCCACCGGGTCCAGCCCAGCCTCGCCCGCGAGACGCAGCAGCACGGCCCGGTCGGTGGAGGACTCCTCCTCGGTGACGAAGGACTTCATCATCAGCTCGCGGGCGACGTCGCCGCGGCCGGTCGTGCCGGCGAGGTGCAGCAGCCGGTGCGCGTCGTACGTGCTGGGCCGGTCCACCTGGTAGGAGTGCCAGACGATCTGCACGTCGTCGGAGTGCTCCCACTCCGCCAGCGCGGACTCCCAGGCGACCTTGGCGAGATAGCTGTCGAGATGGGCCACGTCGGCCCAGATGTCGATGATCACCCCAGAACGGTACGCCGGACCTCCTCGTCGGGGCTGATCGAAGCCGGCTGCAGCCGCACCGGAAGGCGCGAGTAGCCGCGCAGGATGCGGGTGGTGCGGCGCCGGGCGCCCGGTACGACGGCCAGGTCGGGGAACCGGTCGAACAGCACGCGCAGCCCGACCTCGCCCTCCATCCGGGCCAGGGTCGCGCCCAGGCAGTGGTGCCGGCCGGAGGAGAACGACTGGTGCTCCCGGGCGTTGGCGCGCGCGACGTCGAACCGTTCGGGGTCGTCGAAGATCTTGGGGTCGCGGTTGGCGCCGGCGAGCAGGGTGGTGACCAGGGTGCCCGAGCGGATCCGGCGGCCCGCGATCTCGGTGTCCTCGGCGGCCTGCCGGGCGGTGAGCAGCACCGGCGGGTCCAGCCGCAGCACCTCCTCGACCGCGTTGGGCCACAGCTCCGGCTCGCGTCGCAGCCGCTCCAGCTGGTCGGGGTTGTCGTGCAGCAGCCGCACCCCGTTGCCGAGCAGGTTGACCGTGGTCTCGAAGCCAGCCACCAGGACCAGGCCGGCGGTGGCGCGCAGCTCCTCCTCGCTCAGCCCGACGCCGTCCTCCTGGGCCCGGAGCAGCTGGCTCATCAGGTCCTGGCCGGGGTGACGCCGCAGCTCGGCCAGGTGGCTGGTGAGCCAGGCGTCGAACTCCCGCAGCGCCTTGTCGACCGTGCGGAACTCGTGCCAGGAGAGCCCGAGGTCGAGGCTGGCGGCGGCCGCGGAGCCCAGCTCCAGCACCCGCGGGCGGTCCGCCTCGGGGACGCCGAGCACCTCGCTGATCACCGTCACCGGCAGCTGGCTGCAGTAGGCCGAGACCAGGTCGACGGGCCGGGTCGGGTCGAGCTGGTCGAGCAGGCCGTGGGCGATCTGCTCCACCCGGCCGCGCAGCTGCTCCACCGCGCGCCCGGTGAAGACCCGGGTGACCAGCCGGCGGTAGCGGGTGTGGTCGGGCGGCTCGGTCACCAGCAGCGAGGGCGGCCGGACCGGGTGCATCACGTCGGGGGTGGACCACACCAGCAGCTTGCGCAGCGGGCCCCGGGACGGCTCGGGCAGGCCGGTGACGAAGTACCGGCTGGTCAGCACCTCCTTGACCACGGCGTGGTCGGCGGTCATGTGCGCCAGCCCCGCCCGGTGCAGCGGGCCGGAGGCACGGACCTGCTCGATGATGTCCCAAAGCTCGTCCTCGCCCTGCTCGGCGCCGGCCACCACCAGCTGGCCCTGCAGGTCGCCGCGACGGGCCGCCGTCCGCATCACGAAGCGCGGCAGCCCGTGCGCGACCGCCCAGTGGACGGGGGTCCGCACCCGATTCAGCACGGGGGCACTCACCCGATCCAGCACAGGTGTCCTCACCTGATTCAGCACGGGTGTCCTCACCCGATTCAGCACTGTGGTCCTGGCCCGATCCAGCACAGCTGCTCCTGGGGATGTCGTGTGGCGCTTCCAGCGCGAGAGTACGCCGCCGGGGCGTCCCCCGACAGACCTCCCGCGCCGCGTCTCAGCCCTGGTCCAGGCCCTGACTCAGGCCCTGACTCAAGCACTGACTCAGCGCTCGCGGGTGGCTTGCCACGCCAGGGTGGCCGCGGCCAGCGCAAGGACCGTCGGGTCCGGCCAGACCACCATCAGCACCGCGAGGCCCAGGGCGAGGTCCGGCCCGTGCAGCGCGGCCGCGACGAGGCCGAACGGGAGCGCCCCCATCGGGGTGGAGACCACCACTCCGGGCTCCTGCTTCGGCACGTCGCCGGCGCGCAGCGTCGCCGCGAGGCCGGCGATCGCCAGGTGGGCACCGGCCCAGGCCGGTGCGTCGACCAGGAGCATCGTCGGCACCGCGACGAGGGCGGCTGCCACCGCGGGGACCGGGGTCAGGGCGAGGGTGACGCTCACCGGGGCGAGCGGCACCATGCGTCGCAGCCCGGGAGAGCCCACCCAGGTCCGCAGCCCCTGCCCGGCTCGGCGCGCCGACCAGGAGCTCAGCAGCGCGGCGCTGAGCACCGCGGCGCCGTACCCGAACCCTTCACCGGCGACCAGGCACAGCGGTACGGCGACCACGATGCTGACCACCACCGAACGCCACCGCCGCCGGGTCTGGACCAGGTCGGCGGCGAAGAACGCCGTAGCACCCCGACCGTGGCCGCGCCGGGAGGCGAAGCGGCCGGCGCCCCGGTCGCGGCGGCGACGCTGCAGCTGCACCACCAGGGTGTCGTCCATCATCAGCGCCGATCCGGACACGGCGTCGACCACTTCGCGGCCGCGGGCCAGCTGGACGTCGCTCAGGTCCCCGAGCCGGCCCAGCGCCCGGTACAGCAGCACTGCGTCGAGCAGCATGAGCGCGGCCGGCAGCAGCCACCAGAGCTCGGCGACGCCGTCGGCGGCGCCGGGCTCGGGCATCCCGGCCGCGCCCAGCAGCACCCAGGTAAGGACGACCAGGCCGAGCGCGACTAGCGTGCGGCCCACCGTCCGTCCCGGTTCCCCGACGCCGCGCGCCTCGGCCCGCTGCCGGACCAGGAGCAGCAGCGGTACTCCCGCTCCGACACTCGCGCCGGTGACCAGGGCGAACAGCTGGGCCGGTCCGCTGGGGCTCCCCGCGGCTGACCCCATCACCACCAGGAGCCCGACCACGGTCCCCACCGCGGCGCCGCCGGAGACGACACCCAGCAGCGGGCCGCGCAGCAGCACCGCACGGTCGGCGGTGGTGCCGAGCAGCCAGCGCGCCACGGGCCGCTCCGCCGAGACCGGGCCGACCGCACCGAAGATCAGCACCAGGGCGCCGAGCGCCAGCAGCGCGGTGGCCAGGGCGGCGTACGTCGGGTGCTCCTGCAGGGCGCAAGCTCGGGCGCAGTTGCGGCCCAGGAAGGTCTCGCGGGCGAAGGAGAGCACCCAGACCGAGATCAGCACGGTGCTGAACGCGGTCACGTAGAGGTCGGTGAAGCGCTCGCCGTCCTCGCGGGACGCCGAGCGCACGGCGCGCAGCCGCCGGAGCGCGTCGCGGGCGGCGACGTCGTCCCCGCCCC
>NZ_POAG01000015.1:25146-87915 GCF_002930065.1 Nocardioides sp. 616 | reverse complement strand
CAGGTGTACTCCCCACCCCAGTCCATTGCATGACGTAACGCCGCGTGTCGAGAGAGATTCGGGTGCGTCTTACCCCCCGCATATGGGACATCCGGTATGGCCGATGAGCGTCCGACTCAGAGCAACACCAAACGGACGTTATCCGCGGCCTCCGAGCCACCGGGACAGTGAACCTGGATGATGTCGATAATCCAGTCGAACAGCGTGGTCCCCTCTTCGTAGCGGGCATGTTCCAGTTGCCGGGTGAGGCTGGGAATGTGGCTGGCATGACACCTTGTCAGCGCCTCCTCCAACCAGCGAATCGTCGCTGGCCAGCCCAGAGCCCGGCGCGAATGTGCTGAGTCCACCCACTGAATCTCGAAGCCACCGTCCGGAGTCCCGCATCCACCGCGCAGGATGTCGTTGAACGCATCCAAGCTTCCGTGCCACTCGAAGTCGTCGAGGTGCCGAGAGAACTCCTGTACGAACCCGTCGAAGTCGTCAAAGCGGGCCCCCTCAAGGGCCACGACAGGGAGTCCTGACTCAGCCACGCGGCAAGAATAGGGCGGTGCCGCGACGAGGGCAGGGTATGGAACCAATCGCCCGCACATGCAGCGATAAGTGCGTCTATCCCCCGCGAGTTGGACGCACGGATCCGCCTATGGGTTCCGCGATTAGGCTGCCGAGCGTGACGGACCCGGACTTCGATGCTCGTCTGGCGCGGCTCATCAATAGCTTGGATGAGACCGTGAACCTGCTGCTGAACCACGGCGAAAGTCACTGGTTCAAGTGGGCTACTTCGTGCCGCGCTGCGCTGCATAACAACGACGCTGCCGCTTTCGATCGTGCGCTTGGTGCGTTCGGCGGCATGGGGACTTTCAACGACCTCTGGATCCTGCGCGTCAACGGTCACGCCGTCGAACCGGACCAGGAATCGACGGTCAATGAGCGGCTGACCGAGCTGCGCTCATTGATCTGGGATGACGCGATGGCCTTGAGGCACGAGCTACGAGCGTCGTCGTAGGCCCACTACGAACGTCCGGTACGCGCCGCCAGGGTCGAGCGCAGGTGCGTCTATCCCCCGCCTATGGCCGTCGAGCCGTGAAAGGGCATCGCTCCACGTCCCAACGTGGCTGTGCTCGTTACGGTGCCTCGTCGCCAGATAGTGCAGCACTCCCTCCTACACGCCCGTGTGATGATGATGGAATGCTGACTGGGCTGATCCTTGCGGCTGGGGCGGGCCGTCGGTACGGACAGCCCAAGGTTTTGGTTCGTGATCCTGGCGGCGTCCCCTTGGTGCACCACGCGATCCGCGCACTCGTCCTGGGTGGCTGTGACCACCTCGTTGTCGTACTTGGTGCCGCAGCGGCTGAGGCACGCACGTTGGTCGCTCGTTGTGCCGTGAATGGCAGCATCGTCGAATCCGTCATCGCCGAGGATTGGGACACGGGGCAGTCGGCGTCATTGAGGGCAGGACTGGCTGCGGCCGCGGGAACTGCGGCACAGGCAGCCGTCGTCACCCTGGTGGACCTGCCGGACGTGTCGGCCGCAGTCGTGCAGAGAATGACGGCCCGTTTTGGTCCCGATTCGCTCGCACGTGCGGTCTATAACGGCAACGCAGGCCACCCCGTGGTCCTGGGCCGCGCGCACTGGAGCGCGATTCGAAGCAGCTCCGTGGGCGACGCTGGAGCCCGCAGCTACCTGGCAACACATCAGGTCGCCTCCGTGGAATGCGGAGACTTGGCAACCGGGATGGACATCGACCGCCCCGAGGACTTCCCTTCGGCACGCCGTTGACTCGTTCCGCCCCTGACACGTCAGCTCATCCAGTAAGGGGGCGCGCCGCAGGGTGGATCGTCCCCTGCGTCGCACGAAGCCGCTGACCGGTCCCGCCGCAGCGACTCGCAATGATCTCGGCGGCGATGCTGATCGCAGTCTCTTCCGGCGTCCTGGCTCCGAGATCGAGACCGATCGGGCTGGATAACCGGGCCAGCTCCTTCTCATCCAACCCCGCCTCACGGAGCTTCGTCATCCGGTCCTCGTGGGTACGCCGCGAGCCCATGGCGCCGACGTAGCCGATCTCGGGTACCCGTAACGCCACTTCCAGCAGCGGTACGTCGAACTTCGGATCGTGGGTGAGAACCGCGACCACGGTGCGCCCGTCGATGCGTCCCCCCTGCAGTTCCCCGGCTAGGTAGTGGTGCGGCCACTCCACGACAACCTCGTCGGCCTCCGGGAACCGACTGGCCGTGGCAAAGACCGGCCGGGCATCACACACCGTGACTCGGTAGCCGAGGAAACCACCGACTCGTGCCAGCTCGGCGGCAAAGTCGATCGCACCGAAGACGATCATGCGAGGCGGCGGTGCGAAGGCCCAGACGAAAACCCGCATGCCTTCCCCGCGCCGTTCCCCACTCGGCCCGTACGAGAGGGTTCCGCTGTGGCCAGTTGCGAGCATGCCCAAGGCGTCGTCACGAACGGCGGCATCTACACGCGCGCTCCCTAGCGATCTCTCGCCAGAAGTCACCACGTCACTGGGCCGGATCACCATGCGGCGGCCCATCCGAGCTCTATCCGGATGCTCGACAACGGTCGCCACAGCGACCGGCCGCCCGGCCGCGATGTCTGCAGCGATCTCAGGCAGTTCCGGAAATGTGTCCCGATTCACCCTTTCGATGTAGACGTCGAGGATTCCCCCGCAAGTCAGACCAACGGCGAAGGCATCGTCGTCGGACACGCCATAGCGGTGCAGAACCGGCTCGCCCGTGCCGGCAACTTCCTGGGCTGACTCGTAGACGGATCCCTCCACGCAGCCTCCCGAGACCGAGCCGACGGCCGACGCATCGGGGCCTACCAGCATCGACGCACCCGGCGGACGGGGCGCGGACTGGAAGGTCGCGATGACGGTCCCCATACCCACGGTTTCGCCGGCCTCCCACCACTTCAACAACTGGGGCAGCACCTCACGCATCGCATCGGCCTAGCCATATGTCCACTTCTCTCCACTCCGTTCCGTTGCAGGGTCCGTCGAACGACGCTCGGGCACGGCCGGCCTGACCGGACACGACGAGCACCTGGGGACGGCGGATCGGCCCCAGGACTTTAGGTAGTGAGGAAGTGGTCGGGCGTCAGCGGCAGCGAGCGCACCCGTACCCCAGTGGCGTGGAAGGTGGCGTTGGCGACCGCCGCGGCCGTGCCCACGATGCCGATCTCGCCGACGCCGCGCGACCCCATGGGCGTGAAGACCTCGTCGGACTCCTCGAGCCACTCCGCGTCGACGTCGAGCACATCGGCGTGCGCGGCCACGTGGTACGTCGCGAGGTCCTGGGTGACGACATGGCCGAAGCGCGGGTCGCGGTACGACTCCTCGAACAGGCCCGCGGAGAGCCCCATCACGAGCCCGCCGATCAGCTGCGAGCGCGCGGTCCTCGGGTTGATGACCCGGCCGACGGAGTAGACGCCGTGCAGCCGCGGGACCCGGACCTCGCCGGTCCAGCGGTTGACCCGCGCCTCGGCGAAGACGGCACCGAACGAGTGGAACGCGAACTCCTCGGCCGCAGGGTTGTCCGCGGCCGAGGCCGTGGTGTGCAGGCCCGGGTCGGGGGTGTCGCCGTGGTCGGCTCGGAAGAGCTGCGCGGCGGCGACGATCGCCGTGCCCCACGAGGTCGTGCCGGACGAGCCGCCAGCCACCGAGGCGGGTGGCAGGAGGCTGTCCGCGAGCGCGAGGTCGATGTCCGCCGGGTCGACCTCGAGCGCGTCGGCCGCGATCTGAGTCAGGACCGTCCGCGCGCCGGTGCCGATGTCGACGGCGCCGATCGCGACGGCGTAGCGACCACCCTCGAGCGAGCTGATGCGAGCGCTGTTCCCGGGCGACCTCATGGCCGGGTACGTCGCCGACGCGACCCCCGTGCCGACCCACCAGTCGCCGTCCAGGCGGGACCGCGGCTGGAGCGGACGGTCACCCCAGCCGAACCGGTCGGCCCCGCGGTGCAGGCAGTCCAGCAGCCGACGGTCGTTGAAGGGCTTGCCGGTCTCCGGGTCCCGGTCGGGCTCGTTGCGCTCGCGCACCACGATCGGGTCGAGGCCGCACGCGACCGCGAGCTCGTCCATCGCGACCTCGTGGGCATACATGCCTGGCATCTCCCCCGGCGCCCGCATCCACGACGGCACGGCGACGTCGAGCCGTGCCAGGCGGTGACTGGTGCGCCGGTTCGGGGCGGCGTACATCATCCGCGTCGGCGCGGCGGTCTGTTCGGCGAACTCACGCACGACCGACGTCTGCTCCTGCACGGCGTGCTCGATGGCAGCCAATCGACCATCGGCGTCAGCCCCGAGCCTGATGTGCGAGATCGTGGCGGTGCGGTAGCCGGTGAGGGAGAACATCTGCTGGCGGGTCACCGCGACCCGGACCGGTCGTCCCCCGGTCGTGCGGGCGGCGAGCGCGGCCGCCATGACGTGTGCGTGGGCCTCGCCCTTGCTACCGAACCCGCCCCCGACGTACGGCGCCCGCACCCGCACCTGGTCGGGCTCGAGGCCGAGCATGGGTGCCAGGGCCTGGACGACACCGTGCACACCCTGGGTCGAGTCGAACATCGTGAGCACGTCGCGCCCGTCGTGCTGCTCCCACCAGGCGACGGTGGCGTGCGGCTCGAGCGGGTTGTTGTGCTCGTAGGGCGTGCGGTAGGTCTGCTCGACCACCACCTCCGCCGACGCGAGGGCCGCGTCCACGTCGCCCTCGTCGGTGTCGGTCTCCATGTCGGGATTGACCCGCTCGGGACGGTACGTCGCGTTGTCCTCGCGCAGCTCGGCCGCGTGCGGCTGCTGCTCGTACGTCACCTCGACCAGCGCCGCGCCCTCCCGCGCCGCCTCGGAGCTCTCGGCCAGCACCAGGGCGACCACCTGGCCGCGGAAGCCCACCCGGTCGTCCTGCAGGATCGCCAGCTCGCCGTTGTCCGTCTTCGCCAGCCGGGGCGCGTTGGTGTGGTCCAGCACGGCGGTCACACCGGGGTGGGTCAGCGCGGCGGAGCCGTCGACCCGGGTCACCCGCCCCTTGGCCACCGTCGAGGTCACCAGCCACAGGCTGAGCGGCGCGGCGACTCCGTCGTCCGCGGCGTGCTCCACGGCGTACGACGCCAGGCCCGTCACCTTCTCGGGCCCGTCCACGCGGTCCAGCGACGTGCCGATCGAGCGCGGCGAGATCCGTCGGGTCTGCTGCTCGGTCATCGCGCTGCCTCCTCGGCGAGCCGCAGGAGCGTCATGGTGGTGGCGTTGCGGACCATGGCGACCTTGAAGGCGGTCTCGGCACTGGTCGTGGCTACGTCCAGCTCGTCATCGACGGCGGCCCGGACCGCGTCCTCGTCGAGCCGTCCTCCGACCAGCGCCGTCTCGGCGAGGTGCGCGCGCCATGGCTTGTGGGCGACACCGCCCCAGGCGATGCGGACCTCGTCCACGGTGCCTCCGTCGAGGCGCAGGGTCGCGGCCACCGAGACGAGGGCGAAGGCGAAGGAGGCGCGGTCGCGGACCTTCGAGTACGTCGACACCGTGTCCGGGTGACTCATCGGCAGCTCGACGGCGGTGATCAGGTCGGTGGGAGCGAGCGTGGTGTCGGCCTCGGGGCGCTCTCCCGGCAGCCGGTGCAGGTCCTCCAGCGGGATCCGGCGCTCGCCGTCCACGCCGAGCACCACCACGGTGGCGTCGACGGCGGCCAGCCCGACCGCCAGGTCCGAGGGATGGGTCGTCACACATTCCGGACTCGCGCCGAGGATCGCGTTGTAGCGCCCATAGCCGTCCAGCGCGGAACACCCGGTTCCCGGCTCCCGCTTGTTGCACGGGGTCGTGACGTCCTGGAAGTAGACGCAGCGGGTGCGCTGGAGGAGGTTGCCGGCCGTGGTCGCCTGATTCCGGATCTGGCCGGAGGCACCGGCGAGCAACGCGCGAGCGACCACCGCGAAACGGGAGCGGACCACCGGGTGCGCAGCCAGGTCGCTGTTGCGGACGTTGGCGCCGATGCGCAGCAAGTGGCCGTCCTCCCCCTCGCACTCCTCGACGACGTCGAGGGGAAGGCCGCTGACGTCGACCACCAGCTCCGGAGAGGCGACACCGAGCTTGAGGTGGTCGACCAGGTTGCTGCCGCCGGCCATGAACTTGGCCCCGGGGTTGCTCGCCATGAGCTCGACTGCCTCCTCCGCGGAGGTGGGGCGGCGGTAAGCCAAGGTCCTCATCGGCCGGCCGCCTGGCGAACTGCCGCGAGAATCCCGGGATAGGCCCCGCACCGGCACAGGTTGCCGCTCATCCGCTCCCGGATCTCCGCGTCATCGAGGTCCACGTCCGCTGTCAGGTCGCCGGTGACATGGCTCGGGTGCCCCTGCCGGGCTTCCTCCAGCATGCCGACCGCCGAGCAGACCTGGCCCGGCGTGCAGTAGCCGCACTGGTAGCCGTCGTGCTCCAGGAACGACCGCTGCATGGGGTGCAGCTCGCCCTGCTCCTCGCCCTCGCCCTCGCCCAGTCCCGCTGCCGTGACGATCTCGGCTCCGTCGTGCGCGACCGCCAGCGCCAGGCAGGTCAGGTGCCGACGTCCCTCGAGCAGGACGGTGCACGTGCCGCACTGGCCGTGGTCACACCCCTTCTTCGGGGAGGTGACCTGCAGCCGCTCGCGCAGCGCGTCAAGGAGGGTGGTCCGCGTGTCGACGGACAGGGAGTGCGGGGTGCCGTCGACGACCAGCCGGATCTCGGAATCCATGGCGGGGCCGTACCCAGATCGTTCGCGGCTATTCGCGGTTGTTCAACGTGTCAACCGGGCCTGGGCACCCGGCGGTTTCTCCACCGGCTCGGCGACCTCGGTGGCCGATGACTTCGCGGTCGCCGGGATCGCCGAGGAGACTGGCGGGTCGATGCAGAACCCGGCGTCCGCACAGGCGAACGGCAGGCCGCATCGATAACCCGTTCGGCCACCAGTGGGTGCCCAACCAGACGCTGACCGACCTCGCATCTGGGCGCGACCAGAACATCCGATCATGCCGAGAGGGGTGAGTCGGCGATTTCCGGGACGCACGCGGCCACTCCGCTACATCAGCGAGATCCAAGGCGTGTAGCGCCTCGGGCCCTTAAGCCAATCGGGTTCGAGGCCACTGCCGCGCGGGCGATACGACTGAACGGCCACGCGAATCTCAGCCGGGTCATCCAAGCAACCGCGCGGTGCGTTGAACACGATGCTGCTGATCGAAGGTCGGGCGCGAACTAGGAATCTGTCCCACCCGTCGGGGGCACAGTCCGACCAGTCACCATCCGGAGCCAAGGGGTTGGGGCCGTTCCACTCCCACGTCGATACGGCAAGGATTGCCCCTCCCGCGAGCCGGATCAAGTGGTCCGGCCTCCGATCGCCCGAGATGTCGAAATGGACACCAATGGCCGTAGGAACCCTGCTCGTGGAGTCTTGGCGGACGTAGTTTCGAACCCGGACGACGACCTTGACCGATTCGTCATCGTGGGACACCGCCACGCCCACCACGTCGAGGGCCGGATGCGCGTCGCGCCTTGCGTCTTGCTGGACGACGTCTGGCGGCGCGGCGGCGAGGGCTGGCTCAACCATCGCCAAGGACAGCCCGACGGCGGCCACCGCAGTTCCCAATGCGCCGAGTCGCTTGTGCCTTGTCCTCACCGATTGAGCCCCCTTGCATGTGTTCACCCGATGCTGCGCGTGAATGCTCGCACAGGCGGCGCCCGACTTTGCGTTCAGCCACGCTTGGCATCCGGATCGGCCGCGATGCGCGCGGGCCCACTCAGGAGGCATGTGCAGTGCGCCGCCTCCGGTGGCGTCCCCTCAGCACGGTGAACAGGGCCAATGCTCCGACAGCGATGGGGCCGAAGAAGATGAGGTATCCGAGTGGCCCGGCTTGTTCATCCACCGGTAACCACTCGGGCAGCATCCCCTCGCGGGTCTGTGGCTCCGGGAAAGCGGACAACAGTGGGCCGCTGACCTGTCGGGTGGCGGTGCAGGCGTTGTCCGAGTACGGGGAGTCGTCGTTGAGCGGGTGAAACTCGTACCTACCGCCTAACGCGTAGCGGCGGTCGCTCGAACTGTAGGAGTTGGAGAACCAGGTCCTGTCCTTGGTGCCCTGGACGGTCACCGTCGCTGCCTCGTCTGTGACGACCTCCGCCACTCGACCGCCCTCGCTGGTCCCGATGACCGTTCCTAGGAACGCATACGGCGATGGATCTGGGGAGTCTCTCGCGCACGAAGCGGTAGCCGGGGCCGCGCCGAGCACACCGAGCGTCCAGGCGCACACCAGGAGGGCCGCCGCGCGGGAGGGATGCACGTCTGTGAGTCTCACACGACTCAGACTCGTGGGTCAGCGCAATGGTTCCGTTCTTTCGTACGTCTGGTCCGCGCGCTGATTTTGGGACTCCAGTCCGTAGGCACAGCAACCCTCTTGTCCATCGTGCTGCGCGAGTCACCCCTACGGTCGTGGGACCGTCTCCTTGAGCGCGCCCGCAGTTTCCAGGTCAACGAGCACCCCGGACCAGTCACTTCGTCTCGTCCCGGGAGGCGATCCCGGTGCAGACGGAACGAAGACCCCAAAGTCCAACGACTCTCCGCGACGTCGCCGCCGCCAAGGCACCGGACGTACAAAGGCGCGACTCGCTCGTCGGATCCCGGTCAGGCGGCGCTCTGGATCTGGAGCGAGTCCGTCGGTGCGCGGGATATAGCTTGCCGACACCTCCTCATAGCGAGCAGGCCCCTCGACGGTCCACGACCCGCTCTCGTCCATGACACGGTCGCACCACTCCATGCGGACTCGGCGCACCACGCCTGCCGTCTCAGGGAAGCCGTCAGGCGCATCTGTGTTGTTGGTACAGACCGTCCCCACGAGCTGGACAGCGCCTTCCACGGATTCAGCCGCGTCCCAGTACAACGCCCCGCCATCAACATCGATCTGAACCGGATGCCCACCGGACGCCGCGCCGGGCCACCACGGCAACGGACGCGCGACTCCTCGGATCGTCTGAACTCCTGCCTGTTGTTCGGCTGAAACCGCTTCCCCGTGGAACGTCAGCCAGGACCGAAGCTCATCACCGACGCGGAGGACGCGAGCGTCCTCCTCCAGGACCCACTCGGGAACTCGCACGGTCAATAACATCCGAGCATTCTTGCAGTGCGCCCACCTACCTGCGCCAACCACGAGCGCTGCCGTGGAGCGATCCGCGGGACCCGCCCTGCGTCACACCACCGCGAGTCGGACGCACGGATCTGTCGACAGCAACACGCGCCGCACTCCGGGCCACGAGTGCTCCACGGCTGCCAGAATCCGCGCATGCCTGCCGGTCTCCTCGTAGCAATTGTTGGCATCGACGGCTCGGGCAAGACGACGACAGCCAAGGAACTCACTCGTCGCCTCGCTGGCACGGGGTTGAAGGTGCGTTACTTCGAGAACGCCGGAGGCAGGCCGCTGTTCAACTGGTTGGCGCAGCGTCGGGGTCACTGCGATGCCGTCGACTGGCTGGGCGCAGACCGATTACAGGCGCTGGAGCAACGAGTGCGGCACGTGCTGATGCGACGGGCTGCTGCTTGGTCCAAGCTCCCCGGTGAGCGAGTAGCCGTCCTGGATCGTTGGACGGTGTGTCAGTACGTGGCGCAGCGGGCCCGGCGTAGTAAGGGCGAAGCTGATGCTCGTCGCCGCTACGCGACTCTGCCGATGCCGGATCTCCTGCTCTTTCTCGACACTCCCCCTGAGGTGGCGCGTCGCCGGCTCGTTGCGCGTGGCACGGACGTCGACGAGCTGGAGTGGCTCAAGGCCTGCGACGCGGCGTATAAGGGTCTGCCGGAGTGGGGCGCCTTCGTTGTCGTGAACGCCGCCCGTCCCACGTCGGAGCTCGTTGACGACATCGTCGCCCTGATCGGCGACCTGCAGGCAGTGTGACGCTGGCCAGCCTGGTGCCAGCGGCTGCGATCGCGTCATTCCCCGCCTGTCGGGCATCCGAATCGGCGGATGTCCGACGCCTGGCGGCAAGGGCGCCGGATGGTTGTCTGACTCAGTGTGAGTCAAGGCTGCTCAAACGGTTCCGGGCCGGGGGTGTCCTACGAGTGCTTCGCGGTCAGAGGATGAGCGCATGCGCAGAGCTGCCGCGGCCGTCCTCCTGCTGGCCGTGACGAGCTGCTCGACCCCGGTCGAGCAGCCCGACGTGCAGCCGCCGCGGTCGGCCTCACCCGGTTCTACCGCCGAACTAGTGGCGAGGGCGGCGCATACGATGACCGCTCTGCCAGGTGGCGACCTGCTCGTGGCTGGTGGGTGCGACGTCGACGGGTGCAGCCACGCGACGGCCTCCACGTTCGTCCTCTCAGGCACGGGCACCACGCGTGCCGCAAACCTCACCGACGCTCGCGATGCCCACACCGCGGTACAGCTGGGCGACGGTCGAGTACTGGTGGTCGGCGGCTTCGCCGGAGAGGGCCAGCCACCACTCCGGAGCGCAGAGGTCTTCGACCCGGCCAGCGGCCAGTGGACCAGAACCGGATCCCTGGCTCAGGGCCGAGGTGGGCACGCCGCAGCCCTGCTGGGAGACGGCCGGGTGCTCGTCGCCGGAGGCTGGGTCGCACCGTCGACGTACACCGACACCACCGAGATCTTCGATCCCGGGACCGGTCAGTTCGTGCCAGGACCGCGACTCCCGCAAGCGGCCGACGGACTCGCCGCAGCGTCCCTTGCAGACGGCTGTGCGCTGGTGGTTGGGGGGCAGGTCAGCTCGCAGATTGCCAGCGGCCAAGCGGTGACCATCTGCCCGGGCGGAACGGTGAGTCGGGTCGAATCGTTGGCGACCGCCCGGTTCAAGCACGGCGTTGTCGTTCTGGAATCCGGACAGGTGCTGGTGGTGGGCGGCACACGCGACGACACGGCACTCCTCCGCAGCACCGAAGTCTTCGACCCGGAGTCGCAACGCTTCAGGGCCGGTCCTGATCTGGTGGCCGGCCGGTACAAGCTCACTGACTCGATCGTCGCGTTGCCGGGCGACCGCGCCGTCGTGGCAGGGGGTGGGGAGGGAGGCGAGATCGTTGACGTCGGCGCTGGCAGCGCCCGGCTGGTCGAAGCGTTCAACGGTGGGCGCCGCTCGTTCTCGACGCTCGGCGTCACCCAAGGGCACCTGGTCCTGGTCGGTGGATACGACGAGGTGATCCGCCTGACGCGGACCTACCTGACAGCACCCCTTGACGACTTGTGACCTAGCCGCGCGACTCGCTCGACGACCCTTCTATGCGGGCTTAGTCCACACGGGCGTGAGCGCAGTGACCTGCGGTGGACCGGACAACAGCGGCTCGACGTCCTGCACATACGCGAGGTAGGCCTCGCTCTCGAGGAACTGCTGCGACGATTCAGGGCTGTCATACACCTGAAAAGCACTGATGGCGTCGGGGTCGGCGTTGTCGAAGCAGTAGAAGTACGCGAGGTGGCCTGGGTTGTCACCGACGGCCGGCGCCATGTGCGCCTCCCAGACTTTGCGCACGTCCTCGCGCTTCCCGGGCAACGTCTGGTGTCGAATGATCAGAGCCAGTTGAGTCATACCGCGATGGTGACAGCACCACCCGACATGCCAACGCCGAGCGGCTCCGCGTAGGGGATGGCTGTGCAGAGTTGACCGGAACGCCGGAGCCCTCGATCCTCTGCCCATGGCTCTGATCCGTTCGGCTGCGCTCCGCGGTTTCCGAGCCATCGTGGCGGAGCTCGGGGGCGATCCGGTTGCGATCGCCCTCAGCGCTGGTCTTCCGGTGGAAGCCCTCGACTCCGCCGATCTGGTCGTCTCCGACGCAGACGTGAGCCGCACCCTCGAGCTCGCGGCCATCGAGCTCGACTGCCCCGACTTCGGACTGCAGCTCGGAAGACGACAGGACGTGAGCCTGCTCGGGCCACTGGGCCTGGCGATCCAGCACTCCTCCACCCTGGCGGACGCTCTGGAGAACGTGACCTCCTACCTCTTCGTCCACGCGGAGGGATTGCGACTGACGGTCCAGGAGCGCCGCCAAGGCTCGGCCGAACACGGGCCGGACGTGGTGGAGGTCTGCTACGACGCCGGACCGGGCCGGACGCCTGGGGTGCAGGGCACGGGCCTGGTGCTGGGGTACGCGCACCGGGTCGCCCTGCAGCTGGTCGGCGGACCCTACGGCCTGCGCAGCGTCGACCTGCCGCACGCCGCGCCCGACCGCGCGTCGTATGAGGCCCACTTCGGCGTGCCGATCCGCGAAGGGCGACCGTGCGCGATGCTGCGGGTCACCGGGAGCCTGTCGAGCATCCCCGTGCTGAGCCGCGACGACGAGCTTCAGCGGCTGGCGGTGGCGATGCTGGCGCGCCACCGCCGCGCCCCGGGCGACGACGTGGTGGAGGCAGTGCGCACGTACCTGGTCGCGGCCATGGGGACGTCGCCGCTCACCGTCTCCGCGGTCGCCAGCAGCCTCAGCATCCACCCCCGGACCCTGCAACGACTGCTGGCGAATGCCGGCACCACCTTCGGCCACGTGCTGGACGATCTACGACGCCAGACCGCCCGCCAGCTGTTGATCAGCTCCTCAGTCCCGATCGCCCAGGTGGCCCAGCGGATCGGGTACGCCGAAGCGGCGACCTTCTCCCGGCGTGCGCAGGGATGGTGGGGGTTGACGCCCCTTGATGTGAGGCGGGGCACACAATTGTCGTGATTCGACAATATTCTGTCGCAATCGGACAACTACCGATGGGTAGGTTACGGGAATGTAAAGGCCCGAGAAGTTAGGCACTCGTCTCACTTCGCGCCCGCCCGCCCCGCAGCCAGGAGCCTCTGAATGATCCGTTCCGCACGCATTGCCACTGCCGCGCTGAGCAGCGCACTGGTCCTGGGCGTCCTGTCGCCCGCGCCCGCCTCGGCGGCAGCCGACTTCTACACCCCACCGACCAACCTGCCCGCAGCCAACGGCGCACTCGTGCGGACCGAACCCATGAAGCTGGCGATCCCGGTCCCCCAGGGCAGCGGGTCCACCACCCTGCCCGGTTCGGCCACCCGGATCATGTACAAGACCACCGACGAGGGTGGCGACCCGGCCGCCGTCTCAGGCGTCTACATCGAGCCGAGCAAGCCGTGGACCGGCAAGGGCGCCCGCCCGCTGATCTCCTTCTCGGTCGGCACGCAGGGCGTCGGCGACGCCTGCGCGCCGTCCAAGACCCTGGAGTCGTTCCTGGTCACCGAGAGCGGCAAGTTCATGGTCGGCTACGAGATCCCGGCGATCTACAACCTGCTCAACGACGGCGTGGCCATGGTGATCACCGACTACATCGGCCTGGGCACCACCGACCGGGTGCACACCTACATGAACCGCGAGGACCAGGCGCACGCCGTCCTCGACGCGGCCCGTGCCGCACTCCGGCTGCCCAACACCTCGATCACGTCCGCCTCGCCGATCGGTCTCTACGGCTACTCCCAGGGCGGCGGAGCCGCAGCGGCCGCTGCCGAGTCGGCTCCGACGTACGCCCCGGAGCTCAACCTGAAGGCCGCCTACATCGGCGGCCCCCCGGCCAACCTGTTCGAGGTCATGAAGTCGGCCGACAACACCCTGCTGACCGGTGTCATCGCCTGGGCGATCAACGCGATCACCCCCTACCGGCCCGAGCTCGCACCCCACCTCGGCAACCTGCTGAACGCCAAGGGCCTGGCCTACCTGGAGAAGTCCAAGGACCAGTGCATCGCCGACGCGATCCTCGGGGCCGGCGGCAAGAAGACCTCGGAGTGGACCAACTCCGGCAACGTCGCCTCCGTCGAGGTGAAGAAGTACCCCGAGATCATGAAGGCCGTCGAGGACCAGCGCATCGGCAAGCTGACCCCGAGGATCCCGGTCCAGATCGCCACCGGCACCAAGGACGACATCGTCGACCACGGTCAGGCCAAGCAGCTCGCCCTCGACTGGTGCGCCAAGGGCGTCAACGTCACCTACAAGCCGGTCATCCAGCTCGCCAGCAGCGGAGGGCTGATGCTCACCCACCTCGGCCCGATGATCACCCAGCTGGGCTCCTCCAAGTCCTGGATCCTCGACCGGTTCAACGGTAAGTCAGCCAGCTCCAACTGCAGCACCGCTCGCTACCTGCCCTGACCTCGACAGTGGACGGACCGCCTCACTCCACGGGTGAGGCGGTTCGTCCGCGTCCTGGACGGGCCTGGCTGTGCTGGCCTCCTACGCGGTCAGTCCACGCAGGGCGGTCGACAGATGTTGGACCAGATCGGCCCGATCGACGTCGGGATCGGCGAGACGTCCGATCGCGGCGAGGCAGAGCGTGCGGATGCACAGAGCCAGCCAGTCGTCAGGCAGCGCGGTGACGATCTCGCCTGCAGCCCGCCGCTCGGCGATCTCGGCCTGGATCGGCTCACCCTCCACCGCCGTACGCACGGCCTCCTCGAGCCTGGGAGCGATCGTGAGGATCGCGTCCCGGTAGGCGACGCCCATGGTGATCGCCCGCTGGGCCAGCAGGTCGAGTGCGTCGCCCCAGGCCAGAGGGCGGAGCTCGGCGAGCAGGAGAGGGACCACGTGCGAGGCGGTCTCTGCGACCAAGGCGCGCAGCAGCGCGTCCCGATCCTCGTAGTGGCGGTACACGGTGGCGCGCGTCAGGCCCGCCCGTTCCGCCACGTCGCTGATGCTCGCCTGAGGATTGTTCAGCACCGCCTCTGCGGCGGCGTCGAGGATCAGCTGGCGGTTGCGTCGGACGTCGGCGCGCTCCGACCCCGTCGTGGACATTCTTCGATGGTAGGGCCCACCGCAAGACGGCCGACGAGGTGACAGGTGGCGAAGCGATTGGACGCATCAGGTTGGGCCACGAGACGCCAACGTTCGAGAATGCCGGCCTCTGTCAGTGCGGCCGCCATCGCATCAGGGTGCCAGCGCCACGCCCGAGCGACGACGTGGTCGAACTCCATCACCGCCTCAGCCGGATCCTCGGCGCACTGGAACGCGACCATGACGTAGGCGCCCGGCTGCAGTCGAGCGGTCCAGCGGGTGAAGACGTCCGATATCAGCTCCGGGTCGACATGGATGAGGCTGAACCGAGCGACGATCCCTGCCAATGGAGGCTGGTCCTGCGGGAGGTCGCGAAGACTCGCATCTCCCAGCGCCCAGCTCATCTCCGGATAACGCTGCTGCGCCCGCCCCAGCATCCCGACCGAGGGATCCACGCCCAGGACCTCCAGTCCTCGCGCGGACAGGTCGCGGGTGACGTGCCCCGTGCCGCACCCCACGTCCAAGACCGTCCCCTGCAGCCCGGTCGCCACCAGGTCCTCGGCGAAGAGTGCGATCGCCTGCCGCTCAACCGACGAGACGTATCCAGTCGGGAACGCCTCGTCGTACGCCGCGGCCAGCACGTCGTAGCCAGGCTGGGTATCCACGAGGTCATGGTGGCAGCCGGACTGCCTACGACCCGAGGCAGCGTCCGGGTGTGCCGCAACCCGCCCTCAGGGCCACGGTTGCAGGTCGTCGGGTGGACGTACGCGGGCCGCCAGGGGCTGGGGACCCGCCGTCAGGAGTCGGTCGTGCTCCCAGGCCCAGTACACGATCAGCCCGGCGACCACCGACCCGAGCGAACCGAGCGTGAGATCGCCCAGCGTGTCCGCGTACCGGTCGACGTTGCCCGAGGTGCTGAGGAAGGCGTAGTACTCGGCGATCTCCCAGGCGAGCGCTGCGGAGACGCCGAAGGCGAGGGAGCGCTCGAGCACCCGTCCACGGCTCGCGTGTGGCGGCAGGGTGAGGAGGATGAACGCAGCGGTCAGCACGCCGGTGTTGACGAAGTGCATGATGTCGTCGAACCACCGGAAGCTGTCGTAGAGGTCCATCCGGTTGCCCAGCGTGTCCGTGAAGCACGTCAGAGTCACCATCAGGTCCACGAGCCAGGGGAACGTCGTCCGGTGGCGATACCGCAGAAACCACACCGCCGGGATCGCGAACGCCACCAGCGGATAGCCGACCGCCCGGGCGGTGGCGCCCTTGCCCTCGAGGTGACCGAGCTCGGGGTACCGGATCGCGGTCATCAGCAGGACAAGGAGCATCGCCTTGGCCGCCACGTCGAGGACGATGACGATGACAGGTCCCCGAACGGGGAGCGGGACGGGGACTGAAGTGAGTTCGCTCACACGACCCACGCTAGCGGGCTCCACGAATCCGGGCCTCCGCCGGTGAGCTCGGCAGCACCATCGAGCCGAAGGACCGTGGGAGGTGCGCCTTACCCCCGCCGCGCGACTGGCCCAGCGTCGTCGGGGTGACCGGCTAGGTGCCCGTTCGCGCCGTGGCGTTGTATCGCTGCGCCAGCACGGCGAAGGCGGCGGTGAGCTCAGGGGGATCCACGACCTCCATGGGGACCTCGAAACGACCGAACGAGGCGGCGAGCGAGCCCCAGGACCAAGAGCCGAGCTCGAGGCTGCACCGGTCCTCGCCGATGGCGCGGACCGTTCCGTCGCCTGCGAAGGGCAGGACGTCGCGGGCGGGTAGATCGAGGATGACGGTGCCTCGGCAGGGCCACTCGTTGACATCGCGGCCCTTGAAGCGAGCGGACACGAACTCGTGCACGTCGCCGCCCGGCACCTCGCGCGGCACGAAGCGTGGACCGGTCGGGGTGCGGGGCCTGACCCGGTCGACGCTGAAGAGTCGCCAGTCTTCCCGGTCGAGGTCCCAGGCGAGCAGGAACCAGCGCGCCTGGGAGGTGACGATGCGATGCGGCTCCGCGCGACGCGTCGTCGTCTCCTGTGGGGCTGCGTCGCGAGTGGTGTAGTCGAAGCGCAGCACCTCGCGGGCACGGATCGTGTTGGCGAGCAGGACGAGCACGTCCGAGGAGACCCTGGCAGGGGTCCCGCTGCCGGCGCGACCGGTGATGGCGGTGACCTCGAGCGCGTCGAGCCGGTGGCGTAGGCGTGAGGGCATGACCTGCCGGATCGTCGCGAGCGCGCGGATCGCCCCTTCCTCGATGCCGGCTCCGGCAGCGGGCGCGGTCTGCAACGCGATCGCCACCGCGACAGTCTGGTCATCGTCGAACAGCAGCGGTGGAAGTTCGCTGCCCGCTCCCAACCGGTAGCCGCCGTGGGGCCCCATGGTCGCTGGGATGTTGTAACCCATCTCGCGGAGTCGGTCGATGTCTCGCCGAACCGTGCGGTCGCTGGTCTGCAGGCGCTCAGCCAGCAGCGAGCCCGGCCAGTCGCGTCGGGTCTGCAGCAGCGACAGCAGGTTCAGCAGTCGGGAGGTGGTCGTCGTCATCCCCAAAGACTCCATTCAGTGCAGGACAAGAACTGACCTACACGCCCAGAAGAGTAGCTCCGGCCGGGCCAACTACCGGCCAGAACCCAAGGAGCAGGCATGACCATCCAGACGACCACCCACCTCAACTTCCGCGGCGACGCGCGTGCAGCGCTCAGCTTCTACCAGTCCGTGTTCGGTGGGAACACCGCCATCAGGACCTACGCCGACTTCGGCATGCCGCAGGATCTCCCCGGCGCCGACAACGTCGTGTTCGGCCTTGTCGCCTCCGACAACGGCTTCCGGGTCATGGCCTACGACATCCCCGGCGAGACCGGCGGCACCATCACCGGAGGCACCTCCACCCACCGCGAGAACAACACCACCCTGACCGACCAGGCAGTGTTCGTCTCCATCAACGCCGACACCCTCGACGAGGCGCAGGGCTACTGGGACAAGCTCGCCGACGGCGCCACGGTCGTCGAGCCCCTCGCCGCGTCCGCCTGGAGTGCCGGCTTCGGCATGCTCACCGATCGCTTCGGCGTGACCTGGAGTGTGGGCGTCACCGCCGCCTGACCCGATGATCCAGGCCGCGCCTCGGACAGGCCCATCCACCGGCCGCCTCGACGACCGCCAGTGTGGGTTCGAGTTCGCGTTGGACCCTGTTGCTCTACCGCTTCGACACCCGTCGCACGAGAGGCTGATATCGGTCAGAGCCGCCAGTGGAACGGCTCGCGGTTCTCCGCCGTCAGCGAGTCGCTCACGGGTGACCCGCTGTTGAGGTCCATGGACCAAGCGGTCCACTTCAGCACCTTGGCCCCCGTCTTGACCTGATCGAGCT
Source organism: Nocardioides sp. 616 (assembly GCF_002930065.1). Taxonomy (NCBI): domain Bacteria; kingdom Bacillati; phylum Actinomycetota; class Actinomycetes; order Propionibacteriales; family Nocardioidaceae; genus Nocardioides; species Nocardioides sp. 616. Next base: position 69,877 of record NZ_POAG01000015.1, on the reverse strand, counting down.
GGACCACGGCACGGTAGGTCTTGGCATCGACCCGGGTGAGGGGCAGGCTGCTGCAGTCGTAGGGCTCGGTGAACTCCGGGCCCCTGGAGTGACTGCAGACCTCGCTGCGCAGGACGCCGTCCTCCGTGACGACCTCGACCACGCGCCAGATCCGTTTGTTCTTGATGAACTGCACCGACATGCCGCCGGGCTTCGCCAGGCTGCCCTTCAGCACGGGCGAGTGCAGCCTGAAGGTAATCCGGATGCGCTTCTTGCGGTTCAGCGTCGCGAGCTGGACGGCGGCCAGGTCGATGCCGCCGCCCAAGCTCCCCAGGAAGACGTCGTTCCTCGGATCCTGCTTCGTCGTGCTCGAAGAGTGCGCCGGCACGGTGGCGCCCAGGCCGACGGCGAGCGCAAGGGCGATGGGCGCTGCTAGCAGCCTGGTGGTCCTGAACGTGGTCATGGCCTTGTTCCCCCGGTTCGGTCAGCGATGACTTCGAGGACATTATCCGCACCCGAGCAGTTCGCCCAGGCCAGCTCGGATCTGCGGTGCAAACGCCCGCACATGCAGCGACAAGTGCGTCTATCCCCCGCCTATGAATCGCCCGATCAGAGCGGAGGCTACGGTCGTGCCCCCATGACCAGCTCCATGACGTACGAGGCGCCTCTCGCGGAACGTCGCGCCCTAGCCCTGGAACCCACCCGTCGCACGTGGCTCGCCATCGGCTCGGTTCCGGCGATGTGGCTCTGCTACTGGGGCGAGTCAGCGGTGCGTGAGTGGTCGGTGTCGTTGTCGCTCGTGCTCTTCCTCGGCGGCGGTTGTCTGCTCGTCGCCACGGTGCTGCCGCTGATGGTCAACCGCGCTGAGGGGCGTGGCCTCTCCGGCCTGGGCATCACCCGCTACCGATGGCGATGGGCACTGCTGATCGCCCTGGTCTCGATGGGCAGCCTGCCTGCGCTGCTCGATCGAGCCGCCGGTGCCAACGTGGATCCGACCATGCACCTTCTCTACAACCTCACGGTGCTGTGGGAACCGTTGTTCCTGTTCGGCTGGCTACAGCTCACCTTCGAGCGGGCCTTCGGCTACCTCTGCGCTCCCGTGCTCACCGCCGTCGCGTTCGGGGCCTACCACCTGGGATCGGCGCCCCTGGGCACCGCGCTCGGCTTCGCCGCGGCCGGACTCGTCCTGGGCGCGCTCTTCGCGGTCACCAACAACCTGCTGTCGATGTGGCCGTTGACCTGGGCGATCAGCTCCGGCATCGGCAGCATCGACGCTGGACTGAGCTTCGGTCGTGACTCGGTGGTGGCTGGATTCATCGTGCTCACGGTCCAGGTCGTGCTGCTCGCAGTGATTCGTCCACGTCCGTGCGGCGCAACTGGGACGTCTCGTCCTCGCGCGGCGTCAGGTCCTTGACCCCGACACCACTGGCACCGCCGGCGAGGATCGACCGAACGAGACCATCGATCACCCGCGCGGCACCGGCGTACGACTGGCCGCCCGGGGTCCGGATGTTCGAGACGCAGTTGCGCTCGGCGTCGGTGCGTCCCGGCCGCGGGTCGAAGGTCAGGTAGGCGCTCAGACTGTCCGGGGACGAGAGTCCGGGCCGCTCTCCGATGAGCACCAGCACCAAGGCCGCGCCGAACGCGTGACCGATCGGGTCACCCAGGGCGACGCGAGCCTGGGTCGCGACCAGGCAGGCCACCACCTCCACGTCCAGGCGAGGCAGCAGCTCGGCCAGCAGCGGCAGCGCGTGGCGCTGCGTGGCCTGGGCGGACAGCCCGTCCGCGCACACCACGACCAAGCGCGGACGACTGCCCGCAGCTGCGCCGTCACGCCCAGCGGGCACCACGGCGCCCAGCGAACCGTGGTCCTCCTCGGAGAGCAGCCTGCCGAGGTCGGGCCGGCGCAGGTACTCCGCACGGTCCCGAGCCCGGGAGCGCACCCGGACCGGCGCGGGCAGGCCGGCTGCGTGGAAGTCGCGCCCCAGGGCGTCGACGTCCAGGTCGGTCAGGACGTTGCGCCGTGCCTCGGCGTGCGCGATCCGCAGCTCCAGGTCAGCCGCGACCGGCACCGCGTTGCCAGCACGACCCAGACCGATCCTGGCGCTGGTCGACTGGCGCAGCCGCACCCAGTCCGGGGCGCTCACGAGCCGAGCCCTGTCAGCGGCGAGTGCTCGAGCGGGACGAGCGCACCGTCGGCCGAGAGCAGGCCCAGACCCGCCAGCCACCCCTCGAACTCCGGGGCGGGCCGCAGGTCCAGCAGCTCACGTACGGCGAGCGCGTCGTGGAAGGAGGCACTCTGGTAGCCAAGCATCACGTCGTCCCCACCTGGCACGGTGATGATGAACGAGACCCCCGCAGCGGCCAGGGAGACCAGCAGCACGTCCATGTCGTCCTGGTCGGCCATCGAGTGGTTGGTGTAGCAGACGTCGACCCCCATCGGCAGTCCCAGCAGCTTGCCGCAGAAGTGGTCCTCGAGGCCGGCGCGGGTGATCTGCTTGCCGTCGTAGAGGTACTCCGGACCGATGAACCCGACCACGGTGTTCACCAGGAACGGGCTGAGCTGGCGCGCGAGACCGTAGGCCCTGGCCTCCAGGGTCTGCTGGTCCACCGGACGTCCCCCGGTGCCGAGGTGTGCGCTCGCCGACAGCGAGGAGCCCTGGCCGGTCTCGAAGTACATCAGGTCCTGCCCGACCGTGCCGCGGCCCAGCGACAGCGCCGCGGCCCTGGCCTCGGTCAGCAGCGCAAGGTCGACCCCGAAGGACCGGTTGGTCGCCTCGGTGCCCCCGATCGACTGGAAGACCAGGTCCACCGGTGCACCACGCTCGATCAGTTCCAAGGTGGTGGTCACGTGGGCCAGGACGCACGACTGGGTGGGGATCTCGTAAGTGGTGCGGACCTCGTCGAGGAGCACCAGCAGGTCGTGCGCCGCCCCGGGTGAGTCCGAGGCCGGGTTGATGCCGATCACCGCGTCCCCGCACCCCAGGAGTAGGCCGTCGAGGACCGAGGCGGCCACGCCGCGCGGGTCGTCCAGCGGGTGGTTCGGCTGGAGGCGGGTCGAGAGCCTGCCCGGGCCGCCGACCGTCGTCCGGAACCGGGAGCGGACGTCGACCGCCCGGGCCACCACGACCAGGTCCTGGTTGCGCATGATCTTCGAGACGGCCGCCGTCATCTCCGGCATCAGGCCCGGGGCGAGCGCGGCGAGCGTGGCAGCGGCACCGGCGCCCGACGCGGTCTCCAGCAGGTGGTCCCGCAGACCACCGACGGTGAGCTCGGAGATGGTCGAGAAGGCGTCCCGGTCCAGGGAGTCCACGATGAGCCGGCTGACCTCGTCGTCCTCGTAGCCGACGACGAGGTCGTCGAGGAAGTCGGTGAGCCGTACGTCGGCCAGCGCCACCTGGGCTGCCACCCGCTCCAGCGGGTCCTCGGCCGCACAGCCGGCCAGCTCGTCGCCGGACCGCAGCGGCGAGGCCTTGGCCAGCAGGTCGGTCAGTCCGTGGAAGGCGTAGCCGTGTCCTCGCAGGGCCTGCCGGTAGATGCGCACGGGCTACCCTCCCCCATGCGGATGGACAAATAGGGGCGGCAGGACCCGGATGATCAGGCTCGATACTCGGGATTCTCGAAGTCGAACCGTGCCCCGGCGTCCCACTCCGAGCGCTGGTTGCCGTAGCCGGGCACTCCCCCGGCCTCCTTCAGCAGCTTGGCCAGGTGCATCAGGTTCCACGTCATGAACGTGGTGTTGCGGTTGGTGAAGTCGTTCTCGGGACCGCCGCTGCCGGGGTCCAGGTACGACGGTCCCGGACCGGCCTCACCGACCCAGCCGGCGTCGGCGTTGGGCGGGATCGTGTAGCCGATGTGCTGCAGGGAGTACAGGATGTTCTGGGCGCAGTGCTTGATGCCGTCCTCGTTGCCGGTGATCAGGCAGCCTCCGACTCGGCCGTAGAAGAGGTACTGACCCTTCTCGTTGAGCTCCCCGGACAGGGAGTACAGCCGCTCGATCAGCTGCTTGGTGATGCTCGAGTTGTCTCCCAGCCAGATCGGCCCGGCCACCACGAGGATGTCGCTGGCCAGGATCCCCGGATACAGCTCGGGCCAGGCGTCGTACGACCAGCCGTGCTCCCGCATGTCCGGGTAGACCCCCGTCGCGACGTCGTGATCGACCAGGCGCAGCTCGCTCACGTCGACGCCGTGCCTGCGCATGATCGCGGCGCTGGCCTCGACGAGGCCCTCGGTGTGGCTGCGCTCCGGGCTTCGCTTGAGCGTGCAGTTGACGAAGGTGGCCCTCAGACCGCTGAAGTCGTGGTCCATCACTGCTCCTGTCGACCGCGCGCCCCGCTCATGAACCCAGAGTCGCGCGTGGCCTGCGCCCTGTCGAGGGGCCGCAACCGTGCCGATGCACGGTCGCGGTCCTGCGAGGCTGAAGGTCGCTCAACGCGGGGATACCTCGACCCCCTCGCCGCCGACGTCGACGACGTGAAGCTCGTGGAGCTTCTCCTGGTACTCGGCTTCGGTGAGCCGTCCCGCGTCACGATCTGCGAGCAGCTCGGCATCGTCGAGCAACCCCAGCGAGCCGGCGGTGACGAACCCGTGCTCCGTGAACCGGACCGCCAGGAACGTGCTGCCGATGGACTCGCCGTCGACCGAGACGGAGGCGGTCAAGCCGACATCGCCCACCAGCTCCTCCCCCACCGCGAGCTCACGAGCCGCGGACTCGCCCTCCCCCAACGCCGGGAGTGCAGCCTCTGCGGCGAGCACGTCCACCTCATCAGCAGTGAACCGAGACAGGCGCATCGTCGCCTCCGGCAACGGCCCATTCGCCTGCACCACGACGCACACCGACTCCCCGGACGAGTCGAGCTCCAGGGACATCTCCACGTCGAGGTGGTGGGCCCCCACCGCTCCCAGATCGGTGGCTCGACAACCGTCGTCTGAACCGAGAATGCTGGACCCTAGGTCGGTCCACAGCAGCACCGACCCGGTGCCGACAAGAGCCACCACGGTCACCGCAAGCGCAGCCCAAGCGGACCGGGAAGACGGACCTTTCGGTGACATCCCGTCCCCCGAACGCTTCGGCGCCTCCGCGGCCCACGACCGGGTGCAGATGGACATCCGGACCGTACCAACGGGCAGCTCGTCGCGGACAGAGGCAGCACGCAAAACCTGAGGTCCCCGACCACGAAAGAGCCGTCCGGCCCCGCTCGGCCACTACGGTTGGGCGGGTGCACGGTGGCGCCACACAGGGGGACAGACATGGTTGCCGTTCTGAGGGGGCGAACCACTGCCACTGTCGTCCTTCTCATCGCGTTGGCATCCGGTCTGGCGGCCTGTTCCCCGAACGGCGAGTCAGCCTCGACCCCCACCCCGTCGACCTCCACAGCCACGAGTCCAGAGCCGGCACGTCGCACTCCGAGCGCCACGCCGACGAAGCCCAAGAAGTCGATTCCGGTGTCGGTCTACTACCGCGGGGCAGACGCGGACCTGGTCTCCAGGACTGTGTCGGTGCCCGCCAGAGACCGCTGGGAAGCCGCCCTGGCCATCGCCGCCACCCCGCCCGAGGAGGCAGGACTCCAGCAGGCGTTTCCCGCTGGATCGTTCGACCAGGTTCACTACGACGGTTTCGGCTGGCACGGCCAGTTCACGGTGACGTTGCTAGACGCCTCCGCCTTGAACGCACCTGCCGGCATGACCGTCGACGAGGCCCGCCTGGCCATCCGAGCTGCCGTGTGTACGACCCAGAACGGCAGCGACTCACGCGTCAATTTCTTCCTGGACACGAAGCCGGCGCCACGGCTGTTCGGGCAACCACTCACCGACGGCATGGTCCGGGACGCCGACTGCCCTCCGGAGGTCCGCCCGTCCCGCAGCCCCCAACTGGTGCCCGACGGGCAGTCACCCATCCCCCTGGACCTGCTGCGCCTGGCGAAGGCGTTCCTCCGCTACGCAGTCGGCGCCTCGGACTCCTTCCCGCATTGGGAATCGGTCTCCATGTCGCTGGGGGGTCAGGCTGTGGTGTCGATCGATGACGTCGCCGCGGCACTGTCCAACCGGGAGATGTGGCGGATCTGTCCCGGCGATTGGCAGACCTTCGGTGCAGCCTCGTGTCCGGTGGACCTCCTGGCTCCCATCCATCAGGCCGTGGCCAACGACGTCCCCATCGCCTACTCGGCGCAGTACGGCGAGGTCACGTGTGCTCCGAGGAGGAGCGGTCCGCCACCCACCGGGCGGATGGTGGTGCTGCGTCCCACGAGCGAGTGGCGCACGTGCGCGAGCGACTTCGCTCTCACCCTGGTGGCTGACGACCACGGTCTGCTGCGCAGCATCGATCTGGCGCTCTCGAACCCGTAGTCCTGCGGCAGCCAGGTGCGCTCGCTGGGGCCGTTCAGTCCGCGAAGAACCGCCGCAGGCGTCGGTGTCGATGCTTGAAGAAGGCATCGATCACCCGGGCCAGGACCGCGGCAAGGCCCGGAACCGGCAGGCGGGGTTGGAAGGTGACGCGGTCATGCACCCAGGTGCCGTCGGCGACCGGCAGCATCCGCCGCTCGTGCTCCCAGCGCCGCATGCTCACCATGGTGGACCGCTCGAGGAACCGGGTGCCCGGGTCGACCTCGACGACCGTCAGGTGATCGAAGTCGAACGGGATGAGACCGAACAGTCGCAGCCATGCGCGGCCGACGGGCTTGCCCAGCGGAACGGTGTCCACGGTAAGTCCGGCCGCTGCGCGCGGCATGCTCATCGTCATCCAGGGCCGCATCTCGTCGTTGATGCCGTCGGGATGAACCGCGCGCTCCCACACCGCGGCCACGGGAGCGGGCACCACCGTCTGGTTCTCGACCGTCCTCGTCGCCATGGCGTTCCTTCCGCTCGAACCGTGCGGCCACACTGGCACAAGCTTCCCGACGCGGGATCCGGCGCGGCACAGGCGTCGACGTGCGAGAGTGGGACCATGGGGTGGCACGGGCCGAGCGAGCCGAAGCTGGTCAGCATCGACCTGACCGCCGACGAGCGCGGCATGCTCGGCGCCTGCCTGATCGACTGGGGAGGGCCCGCGCACGGCACCGACTCCCTGGCCGTGGCGTTGGGCTTCGCCGGGATGGATGATCTCTGGCGCGAGGCGGAGCGCATCGAGGCCGCCATCGCTGCCGGTGAACCGCTGACCAAGCAGGACTGGACTCGCGCTCTGGTCTCGGCGGAGATCATCTTCGCCAGTGACGTGTTCGGCACCGGCAGCTCGTGGACCATGATGAACGGCGACACCGATGAGCACGGGATTCGCGTGCTCCGCAGCCTGCAGCGCAAGCTGCCCGCCGTCAGACGCTTCCTCGGCCGGTAGCGCCACGCGCAGAGCACGGTTGCCGGGATCCGCGAGGTCCGCCAAAGTGGCCCCATGTCGAACCGACTGACGGTGATCGGAGCGCCGAGCAGCGCCGGGGCCTACGGGCCGGGCCAGGAGCAGACCCCGCGCGCCCTGCGGGCAGCGGGCCTGATCGACCTGCTGCGGGGACACGGCGTCGACGTCGAGGACGTGGGCGACACCGAGACGATCCGCTGGCGGACCGACCGGGACAACCTGCGGGCGATGAACGCCGACCTGGTCACCCAGACGGCCAGCAGCGTCGCCGTCCGGGTCCGCGACGCCCTGGCGGTGACGGGCTCGCACGTGTTGGTCGTCGGCGGTGACTGCACCGTCGGGGTCGGGACCGCCGCCGGCGCCGCCATGACACCGGGAACCGTGGGACTGGTCTACATCGACCACGATGCCGACCTGAACACTCCGCAGAGCACCGACGAGGGCGCCCTGGACTGGATGGGAGTGGCCCACCTGCTCGGTCTGGACGGGACCGACGCCGGCCTCGCGGGAGTCGGTCCTGGCGCCCCGATTCTCGGCCCTGAGCAGGTCCTGCTGTTCGGGCAGGTCGACCCCACCTCCTTCGAGCGCGACGTCATCGAGGATCGCGGCATCGCCTGGGTCCATCACGACGAGGTGCGCGACGACCCGGTTGAGGCCGCCATCGGGGTGGTGAAGGGGTGGGCCGCGCAGTTCGACCGGGTGCTGGTGCACCTCGACGTCGACGTGGTCGACTTCGCGGACGCTCCGCTGGCCGAGAACACCCGACGCAACGTCGGACTGAAGCTGGAGACGGTGCTGGCAGCGCTGGAGGTGCTGGTGGCCGCGCCCAACTGGTGCGGCCTGACCGTGTGTGAGGTCAACCCCGATCACGGCGAGCCGGACGGCTCCACGCTCCGGGACCTGGCATCTCGTCTCGCCCGGATCCTCGCGGGCGCGGCGCGCGAACACTCCCACTAGGGTTCATCGCACCTGACGGTGTCCGGGCCGTCCGCACTGGTGGGGGAGCCATGCGCCGAGCGATTGTCGCTGTCGTCCTGTCGTTGATCGCGTCGAGCGGGGCCGCCCTGGCGGGGACCCCCGGGGGCGGGATCGGTGCCTCGGCGGCGGCAGCCGCCCCGCGACCTCCGGTCAAGCAGGTGTTCCGCGCGTACGGCGACGGGCCGGTGCGGCTCGCCTACCGTCAGGAGGGCGCGATCACCTTCCGGGCCAGCCGCGGCGACGAAGTCACGGTCACCACCAGGGCCCAGGGGTCCTGGTGCTCGGGGCGCCTGACGCTGACCGACAGGCGAGGCTCCCGGACCCAGAAGCAGACCTACAAGTCCCACGTCTTCCGGGTGCGGACGGCCGGTCGGGCGACCATCCGGTTCCAGGGCGACTCCGCCTGCGGGACCGCGGACCGCCCGCTCCGCGTCCAGCTCGTGAAGCTGCGCGGACAGCAGGTCCCGGTCGACGGGGAGCCCGTCGTGCTGGAGAAGCCCGAGCGCGGGTTCCTCGACGTGGCCTGGATCCGAGTCCCCCGCACCGGGCGGCTGAAGCTCACCGGTCGCGACGCCGGAGGACACGAGATCAGCGCCGCCAGGATGCTGGTGGGCAACGAGCTGGCGAACTTCCATCACGGCGGCCTCTCCGTCGAGCGCGGGCTGCCGCGGCTCGCCACCTGGGACACCTACTTCGAGCCCGACGACCCCGCGCTGCGGCGCGGCACCCGAGTCGGGCTCACCTTCGGCTCCGATGCACGGGTCGAGGCCAGCAGCGCCCTCCCCCACGCCATCGAGCTCGACGGCCCGCCGGTGACCCTGGCGTCGGGGAGCGGTCGGGAGCACGTGCTGACGGTCAAGCTCCCCAGGGGTGCCCGGACCTACCTCGACTCCGACGAGGAGTGGTGGGAGTACGGCGCCAACTACTGGCTGCCCCCCGCTCCCGGCGACCCGGCGAAGGCCGGCACCTACCGCCTGGTGGTGGCCTCGGACGGGGACGCGCCGTACCAGGAGCGCACCCTGCGTCTGCGCTCGTACCGCACCGCCACCCTGGTGGTCGGTGGGCCGCCGCTGCGCCTCGAGTCGGCAGATCCTGGCGAGCGGTTCTGGGTCCGCGTGGTCGCGAGCAAGCCCGGCAGGGTCCGGCTGGCGGCCAGTGACGTCACCGTCACGGGAGGCGACTGGGCCGTCCGCCTGGCCAATACCTGTTCCCGTGACTGCTACGGCGGCGCCACGGTCAACCAGTCAGTGCCGGTCGCCACCGGCTCGGTGCCGAAACCCAAGTCCGGCCTGGTCCTCGTCGACCTCGGGTCCGGCGCCACCGGTGGCCTCACGCTGACCCTGAAGCCTGAGCAAGGCTGAGGAGCCGCTCCGCGTCCCCGGTGCGCGGCAGGTTGTTGAACATGACGTAGGGCGACGGGCGACCGTCGACGAGGTCCCGTAGCCGGCGCAGCTCGTCCTCGGTGTGGACGTGCCGCGAGCCCGTGGTGCCGTGCAGCCGGTAGTAGGTCTGCTCCGGCGTCACCGTCTCGGTCTGCATCGGGTCGACCACGTGGACCAGGTCCAGCTCGGCGCACAGCTCGGTGAGCAGCTGCGTGGGCCATTCACCGCGGGGCTCCCAGAGCAGCCGCCCGCTCGGCCGCTCCACCTGCGAGACGAAGGTCCTCAGCCGTGCGACGTTGTCGGCCGTCGGCCGGAAGCTCTTCGGGCACTGCAGCAGCACCGCCGTGGCCTGCAGGACGCGGGCGCACTCCAGGGTCCGCTGCCAGGCCGCGAGCACCGGAGGCGTCGTACGGAACGCCCCGACCTGGCCCCGGGCACTGGCCGGCAGCGGCTGCTTCATGCGCCGGTAGGTGGGGCTGTTGGACTCGTGGGTGACGACCTGCCAGGCCTTGATCGTGAACTCGAAGCCGGGCGGCACCTGCGCACGCCAGCGCGCCAGCAGGGCGTCGGACGGCGGCTCGTAGAAGGTGTGCTGCACCTCGACGACCGGGAAGCGGCGCACGTACGACGACTGCGAGACCGTCCACCCGCACAGCCCTACACGAACGTCCACGTGCTCAATCCTCCTGGGTGCGTGGGTCGGCCGGCATCAGCAGTCCCGAGAGCAGCAGCGCCAGCGCGACCACCGCCGAGCATACGAACACCCAGGTGGGGCCCACGAGGGACGCCGTGGCCCCCTGTCAGCGGCGCCGGCTGGCGACCGCCGCGATCCCCAACAGGACGGTGAGCCCGAGGCCCCCGCCGACAAGCAGGAAGAGCAGGCCGACGACCCACAGGCCGGAGTCGTCGGAGGTGGCGGCATCCACCGCCCAGGGCACCGCGAAACCGACCACCGCTGCTGCCGAGAGCACCGGGACCGCCCCTCTGCCGCTCCGGTCCGCCCCCGCCGGCCGCACCCAGAGCAGGGCCAGCGTTGCGGCGACCACGACCGACAGCGCGCACCCGAGGACCTGCCAGGGACGGTAGGGACCCTGCCGCTCGCCGTCGACCAGGTAGTACTCCTGGTCCCAGCCGAGCCAGGCGAACCACATCCCTGCCGCGACCAGCGCGAGGAGGAAGGCAGCCCCTCCGAGTCGAGCGGCGTGCTGGGCGCGGGTACCGACGGGCTTGTTCTCGCGTGAGGAGGTCATGCGGGCAGTCTCATCGCGACGTCGCGGGGGGAGCATCCGCACGGGTACTCAGCATCTCGCCCGGCGGTCACCCCGCCAGGTCCGCCACCTGGCTCAGCAGCTCGAAGGAGCGCAGCGTCGCCTCGGTGCTGCGCGCCATCGAGGCGACGATCAGCTCATCGGCGTCGGCGTGCACGGCGAACTTGTCGAGGTACTCGCGGACCTCGTCCGGGTTGCCCACGGCGGTGTAGTGGCTCATCTGCTTGATCTGCTGGCCCGACGGCGAGTCGAGGACGGCGTCGGCCTCGGCGTCGCTGAAGGTACGGCCCCGGCCGACGAGCTGGCTGACCCGCAGTCGCTGGGACTCCCGCAGCAGCGCGTGGGCCTCCTCGCTGGAGTCGGCGGCGACCACGTTGGCGCCGGCGATGACGTAGGGCTCGGCGAGCTGCTCGGACGGCTGGAAGCTGCGGCGGTACGTCGCCACGGCCTGTTGCAGGGCCTGCGGCGCGAAGTGCGAGGCGAAGGCGTAGGGCAGACCCAGCGCGGCTGCCAGCTGGGCCCCGAAGAGCGAGGAGCCGAGGATGTAGAGGGGCACGTTCGTCCCGGTGCCCGGGACGGCCTCGACGCCGGGGATCTGCGACCTGCCGGTCAGGTAGCCCTGCAGCTCCTGGACGTCGCTGGGGAACGACTCGGCCGACCTAGGGTCCCGGCGCAGGGCACGCATCGTGTTCTGGTCGCTCCCGGGGGCACGGCCCAAGCCGAGGTCGATCCGGTCCGGGTGCAGCGTCGCCAGCGTGCCGAACTGCTCGGCGATCACCAGCGGGGAGTGGTTGGGCAGCATCACCCCGCCGGCCCCCAGGCGGATGGACGAGGTGTGCGCCGCGACGTGCGCGATGAGTACGGCGGTCGCCGAGGACGCGATGGTCGGCATGTTGTGGTGCTCGGCGTACCAGACGCGACGGTAGCCGCTGCGCTCCGCGAGCTGGGCGATCTCGACGCTGGCCCGAAAGCTGTCGGCGGCGCTGCCTCCGGCTGCGATCTGGGCGAGGTCGAGGATCGAGATGGGGGTCGCAGTCATGGTGTGGCAACGGCCCGGGGGCGGGGGTCTATTCCGCTCCGGACGCGCGGGAGCAGGTGAGATCCGTCGCCGGGACTAGTGCGCGCCCGGGAACCCGTGCTGCCGCCAGGCCTCGTAGGTCACCACGGCCGCGGAGTTCGACAGGTTGAGCGAGCGACGGCCCGGCACCATCGGGATCCGGAGCCGCTCCGTCACCCGGCCGTGGTTCAGCACCTGGTCCGGGAGGCCCGTCGGCTCCGGTCCGAAGAGGAGCACGTCGCCGGGCTGGAACTCGATGTCGGTGTACCAACGCGTCGCGTGCGCGGTGAAGGCGAACACCCTCGAGGAAGCTAGCGCCTCGCCGGCCAGCGCGGTGTCGAGGTCAGGGTGCACCTCGACCGAGGCCAGGTCGTGGTAGTCCAGGCCCGCGCGCCTCAGCTTGGACTCCTCGAGGTCGAAGCCGAGCGGTTCGACCAGGTGCAGGGTGGCGCCGGTACCGGAGACCATCCGGATCGCGTTGCCCGTGTTGGGCGGGATGCGGGGCTCGAGGAACATCACGTGAAACACGCCTCACGTTATCCCGCGGCCCTCAGCAGTCGGGGATCCGCTCGCGGCACTCGGGCGGCCCGCCTTCGGCGCACGCCACGGCGATCGTCCGAGCCGCCTCGCCCAGAGCAGCGAGCTGCTCTGGTGTCAGTCTGTCAATCACCAGTCGGCGCGCCTCGCGGGCGTGGCCCGGTGCGATCTCCTCGAGCTTGGCCATCCCTGCCTCGGTGAGCAGGGCCTCCGTGCGCCGAGCACCGGACACGGAGCAGGACCCTCGCTGCACCCAGCCGGCGCGCTCGAGCCGCGTCACGGCGTGCGAGATCCGCGAGAGCGATCCCTGGGCGAGCAGGGCCAGGTCACTCAGGACCACCCTGTGTTCGGGCGCCTCCCCCAAGGCGGCGAGCAGCTGGTACTCGAACGAGTTCACTCCACCGTCGCGCTTGAGCTGAGCGTCCAGGGCGGCCGGAAGGGTCATCAGGAGTGCCACGAGCGAGCGCCACTCGCGCTGCTGCTCGGTCGTCAGCCACGGCTCGTCCTCCTGGGCCGAGTGGATCCGGCTCTCGTTCTCTGCGGTCACGTACCCAGGATAGCGCGGGGCTTGAATGTTCAAGTCACAGCGGCTACCGTGTGACTTGAACATTCAAGCGGGGTCGATCCTCGCGCCCCCTCGTCAGGAGCCTCCCGTGTCCATCCTTCGTGTCGATTCCTCCATCCAGGGCGACAACTCCGCCAGCAGCGCCCTGGGCGACCTCGTCCTCACCGAGCTCACCACCGCGCACCCCGACGCCCCCGTCGTACGCCGCCACCTCGGCCGCGACCCGCTGCCCGCGGAGGCCTGGGCGTCGGCAGTCGTCGGCGGCGCCACCGCGGAGACGGACCGCACTGACGCGCAGCACCAGGCTCTGGCCCTCGCGCAGCAGCTGGCCGAGGAGCTGCAGCAGGCCACCACGGCCGTGCTCGCGCTCCCGCTCTACAACTTCGGCGTCTCCCAGCACGTGAAGTCCTGGATCGACCTGGCGCTGGCCGGCGCCCCGCAGGGCGCCCGGCTGCTGGAGGGCACCCCGACCGCTCTGGTGGTCACCCGCGGCGGCGCCTACGGCGCCGGGACCCCGCGCGAAGGCTGGGACCACAGCACCGACTACCTGCGTCGGATCCTGGTCGACCTGTGGGGCGCGGACCTGACGCTGATCGAGCGCGAGTTCACCCTCGTCGGCATCAACCCCGCTCTCGACGAGTTCGCCGAGCTGGCGGCGATGATGCGCAAGAGCGCCGAGGAAGCTGCCATCGAGACCGGAGCTGCGCTGGCGGCCCGGCGCGCAGCCTGAGCCACCCAGGACCGGCAAAGAAGAGGCGCACCATGACGCAGCACGGACGGGCAGTCCGATCCGACATCCCGGCGCACCGCCGTCCCGGGATCGACTACGACGGGCTGCCCGACGTGCTGGCCGGGACCGCGGTGGAACCCGGCGACGCTGCGTACGCGGGCCTCCGATCGACGTACCTGCGCGGCGGCAGCCCGGGGCTGGTGCTCCGACCTCAGGGCCCGGCCGAGGTGGTGGAGGCCGTCGGGGTCGCCCGGCGCCACCAGCACCTGCCGTTGGGAGTCCGCAGCGGCGGTCACGGCATCAGCGGTCGCTCCACCAACGACGGCGGCCTCGTCATCGACGTCGGCGCCCTGGACGCGATCGAGGTCCTCGACGCATCCCGTCGACTCGTCCGCGTCGGGCCCGGCGCGCGGTGGAAGCACGTCGCCAGCGCCCTCCAGCCCCACGGCTGGGCGCTCGGCTCGGGCGACTACGGCGGGGTCGGGGTCGGCGGCCTGGCCACCGCCGGTGGCATCGGGTTCCTCGGCCGCAAGCACGGTCTGACCATCGACCACCTGCGCGCCGTCGAGATGGTGCTGGCCGACGGCTCCGTCGTACGGGCCAGCGACACCGAGCACCCCGAGCTGTTCTGGGCCGTCCGCGGCGCCGGCGCCAACTTCGGCATCGTCACGTCGTTCGAGTTCATCGTTGACGAGGTGCCCGACATCGGCTGGGCCCAGCTCGCCTTCCGGGTCGACGACCCGGCAGCGTTCCTCGAGGAGTTCGGTCGCGTCACCGACGCCGCCCCACGGGAGACCACCCCCAACCTGATCATGGGCGGTTCCGGGGTCGCCCAGATCATGGCGATGGTCGCCTCCGACGACCCCGACGTCGTCGTGGCGCAGCTCCAGCCGTTCGCCGAGATCGCGCCGCTGGTCCAGCAGCAGGTGGTGATCGCGCCGTACGCCGCGGTGATGAACATGTTCCCCGACGCGCCGCACCAGGGACGCGGCGAGCCGGTCTCCCGGTCCGGGCTGGTCACCGAGCTCACGCCCGAGGTCGCCGCCGCGAGCGCGCGGCTGCTCGCCAGCGGCGCGGTGCACTGGTTCCAGCTGCGCAGCATGGGCGGGGCGGTCGCCGACGTGGCCTGGGACGCGACGGCCTTCGCACACCGCGACGCCCGATTCTCCATCGTCGCCATGGGCGCCAACGCCCAGCGCGTCGACCGCGCCTGGGGCCAGCTCCGGCCGCACCTGTCCGGCAGCTACCTCAGCTTCGAGACCGACACCGGCCCCGACCGCCTCCTCGAGGCGTTCCCGCCGGCCACCCTGGCCCGACTGCGGACCCTGAAGGCCGAGCTCGACCCGACCAACCTGTTCCGCGACAACTTCAACCTCGCCACCTCACCCACCAGGAGCCTCGCATGACCGACTACGGGCACGACCTGCTCTTCGGCACCTTCGTCACCCCGACCAACCAGCCGGTCCACCACGCGGTGGAGCAGGCGATCGTGGCCGACCGGGCCGGCCTGGACCTGGTCACCTTCCAGGACCACCCGTACGTCGCGAAGTTCCACGACACCTGGACCCTGATCGCCTACGCCGCGGCCCGTACCGAGCGGATCCACCTCAGCGCAAACGTGACCAACCTGCCGCTGCGCCCGCCCGCAGTGCTCGCCCGCAGCGTCGCCACGGCCGACCTGCTCTCCGGCGGACGCGTCGAGCTCGGCATCGGCGCCGGCGCCTTCTGGGACGGCGTGGAGGCCATGGGAGGACCTAGGCGGACCGCTGGCGAGTCGATCGCGGCCCTGGAGGAGGCGGTCAGCATCATCCGCGGCATCTGGGACACCGACCAGCCGGGCGGCCTGAGCGTCACCGGCACCCACTACTCGGTCAGCGGCGCCAAGCGCGGTCCGGCGCCGGCCCACCAGCCCGGCATCTGGATCGGGGCGTACAAACCCCGCATCCTGGGCGTCACCGGCCGGATGGCCGACGGCTGGCTGCCGTCCCTGCAGTACCTGCCCGGCGGCGTCGCCGAGCTCGCCGCCATGAACGCGTACATCGACGACGCCGCCGAGTCCGCCGGGCGGGCCCCCCGTGCGGTACGACGCTTCCTCAACATCGCCGGCAGCTTCGCCCGCACCAGCACTGGCGTCCTCCAGGGCCCGCCCGAGCAGTGGGTCGAGGAGCTCACCGACGTCGCCCTCACCTACGGCACCAGCGGGTTCATCCTCGCCTCCGACGACACCGCCACCACCGAGCTGTTCGCGGCGGAGGTGGCCCCCGCCGTACGTCGTGAGGTCGCCGCGGCGCGCGCCTGAACGGGCTGTGTCCACCCGCGCGAGTTCCTTTGTTTCAAGGACGAGCGTGCCTGTCCGTCGGCTGACCCTGCCACAGAAGCTGGAGCTGGCTGGGTGCGAGCCGGGTGGCCAGGGCTGGCTACCCGGCGACGGCCAGGTAGCGGAGGCTCACCGTGAAGGTGCCCACGTCGAACGCGTCGTCCCCTTCGGTCCAGAACTCCCAGTAAGCGCCCGGCAGTCGCCGGCGTTCGCGGTCCGAGTGCTCGACCCCGTCGCCATGGACCGGGTCCTCGACCCATCGCGTTCGTCCGGTGCTGTCGGAGGACACCATGGCCTTGGCTCCCGGCCCGCCCGCTCCCGCGGAGAGGTGGCCGACGTCGGTCCCGCCCGGGATCGTCGGCTCACCGGCGAAGGCGACCCGGATGGCGTCCACCCCGCGCACTGCCTTCGGCACCGCCAGGAAGTGGTGTGATCGGGCGCTCCCCATGAAGGGGGGTTGGCTCGGCTCAGCCCGGTGGGTCAGTCCGCCCGCGAGACGGACACTGGGCGTCACCTCCCCACGGGGGACGGTCATCTGGCACTCGGGAGTCGTACTGCCGCTGCAGGGCGGGGTCCACGCCTTCTGCGCCGCCAGCACCCGGGTCCGTTGACGCCACACCAGCCGATCCTGGGAGACCCACAGCCGCAGCGGCTTGCTGGCGCCCTCGTTGCCCAGCCTGTCGACCCCCGACACAGTGGCGAGGTAGCGACCTGGCGGCAGCGGGCGTCCCCGACTGTCGCGACCCTCCCAGACCAGCTCGTCGTCCCGGTCCAGGGAACGCAGGTCACGGCGCAGTACGACGCCACCGGACGCGTTGCGGAAGGTCACGACACCGCTTCGCACCTCACCGTCGGAAGCCTGGCCGACGAACAGGCGTACGCCGTCCCGGACGGCGACCGAGCGCGGGTAGACCTTGGAGACCTGGTCGCGAGGGGCGCCGAAGCGCTCCGAGACGAATACCCCTGCCTCGAACGTCAGGTCTAAGAACGCGAACGACTCCGCGCGACCCTGTGGCGTCAGAAGGTGGACCTCGTACGAGCCCTCCGGCACGAGCCTCCCCTGTGGGGTCCGCCCGTTCCACGTCCAGGTGTGGCGGCCTGCTGGCTTCCACCCGAGCGCGACGGTGAACGGCGCAACCTCGGTGCGCGGCTCCACCCGGATCTGGACGACAGCGCCGACGCGGAGCTGGTACCCGACCTCGAGACGGTCATGGTCCCCGTCCCCGTTGGGCGAGAAGCTGGGGTAGTCCTCCAGGAAGCGCGGCCTCTGGTCAGCAGGTGCCGCAGCTTCGAGAGAAGTCGCCGTGGCGGCCTGGCCCCCGAGAAGTGTTGTCAGCAGCGCAGTCAACAGCGCCGTCACCATCAGTCCGAGCCCCCGTGCGTTCATGTCCGAAGACTAGGGGCCTTGGTCGCTGACCTCGTCGCTGTCCAAGGAGGCCTGACTCAGCTGCCTGCGAAGCTCGTTGCGCTCGTGCCGGGTCAGCGCCTCCCCCGAGAGCAGCGGCGCCGAGCCGGTGATCGGCATCCACGTCTACGGCGCCGACATCGGCACCCTGCCGCGGCGCAGCTACGACCCGGAGACCGGGGCCGTGCACTGGTTCACCTCCACCTGGGCGCGCTGACGCAGGGCCGGGCAACGCGCCTCCTCGGCCAGGTCGCGGCTGACCTGGCCGAGGAGTCCGTCGCTCTCAGGTCAGCGGCAGCCGCCCCACGAGCCGCGCCCATGGGTCCGCGCGGCGCGCTGCACCTTGGTGTAGGCCTTGCGCTTGGTGAAGGACCCCTTCGCCACCCGCAGGTGACCGCCGCGCACCAGTCGCTTCCCCAGGTCCTTGCCGCCCACCATCACGTAGCGGCTCGATGCGCGCTTGCCGGTTGCTCGGGCGTCGCGGACCAGGACCACCTTGGTGCCCTGCTTCAGCACCTTCCGGGCCGCCTTCCGGGCGGCGGGACGACACGACGAGCGGGGCTGCTTGACCCCGACGAGCTTGACCACGGCCTTGCTCCCGTCGGCCAGCCGGACCCGGATCCGGTCGGCTCCAGGTGCGCTCAGCACGGTGCCGGCGACGCGTCGTGGTTCCGTCGTGGCACCGGCGCCGGTCTCGGTCGCCTGCCCGCCGGTGGATCCCGTGCCGGCTCCCGTGCCGGAGTCGGGGTACCCCACCGACCCGTAGACCTCCAGGTCGAAGAGCGAGATGCCGTAGCGCGTCGCGCGCTTGGCGGCACTGACTCGGACGTGGCGGGCCTGCGTGGCGTCGAAGGCGGCGGTGTCGTGCCCGCCGTCGCCGTTGATCGTCTCCCACACAGTGCGCCAGGTGGCGCCGTCGTCGGAGACGTCGATCCGGTAGGCCGAGGCGTGCGCCTTCTCCCAGTTGAGCACCACCCGGTCCACCGACCGGCGGGCGCCGAGGTCGACCTGCAGCCAGGCGCCGTCCGCCCACTCGCCGCTGGCCCAGCGGGTGGCGGTGTCGTTGTCCACGGCGTACGACGGGGCGAATCCGTGCTCGGTGCCCGAGGCCTGGACCTGCTGACCACGGGCCAGGTCGGTGCCGAAGAGGGTGTCGTAGACGATCTTGGCGCCGGCCTCCATGCCGGAGGCGAACGGGTGGTACTCCATCGCCTTGAGGATGTCGATCCACTTGCCCTGCACCCAGGCGTCCTCGCCCGCGCAGGCGTCGTGGCCGCGCGAGGGGCCGTACAGGTCGACGTACTTCGCGCCGCGGTCCGCCGCGGCCTCGGCCAGCGCGGTGTTCAGCTGGCGCTGGAGGCTGTCGGCCCAGAGCATGTCCTTGGGCGTCATCGGGACCGCGCCGTTGGTGCACGAACCGCTCTCCGGCATGAGGCGGAGGTAGCCGACGACCGCCACCTCGGCGTACGGCGACCGCTCGCGGATGCCGTCGAGCACGCCGAGCACGTCCTGCTTGGTCTTGACGATCTTGGCGGCCATCAGGTCGACGCCGCCCTGGGTGAACTCGTCCTGACATGGCGACCCGTTCGGGTCGGTCTCCATGACCTCGGGGCAGCGGTCGATGAGCGTGCCGAAGAGGCCGCCGTCGTTGCCGCCGATGCCGAGGGTGACCAGGTCGGTGTCGGGGCGCAGCGCGTCGAACTGCGGCGGCGCGGTACCGAGGATCCCCTCCTGCGGGGTGGTCATGTGCTCGGTGCGGGCCGAGGAGCACGAGACGTCGGTGAGCTCCACGCCCAGCCGATCGGCCAGGATCCGTGGGTAGTTGTTGGTCGAGCGCGCGCACGGCGCCAGGCTGGTTGGCGGGATCAACGGGCCCGCGGTGAACGAGTCGCCGAGAGCGACGTAGTGGTCGAAGGGACGCGTCGGCACGGCAGCCTGGGCCGGCGTCGCCCCGGCCAGGACGGTGGCGATGGAGCCGACGAGAGTGAGCGCCAAGGTGGCGCTGAGGCGTGACAAGAGAGGAACCTTCCCGAGGTGTGCGAGTCCGAGGGGCTGCAGCCGGGGGAAGCGGGGAGGGACATGGGACCGTGGGTGTGCGGAGACCTCCGGGTGTCGGCGTGTGACACCCCGGCGCCGACGCCGCCCCTCCCGGTAACGCCGGCCGGAGCACCGTATGTCGGGCCGGGTGCAAAGGCCAAAGTGGTCCAGACCACCCTAGAGTCGTAGACCGACCCCCAACGCGAGAGGACCTCCATGTCCGAGTCGACAACCACCTCACCGGGGCGCGCCCTGGTCGTCGGAGCCACCGGAATCGTGGGGCAGTCCGTCGCCCGGCGACTCCTCGAGGACGGCTGGGAGACCTATGGCCTCTCACGCAGCGGCTCGACGCCCCACCCCGACGTACGCCCTGTCCGTGCCGACCTCGGCGATCCCACGGGGCTGGCCACAGCGCTGGCCGACGTGACACCGGAGTTCGTGGCGATCACCGCGTGGACCCGGATGGAGACCGAGTCCGAGAACATCCGGGTCAACGGCGGCGCCGTGCGTGACCTCCTGGCGGCGCTGTCCCCGGGCCGGTCGCTCCAGCACGTCGCCCTGATGACCGGGCTCAAGCACTACCTCGGCCCCTTCGAGGCCTACGGCCAGGGCGCGATGCCGGACACCCCGTTCCACGAGGACGAGGAGCGGCTGCCCTACCCCAACTTCTACTACGCCCAGGAGGACGAGCTCTTCGCCGCCGCCGAGCGCGACGGGTTCACCTGGAGCGTGCACCGCTCCCACACGGTGTTCGGGTTCGCCACCGGCAACGCGATGAACATGGTCGCCACCCTGTGCGCCTACGCCTCGCTGTGCCGCGAGCAGCACCTGCCCTTCGTCTTCCCCGGCTCGGAGAAGCAGTGGAACTCGCTGACCGACGTCACCGACGCCGGCCTGCTCGCCGAGCAGATGACGTGGGCCGCGCGGACGCCGGCGGGTCGGAACCAGGCGTTCAACACCGCCAACGGCGACGTCTTCCGGTGGCGCTGGCTGTGGCCCCAGATCGCGGCCTGGTTCGACCTGGAGTGGGAGGGGTACGCCGGTGCGCCGCGCACCCTGGAGGTCTCGATGGCCGGCACGGAGCCGCTGTGGCGCGAGATGGCGGCCAAGTACGACCTGGTCGAGCCGGACCTGTCCCGCGTCGCGTCCTGGTGGCACACCGACGCCGACCTCGGGCGCGAGATCGAGGTCGTCACCGACATGAACAAGAGCCGCGCCGCGGGCTTCTCCGCGACCCGCGACTCCCGGAAGACGTTCTTCGACTACGCCCAGCAGTACCGCGACGCCCGAGTCATCCCCTGAGCACGAGCGGGGCGGAAGCGCCTGAACGCACGAAGAGCCCCGACCGCATGGCGGTCGGGGCTCTTCGGAGTTAAATCAGGAGACGCGGACGTTCTCAGCCTGGGGACCCTTGGGGCCCTGGGCGAGGTCGAACTCGACCTTCTGGTTCTCGTCGAGCGACTTGTAGCCACCGGACTGGATCGCGGAGAAGTGGACGAACACGTCCTCGCCGCCACCATCCTGAGCGATGAAGCCGAAGCCCTTGTCAGCGTTGAACCACTTAACGGTGCCCTGTGCCATGATCTGTTCCTTTGTTCGGTACCGGGGAGCACTGTGCTCCGCGGGCCGCTGAAGACATCCAAACTGAGCTGATGTCCAGCGAACCGAAAACCAGGAGTACGAGATACAAGCCGCGACATGGTGTGCGGCCAAGACAGCTCTAGGAGCCATCCCTTCAACAAGATGAACCATACGTCATCAGGCAAGGAGTTGCCGATTCGGCGACGACTTCGCGATGCCTCGGCCTCTTGATGGTCCTCCGCTTCAGGCGGCGAGCGGCAACGTCCGTCATGGTCCGGAAGGACTATGCGCTGGCCGATGTGCCTGCACATCTCGTCCGATCGGGCAGTATCGCCGGCTTCCGCGTCATGCGCGCCGGTGATGGCTCAGGGTGAGCCGAAGCGACGCGCAGGCGTTGTCCCGCTCCCGCAGAGCGGTCCTACGCGAGCGGCGGAGCACTGTGCAGCACTCCACACATCTCAAGGCGGCCCATCTCAAGGCGCTCTCCTGGCGCATCCCCCTCGCGGCCCTGGGGGGTCTGGGTGTCGCTGTCCTCCTGGTGCTGGCCAGCCTGCAGCTCGCCCTCCCGCACCTGAGGATCACTCCGAGCACCTCACCAGCCGGCGCGTTCGGCATCGGCGTGGCACCCTTCGCTCTCTTCGGACTGGCGACCGTCGTCGGCGTGCTCATGGGCGCGAGCGTGGTCGCCGTCCTGGCCCGCGACGCCTGCTCCGGCTGGCCCGTCCGTCTGCCCCAGGCTTGGGGAGACGCCTGGCGGGCCCTTCCCAGACTCACCGTGCTGACTCCTGTCCTGATGGCAGCCCTCTTCATCTCGGTGCGCTGGTGGCAGTACGTCGACCTGGCGGCGCTGCTGCTGCTCCTGGTGGGTCTGGCGGCACCCGCGACGCGCCCCCTCGCTCGCCGCCACCTGTGGCTCGCCGTCCCCTTCGCGCCCGCGTTGGCACTGGTCGTGCTGGGCGCCGTCGTCACGGCCTCGGTCCTCGGACGGCACGCGGTCCTCGGCGCGGTGCGCGACGCGTGGTCGACCTCGTGGCCCGCACGAGCCCGAGTCGCCGGCTCGCTGCTCGCGCTCGCGGTCACCGCGTGGGCGCTCGGTGCTCTGGGAGCCTCGGTGCAGGCCTCCTCGCTGCCGACCGGCACGGTGATCGGTTTCCTGCTCGCGTTCACCGCTCTGCTCGAGGCGGCGGTCGGTCTGACCCTGGCGGTCGTGGGCCTCATCGCGGGGTCGCCGCTGCTGCCCCGCCCCTCATACGGCGTCGGGGTCGAGGCGAGGCGCGCCCGCCGCGCCCCGCACTTCTGGGACCGTCGGAGGCTGGCGAGCACCGCGGTGCTGACGGTCCTCAGCATCGCCCTGCAGTCCTTCTCGTTCAGCGGCATGGCATTCGCCGCCAACGCCGCCGACGGGGCGGACAGTCCATCCGCCTCCGTCGACGAACCCGTCGATGAACCCGTCGATGAGGAACCCGGCACGAACCCGCTCCTGGTCAACACCCTCGACGATTCCCTGACCTATCCCGCGACCGACTGCAGCACCCGGAGCGCACCGTGTGGCGTCCGCGCCGCGCTCGCGACGGCGTACGACCGGTTGGCCGGCAGTGACGGCTCGGTCTCGGTGCGATTCGACCTCGAGGGCACCGTCTTGTTGGCAGGGGTGCTCGAGCTGCACGACGGGGTCAACCTGTACGCCGCCGGCCACGACGTCGTGCTCGACGCGCAGCACTCAGGGCGGGCCCTGCACGCGGCCGCCTCCACGCCTGCGGCCTGGGGCACCCAGCTCAGCGGCATCACCGTGGTCGGCGGACGCAGTGTCGGTCCGGGGGCCGGGCTGCTGGCCGACGACGGCGTCCGGGTGACGCTCAACCAGGTGGTCTTCCGCGACAACGTGAGCGGCACCGACGGTGTCACCACGGGCACCGACGGGGGCGCGGTCGCCTCCTCGGGACAGGTCGACGTGAACCAGAGCACCTTCGCCGACAACCGGGCCAGGTCCGGACGCGGTGGTGCCGTGGCCGCCGGCGAGCTGGCGTGGAGCAACTCCACCTCGGTGCGCGACACGGGCACCGGCGCCACCGGGGGTGCGCTGTTCAGCACCGGCACGGCCTACGTGCAGCACGCCACCGTGGTCGGCGGCGGCGGGGTGGCCGGATCCGGCGACCCCGTCGAGCTCACCAACAGCATCGTCGACGTGCCGGACGACGGACCGGCGGTGGCCTGCGACAACGTCGCCAAGGGCCAGCCGACCGGCAACCTCGACCCGACCGGGAGCTGCCACGGCACCACCGGGCACCTGACCCGGGCGACGGCGCCGGGCGACCTGAGCAGCAGCAACCGGCCGACCCCCACGATCCGGCTCTTCGAGGGCTCCAACGCGATCGGGCTCGGCGAGCAGGCCCTCTGTGGGTACGCCGATCAGCTCGACACCCTGCGGCCGTACGGCGAGCGGTGCGACGCCGGTGCCTTCCAGAGCGACTTCACCGCCCCCGTCGTGCTCGAGATGTCCCTGAGCTCCCGGACCAACCCCGCGCAGCACAGCGACCCGGTCGTGGTGGACGTGCGGGTCACCTCGACCGCGACCGTCCCAGCCGGCAGCGTGCGGGTGCTCGACGGCACCCGCGTCGTCGGCACCGCCGAGACGCTCGACGCGTCCGGGCGTGCCGCGATCACGCTCCGCGACCTCTCTCCGGGCCGGCGCCAGCTGGTCGCCGAGTACGTGCTGACCGACGGCGACAGCGCCGCCTCGTCGCGCCCCCTCGAACAGGTCGTCTCGGTCGAGACCTCGCTGGAGATCACGGCGCCGGGTCCGGTCCGCCTGCACGACCGCGTCACCGTGACGGCCACGCTCCATTCTCCGGCCGGGAGCGACCCGGCCGACGCGACGGGCACGATCACCTTCACCACCTTCGACGCCAAGGGCAACCCGGTACAGGAGACGCAGCCGATCGCGGGCGGTGCGGCCCAGCTCGAGATCGCGTCCCTGGAGGCCGCCTCGGTAGAGGCCTCCTACTCGGGTGACGAGCTCTTCGGCTTCACGCTGCAGTCGCAGCAGATCACCACCGAGGACCTCGCCACGACCACCACGGGCACGGTCCTCAAGGCCGAGGCCGGTGCCCCGCTGGTCGTCCAGGCCGACGTCGTGGACGCCGTCGGGCCCGTGCGCTTCGCGACTGTGCGGCTGCTGGAGGACGGCGAGCTGCTGACCGATGCGTTCGTCTTCAACGGACGCGGCACCCTCCAGGCGCCGGCTCTCGCCCTCGGCGCGCACACGCTGACCATCGAGACCCACCCGACGACCGGCTGGGCGGACTCGTCGACCACCATCGTGGCGCACGTGGTGGCGAGCGGCACCAGCGTCACGATCGACCCGGTGCAGCCCATCACCTACGGCCAGGACGTCGAGGTCTTCGCCCGGTTCACCGGCGTCGGCCGGTCCGATGTACGACTGCTCGACGGCGACACCGTGCTGCAGACCAAGACCCTGGACCTGCCGGGCTACACGGCGTTCTCCGCGCCGCTGGACGTCGGGAGCCACGTGCTCACGGTCGACGTCGTCGGCTCGGCCAGCACCGCTCCGAGCCGCTCCGCCCCGGTCACGGTCGTGGTCCCGAAGGTGCCTGTCACCCTCTCCGTCGGCCTGGGCACGATCGCCGAGCTCGGCGGCGAGAGCACCCTCGTGGTCGCCGGCAGCAACGAGGGCAACGGCCGACTGCGGGTGATCGAGACCGCGGGCGGCACCACGATCGGCAGCGGCACGCTCGCCGACGGGGCCGGGCTGGTCACCTTCACCCCGCTCGTCGCGGGCGAGACCACCCTCCGGATCGAGCTGGACCCCGACCGCCGGTACGAGGCCGCCTCGGTCACCACCACCGTCGCGGTTGCCCGCACCACGCCCCCCAGGCCCGACCTCACCTGGAACGACACCCCCACCGTCGGCGACGCGACCCTGCAGGTCCGCTTCGACGGCGCCCTCACCGGCACCGTCCTCCTCGTCGACGAGGAGACCCGCACCACGGTCGGCACCGCGCGGCTCGTCGAGGGCGCCGCCGCCATCGCGTTCACCGGCCAGGCGGGCATCTGCTTCTGCGCCGACCGGCTGATCCTGGAGTACGCCGGTGACGAGCGCTGGGCGCCTCGCACCTACGGGGCGGTGCCCGACGTACGGCTGCCGCTGCAGGTCACCACCACCACGCTGGCCCAGCTCCCGGCGGTCATCGCGTTCGACGACCCGCTCACCCTCACGGCCTCCGTGGCCTCCACCACCGATCCCGACCCGCAGGGCACGGTCGTCTTCTCGGTCGACGGGACCGAGCAGTCCGCCGTCGACGTCGTCAGCGGCGTCGCGCAGCTCCCGCTGGGCAGGCAGCAGCCCGGACGGTACGACCTGGGCGCCCGGTTCGTGCCGGGCGCCGGCACCGGCCTGGCTGCCAGCGCTGCGGCCACCGCCTCGGTGACGGTGGCGCACCCGACCGCACCTGAGGTGGTCCTGACCACCCCGGACGCGCCGGTCGTCGGCACCCCTCTCACGGTGACCGTCACGGCCGGACACCCCCTCGCCAGCTCGGCCGTCCGTCCGGGGTCCCTCGTCAGCCTGGTCGACGCTGCGGGCGAGGTGCTGGCCACCGGCACCTGGCCCACCAACGACGCCCGCTCGCTGGACATCGAGCTGACTCCCCGCCATGCGGGTGCCCTGCTCCTGCAGGCCCGGTTCGACTACGGGCCGACGGTGCAGCCCGGGGTCTCGCAGGTGCTCACGCTGACCGTGGCGCCCCGACCGACGCCGCTGAGGCTGACCTCGCGCACGAGCTCGCCGCAGCTCGGGCAGGTGATGACCCTGCGCGTGGGGCTCGACGAGCTTCCTGCCGACCTGCGTTCCTCACCGCTCGAGGTGACGGTGACCGACCCGACCGGTCAGGCGCTGGCCACCGGCGTCATCGGCCTGGAGGACGACCACGTCGACCTCGAGCTGGTGCCCGCCGTCGCGGACTACGTGACCTACCGCGTCACCACCGGCGGTGACGGTGCCGACCTCGGAGCCGGAAGCGCCGAGGCCCGGGTCTACGTCTGGCGGGCCGACACCACCCTCACCCTGGTCGCCGGCGACCCCGTCAACGTGTTCCGTCCCTGGCGCCCGGACGTGCGGGTGCAGGCCGACACCGCTCATCCCAGCCTCCCGGCGCCGACCGGGAGCCTGACGATGTCGATCTCGGGTCGCACCCTTACCTGCGACCTGAGTGAGCTGGGCACTGCAGCGTGCGAGTTCCCAGCAGGTTCGCTCCAACCGCCTTCGGCGTACGTCTCCCTGCTCTACAGCGGCGACGCCCACCACGCCATGTCGATCGGCACCGGCAGCGTGCCGACCGTGCGGCCCTACACCGAGATCACCGCCGCCTTCGGCCCCGACCCGGACCAGTGGGTCGTCGGGGAGGACGTGACCGCAACCTGGCAGGTGACCGGCTCGCCTTCCGGCACGTCGACGGCTGGCACGGTGACGGTCTCGATCGGGAACGGCCGCACCGTCTTGTGCACCGCCGACGCGGGACTCGGCACCTGTACGTTCCCGGCCCCCGACCGCGGAACGATCAACCCCTACTACACCGGCCAGGACGAGGTGCTGGTCACCACCTTCGTCCCCCGCACCGACGACGTGGCTGGGAGCGAGGCCTGGAGGCACGTGCCGCGCCCGCCGCACTGCCTGCCGGTGAGCTCGCTGGGCACGGAGTACGCCGCGACCAACGGTCTGCAGCCCCCGTCAGCGACCCCGCCCACCCTGAGCGGCACCCCCTGCAACGTGTCCGGACAGCCCGGGTTCGTGGAGGGGCAGCCGCTCACGGCCGACTTCTCCGCCGCCTTGAAGGACCCCGCGCTGGCCAACTACCGGATGGACCACTGGGAGGCCGCCCGCAAGGGCACCGGAGACGCCTCCGCGAGGGCAGCCGCTTCCGCGAGGGCAGATGCAGGAGCGACGTTCACCATGCCCGCGAGCGCCGGACTCGTGCTCCGCGCGGTGCTGAAGTGGGCGCCCGTCTGCGTGACCGTGCGCCTGGGCACCGAGCGCGACGCGCCGGGGTTCGACGCCGCGTCGCAGGCCGCGATCTTCGGCTCGATGCGGGCCCTGACCACGCCCACCTGCGAAGACCCCCGCGGCGGGGTGTGGGACTACCACCTGCTCAGCCAGGGCAAGGCCCGCTACGCCGTCGGCACGCCGGTGCAGCTGGAGATCTCCCCCGACGACCGGCACCGGGTGCTCGACGTCGTCGGCGCCACGGTGTCGAACCCGACCTTCATGCCCGGCGTCCGGGTCACGGCGTCGCTGACGGCCACCAAGGACTCCCTGGTCTACCCCCGCTACCGCGACGTCCACGCCTGCACCGCGGTCGAGACCGGCGCCGGACCGGGAGGCAGGCTCACCGTCGTGTCCGGATCGATCGCGACCCGCGTCCAGCAGACGCAGATGAGCCGCTTCTACGGAGCGTTCGAGGATCCCAGCGGCGCCTGCCGGACCGCCACGGGGGCGGCCGGGTTCCTGGCCGCCACCAGCCTGACCCTGAAGGTCACGCCGTCCAACGACGGGACCGCGCAGCCGCCGCCGCACGCGGACCAGTACTTCTTCCTGGGACGTTGGCACAACGCGTTCCCCGGCGACGCGGCCACCCTGCTCGCGCCGACCATCCAAGGCACCCGGCCCGCCGCCTCGGCGTACCAGCCGGCGACCCAGGTGGTCACCGTGCCCGCGCCCGAGAAGGCTGGCGGCAGACCCGTCCGGTACGGCGCCTCCTTCGCGCACATCTCCTGCGCCCCGGTCGCGCTCGTGCTGGACCACCCGGTGCAGCGGGGCAGCGACCCCCGGTTGCGGCTGTCCGAGGCGAGCGCCTGCCCGGCCCGGCCGGACACCAACATCTCCAGCACGGCACCCGTCGTCGAGAGCGCCGAGCCGGCGAGCACCAACACCCTCGAGCGACGTACCGACTCCCGGGTGGCCTGGGCCCTGGTCGGCACCAAGGCCGAGGTCCGGGCCGACCCGCAGGTCCTCGGAGTCCCCTACGGCCAGCGTCACGCGGTGTTCACCACCCGGGACCAGCGTGGACCGCTGGCCGGCACCACGCCGAGCGACTCCAGCGGACAGCTCGGCACCGTCCGCGCCGGCGCCCAGTACGTCGTGAGCGCGCACTACACGTCCAACACGTGCGTGACTCCCGACGTCACTGTGCGTCCCGCCAGCTTCGGCTACCGCGTCGTCTCGACCAGCTGCCCTCCGGGCATGGTCGACCCGACGAACTGGGCGCGGGCCCGCCTCGTCGCGAACCCGAAGCCAGGGCTGGTCCCGGTGTGGAGCGTGGCGGGTGGCCGGCACGGGGTGTACGACCCCAACGCCTCCTACCACCCGCTCGTGACCTACCTCGTCTCCGCCCAGGCCCACTACTACCTCTACGGCGGCACCAACGAGCTGGTCCCGAAGGTCACCCTGAGCTACTGCGCACCACTGCCGGTGAGCAGCGCCCTGGTGGCCCACGGTGGACGCGCCCCCCTCGGGAGCTACACCACCTACGGCTCTGGCAGCGACCCGCTGGCGCGCGTCACCCGGGGAGCCCCGCCGGCATCCGGCCTGGTCGCCGACGACGACCCTGGCTGCCCGGGGCTGTCGGCTGCGGCCAACACCTCCCCGAGCCTGAGTCTCTCCAGCGCCGGGCAGCAGCTCTTCCGGCTCGAGGGCACCCGCAGCCAGGGCTCGACCGGTGCCTTCACGGGCACTCTCGGGCGGGTCACCGTCGGCCCCCAGGGCCAGGTCCCCAACGCCCCGGAGGTCGGCGTCTCCCTGCACTGCTTCGGGCTCAACACCGGCAAGCGCGTGGACGTTGCGCTGCCCGCCAACTGTCCCAGCGCCAACGGCGGAACGAGCGGCTTCACCAAGGGCACCGTCGTGCCGGTGAGCTTCGACGGCAGCTCCAAGGTCGAGTTCAACCACTGGAACGGCGTCGACAGCCCGAAGCCCTCCGAGGAACAGGGACACGACGCCGTCGTGGTGATGGACGGCCAGCGCGACGTGAGCGCTGACTACGACTCACTGTCGGTCTGGGAGCAGATGGGCAACTGGTTCAGCAACCTCGGCCAGCGGATCGTCGGCGCCTTCGTCTCGATGGCGCTCGGACTGCTCACGGGTGCCTACGCCGTGGTGCAGTTCACCGCACTGGTCTCCCAGGGCATCTCCGCCGGCCTCTCAGCGGTCGGCGTGCCCTCCTCGGTGACGAGCGTCTTCGACAACTACTCGGCCACCGTCGACAACATCGGGACCGTGGTGAACTCGCTCGGCGACTGCACGAGCAGCTGGGCCTCCGGCGGCAGGTCGTCGGTGCTGGCACTGCCGGGCAACGGCACCGCAGGGGCAGTGCTGAACGGGGTCAACAACCATGGCGGGACGGTGCTCGAGATCGTCGGGGCGAACAAGGCTTCAGAACATATGGGCACCGCCAGCACCGTGCTGGGGGCGGCCACGATGCTCACCACCGGCATCAACGACTGGACCCAGGCACCCAGCTGGTCCGCGGCCGGCGACATCGGGTCCTGCCTGAAGACCACGATCGGTGACGCCGCCGACAGGCAGGCAGGGATGTTCGGGGTGACCACGGGTCGGCCCTAGCAGCCCCGCTTCGGCGGCGTCGCCGGCAGCTCAGAGCATCGCCGTGAGCACTCCCCCGTCAGCCCGCACCGCCGCTCCGTTGGTGGCGGCGGAGAGAGGGCTCGCGAGGTAGAGCGCGAGGTTGGCGATCTCGTCCGGCTCGATGAACCGCTCCAGCAGCGAGGTCTGGTTCTGGCCGATGATCGCGCCCTTCAGGACCTCACTGGGGACGCCTTGGTCCCCCGCGATCCGGGCGACGGTGCCCGCGACCCCGTCGGAGTACGTCGGTCCGCCGAGGATGGTGTTGACCGTGACCTCGGTGCCGCGGGTGAGCTTGGCCAGCCCGTTGGCGAGCGCCAGCATCCCGGCCTTGGTGACGCCGTAGTGCAGCATGTCGGCCGGCACGTTCACGCCCGACTCGCTCCCGACGAAGAGGATGCGGCCCCAGGTCCGCGCCAGCATCCCGGGCAGCACGTGCCGCGACAGCCGGACGCTGCTCATCAGGTTGACCTCGAAGTAGCGCTGCCACTCCGCGTCCGCAATCTCTGCGAACGGGCGGAGCTCGAACAGGCCGACGTTGTTGACCAGGATGTCGAGACAGCCCAGCGACTCCAGCAGCCGCGACACCTGCTCCGGGTCGGCGAAGTCTGCGGCGACCCCGGAGACGTCCGCGCCGGGCACTTCCGCCTCCAGCGTGGCGACCGCCGTGCGGACCCGTTCGGCGTCCCGGCCGTTGATCACCACCGACGCGCCCTCTCGCAGCAGCCCCCGCGCGATCGCATAGCCGATTCCTTGCGTCGAGCCGCTCACGAACGCCGACTTGCCCGCCAGTTGCAGATCCATGTCTTCCCATCATCCGGTTCGGTAGTGCTGCCCCACGGGCAGACGATTCACTTGCTCAGTCAAGCGAACCCTAGGCGGGATGACTTTCCTGATCAAGTCATCACCACCGCGTGACATCCCGTAGCCTGCTGCCATGTCGGACCCCAGCACCCCCGCAGAGCTCAGCGGCGAGGACCTCGAGACCTGGGCCTCCCTGGCCACCGTGCTGGAGTGGCTGCCCTCCGCGCTCGACGCCCAGCTGCAGCGGGACGCCGAGCTGACGCACTTCGAGTACGGCGTCCTCTACGCGCTCGCCCAGGCACCCGACCGGACGCTGCGCCTCAGCGTGCTGGCGGGCTATGCCAACAGCTCCCTGTCCCGGCTCTCCCGAGCGGTCACGCGTCTGGAGACCAAGGGATGGCTGCGGCGCGAGACCGACCCCAGCGACGGGCGGTACACCCTGGCGACCCTCTCCGACCTGGGGTCGCAGAAGGTGGATCAGGCCACCCCCGGACACGTCGCCACCGTCCACCAGCTCGTCCTCGATCCGCTGACGCAGGCGCAGCAGAGGCAGCTGCGTCAGATCAGCCAGCGGATCATGCGCTCGATCCGCGACGAGGGCGGCTGGCAGCCCCCTGCCTCCTCGAGCTGAGCCGGGTCACGCCACGCCCCCCAGCAGCCGCGGGGCGCCGTCGCCGGTGAGCCGCGCCGCGGCGACCGGGCGACCGCTCACCGCGAGCAGCAGGTCGAGGGCGGGGCCCACCACCTCGGGACCGTCGCCCCAGCTGGTGCCGGAGGAGGCCTCCACCAGCTTCAGACCGGACACGCGTTCCCGCCCTCCCCCGAAGGAGACGGGCGTCCGGACCTGGTAGCCGAGGGCCGCGATCGTCGCCGGGTGCGGGTAGACCCCGTCTATCCCGAGCGGGCGCCGGATGTCCTCCCCGTGCACGATCGCCTCGACCAGACGCGTCGCCAAGTTCGCCGGCGGCGTGCGCGTCAGGGCACTGGCGGCTCGCAGGGACGCCAGGGTGTCGCGCGGCTCGGCGTGCTGCTGACGGGTGATCCCGCGGTCATTGGCCCGGTCGAAGCTCCCGCGCGCCATCACCATGTCGCGAGCGAACGACAGCCGGGTGGTCCTGGCGGTGTGCACCAGGTGCGCCAGGACGTCCCAGCCGGGGCACAGCGACGGGGTTCGCCACTGTTCCTCGGTCAGATCCGCCAGGTCGTCGGCCAGCCGATCCCGCTCCGCATGGACGACCGGCCAGACCTCCGCTGCCAAGCGTCGCATCCGCAGCCCCTCTCCCTCGTCGCGCCCCGACCCGTCAGCCTCGCAGGCCGTCCTTCAGCTCGGCCAGCGCCTGGTCGAGGTCGACCTTCGGCTCCCAGCCCCAGCGCCGGGCCCGGTCGGAGCGGATCTGCCCGGTCCAGGCCGGACCCTCCTCCCACACCGGCTCCACGCCCAGCGCCTCGGTCACCGCGCCGTAGTAGTCCCGCAGGGTCGCGGTGCCGCCGACCACGTTGACCGGGGTGCACGCGCCCTCCACCGGTCCGTCGTCCGGGTCGTCGGCGGTCGCCACCAGGCCGGTCGCCACGTCGGCGGCCAGCGCCGCCAGGTCGTCGACGTGCACCCAGGGCCACGACTTCTCCGGCACCGCGTGCCGCTCCGCCTCGTCGCGGGCGATGGCCGCCGGGCGCAGCGTGTTCCACACCGAGGACTCTCCCGCGCCCAGGATCGACGGCGGCCGCAGCAGCACCCGGGTCAGGCCGCTCACCTCGGCCAGCGCCAGGTCCAGGTCCCGCTTGATCACCGGGTAGTCGCCCGCATCGTCGGGCGCCAGCGCAGCGCGCTCGTCGACGTCGCCGACCTCGGGGCGGCGGTCGTAGACGGCCGTCGTCGACAGGTGCACCAGCCGGTCGACCCCCGCCTCGGCGGCGGCCTCGACGATGACCAGGGTGCCGGCGTACCCGACCTCGAGCTGGGTCTGGGCGTCCCCGTCCAGGGGGTGCACGGTGGTGACGAGGGTGTCCGCTCCGGCGACGACGTGGCCGGCGAACGCCGGGTCGGAGAACTCCCCCACCCGCTCCTCGACCCCGGGGATCGCGGGCGCCGTCCCCGGGCGTCGTACGACGGCCCGCACCGTCGCGCCTCGCGCGGCCAGCGCCGCGACGACGTGGCTGCCGACGAGGCCGTTGGCTCCGGTCACGACGACGACGGGCAGGGGCGGGGGGGTGGTGGACGTCATGGCCCCACGATGTCAGACGGCCCTGGCGTACGGCAGGTGAGGAGCACGCCGACGACGAGCTCGTCACCGATCAGCCCGGCGATGGTCTCCTGCTGGGCCTGGGCCCGCTGCCAGCGCTCGTCGTCGCGGTGCTCGCGCGCCACCACCTCCTCGACCCGGGACGCGGCCTCGTCCCAGTCCTCGGGGGTGCCCGCGACGTCGGCCAGCGCGGTCTCGTCGTCCAGCTCGAGCCCGACCGCCCTCAGGTCGGCCACGAGCTCGTCGTGGCTGGGGAAGTGGTTGCCCTCGGGCTGGTCGGGCAGGTCGTCGACGGCCCGGGTGTAGACGAGCAGCCCCACGGCCCCGCCGGGGACCACCGTGCGCCGCAGCTCGCTCAGGTAGGACCGCTTGTCCTCCACGGTGCACAGCACGCCCAGAGACCAGGCGGCGTCGAAGGCCGCGCCCGGGAACGGCAGCCGCAGCCCGTCGGAGACGACGACCGGGTGGCCGAAGAGGCGGCGCGCGGCGCGGCAGGCGCCCTCCATGGGCTCGGCCAGGACCGGGCGTACGCCGTACGAGCGGGCGGCGTACTCCGCGGGACCGCCGACCCCGGCGCCGGAGTCCAGCAGCCGGGTGCCCTGCTGCAGCTCCATCGAGGAGGCCAACCAGTCGAGCGCAGCCGGACTGCCGCTGCCCCGGCACGCGGCCGGCAGGGCATGGTCCTCCCCGAGCTCCGCGACCGCCGAGGCCGTCCACCACGCGATGGTGTCGAACTCGTCGGCCATCGCCTCTGCGTCGCTCATCTGTCCTCCCGGATCCGGTTGCCCACCTCGGCCTTGACCTGTGCTCCGGCCATCGCCCCGGCGCCGGAGCCCAGACCGGACAGGTTGACCCCCGCCACGCCGTCGATGGCCAGCATCGCCCGCGCCTCGCGCACGGCCGCCTCGATGCCCGCGGATCGTACGTCGGAGGCCCCCAGCACCTGCGCCACCTGGGCGTCGTCCAGGTGCAGTCCGGGGAAGTTCTGCAGCAGCCGCGCGGACCGCTCGTCGCTGTAGACCGCGACCGCCGCGATCACCGGGATGGTCAGGCCCAGGGCACGGGAGGCCGCCACGAACGCGGCCACCTCCTCGGGGCTGCGCACGTGGTTGAGGACCGCCAGGTGGGCTCCGGCATGCTGCTTCTGGACCAGGCGGGCGGGCCGCAGGTGTCGCGGGAGCGCCGCGGGCGACTCGGGTACGGCGACCGCGTGGCCGGCCTCGCGGGCCAGCGCGGCGAGCTGGGTGCCGTCGAGGTCGAAGACCTGGGTGACGTCGGGCCGCACGCCCTGGGCGCGCACGTCCCCGGTCACGCACAGCACCCCGTCGACCCCGGCGACGGCGAGCCCGGCGAGCTCCTGCTCCAGCACCAGCCGGTTGCGGTCCCGGCAGGCCAGGGTCACCCAGGCGACGCCGCCGGCCTCGGCGATCAGGGCGGCCATCAGGGTCGGCGGGAAGTCGGGCCGGTTCTGGTGCTCCCCCACCAGCACCGCGTCGCAGGACCCGGCCAGCGTGCGGGTGACGGCGGCGACGCCGGCGGGGTCGAACGGCGGAATGGTGAGGTCGGTGAGCACGACCGGGCCGCGACCGGCAGCGGCCAGCAACGAGCTGCCCGGCAGGGTGGGCTCGCTCGGCGCGCGCTCCCAGACCACGACGGTCGCGTCCGGCCCGGCGAACGGGCACGGCCGCGTGTCGAGCTCGCACGAGGCGTCGTCGCGCACCCCGCCGCACGGCCCGTAGGTCATCGTCTTGGGGCAGCCGAGGACCATTCCCCGACTCTAGACCGACCGGACCGGACTATCTGCCACCTCACACGCGCAAGCACTGGTCGGCGCGGCCCGGGCAGAGGAACGTGGGGGGCATGAAGGACGCACCCCCGTCATGAGCACCTTGGTGGTCTACGAGTCGATGTGGGGCAACACCCGCGCGATCGCCCGGGCGGTGGCACGCGGGTTGGGCCCCGACGTACCGGCGCTCGAGGTCGGGGACGCACCCCCCACGCTCCCCGCGGTCGTCGACCTGCTGGTCGTGGGCGGCCCCACGCACGCGTTCTCCATGAGTCGAGAGTCCACCCGCAAGGACGCCGCCACCAAGGGTGCGGCGCCGGGCCAGGAGGGTCGCGGGATCCGCGAGTGGCTCGAGGCGCAGCCGCCCTCGGACCAGGTCGCGGTCGCCACCTTCGACACCCGGGTCGCGAAGGTGCGCTCCCTCCCCGGGTCGGCGGCCAAGGCAGCCGCCAGGAGCGTGAAGCGGCACCACCTCGGCCGTCTCATCGCGGTGGAGAGCTTCTACGTGGAGGATCTGGAGGGCCCACTGCTCGAGCACGAGATCGAGCGTGCAGAGCAGTGGGGTGCCACGCTCAGCGCGTGACTGACCCTCAACCCCGCTCGCTGAGCACCCGGTCCAGGAACTGCCTGGTCCGGGCCTCGCGAGGGCTGGAGAAGATCTCGGCGGGCGCGCCCTGCTCCAGGATGCGGCCGTCGTCAAGGAAGCAGACCCGGGTCGCCACCTCGCGGGCGAACGACATCTCGTGGGTGGCCAGCACCAGCGTCGTCCCCTCTTCCGCCAGGCTGCGCACCGCGCCCAGCACGTCGCCGACCAGCTCGGGGTCCAGGGCCGCGGTGATCTCGTCGAGCAGCAGCAGCGACGGGCGCGGCGCCAGCGCGCGAACCAGGGCGACCCGCTGCTGCTGGCCGCCGGAGAGCCGGTCGGGGTGCGCGTCGGCCTTGTCGGCCAGACCGAACCTCTTGAGCAGGTCACGCCCGCGCGCCTCCGCCTCCGCGCGCCTCATCCCGTGCACCTTGCGCGGCGCCAGGGTGATGTTGTCCAGCACGCTCAGGTGCGGGAAGAGGTTGTAGGCCTGGAAGACCATCCCCATCTGCGAGCGCACCGCCCGGCGGTCGGTCCGCGGGTCGGAGATGTCGACGCCACCGAGCTCGACCAGGCCGTCGTCGATCTCCTCGAGCAGGTTCAGGCAGCGCAGCAGGGTGGACTTGCCGGAGCCGGAGGACCCGATCAGGCAGATCACGTCACCGGCGGCGACGTCGAGGTCGATGTCGTGCAGCACCACCCGGTCGCCGTAGCTCTTGCGCAGGCCGCGCACCCGCAGGAGCGGGGCGGCGGGGCTCGGGGCGCTCATCGCGCACCCGCCTGCTCCCGGGCCACGACCCGCTTCTGCAGGTGGTCGGTGAGCCGGGCCAACGGGATCGTGATGACCACGAAGAACAGCGCCACCACCACCAGGGGCGTGTCGTTGAAGTTGTAGTTGCCGTAGTCGCGGGCGGCGAAGACGGCGTCGAAGATGCCGACGGTGGAGACCAGCGCGGTGTCCTTCTGCAGGGAGACGAAGTCGTTGAGCAGCGGAGGTACGACGCGACGCACCGCCTGCGGCACCACCACGTGGCGCATGGTCTGGGCGCGGGTCAGCCCCAGCGTCTCGGCACTGGCCAACTGGGAGGGGTGCACCGACTCGATGCCGGAGCGGAAGACCTCAGCGACGTAGGCGCCGTAGGAGAGCACGAGCGCCACCAGCGCCCAGAAGAACCGGTCGTTGGGGACGCCCTGGAGCTGGAGCGCCGGCATCCCGAAGGCCAGCAGCACCACGAGCAGGATGGTCGGGATGCCCCGGAACAGGTCGGTGTAGAGCACCGCCAGCAGCCGCAGGGGCGTCAGCCACGCCACGCGGGCCTGGCGGGCGAGCGCGAGTGCCAGACCGAGCAGCAGGATCAGCGGCTCGGCGATCAGGAACATCTTGACGTTGAGCCAGAAGCCCGCCCAGATGGCCGGGAACGACTCCCGGGCGTGATGGGGGTCGAAGAAGTACTCCTGCACCACTCCCCAGCCGGGCGAGGAGACGACCCCGGCCGCCAACGCCCCGAAGACCACCAGCGTGGTCAGCGTCGCGACGCCGAGTGAACGGCGGTGCCGCGAACGGCGGACCCGGCGCCGCTCGAGCTCACGCTCGCTCGGCTGCCAGGCCTCGCCCGTCGCGGGCGCTGCGTCGGACAGGCTCACTGGAGCTCGGGAACGCCGACCGTGTCGGAGAGCCACTCCTGCTCCAGCTGGGCCAGGGTGCCGTCGGTGTCCATCTCGGCCAGCGCGGCGTCGACGCAGCCGACCAGCTCGCTGCCCTTCTCGAAGAGCAGGCCGAACGTCTCCTGGTCCTCGGAGTCGGGCTGGAACTGGCCGGTGATGGAGGCCTGCGGGATCTCCGCGGCGGTGATGTAGAAGGCGCTGGGCAGGTCCGCGACGATCGCGTCGACCTGGTCGTTCATCATCGCCTGCTTGGCGGCGTTGGTGTCCTCGAAGACGGAGATCTCGGCGTCGGGCTGGATCTGGTCGCGGATCGCGGTCAGCGAGGTGGTGCCGGTCTGGGCGCCGAGGCGCAGGCCCTTGAGGTCCTCCAGGCTGGTGGCCTCAGCGGCCGGGTTGTCCTTCAGCGCGATCACGGCCTGGGCGGCCGAGTAGTAGCCGGAGGAGAAGTCGACGCGCTCGGCACGCTCGGGGGTGACCGAGATCTGGTTGATGTCGAAGTCGAACTCCTTGGGCCCGGGCTTGTAGGAGGTGTTGAACGGCACCGTGACCCAGGTGACGGCGTCGGCGTCGAAGCCGAGGCGCTTGGCCACCTCGTAGGCCACGGCCGACTCGAAGCCCTCGCCGGTGGTGGGGTCGTTGTCGGTGAACCACGGCTCGTACGCCGGGGAGTCCGTGGCGATGGTCAGGGTGCCGGGCTTGCGCACCGCGTCCTCGGCACAGGCCGCGGGCTCGGTGACCTCGGCGTCGCTCGCGCCCGTCTCGCTGTCGGTGGCCGTGTCGTCCGCGTCCTCGGTCGGGGCGCACGCGGAACCCACCAGCAGCAGCGGAGCGAGAGCGAGGGCGCCGACGCGACGGCGTACGGCGGGACGGGCGGAGACGGGGCGAAGGCGCATGGGCGAATCGTAAGTCCTGGTCCACCCACCTTCCGGCGCGGTGATCAGCCGCGGACGCCGGGCACGCCTACCAGGGAGTGGTGCGCGCCATCGCC
Source organism: Nocardioides sp. 616 (assembly GCF_002930065.1). Classification (NCBI taxonomy): domain Bacteria; kingdom Bacillati; phylum Actinomycetota; class Actinomycetes; order Propionibacteriales; family Nocardioidaceae; genus Nocardioides; species Nocardioides sp. 616. Next base: position 31,977 of record NZ_POAG01000015.1, on the reverse strand, counting down.
AGCGCCCGGTCCAGCACGAACGGGTCGTTCTGCATGTTCAGCCACGGTCGGCCGAACCACAGGTAGGCGTCCACATGCTCGGCCGCGGCGGCCGACAGCTCCTCGCCCAGCCCCCAGCGCGGGTTGGCCACGTCGACGGTGGGCGGGATGCCGAGGGTCACGCAGACCCGTTCCCCCGGCGTGCGGCACACGTTGGCGTTGTCGGGGTGGTTGCCGCGGCCCTGGCTGAACTCGAAGCCCTGGCCGTTGGAGGAGGTGTTGATGACGAAGTGCTTGCCGGGGATGCCGCGGCGGGCCAGCTCGGCGACCACCCGGGTGCCGAAGCCGATGTCGTCGGCCACCGCGACGTAGTGGGTGGAGTTGAGCGCGAAGCCGCGGACCTGTCCCACTCCTGCTCGCACCAGGATCTCGGCGGCCTCTGCGGGGTTGTCCTTGGGCCAGTCGGCCGCACCGGCGTCGATGTAGACATGGGTGTTGGGCAGCGCGGCGAACCTGGTGGCGGCGTACTTCACCAGGTCCGAGGGCAGCCGGGAGCCGCCGGGGGCGCACAGCGCGAACGGGCCGTCGGGCTGCAGCACGATGGCGGCGTGGGCTGTGCCGACGCCGGCGGCGAACTCGTCGATCCAGAACCGGTAGCTGGCCTGCTCGGCGGGGGTGGGCAGCCTGCGGCACGCCTCGTGCTCCCACGGGACCATCCGGAACACCGCCATCTGCACCAGGACGTTCGGGTCGCCACCAGTGCTGTTGGCGACGTAGTCCGCGACGTTGGCCCGGATTCTGCGGTCCGGGATCCAGGCACCGAACCACTTGGCCTTGGGGCGCAGCGCGATCTTCGCGAGCAGCTCGCGGTTCGCCCCGCTGGAGTTCACGTACGGCGCCCACGCCTGGTCGCCGGGCCCCTGGTAGACGCCCATGGGGTGCCCGACCAGCGGGTTGTCGCTCGCCGGGGCGGCCTTGCGTGCCGCTGCCTTCTTCTTGGCCCGACGCTTGTCCGCCCGCTGCTTCTTGGTCTCGGCCTTGCCCGCCTTGCCCTGCCCGGTGCCCTGCCCGGCGCCCTGCCCATTGCCGGGCCCGGTCGCCCCGGGGCCGTCGGCGGGCAGCCGCGCCAGCCTCGTCGCCGCCTCGTCCAGGGCGGGCGAGAGCTGCGGCGCCGGAGCGGTGGCGAGCGCCGACACCACGGTGAACGACAGCGCGAAGACGTACTTGACGAGCGCGTCGCGGTGGCCACGGCGGATCTTTGGGAAGAGCACGGGACTCCCAGCGAGAGACGGTTGCGGTGCGTCAGCCCCGCTAGCGAAGGGGCATGACCAGGCACCTTAGCGACCGAGGAAGGATCCGGCTGCCCTAGGACGATTCCCGGTCCCGCCCGGGTCGACGTTCCTCCTCGATGCGGGCGAGCATCCACGAGGCAACGGAGGCAGTCACCGAGCCGACCAGACCGATGCCGACGACCATCAGCACCACGGCCACCGCGCGCCCCTCGAAGGTGACCGGGAACCGGTCGCCGTAGCCGACCGTGGTCACCGTCGTGCAGGCCCACCAGACTGCGTCGCCGAACGACGTGATGTTCGCGCCGGCGGCCTCCTGCTCGGCGTCCAGGACCGCCAGCGCACCGAGGCCCACGGCCATCACCGCCACCGAGGCGGCATAGACCAGGACCCGGCCCGCAAAGTTGCTGGCGGCCGAGCGGTCGAGGATCCGCAGGAGCGCGAGGAGCCGAAGGAGTCGCAGGGGCCGAAGGATCGGCAGCACCACCAGGGCGACGTCGTACCAGTGGCGTGCGGCGTAGGACCTCCGCTCCTGCGCGAGGAACAGGCGGACGGCGAGGTCCACGGCGAAGGCGACCCACACGGCCCACGAGAAGGCGTTCAGGACCGTCCTGAGGTCCGGGTCCAGGCGTGGGTCGAGGACGGGCCAGGCGTAGGCGACCACGAAGGCCAGGGCGAGCAACATCAAGGGGACCTCGGCGCGGCGTTCCCAGGCCGTCACCGCAGCATCGTCGGTCTCTCGCATTCCCTGCCCATCGGATCGTCGAAGCTGTGCCGGTCGAGCACCCGCAGGCGGCATCATCGCCGACCCTCGCTGCGCCGGAGAACAAACGTCTCGGGTGTTGTCGCAGGGACCCGCCAACGGCTTGACTGGACTCATGAGCCTCGTGACCTGGCAGGACCTGTGCATCGACGCCCTCGACGTCGGCGCCCAGTCGCGGTTCTGGTCCGCCGTCGGCGGCTTGGAGGTCGCCGACCCGGCCGACCCCGATCGGCTCAGCGGCCCCACGCCGCGCCACACCGTGTGGGTCAACCAGGTGGACCGGCCGCACCGGGTCAAGAACCGGCTCCACCTCGACGTCGACTGCGCCTCGGTCGACGACCTGGTCGCCCTCGGTGCCACGGTGCTGGCACCGTCCTCGGAGACGGGCTTCGCGTGGACCGTGTTGGCGGACCCCGAGGGCAACGAGTTCTGCGGGTTCGAACGCGGTGCCGACAAGGTGCCGGACTACCGCCTCCACGGCGTGGCTATCGACTGCGCGGACCCCGAGCACCTGGCCCAGTGGTGGGGGGAGCTGTTCGGCGCGGCCCCGACCCGCGACCCCCAGGGCGACTGGTGGACCTTGACCGGCGTCGCCGTCGACGACCGGATGACGCTGGACTTCGGGCCGGTGCCCGAGCCGCGCACCGAGCCCAACCGGTTGCACTGGGACGTCGTGGGGCGGGCCGAGGAGCTGCTCGCCCGGGGCGCGACCCATCTGTGGGACCAGCCGCAGTGGACGGTGCTGGCCGACCCCGAGGGCAACGAGTTCTGCGTGTTCCCGCCGAGCTGACCCGCGCCGGCTAGCGGTCGAGACTGCCCGCCAGCAGACCGGCCCGCACCAGCATCCGCTCCACCCGCTCGCGCTCCAGGTCGCGCAGGACGCCGGGCGGCAGGCAGTCCAGGCGCTGCTCCAGGTCCAGCGCCTCGCAAGCCACGACCAGCACGTCGTCGTACGCCTGCTGCCAGCCGCGCATCCGGGCGACCGGCGTCCCTGCGGGAGCCTGCCGGATCGCCGAGCGGATCCGCCGGGCGTCGGCGGCGATCCGCTGGACCGGCGGGCCGGTCGGGGCCGGCGGCTCGGGAGCAGCGACCCCGAGGCGACGGACCATCCTCCGGGCACGCTCGCGGTAGGCCACCCAGTCAGGCAGCACCCACAGCAGGACCAAGAAGGCGACGACGACGCCCAGCTGGACCAGGAGGCCTACGTCCATCCTCCGATGATCGCTGCAGCCTCCGCGACGCACAAGGTCAGCGCAGGCAGCGGGGCCGCTCGATGGTCTTGTGACGGCCGATCTTCAGGTCGCCGTCGCGCAGCGTCACCTTGGCCTTGACCAGACCGCTGTGCCGCACCGTGCCCGCCTGGGCGGTGACCCGGAACGGCGCCTGCGGGGCCACGGCCACCGGCTGGCCGCCGACGACGAAGCGCACCCGGCCCACCTGGTCGGCCACGCCGCGCAGTCCCAGCCGCACCTTCGTGCCGCCAGTGCAGGAGGCGGTCACCCGCAGCGTCCGACCGTCCGCGCGCAGCGCCGCGAGACGGGTCTCGCGGGTGGGCTGCGCCGCCGCCGTGGGGGTGGCCGTCGGGGTAGCAGTCGGCGACACGGTCGGCGTCGCCGTAGGGCTGGGGGTCGAGGCGGGGCCGCCGGCGCTGACGCACGAGTCGTCGAAGGGCGTCTGCGGGAAGCCCCGGAGGTCCTCCAGGGTGCGGGTCAGGTGCTGGGCCATGGCGGACATGCCGCAGGCCGAGGGGTGCAGCGTGGCGCCGTCGTTGTAGGTGGTGAGCGCCCGGATCCACTGCCGCTCGGGAGCCGCACACACGGTGTGGTCGACCGAGCCGGGGATGTCGCGCATGTCGACGAAATCCACGCCCTGCTCGACGGCCACGGCCTCGAGGGTGTCCGACATCCGGTCGATCTGGCTCTGCACGTAGCCGAACTCCTCCAGCGTCAGCGCACCGCCGAAGACGTCGACGCAGCCGGCGGGCGGCAGGTAGGTGCCGTAGCCGATCACCAGGATCTGCGCATTCGGGGACGCCGTCCTGGCCTCCGTGACCCCCTTGGTCAGCTGGGTCTTCAGGGCGGCGAACTTCGCGGCGTACGGGTCGCCGGAGGTCGGGACGCAGTTCGTGCTGAAGCAGCTGGCCGCCAGCTGCACCAGGCCGATGTCGTTGCCGCCGATGGTGCCGAAGGTGACCAGGGTGGTGTCAGCGTCAAGTGCGTCGAGCTGCCGCGGGTTGGCCGTGCTGCCCGTCCCCTGGGCCGCGAACAGCTCCTTGGTGGTGGCACCCCCGCAGCTGGCGTCAGTGAAGGCCTTGACGTCGAGAGCCTGGGCGAACAGCGTCGAGAAGTTGCGCTCGCTGCGAGTGCACCCCTCGGCGCGCTGCGGCGCGATGCCGGGGCCGGAGGCGAAGGAGTCGCCCAGCGCCACGTAGCGCTCCCCGCCCGGGCCCTTGTCCCAGACCACGCTGAAGCCACCGGCGGCGGCCTGGCTCGGCGGCATCCAGGCCAGGGCAGCCAGCACCGGGACGAGGGCGGACAGCAGCAGCGGAATCGTTCGGCGCACGAACGGACGGTAACACCCCATGTGACCGCAGTCACAGGGGAAGCGTCGCTACGGTTGGCCCCATGCTGATCGCCCTTGGAGACCGCTCCCCCGTCGTGCCCGACTCCGCCTGGGTCGCCCCCAACGCGACCCTGGTCGGCTCCGTCCACCTGGCCGAGGGAGCCTCGGTCTTCTACGGTGCCGTGCTGCGGGCCGACAACGAGCCGATCACCATCGGCCCCGGCTCCAACGTGCAGGACAACTGCGTCTTCCACGTGGACGCGGGCAAGCCGCTGACCCTCGGCGCGGGCGTCTCGGTGGGCCACGGCGCGGTCATCCACGGGGCCACGGTCGGCGACCACGTGCTGGTTGGCATGGGGGCCACGGTGATGAACGGCGCGGTCATCGGCGACGAGGTGCTCATCGCGGCCGGCGCCCTGGTCACCGAGGGCATGCAGGTGCCGCCCCGCACCCTGGTCGCGGGCGTCCCGGGCAAGGTGCGGCGCGAGCTCACCGAGGACGAGATCGTCCGGCTGCACCTCAACGCGGCCATCTACGAGGAGCACCGCGAGCTGCACCGGGGCGCCAAGGTCCTGGACTGACTCCGGACGGGTCCGGGCTCCTCTGACGACGCCCGGCGGGTCCGGGGGAGAAGCACGTCCCCGGACTATTCACAATGTGTATAGTCCCGGCATGAGCGTCTCCCACGTCCTCCTCGGCATCCTGGCCGAGGGCCCGGCCCACGGGTACGACCTGAAGCAGCACCACGACCAGCGCTTCCCCGGGGTGAAGCCGCTGGCCTTCGGCCAGGTGTACGCGGCGCTGGCCAAGCTGGAGAAGGACGGGTTCGTCGAGGCCGTCGAGACCGTCGCCCAGGGTGGCCCGGAGCGGACGGCGTACGCCGTGACCGAGGCCGGGCGGGCCCACCTGGAGCGCTGGCTGGCGGCCACCGAGTCGGCCGGGCCCTACTCGGCCGACGACCTGGTGCGCAAGGCCGTCACCGCGCTGCGCCTGGGCGGCGACGCGGCGGGCTTCCTGGCCGCCCAGCGCCGGGTGCACCTGGCCGCCATGAAGAGCCTGCTGGAGCTCCAGTCGGCAACCGACGACGTGGCCGGGCGCATCGTGATCGACCACACCGTCGAGCACCTCGACGCCGACCTGCGCTGGCTGGAGACTGCTCGCGCCCGAGTCCTTGCCACCGGCTCCGCCCCCGACCGAGAGGCCCGCCCATGAGCGCGCTCGTCCAGGCACACGCGATCCGCAAGTCCTTCAGGCACACCGAGGCGCTGCGCGGGGTCTCCCTCGAGGTCGCCCCCGGCGAGGCCCTGGCGATCACCGGGCCCTCCGGCAGCGGCAAGTCCACGCTGCTGCTCTGCCTGGCCGGGATCCTGCGTCCGGAGGCCGGGGAGGTCTACTACGACGGCACGCCGCTGGGCGGGCTGGGCGACACCGAGCGCACCCGGCTGCGGCGCCGGGAGATGGGGGTGGTGCTGCAGTTCGGTCAGCTCGTCCCCGAGCTGACGGTCGTCCAGAACGTCGCACTGCCGCTGTTGCTGGACAAGCACGAGCGCCCCTCGGCGCACCGCGCGGCGCTGGCCTGGCTGGAGCGTCTCGGCGGCCTCGAGCTTGCCGACGCCTCCCCCGCCGAGCTCTCCGGCGGCCAGGCGCAGCGGGTGGCGGTGGCCCGCGCCCTGGTGGCCGGGCCCCGGGTGATCTTCGCCGACGAGCCCACCGGCGCGCTGGACACCGTGGCCGGCGAGCAGGTGCTCGGCCAGCTGCTCGAGGCGGTCCGCGGCACGGGCGCCGCCCTGGTGCTGGTCACCCACGACAACCGGGTGGCCGCCCGGGCCGACCGCGAGGTCGCGGTGCTCGACGGCGTCATCGCGGGCACCGGGGTGCTCTCGTGATCGCGCTGGCACTGACCTTCCTGCGCAACGCCGGCTACGGGCGACCGGTGCTGGTGGCGGCGTGCACCGCCGTGGTCTCCGGGCTGCTGCTGGTGACCCTGACCCTGGTGCTCTTCGGCCTCGACCCGTCGTACGACGCGGAGCTCAGCCAGCTGGTGCTCGAGGGCGAACTGCGCGCGGGCCTGATGGTGGCCCTGGCGCTGACCTGCCTCGCCCCGTTGATGCTGCTGCAGCAGGTGCTGCGGCTGGGCAGCGCGAGCCGGGAGCGGCGACTCGCCGCCCTGCGGGTGGCCGGAGCCACCCAGGCGGAGGTCCGCCGGCTCGGCGCGCTGGAGGTCGCGGCCCCGGCGCT
>NZ_POAG01000015.1:0-24890 GCF_002930065.1 Nocardioides sp. 616 | reverse complement strand
GTCTTCCGGGCTCTGCGACTGGTCTTCGGGGGTGCAGTCGCAGAGCCCGGGACTGGGCCCACCGCTGGGCCCACCGCTGGGCCCACCGCCGGGCTCTCCCCGCAGATCGCCCGCGAGCTCAGGCTGGTGCCGGTCACCGTGGAGCCCCAGTGGTGGCAGGTGCTGCTGGTCGCGGTCGCGGTCGGCCTGCTCGGTGCCGCGGCCGGCTGGTTCACCTCCCGCCCGGTCGACATCTCGCCGCTGGGCGTCTCCCGTCAGGCACCCCGACCCGCCCCGAGCCCCTGGCCGGGCCTGTTCCTCCTGCTGGTCGTCCCGCTCCTGGCGGTGGTCACCCACGACGCCCGGTGGGCAGCGATCTCGCTGATCGCCGCTCTCGTCTCCATGGTGCTGGGCCTGCTGACCCTGGCGTCCTGGCTGGCCCGCCGGGTGGGACTCGCGGTGGCCGCCCGGGCCACCACGGTGCCAGTGCTGGTCGCGGCCCGTCGGCTGGCCACCGACCCGCGGCCCACGGCGCGCGCGGCCGCTGCCGTCGGCGCCATCGCGATGGTCGCCGGTGGCGGTGGAGGGCTCCTCGCCGACCTGCCGCAGTCCTCCTACGAGGGCGCGGGGTTCGACGACGTCGAGGCGTTCTACCTGGTGCCGGTGGCGCTGGCCGGGATGGTGCTGCTGGTGGCCCTGGTGCTGACCATCTTCTCGCTCTCCGTCCACGGCCTGGAGTCCCTGGTCGACCGGACGCGCTCGGTGGCCTCGCTGGCAGCCCTCGGCGTCGACACCGCCGAGCTGTCGCGCATCCAGCGCTGGGAGGTGGGCCTGGTGGCGGTCCCGGTCGCGATGCTGGGAGTGCTGGTGGGGTGGCTGCCCTACCAGGCTCTCCAGGTCCTGCAGGGGGGCAGCCCCCTGGCCTACGTGTGGATCCCGCTCCTGGTCAACACCCTCACCGTGGGCCTGGTCTGGCTCTCGGTCGTGGTCTCGACCCGGATCACCCGTCCCTGGCTGCTGCGGGCCGCCTCCCCGCTGAACCTGCGCACCTCTTAGCCATAGCCGGCCCCCGCTTACGACGTCGCCGGTTCCACGATGGCGCGGCTATCTTGGCGCCCATGAGCGGACGGGGACTGGCAGCGACGGGGCTGCTGCTCTGCCTCGGCGCGGGCGCCGGCTACGCCGCGTCGTACGCCGCCGATCCGGTGCGCGCCTCGGGCCGGGCGGTCCCGGTGCCGGCGGCCGCACCGAGCGTGCCGACGGCCGCCGGCGAGGAGATCACCCCGGACCCGGACGCAGCACCCCTGCCCACCGGGCTGGCACTGGAGAAGACCTCCTTCGGCGAGGGGCCCACCCGGGTGACGTTCCCGGTCCCGGCCGGCTGGGTGCGGATCAGCAACGCCCCGAACGAGTTCAAGTGGAAGGTGCGGGGCAACCCCAACGACACCTTCGTGCTGCGCGTCGAGCACGTGGGCAGCCAGCAGGCGGGCGTCGCCGAGCACCGCGCGGCCCGGCTCGCCTCGGTCCGCGAGCAGGAGCGCGGGGTGCGCTCGACCTCGCTGGACGGCGCCGGCCTGGAGTACACCTACATCGACGACCTCGGCCACCAGCGTCACAACTTCGTGCGCTGGGTGAACCTGGGCGATGGTCCCGACGCGGAGGTGGAGGTCAACGTGAGCGGCCGGGCCCGGGACGCGGCGGGCGCCGAGGAGCTCCTGGACCGGGTGGCCGCGGGCGTGCGCCAGGGCTGACGCGCCGGGTTCAGCATCCGGAACCGTGACTGGTCGTGCTTATTCTGGCGTAACTTGATAGACATTGATTCAAAAGCCCTCCAGGAGTGACATGACTCAGCCATTCTTCCCCGTTCGCCCCCGCGTCGCGGTGGTGGTCGGCAACCCCAAGCCGGCCTCGCGCACCCTGGCCGCCGCGACCCACGTCGCGACCGCACTGGTGGGCTCCGCACCCGACCTGGTCGTCGATCTCGCCACCCTGGGCGGGCGCCTCCTGGACTGGTCCGACGCCGGCGTCACCGAGCTGGTGGCCCAGGTCGGCGCGGCCGACCTGGTGGTGGTCGCGAGCCCCACCTACAAGGCCACCTACACCGGCCTGCTGAAGATCTTCCTGGACCGCTTCGCCGGCGGCACCGGCCTGCGCGGGGTCGCGGTGCCGCTGATGCTCGGCGGCGGGCCCGCCCACGCGCTGGCGCCGGAGCACACCCTGCGGCCGCTGCTGGACGAGCTCGGCGGCCGCACGGTGCGCGGGCTCTACGTGCTCGACGCCGCGCACGACGACCCCACGGCGTATGCCGACTGGCTGGACGCCGTCGCCGACGACGTACGGGTGCTGGTCACCGCCCGGGCCGGGGTGCCGGCATGACCGAGGCCTTCGGCAAGCTGGCTCGCCCGGCCTGAGGCCCCGGCAGCGCCGTCAGACGCCGTCCAGCTCCACGCTCGCCAGCACCTGCTCGGCGGTCGTGCGGTCGGCGCTGCGGACCTGCACCCACAGCAGCCGGTCCGCCGCGACCTGCACGACACGCTCCACGACCACCGACGCCGCTCCCGGGCAGCCCTGGTGCACGACGGTGCGCAGCTCGTCGTCGCCGCGCTGTTCCGAGACCGGGCGGCCCTGCTCGCTGCACTCGGCGTGCCCGGGCACCGCTGCGGGCAGGTCGCTGCCCGGCAGCAACCCGACGAAGACGCCGTACCCGGCCTCGCGCCAGTCGGCGCCGGTGCCCAGCGCCAGCGCGGGGAAGTCGCGCTCGGACCCCGGTGGCGTCCACCCGGCGTCCTGCACCGAGGCGGTCCACGCCCGCGGGACCTCCACCGACACCGTCCCCTCGTCGACCCGGCGGGTCTCGGAGCGGGTCAGCTCCCCGACCGCCCATCCCCCGCCCACGCCCAGCGCCAGCGCGGCGACCGCGACCACTGCTGCCTGCCACCTTGAGGGCCGCCAGGAGAGTCGGCGGCGCGACGCACGGGCCCGGGACCGGGCTCCGGGATGGTGCTCAGCCGGGTCCAGCACGGTCCGCTTGGGCTCCGGCCCGGCCAGGGCTCCGGACTGGATGGGTGCAGCCTCGCTCCGCCCACCCGCCGCGGCCAGCAGGGCCGCGGTGAACTCCCGCACCGAGCCGGGGCGCTGCTCCCGGTCGGTCGCCAGACCGCGACGCACCACGGCCTCGACCTCCGCCGGGACCGCCCCGCCCATCGGCGGCGGAGGTGGCGGCGCGGCGGCCACGGTCAGCGACTGGTGGGACCACGCCGGACGACCGGCGAGCAGCAGGTAGGCCAGGGCGGCCAGGGAGAACAGGTCGGCACGGCCGTCCAGCGCCTCACCGCGGGCCTGCTCCGGCGCGACGTACGACGGAGTCCCGGCGATCACCGTCAGCCGCGAGGACATGTCCAGCTCCTTGCCCAGACCCAGGTCGGCCAGCATCGCCCGGACCCGGCCGTCGTCGCTGCGCAGCAGCACGTTGCCCGGCTTCACGTCCCGGTGCAGCACCCCCCGGGTGTGCAGTGCCGTCAGTCCGGCACCCACCTCGGTGATCACCTGCAGCGCCTGGGTGCGGGTCATCGGCCCCCGGGCCAACCACTCGCCGAGCGTGCCCTGGTCGGCGTAGGCCATCACCAGGAACGGACGCCCGTCCTCCAGCTCGCCGGCGTCGTAGACCGGCACCACGTACGGCGACTCCACCTTGCGCAGGAAGCGCCCCTCCTCCACGAAGCGCTGACGCACGTGCCCGTCGCCGGCCCAGTTGTCTGCCAGCACCTTGATCGCGACCGAGGAGTCCAGCTGCTCGTCGTGCGCCAGCCACACCGTCGCGAAGGCGCCCGCCCCCAGGCGCCGACGCACCGGGTAGCGGCCGAGCGTCACTGGTGGGGGCACCGCTGCATTATGTTGCCTGCGTCCAGGTTCCCAAGCGGAGAGGCGTCCGATGACACAGCCCGAGCCGCTGAGCCCGGACGAGCTGGACGACCTCGCGCGGCGCGCCCATGCCGGCGACCGCGACGCCATGGAGCTGCTGCTGGCCCAGGTGCGCCCCAGGGTGCTCAACCTGTGCCGGGGCGTGCTGCCCTACTCCGACGACGCCGAGGACGCGAGCCAGGAGGCGCTGCTCAGCGTGGCGAACAAGATCGGGCAATGGCACGGCCGGGGGCGCTTCACCACCTGGCTGCACGTGGTGGCCCTCAACAGCGCCCGGACGACGTACCGCCGGTTGAAGAACCTGGCCACACCCACCGACGACGCACCGCTGGAGCGCCCGGACCCGCGCACCACCAGCGTCATCGCCGGCACCCGGCTGGACCTGCTGGAGGCCCTGGAGACCATCGAGCGCGACCACCCCACGCTGGTGCAGCCGCTGGTGCTGCGCGACGTCTACGGCCTGGCCTACGACGACATCGCCGCTCAGCTCGACGTGCCCCTGGGCACCGTCAAGGCGCAGATCCACCACGGTCGCAAGCTGGCGAGACCGCTGCTGCGCGGCGGCGCCTGACACGCCCGCTGCCACCACGGCAGCGGCCTCAGTCGGGCGTCGACGCCGCTCGCGCCGGGGAGCACGATCGTCGCGTCCCGGGCACGGTCGGCTCCGTCAAACCACTGGGTGCGGTAGCCCGGGTGCCGGAACGACACCCGATACTCGTGCCCGGGCAAGGCCGGCGCCCCCCACAGCCCGTCCTGCGTCGAGGTGACGACGGCCGAGACGGTCCAGGTGGTCGCGCCCACGGGTCGCTCCTCCACCCTCACCTCGGCGCCGGCCACCGCCCGGCCGCCCGGGCCGGTGACGCGCCCGGAGATCGGCTCGGGGATCGGGAGCCCCGGCAGGAGGTCGATGTCGGCGACGACCGTGCTCGTCCCGTCGAGCTCGACCGGGGTGGACTCGGCGGGGGTCGCCACGTCGCCGAGGTAAGTCGTGCGCCAGACGTCTCCCTCCGGTCGCTGGACCCAGACCCAGTAGGTGCCGGCGGGCATCCCGCCCAGCGAGTACGAGCCGTCCGGGTCGACCCCGACCTGGAAGGTGACCGAGGGGTCGTCCACCGGCTGCAGTGAGACCACCGGGGGGTCAAAGCTCGGGAGCGGCTGACCGTCCGCCAGGACTCGTCCCCTGACCACCGACCTCACCACGACCACCTCGGCGTCGACCGTCGTGCGGGCGCCGGCAGCGACGCGCACCGTCCGGGCCTGCGAGGAGACCTCGGCGTCCTGGTACCACTCCTGGCGGACTCCCTCGCCGCTGAAGGAGACCCGGAAGCTGCCCGCAGGGGCGCCCACGCCCCAGGACCCGTCGGCAGCGGTCAGCACCCGCGCGTACTCGGTCGCCGGGCGGCCCGATTGGTACCACTCGACGACGACCTCGACGTCCGCGGCCGGTCGCCCTGAGCTGGTGACCCGACCTCCGAGCCCCTGGCCGACCGGTTCCAGCGCGAAGTCGACGCGCGTCGGCCCGGGAACCCCCACGATGTCCTGGGCGGACTCGACGTCGGGCGCGTCGCGGTGGAACTCCACGAGGTGCCCCGCGGCCGCGACCGACAGGCGGTGGGCCTCCAGCGGTCGCCCGAAGAACTCGTAGCGGCCGTCCTGCCCGACGCGCTGCGTCTTGATCGCGACGGGTCCGTAGCCGTAGTACGCCTCGTACCAGAGGGTCACGGTGGCCCCGGGGATCGGCGCGCCGGCGGCGTCGCGCACCACCCCGGTGTACTCGGCCAGGCGCCGCATCACCATGTCGACCACCACGGGCGGCCCGCCGGCGACCACCCGCACGTCGCCGTCGCCCCAGGCGGTGCTGGCCTCGCTGTGCTGGGGATGGGTGAAGAACAAGGAGTACTGACCCTCGGGGAGGTCCAGGCGGTAGCGGCCGTCGGCGTCCGTGGTCGTCCTCGCGAAGCCCCCCTGGTAGCTGCCACCGTCGTCCGGCTGGTAGCGGGAGACGTCCACCTCGGCGCCCGCCACCGGCGAGCCGTCAAGGCTGCTGGTGATCCGGCCGACGATCGGCGACACCGTGGGCTCCGCGGCAGCGCTGCCGGGCACCATCCCCGGCGCCAGCGTGGCGAGCAGGGTCAGGAGCAGGGCTACCAGCAGCGAGCGGGCCCTCGTCGCCGCGCTCACGACCCGCACCCCGCAGCGACGGGGACGAGGCGGCAGGTCCATGGGAGCGCCTGCTGCCACCAGGGCGACGGCCGGAGCCGGGCATCGACGCCGGTGGCCCCGGGCGCGACGATCGTGGCGTCGGCGGCCCGCCTCGCGTTGCGGTACCACTGGGTGCGGAAGCCGGGGTGCCGGAACGAGACCCGGTACCGGTGGCCCTGCTGCGTGGCGGCCGTCCACCCGCCGTCGTTCGCGGTCGCGATCCCCGGCAACGAGGTCCACGATGTCTCGCCCACCGCCCGCTCCTCGACGGTGACGATCACGCCCGGCGCGGGTGCGCCTCGCAGGTCCGTGGTCCTCCCGCTCAGCGGCTCGGAGGCCGGCGGGGGCGGCGAACCCTCGAGGTCGAAGTCCGCGACGAAGGAGCTCGTCCCGTCGAGCTCGATCCAGATCGCCTCCTGCTGGGTGGCCGCGTCATCGAACCACTCCCTCGTGACGCCGCTCCCCTCCGTGTTCACGAAGGCGCTGAGGCGGTACCGGTCCGCGGGCAGGTAGGGCAGCGAGTAGTTGCCCTCACCGTCGGTGCCCGTGTAGTGGAAGTCGCCGGATACGTGCTCCCGCTCGGCTATCACGACTAGCAACTGGTCGTCCGAGGCCGGGACGAAGGGCTTGCCGTTGACCAGCACCCGGCCCTGGATCACCGACCGCGATGGTGCGAGTTCGGCGTCCACGACCACCGTCGCGCCCGCCGCGACCACGACGCGCGCGGCCTCGTAGACGGTAGGCACGTCGGCGTACCACTCCGGGACCAGCCCGGCTCTGAGGAAGCGCAGCCGGTAGGTGCCCTCGGCGACGCCGAGGCGGTAGGTGCCGTCGACGCCGGTGAGGACGTAGGCGTAGTGGCGCCAGCCCTGGTCGGGTCGTTGCAGCTCGACCTCGACCCGCACCCCTGCGGCCGGCTCACCGAGCGAGGTGGTGCGGCCTCCGAGGCTCTGGGCCGCCGGCTCCAGCGTGATCGCGACCTCGGTGCGCCCGGGGACGCCGAGGACGTCGTCGCCCGACTCGACGTTGTCCGCGTCGGGGTGGAACTCCGCCAGGAAGCCGTCGGCCGCCACGGAGAACCGGTAGGCGCGGACGCGCTGCTCGGGGAACTCGAACGAGCCGTCCGGTCCGGTGGTCACCGGGTCCTCCACGAGCCCCCACCACGAGTCCACCTCGCGGGAGTAGAGGCTCACAGTGGCGCCGGGCACCGGTGCGCCGCTCGTGTCGCGGACCACCCCGACGAGCTCGACGTCCGGCGCCGGCTCGTCTGCGGCCGAGGCGGCCGTCGACCCCAGCCAGGGGGCGAGCGCGGCGAGCAGTGCCAGGACGAGGAGCAGCGGAGTACGACGGGTCATGCGGCCCTCCCAAGCCTCGGGGCGCCCGGCGAGAGGCGCACCTATCGACCGTAGGGAAGGCGAGCCGGGGTCACCATCCCCCATTTCGGTGCGCCCCCTGCCCCTGGTCGACCCCTCAACCGGCCTGTGACACCCCGTCCCCGACGACGCTGGCGGGAACGGGGAGTCCGTAGTGCTCGCGCAGCGTGCTGCCGGCGTACTCGGTGCGGAACAGGCCGCGGCGCTGCAGGATCGGCACCACGTGGTCCACGAAGGCGTCCAGGCCCTGCGGCAGCACCGGCGGCATCACGTTGAAGCCGTCGGCCGCCCCCGCGGTGAACCACTCCTCGAGGTCGTCGGCCACCTGCTCCGGGGTGCCCACGAAGGTCCGGTGACCGCGACCTCCCCCGAGCCGCAGCAGCAGCTCGCGCACCGTGAGGTTCTCCGAGCGGGCCAGGTTGAGGGTCAGCTCGTAGCGCGCCCGGGACCCCACGATCTCGTGCACCTCCCGGACTCCCTGCGGCAGCGGCTCGTCCAGCGCCAGCTCCGCCACCGGGAGGCCGGTCTGGGCGGCGAGCTGCTGCAGCGGGTAGTCGAGGACCACCAGGTCGTCGAGCTGCTTCTCGGCCGCCCGGGCCTCGGCCTCGGTGCCGCCGAGGACCGGCACGATGCCGGGCAGGATCTTGACGTGGTCGGGGTTGCGCCCGGCCTTGACGGTGAGCGCCTTGAGCCGGTCGTAGAAGGCCCTGCCCTCCACCACCGAGCGCTGCGCGGTGAAGACCGCCTCGGCGTACTTCGCGGCCAGCGCGACGCCCGGGCCGGAGGACCCGGCCTGCACCACCACGGGGTGGCCCTGCCGACTGCGCCCCACGGTGAGCGGGCCCTCGACCTGGAAGTGCTCGCCCCGGTGCCGCAGCGGCCGGATCCGGTCGGGGTCACCCCACACTCCGGTGTCCCGGTCGGCGACGATCGCGTCTTCCCGCCAGCCGCGCCAGAGCCCGAGGACGACGTCGAGGAACTCCTCGCCGCGGGCGTAGCGCTCCTCGGGGCTCGGCATGGTCCGCCCGAAGTTGGCCGCGGCGGCCTCGGCCGAGGTGGTCACCATGTTCCACCCGGCTCGGCCCTGGCTGATCAGGTCGAGGGAGGCGAAGCGCCGCGCCAGGTTGTAGGGCTCCTCGAAGGTGGTGGTCGCGGTGGCGATCAACCCGATCCGCGTCGTCACCACCGCCATCGCGGTGAGCAGCAGCGTCGGCCCCGGGGTTGGGGTCGCTGCCGGGCACCCGCCAGGCGGCCTCGTGGTGACCGCCGGGCATCAGGAACGCATTGAGGTGCAGGTGGCGCCGCGTCATCAGCCCACCTCCGCCAGCTCGGCGGCCCGGACCGCCGGCACCGGCAGTCCGTAGTGGTCGCGCAGCGTCGTGCCCTGGTAGTCGTGGCGGAACAGGCCGCGCCGCTGCAGGATCGGCACCACGTGCTCCACGAACGCCTCCAGGCCCGAGGGCAGCACCGCAGGCATGATGTTGAAGCCGTCGGCGGCGCCGCCGGTGAACCACTGCTCGATGGTGTCGGCGACCTGCTCCGGCGTACCGACGAAGGCGCGGTGGCCGCGGCCGCTGCCCAGGCGCAGCAGCAGCCGGCGCACCGTGAGGTCCTCGCTGCGAGCGAGCTTGACCACCAGCTCGTAGCGCGCCCTGTTGCCCTGGACCTCGCTCGAGGGCCGGATGTCGTCGGGCAGGGGCGCGTCGAGGTGAATCTGCTCCGCGGGGATGCCGATGTCGTCGGCCAGCTGGGCCAGCGGCAGGTCGAGGACCACGAGGTCGTCGAGCTGCTGCTCCAGCGCCCGCGCCTCGGCGACCGTGCTGCCCAGGATGGGCACCAGCCCGGGCAGGATCTTGAGGTGGTCGGGGTTGCGCCCGGCCTTGCGGGCGGCCGCCTTGAGCTCGGCGTAGAAGCGGCGACCGTCCTCCAGGGTCGACTGCGCGGTGAAGACCGCCTCGGCGTACCTGGCGGCGAGCGCGATGCCCGGCCCCGAGGAGCCGGCCTGCACGATGACGGGGTGCCCCTGCTCGCTGCGGGCGACGTTGAGCGGACCGCGCACCCGGAAGTGCTCGCCGACGTGGTCCAGCACCTGCACCCGGGACGGGTCGGTGAAGACGCCGGCGGCCTTGTCGGCGACCCGGTGGTCGTCGCGCCAGCCGCCCCACAGTCCCAGCACCACCTCGAGGAACTCACTGGCCCGCTCGTAGCGCTGGGCGTGGGTGGGTGGCTCGCCGTAGCCGAAGTTGGCCGAGGCCTTGAGGTCGGCGGAGGTGACGACGTTCCATCCCGCGCGGCCGTGGCTGATCGCGTCCAGGGAGGCGAAGGTGCGGGCCAGGTTGTAGGGCTCCTGGTACGTCGTCGACGCCGTCGCCACCAGTCCGATCCGCGTCGTGACCACCGCCATCGCGGAGAGCAGCAGGGCGGGTTCGATGGTCTCCGAGGGACGCCGGGCCAGGTCGCCGAAGATCGACGGGCTGTCGGCGAAGAAGACCGAGTCGAGCTTGCCGCGCTCGGCGGTCCGGGCCAGCTCCTGGTAGTGCGAGACCTCCCGGTACGCCGTGGTGTCGGACTCCGGGAGCCGCCAGGACGCCTCGTGGTGGCCGGTGCTCATGAGGAACGCGTTGAGGACGAGCTTCTTGCTCATGTCGTTTTCCTTCGCTGTCGTGGGCGCGCAGGTGCTCAGGCGCGCCAGCGGGAGAGGCGTCGCTCGATGGCGACGAGGGTGTAGTTGATGGCCAGACCGATCAGGGACGTGGTGAGGATCGCGGCGTACATCTGCGGGATCAGGAAGTTGTACTGCGAGTAGTTGATGAGGTAGCCGAGCCCGGCGGTGGCGCCGATCATCTCCGCGGCGATCAGCACCAGCACGGCGGCGGCGCCGGCGATGCGGACCCCGGTGAAGATGGTGGGGACGGCGGCCGGGAAGACCACCTTGCGGAAGGTGGTGACCGGGGAGAGACCGAGCACCCGCGCCGAGCGGAGCAGCTGGCTGTCCACCGAGGCGACGCCGCTGATGGTGGAGAGCAGCACCGGGAAGAAGCAGGCGAAGACCACGATCGCGATCTTCGAGGTCTCCCCGATCCCCAGGATCAGCACGAACACCGGCAGGATCGCCAGGGCCGCGGTGTTGCGGAAGATCTCCAGCACCGGGGTGAAGAGCTGACGGACCGGGGAGTACCAGGCGATAGCCGCACCCAGCGGGATGGCGGTGACGATGGCCAGGGAGAACCCGGCCGCCGACCGCACCAGGCTGGCCCGCAGGTGGTCCCACAGCTGGCCGGTGGTGACGAGCTTCCACCACGCGGCGATCACGTCGGAGAGCGGAGACACGAAGTAGGGGTCCACCAGCCCGGCCCGGGGTGCCACCTCCCAGACCACCGCCAGCAGGAGGATGCCGATCGTCCCGCGGAACCAGCGGGCGGCGTTCCTGCGGTATCGCGAGACGTGCTTGACCCCGGCCGCGGCCTCCTGGCGCGGGTTGAGTGCAGCCTCGGTGCGCTCCTTCAGCAGGCTAGGCAACCTGGTTCACCTCGTTCAGCTGGGCGCGGCGGTTGACCTGACGCAGCAGCGTCCAGATCTCGTGGCGGTAGTGCGCGAACTCCGGGGTGGAGCGGATGTCGACGTCGTCGGGGGCGTCCCGGTCGAGGTCGATGGTGATGACCTCCCGGATCCGTCCCGGCCGGGCGCTCATCACCGCGACCCGCTGGCCGAGGAAGACGGCCTCGTCGATGTCGTGGGTGATGAAGACGATCGTGGTGCCGGTGCGCTTCCAGATCTGGACCAGCTCCTCCTGGAGCCGCTCCCGGGTCTGGGCGTCCAGGGCCCCGAACGGCTCGTCCATCAGCAGCACCTCGGGCTGGTACGAGAGGCTGCGGGCGATGGCGACGCGCTGCTTCATCCCGCCGGACAGCTCGTGCGGGTAGCGGTTCTCGAAGTCGGGGAGCCCGACCAGGTCGAGGAACTCGCGCGCCACCCGGGTGCGCTCGGCCCTGCTGAGGCCCCCCTTGGCCTCGAGGGCGAACTCGACGTTGCCGAGCGCCGTACGCCAGGGCAGCAGCGTGTACTGCTGGAAGACGACGCCGCGGTCCAGGCCGGGCTCGGTGACGACCTTGCCGTCCACCACCACCTGGCCGGACGAGGGCCGGGTGAGGCCGCTGACCAGGTCGAGCACGGTGGACTTGCCGCACCCGCTGGGGCCGACGATGGTGACCAGCTCGCCCGGCTCGACGGTGAGGTCGAGGCCCTCGAGGGCGACGAACTCCTCGATCTGCTTGTCGGTGTCGCTGCGGACCTGGAACACCTGTCCCACTCCTGCCAGCTCGATCCTGCTGCTCATCGGCTGCCCTCCGCGTAGGGGTTGAACTCGTTGGTGTAGATCTCCGAGAGGTCCACCGAGCCCGGCTCCACCTCGCCGGAGGCCTCCAGCCAGTCCAGCCAGATCTCGAAGTCCGCGTCGGCGAGCAGCCCGCCCTCGGCGGAGATGCCGGTGCCCTTCCAGTACTGCAGGGACTCGGCCTCGGCGGCCCGGTCGTGCTCGGTGAGGTAGTCGGTGATCACCTCGATGACCTCCTCCTTGCTGTGCGCCTTGGTCCACTCGATCGCCTTCGCGATGCCGGCGACGAACTCCTCGGTGACCTCGGGGTTCTTGGCGATGAAGTCGTCGCGCAGCGTGATGCCGCCGCCGCTGTACGGGCCGACCACGTCGATGTCGGCGACCAGCACGTCCAGACCCGGTCGCTGCAGGGCGACCTCGCGTGCCGTGCCACCGAGGTAGGCGGCATCGACCTGGCCCTCGCGCAGCGCGTTCTCGGTGCTGGTCGAGGGCAGCGGGACCAGGGTCACCTCGTCGATCTCGTCGGCGGTCAGGCCGCCCTCCTCGAGGTAGGTGTCGATGATCGCCTCGGCGTTCGCCCCGAGGGTGTTGACCGCGACCTTCTTGCCGATCAGGTCGCGGGCCTGGGTGAGCTTGTCCTCGGTGCGCACCAGGATGGAAGAGTTCACCGTGTCGTCGGAGCCGTAGTAGGAGACGACGGTGGTCAGCGGCGCCCCCGTGGAGTTGACCTTCGCGATGGCCCCCAGGAAGGCGGCGGCGTAGTCGACCTGGTCGGTGGCCACCGCCCGCAGGCTCTCCGGGCCGCCCTGGACGTCGCCGAGCCGCTCCAGCTCGATGTTGTCGTAGAAGCCCAGCGCGTCGGCCAGCTCCGGGAGGTTCACCGACCCCATGTAGGTCTGGTAGCGGATCGTCGTGCTGCCGTCCGCGTTCGTGGCGGCGTCGCTGGAGCCGCAGGCCGTGGTCGTCCCGGCCAGCAGCAGGGAGCCGGCGATGAGCGCCGCCAGGTTGCGCCTTGCGCGTCGGATCATGGGTTTCCTCTTCCCTCGAGATCTGGTGTGCACCTCGATACTACTCAAAGTCGATGGATTTACTAGACATAAACTAATGACGTGGACACCGGCGTGTCCGCCTTGCCCCCACGCAGGTCTCCCAGGTTGCGTGGGGGGATGAGACTGCTGGTCCTGGGCGGCACCCAGTTCCTCTCCCGCGCCGTGGCCCGCGACGCCGTCGGCCGGGGGCACCAGGTGGCCTGCGCCTGCCGCGGCATCTCCGGCGCGGTGGCGGCCGGGACCACTCACCTGCCCTGGGACCGGACGAACCCCGGGCCGGCCTCGGTGACCGAGGAGCGGTGGGACGCGGTGGTCGACGTGGCCCGGCTGCCCTCCCAGGTGCGGACGGCCGTGGCCGCCATGCCCGACGCCCACTGGGTCTTCGTCTCCACGATCAACGTCTATCCGGACACCGACGTCGCAGGTACGCCGGCGACGCTGCGGTTGCACGAGCCCCGCCACACCGACGGCGACCCTTACGAGTCGCCCGAGATCTACGGGCAGATGAAGGTCGCCTGCGAGCAGGCGGTGCTACGCGGAGCGGCCTCGGCCACGATCGTCCGGCCGGGCCTGGTCAGCGGGCCGGACGACAACACCGGCCGCTTCACCTACTGGCCCTGGCGGCTGGCCCAGGCACACGGGGCGCACGTCGAGGTGCTGGCCCCCGGCCGACCGGACGACCTGGTGCAGATCATCGACGTCCGCGACCTGGCGAGCTGGATCGTGGACCTGGCCGAGCGCCGTACCGCCGGCGTCTTCGACGCGGTCGGCGAGATCGTGCCGCTGGCAGACCTGCTGGACCAGGTCGCCGCCGGGGTGGGCGCCACCCCGGAGCTCACCTGGGTGGACCAGGACTTCCTGCAGTCCCGAGGCGTGGAGCCGTGGGCCGGGCCGAGGTCCATCCCGCTGTGGCTCCCCCGGCCAGAGCACGACGGACTGGTCGCCCACGACCCGGCACCCAGCGTGGCGGCCGGGCTGAGGCTGCGGCCGCACGCGGAGACCGCCCGGGACACCCTGACCTGGCTGAGCAGCACGCCTGGCGGGGCCCGGACCGGCCTGGCCCTGGAGGAGGAGGCCTCCCTCCTCCAGGCCTGGCGCGAGTCCCGCCACTCCTGAGAGCCCCGGTTCGCGGCACCGCCCTGACGCGGCGGGTCAGCGGGCCGGCTGCACCCGCCCGGGACGGGCCGGGACCATGGCGCAGAGCCGGGTGACCAACAGCGCGAGCCAGGACGGGCTGGTCGGCGGGGCGCTGCAGATCCGCTGCCACCAGGGCACCGGTGCCGGCGTCGCGGCTCGGACCAGCTGGGCGTCCACCCCGCTCGTACCGGAGGCCACGACCTGCGCGCCCGCCTCCGTGGCGGAGCTGCGGTACCACTGCTTGCGGTAGCGCTCCAGCTCGAAGGAGACCCGGTACTCGCTGTCGGCAGAGGTCTCGAAGGACCAGGTGCCGTCGGCGGCGGCGTGGGTGACCCAGAGCCGCCACTCACCCCCCGCGACCGGCCGTTGCTCGACGTTCACGATCGCGGCCAGCGGCGCGCCGTCCGGCCCCGTGACGGTGCCGGAGATCGACTCGGTCGGCGGCCTGCGGGTCATGGCAAGGTCGGCCACGAAGACCTCGCCGCCGTCGAGCACGATGGGCTCCGCCTCGTCCAGGTTGCGGCCGTCCCGGAAGTAGGTGGTCGCGAATTCGTCCCCTTCCCGCGGGCTCGCGGAGACGAAGTAGGTGCCCGGTGCCAGGTTCGCGATGGAGTAGTCCCCGCTCGCGTTCGGCAGCACGAAGAAGCCGGGGACCGGGCGGCGGACTCCGTCGCTGCCCTCGCGGGCCAGCCCGACCACGGCAGCCACGGGCTGACCCTCGGCACTCACCCGGCCCTGGATGGTGTTGTCGTTCGCCGCCCTCGGCGCCAGGTCGAAGTCCAGCGAGGCGGCCCGGGGCGTCGCCACCTGCTGCGCCTCCTGCCAGGTGGCCGCGTCCAGGTAGTACTCGGACGCGTACGCCTCGTCCTGGGGGACGGCCGCGACGTAGAACTGGCCGCCGTTGAGGTTGGAGATCCGGTAGTTGCCCTGCGCGTCGGTCCTGGTCGAGATGATCGTCACCGGCGTGGGGGTGGGGGTCTTGACCTGGAGCTCGATCGTCGCCGCCACCCCGACGCCTCCGGCGGTGACCTGCCCGTAGAGGTCGGTCTGGCTGTCGTCCAGCACGAGGTCGAGGGGGCCGGACCCGGTGACCTCGACACTCAGCGTCGCCGTGGTGCCGTACATCCACCCCTCCAGCAGGATCTGCACCTGGTAGGACCCCGGCGCGACGTCGACCACGAAGCCGCCCGCCTCGTCGGTGACGGCGCTGTCCACCTCGATCGAGGCGCCTGCCTCGACGATGGTGAACCGCAGGGTGGCGTTGGCCACCGGGTCACCGGAGTAGGCACTGGTGAGGGTGCCGGCGACGCTGCCGGGCGCCTGGGTGGCACCGGCTGTGGTCGGCGCCCACACCGACATCAGCAGTCCCAGGACCAGGGCCAGCACGCCCGTCCCGAAGAGTCTTCCTCGCGTGTTCGTCCGAGCAGTCATGCGGCCCTCCCAAGCCTTGACCGACGGTGCCCTCCCCGGACCCGCCTGGTTACGCCACCGTAGGCTTTCCGCTGCTTCCTGACCACCCCCCATGCGGGGTACCGGACCGCCGGACGCCCGGCACCCCTGGCCTACGCTCACGCCCGTGACCACACGCCTCGACGCCCGGCAGCTGATCGACCTGGTCCTGGACGACGGCTCCTGGGTCTCCTGGGACTCACCGGCCGAGCACGGTGACGTCGCCCCGGCGTACGCCGCGCAGCTGGCGGCCGCCCGGGAGAAGTCCGGCGTCGACGAGGCGCTGGTCAGCGGCGAGGGACGGATGGACGGCCACCGGGTGGCCGTGGTGGTCAGCGAGTTCGGCTTCCTGGCCGGCTCCATCGGGCGCGCCACCGCCGACCGGCTGGTGTCGGCGATCCACCGGGCCACCGCCGAGGGCCTGCCGCTGCTGGGCGCTCCGGTCAGCGGCGGCACCCGGATGCAGGAGGGCACCGCGGCGTTCGTGCAGATGGTCCGGATCTCCGAGGCCGTCGCGGCGCACAAGCGCGCCGGGCTGCCCTACCTGGTCTACCTGCGGCACCCCACCACCGGCGGCGTGATGGCCTCCTGGGGATCCACCGGTCACCTCACCGTGGCCGAGCCGGGCGCCCTGGTCGGCTTCCTGGGGCCGCGGGTCTACGAGTCGCTCTACGGCAAGCCGTTCCCCGAGGGCGTGCAGACCTCGGAGAACCTCTTCGCGCGCGGCATCGTCGACGGCGTGATGGCTCCCGAGGAGGTCCCCACCATCCTGCGGCGCACCCTGGACGTGCTCGAGCGCGCCCGACACCCGCTGCCCCCGGTCGAGGACCCGGGCACCGAGCCGATCGGCGACATCGACGCCTGGGACGTGGTGACCCGCTCGCGCCGTCCGGACCGGCCCGGCGTACGGCGGCTGCTGCGCTACGCCGCGACCAACGTGATCCCGCTCAACGGCACCGGGCAGGGCGAGTCGGACCCCGGGCTGCTCTTCGCGCTGACCCGCTTCGGCGAGGCGCCGTGCGTCTTCCTCGGGCAGGACCGCCGCGGCCAGACCACCGACCACCCGATGGGGCCGGGAGCGCTGCGCGAGGCGCGGCGCGGGATGCGGCTCGCCTCCGAGCTCGGCGTGCCCCTGGTCACCGTGATCGACACCCAGGGCGCGGCCCTGTCCGCAGACGCCGAGAACGGCGGCCTCGCCGGGGAGATCGCGCGCTGCCTGGAGGACCTGGTCACCCTCGAGGCCCCGACCCTGTGCCTGATGATGGGCGAGGGCAACGGGGGCGGGGCGCTCGCCCTGCTGCCCGCCGACCGCGTGGTCGCCGCCCAGCACGCCTGGCTCTCGCCGCTGCCCCCGGAGGGCGCGAGCGCCATCGTGCACCGGGACACCGACCACGCCCCGGACATGGCCCGGTCCCAGTGCGTGCGGGCCATCGACCTGCACGAGCTCGGCATCGTGGACCGGATCGTCGCCGAGCACCCGGACGCCGCCGAGGAGCCGGTCGACTTCTGCCGCCGCGTCGGCGCCGTGCTGGAGTACGAGCTGACCCGGCTGCTCAGTGTCGGGCCGGGCACCCCGGAGTCGCGGGCGGCCCGCTACCTGCGCTGAGGCGGCCGCGAGACTCAGCCGAAGTAGGCCTTCACGACCGCGGCGGAGTAGAAGCCCTGCTCGTTGCACGGACGCCCGTCGAGGTTCCAGTCGAGCCACAACGGCTTGCGCTGCGCGCGCCAGTACTCGACCGCAACCGGGTAGGAGACCGAGCGCACCAGGTGACCACAGTTCAGCAACGGCTTCAGGCCGGCGGCCTCCTCCGCGG
The DNA here is from genome assembly GCF_002930065.1 of Nocardioides sp. 616. Lineage (NCBI taxonomy): Bacteria > Bacillati > Actinomycetota > Actinomycetes > Propionibacteriales > Nocardioidaceae > Nocardioides > Nocardioides sp. 616. Next base: position 7,633 of record NZ_POAG01000015.1, on the reverse strand, counting down.
GCGACGGGCCCGCGGGCACGCTGACGGTCGACGTCGGCACCGGCGTCGGCGTGGGCGTGGGCGTGGGCGCGACTGTGGGGGTGGGCTCAGGGGTGGCGCTGGGCTGGGGCGTGGGGTTCTGCGTCTGGGTCGGCCCGCTGGGCTTGGGGGTGCGGGGATCACGCGGCTTGCCGGTCGGCTTCGCGGTCGGCGAGGGCTTCGCGGTCCCACTGGTGGTCGGGCCGTTCGTGGGGCTCGGGGTGGCTCTGGGCGTGGAGCTCGCAGACACACTCGACGACGGACTGGCCGACGGACTGGCCGACGGACTGGCCGACGCGCTGGCCGAGGGACTGGCCGACGCGCCCGCCGACACACTCGCCGACGGACTGGCCGACCCGCTGGGCCAGGCCTCGGGGGTCGCCTCGGCGCCGTCGCGACCGGGCACGAGCACCGTGTCGCCCGGGGGCTCGGAAAGGCTCTGGCCCCCGCCCGCCGCCGGGGTGTCGCCCTCTCCCGGGAAGACGCTCATCGCGAGCAGGACCAGCCCGGTCACCACCAGGATCCCGAAGACGGCGCTCACCTCGCGCACCGAGGACCCGGAGCCGGCGGGCACCGGGGCCGGGGTGCCTCGCAACAGCGGCGCGGAGAGCGGCTTGGTCGGTCCCAGAGTCGCCGGGAGCAGCTGCTGGAAGCCACAGTGCGGACACCACTTGGTGGCGCTGGCCAGTGCCTCGTCACACCTCGGACACGTCACTGCAGACCCCTCGTCACTCTCGATCCCTCCGTGCAGGGACACAACCTACGCGTGAGTAGGAACTTTGACACCTCGACCCCAGATTCGTGGAACTCAGTCCGGCGCGCCGCGTGCCCGAGGCGTCAGGACAGACAACTCCGCACCGCCAGCGCGAGCTGGTCCTTGAGGTCCGCGTCCACGGTCTCCAGGTCCCGGTCGTAGAAGTCCATCCGGGAGTCCAGGAACCGGGCGTCCACCAGGGAGGCCACACCCACCGCGTCGATCCACGTCTGGGCGATGCACTCGGCCTTGTCCGGACCCACCACGAGCTGCTCGGCGAACGCCGTCGCCATGTTGTCCACCGCCACGGCCTCGTCCGGAGCGACCGGGACCGAGGAGACCGCGGCCGCAGGCGGCTGAGTGTCCTGGTCGACGACCAGCAGGGTCCCCGCGACGCCCAGGGCGGCCGCCGCGAGCAGCGCCATCGCCACGGCGGCTGTCCGCACCGGGGTTCGCCGTACTGCGGTTCGGCGTGCCGGGGTTCGGCCTGCTGGTCGGCGGGGAGCGAACGCCGGTGCGGCGGGACTCGACCCCGGTCCGGGCAGCGCCTGGGCCGCGACCAGGTCGTCGCGCAGCTGGGCGGCCGACGGGTGCCGGCCCGTGGGGTCCTTGGCGAGCGCGCGGCGCAGGATGGCGTTGACGCGCTGCTCCAGCGGCGAGCTGCCGGCCAGCTGCGGCACGGGTGAGTCCAGGTGGGCCTGCGCGGTGCGGAAGTCGGTGCCCCCGGCGTACGGCGGCTGACCCGACAGGGCGGCCCACAGCACGCAGCCGAGCGCGTAGACGTCGGAGCCGACGTCGGGCCGAGCGCCGTGGTGCAGCTCGGGCGCCATCCAGGTCGCGGCGCCGCGAGCCAGCCCGAAGTCCACCAGGCAGGCCCGGAAGCCGGCACCGTCGCGGCGCAGCATCACGTTGGAGGGCTTGAGGTCGGCGTGGATCAGCCCCACCGAGTGCGCGTCGGCCAGGCCGGCGGCCACCTGGGCGACCAGCTCCAGCGCCTGGCTCAGGGGCGGCGGGCCGAAGCGCTGCAGCATCCGGGCGAGGTCGCCGTCGGGGAACAGGTCGGTGGCCAGGTAGAGGTGCCCGTCGGCCTCGCCGAAGGAATGGAGCGGCACCACGTGCTCGGAGCGCAGCGCGGAGAGCTTGCGCGCCTCACGCGCGAACGTCGCCCGGAACTCCCGGTCGTCGGCGGCCTGGGTGCCGATCAGCTTGAGCGCGACCTGGCGGCCGGCGACGTCGTCGGTGGCCGCGTGCACCACACCCAGCTCGCCCCGACCGATGCGAGGCCCCACGAGGTAGGGGCCGATCCGGGCAGGCGCAGTCACGGCCGAGTCCTACCCCGTCGGCGGCGGGCGAAACCGACGAAGACGAAATCAGTTGCCCGGGCCCGGCCAGCGGGTGCTGCGGGCCATCTCCAGCGCCCGCTTCTGCACGAAGGGGTCGGCCTGGTTGAACAGCCAGGGGCGCCCGAACCAGACGAAGCCGTCCACGTGCCGAGCCGCCAGGGCGCGCACGTCGGGCGACAGCCCCCAGCCCCGGTGCCACGCCTGCGCGGTAGGCGGAATGCCCAGCGTGACGCAGCGCTTCTGCTGCCTGGTGCGGCAGGTGCGCGCGTTGTCCTTCTCGTCCCCCTTCGCGGCCGGGACCACGTCCTCCCAGGCGGTGGGGCGACCGCTCTTGGCGGTGTCCACGATGAAGTGCTTGCGCCCGTAGCCGTGGCGACGCAGCACTGCGGCGATCTCCGCGCCGTGCCGGATGTTCTCCGCCGGGCCGGTGTAGTGGGTGGAGTCCAGCGCGAAGCCGCGGGCGAACTCGATCCCGGTGCGCTCCAGGATCTCGGCGCAGCGCTCGGGGTCGTTGCCCTTGCCGTTCTCGCACCAGTCAGCGGCACCCGCGTCGATGTAGACCGACGTGTTGGGCAGCGCTGCGAGGGTGCGCGTGGCGAACCGCAGCTGGCGCGCGGTGGCCCGCGGCCGCGGCACGCACCACAGGAACGGCCCGTCGGGCTGCATCACCACCAGGGTGGGGGTGGACCCGATCCCGGCGGCCAGGTTCTTGATCCAGGTCCGATAGCTGCGGCGCTCCTGGTCCGTGGCGGGACGCGAGCAGGCCTCCTGCTCCCACGGCTGCATCCGGAAGACGGCGAGCTGGACCAGCGCCTGCGGGTCGCCCTGCTGGGAGGAGGCGATGTAGTCCGCGACCCGGCTGCCGATCTGGTCGTCGGGCACGAACGCGCCGTACCACTTGGTCCGGGGCCGGAGCGCGATCTTGCCGATCAGCCGTTTCGCCTTCCCGGTGGCCGCCTGGTACGGAGCCCACACCTGGTCCTGCGGACCCTGGTAGACACCCCAGGCCCGGCCCGCCAGCGGGTTGCGCGGGTTGGCGCGGTGCGCCCGCTGCGCGGTCTGCGAGATCTCCCCCGGGGTCGCGGCGCCGTGCACCGCCACCGCCCGCGAGACCTCGCCGTGCACGGGCGTGCCCAGTCCCAGACCCGCCGCGATCAAGGCGAGCAGGACCAGCACGCCGGTCCGATGGCGCACCAGCAGCAAGTCCGATCCGCGGTCTACGCCGAGGCCATGAGTTGGAGTCGTCGGGAACACGTACCTAATCCTGGGTACAGGCGCTCGGCTTTGCAGCAAAACGACGTACGTACGCGCGAACTGGTCAGAACAGCAGCGCGGTCCCCGGGTCCGCCAGGATCCCGGCCACGTCGGCCAGGAACTGCGAGCCCTGCTGGCCGTCCACGTGCCGGTGGTCGAAGGAGAGCGCCAGGGTCGTCACGTGTCGCGCCACGATGTCGTCACCGACCACCCACGGCTGCTTGCGGACCGCCCCGAAGCACAGGATGGCGGATTCGCCGGGGTTGATGATCGGCGTCCCGGCATCCACCCCGAAGACCCCGACGTTGGTGATCGTGAAGGTGCCGCCGCTCATCTCGGCCGGCTGCGTCCGGCCCTCCCGCGCGGTGGCGGTGAGCTCGCCCAGGGCCCGCGCCAGCTCCACCAGCGAGAGGTTGTCGGCGTCCTTGATGTTGGGCACCACCAGTCCGCGCGGCGTCGCCGCGGCGATCCCGAGGTTGACGTAGCCCTTGTAGACCACCTCCTGGGCGGCCTCGTCCCAGAAGGAGTTGATCGCCGGGGTACGCCGCATCGCCAGCAGGCAGGCCCGGGCCAGCACCAGCAGCGGGCTGACCTTGACGTCGCGGAGCTCGGGGCGGCCCTTGAGCCGCTCGACGAGCTCCACGGTCGCGGTCACGTCCACGGTGATCCACTCCGTGACGTGGGGGGCGGTGAAGGCCGAGTCGACCATCGCCTGCCCCATCATCTTGCGCACGCCCTTGATCGGCTCGCGGGTCTCCCGGGCACCGGCCATGGGGTGGACGCCGGGCCGGCCGAGATCGGCGTACTGCTCGGGCATCGGTTCGCGCCCGGACTGGGCCGCGGCCGCCGCGGCCTCCACGTCCGCCCGGGTCACCGTGCCGCCGGGACCGGTCGGGGTCAGCCGGGTGAGGTCCACCCCGAGGTCCTTGGCGAGCTTGCGCACCGGGGGCTTGGCCAGGGCGCGCAGGCTGGCCGGTCCCGGCTCGGGCTCACGGGCCGGCACCGCCGGCTCGTCGGCCGGCGCCACCTCCAGCGGCATGGCGCCGCCGGCGGCGAACGCGCCCTGGACCTGGAGCCGGGTCTGGGCGCCGGCGTCGGTGGCCGGCGACGCCGAGCCCTTGCGGGCCCGGCGCTGCGGGCCGCGGTCGGCCTTGTTGCGTCCGACCAGCGACTCGCCCTCGCCGCCACCGCTGGCGGCGGGGTTGGACAGGTCGATCACCATCTCGGCCGCCTGCTCGCCGATCGCGATGATCGCGGTGCCCACCTCGACCATCTCGCCCTCGGCCACCAGCAGCGACAGCACCGTGCCGGCGAACGGGCTGGGCAGCTCCACGATCGACTTGGCGGTCTCGATCTCGCAGATCACCTCGTTGATCTCCACGAGGTCGCCCGCCTTGACCTTCCAGGAGACGAGCTCGGCCTCGGTGAGGCCCTCGCCGACGTCGGGCAGCTTGAACTCGGCCATCTCGGCCCTTCCTGCTAGAAGTTGCGGGCTAGAACTTGAGCGAGCGGTCGACGGCGTCCAGCACCCGGTCCAGGTCGGGGAGGAAGTCCTCCTCGATCCGCGACGCCGGGTACGGCGTGTCGAAGCCGCCCACCCGCAGCACCGGGGCCTCCAGGTTGTAGAAGCACTCCTCGGTGATCCGCGCCGCGACCTCCGATCCCATGCCCAGGTTGACGTGGGCCTCGTGGGTGATCACCGCGCGGCCGGTCCGGCGCACCGACTCGTACACCGGGCCCAGGTCCAGCGGGGAGAGCGTGCGCAGGTCGATGACCTCCAGCGAGGTGCCCTCGTTGGCCGCGGCCTCGGCCGCCGACAGGGCGGTCTTCACCGTCGGCCCGTAGGCCAGCAGCGTGACGTCCTGGCCACGCCGCACCACCCGGGAGGAGAAGAGGGGGTCGGGGTCGACGGAGTCGTCGAGGTCGGCCTTGTCGGCGTGGTACTGCCGCTTGGGCTCGAGGAAGACGACCGGGTCGTCGCAGGCGATGGCCTGCTGGATCATCCAGTAGCCGTCGACCGGGTTGGAGCAGGCCACCACCTTGATCCCCGGCGTGTGCGCGAACTGCGCCTCCGGCGACTCGCTGTGGTGCTCGACCGCGCCGATGCCGCCGCCGAACGGGATGCGGATGACCATCGGCATCTTCGAGCGGCCCTTGGACCGGTAGTGCATCTTGGCGACCTGGCACACGATCTGGTCGTACGCCGGGTAGACGAAGCCGTCGAACTGGATCTCCACCACCGGGCGGTAGCCCCGCAGGGCCAGTCCCACCGCCGTGCCCACGATGCCGGACTCGGCCAGCGGGGAGTCGATGACCCGGTCCTCGCCGAAGTCCTTCTGCAGCCCGTCGGTGATCCGGAAGACCCCGCCGAGCTTGCCGACGTCCTCCCCCATCACCAGCACCTTGGGGTCGTCCTCCATCGCCTTGCGCAGCCCGGAGTTGAGCCCCTTGGCCAGGGTGATCCGCTGGGTGGCCATCAGTGCCTCCCCTCGACGCCGTGTCCATCGACGTGTCCGTCGAACTGGGCGAGGTAGGCCGCGAAGCCCTCGCGCTCGGCGCGCAGCTCCTCGGTCTCCTCGGCGTAGACGTGGTCGAACATGTCCAGCGGCTGCGGGTCCGGCATCGCCTTGCAGCCTTCGCGCAGGTCGTGGCCGAGCTGGTCGGCCTCGGCGCGCACCGTGTCGATGAAGTCGTCGTCGACCAGGCCGTTGCGCCGCAGGTAGACCTCCACCCGGGAGATCGGGTCGCGCAGCTTCCAGCGCTCCACGTCGTCGGAGAGCCGGTAGCGGGTCGGGTCGTCGGTGGTGGTGTGGGCACCCATCCGGTAGGTGTAGGCCTCCACCAGCGTCGGTCCCTGGCCGTCCCGCGCCCGCTGCAGCGCCGCCTGCGTCACGGCGTACGTCGCGAGCACGTCGTTGCCGTCGACCCGGACGCCGGGGAACCCGAAGCCCAGGGCCCGCTGGTAGAGCGGGATCCGGGACTGCCGCTCGATCGGCTCGGAGATGGCCCACTGGTTGTTCTGGCAGAAGAACACCACCGGGGCGTTGTAGGAGGCGGCGAAGATGAAGGCCTCGTTGACGTCGCCCTGGCTGGAGGCGCCGTCCCCGAAGTGCGCGACCACGGCCGCGTCGCGGTCCGGGTCGCCGGTGCCGACGACGCCGTCGCGCTGCATGCCCATGGCGTAGCCGGTGGCGTGCAGGGCCTGCGCGCCGATCACGATCGTGTAGAGCCCGAAGTGCTTCTCCTCCGGGTCCCAGGAGCCGTGGTCGACCCCGCGGAAGAGGCCGAGCAGGGCCAGCGGGTCGATGCCGCGGCACCACGCGACGCCGTGCTCGCGGTAGGTGGGGAAGACGTGGTCCTGGGGGCGCAGCGCCCGGCCGGCGCCGATCTGGGCGGCCTCCTGGCCGAGCAGCTGGGCCCAGATGCCGAGCTCGCCGTGCCGCTGCAGGGCGGTGGCCTCGGTGTCGATGCGCCGGGTCAGCACCATGTCGCGGTAGAAGCCGCGCAGCTCCTCGGCGCTGAAGTCCCGGTCGAACTCCGGGTGGTGGACGCGCTCCCCCTCCGGGGTGAGCAGCTGGACCAGCTCTGGTCCTCCGTCGGACTGCGAGGGCCCGAAGACCTCGACCAGGTCCGGTCCGAATCCGTGGTGGCTCACGCTGCACTCCTTCTTCTCACCCGGCGGCCGCGGGATCACCGCCGCGCCAGTGCGCCTGTCGTCTCGCACGGGTCGCCGGTCGGGGGTGTGACCGACAACACATGTGAGAGCAACCTACATGGGTTGGGTGCGAAGGCTGTCGCTGGGCAGCCGACCGTAGGCCTCGCGGTAGTGCGCGGCGAACCGACCCGGCTGGGCGAAGCCCCACCGCGCGGCCACCTCGGCCACCGTCACCCCGTCGTCCGGGTCTGCCTGGAGCAGCTCGCGGTGCGCCCGCTCCAGCCGCACCTGGCGCAGGTACGCCGTGGGGCTGCTGTCGTGGTGCCGGGCGAAGGCCTGCTGCAGCGCCCGCACGCTGGTGTGCGCGGCCCGGGCGATCTCGGCCACGGTCATCGGCTGGTCGGCGTTCTGGTCGATGAACGCCGTGGCCCGACGCACCGCGCTGGGTCCAGGCTCCCGGTGCCGGTCCTGCACCTCGTGGGCGAACCCCTCCAGGGCGCTGAGGGCCAGTGCCGACACCAGGTCGGCCACCACCCGGGGCTCGCCGCGGGCCTCCGAGCGCCCCAGCACCTCCCGGTTGAGGCGGCGCACCGCGGTGCGCCACTGCTC
>NZ_POAG01000014.1:0-14198 GCF_002930065.1 Nocardioides sp. 616 | reverse complement strand
TGGTACCAAGAACACCACGACTGGTGGCGCCCCGCGAAGGAAGCCACCGAAACCGCCTACGCCGCGAAGGGCCAGTGACCATGACCACGACGAACACGATCCATCCGACCGCCGTTATCGAGGGCGACGTCGAGCTAGGTGAGGGCAATTCGGTCGGCGCCTACAGCGTCCTGATCGGACCGCTGAGCATTGGGGACGGGAATCAGATCGGACCTCACGTTGTGATCGGAACGCCAGGCGAAGACACGCGGGATCCTCACCATGACGCCTCGCGAAATCCGATCACTATCGGTAATCGCAATATCATCCGTGAATTCTCGGTCATCCAGAAGCCCTGCTACGGACCCCTGACCTCGATCGCGGATGACGTGTTTCTCATGCACGGCGTGCATATTCCGCACGACGCGCATCTGCACGACGGCGTGGTCATCACGCCCCTGTGCGTCATCGGCGGCATCGTCACCATCCTGGAGAACGCGACGGTGGGAATGGGGGCGCAGGTCCACCAGTACAGTGTGATCGGCCCGTACTCCATGACTGCCACTGGCTCAACCGTCATGAAGAATATTCGACCCTTTTCACGGTATATTCCTTACCGCGATATTTCCGTGAACTACTACGCCATCGAAAAGTACGGTTTCCAGGACGTCGCGGATGAGATAGAAGAATATGTTCTAAACGGGTCAGCACCCAAGGACGCGCGACTAAAACGTCTGGTCGACCAATATGAGACCCTGCACGCGGAGTCTGGAAGAAAGCAGTACTAGGAACGCGCTTCTGAAGTCGTTGGAGGATTGGCCTTCTCGAGAATGTCCCGGGCGTTCTTGGTCCCACGAAGGAGCGAGAGCGGGCGTGCGGTCATGGGTGAAGGCGCTGAGCTTTCCGCGCACGCCTGGCATCGATGACCGGACCAGACCTCGACGAGGTCCATCCAGGCGACGTGCTTCACGGCGAGTTAACCGGCCACCCGCGGATTCTCGGCCAGCCAGGTCTTCGCGTTGGCGTGCGTGTGGGGGCATGGTCGCCCATCAACAGCAAGGTCCGGCGCGGAGTAGAGAGAGCGTGCTTGCGGCCCCGACGTCATGGATGGCCGTTGAAGACGGGGTTGATGCACTTATAGGTGACATCTGATCTGTGGTGCCGAGAGGCGCTGCTGGAAGGATGCGCACTGTGCAGCCCTATTGCAAGGAGTTCCGCGACGACGTTGTTCGGGTCGCGAGGGACTGCGAGCCTGGCGTCCACTTGAAGCAGATCGCCGCGGGCTTCGACAACAGCGAATCGTGCCTGACGGGGTGGCCGAAGGCCGCCGATGTCCAGGACGGCACCAAAAACTCCAAGGCGCATAACCCGGCGTCCGCGAAACGGGGTCAAGGCCACCGCGCTTCGAAGCGCGCCTACACTCGCTGTGCGGCGCGACGCTCGACTCTGGTCGCCCGGCTTGCGGAGATGGCATTCGTGGCAAGGAGGCACTTGCGTAGCGTCCGCAGCGCGAACAAGGTGACGCGCTGCGGAGGGCTCCCCGATACCACCAGTCTTCTCTGACCCAAACCGGCGACGACGCGCAACAAGAACCTCAAGCTCGGTGGAAAGTCGGCCGCATGTTCGCGTTCGGCATCCACAAGTTCGTAAGAGATGGCATCGGTGTGGAGAGCGCTGGCGCTCAGAGAATGTTGGCGATACCAAGCCACGGGTGCGTCCACGAAGACCAGTGCGTCGCGAGCCATGATTCTCAAGTAGAGATCGCGATCCTCGGCCCGTACACCCTCCAAATACATCTTCCCCTCGTAGGCCTCCAACAAGTTGCGATGGAACATGAGCACCGGACCTGGGACGGACCAGTTCAGGATGAGTTCACGTCGCATCGTTCGTGCATGACGCAATGCCTCCATATTTGCTCGATGCAGCACGACGAATGCTGATTCCTGGAGACGATGACCCTCTTCGTCGATGAGCCAGGCATCACCGATGACGGCTCCTTGAGGACTGTGGGAGGAGTTCAAGGCCTCCAGTCTCTGGGATATGCCCCCACGGATAAGAAGATCGTCGCTGGCGAGGGGCACCAGATACTCGCCCCGAGACATGGCCACGAGCTCGTTCATGGTGGCCCCGACGCCACGGTTGACCTCGTGTCGGACTATTTCGACCCGGGCGAAGCGAGACCCGTGCTGGGCTACCCACGCTGTGGCCCTCTGGTAGCAGTCATCACTCGAGGCGTCGTCCACGATGAGAAGCTCCAGGAATGGCCAGTCCTCGTCCCGCACCGAGTCAAGGCACTCGTCGATGAACCGGGCGTGGTTGTACGAGGGCACCAGCACGCTGACCAGTGGCAGGTGCCGGTAGGACGAATCGTTCACAGAAGTTTCCCAATCTGTGTGGCTGCTGTCTGGACCTGAGACTCGTCCGGCGCCGCTCTGCGGTTCCGGATCTGCGCCCACGCCACGAGCCCCAGAGTGACGGTCAACAGTGCGGCAAACATGGGCGCCAACCATGGCGCGCCCTCGCCCCAGCGGAAGGCGCTCAGGAGCAGGGCGACGGTCGACAGTGAGGACAGCGCGAAGAGCGCGCCGCTGAGACGTGACGGACGGAAACCCACTAGGCGATGAGCCATGCCGACACAGACCACGAGGTAGACGCCGTAGGCACACAGCGTCGCCACTCCCACCCCGGCCAGGCCCCACTCTCGGGAGAAGGGAACGAGCAGAGCCAGGAACACGACGTTCCATGACACCTCGGCCATGAAGAAGAGAAGGCGTCTGTCGGTGGCCAGCAAGACGAACCCGATGGCCCAGGCAGGAAGCTTGAAGACGTCGGCCGCCAGCTGCCATCGAAGTAGGTCGCTGGCCTCGACGAAGTCTGGTGCGTACAGAATTCTCAGAATTGCGGGTGCCAGCGTGATGCCCCACGCGATCAACGGCGCCGCGAGCGCGACGGTAAGAATGATCTGGTCGTCCAGCGCCTTGCTGACCCGGTCACGATCACCTCCAAGGGCGGAAACACGCGGGAAGTACTCCGCGGCCAAGGCCGTGAGCAGGAAGGACAGGTACATGCCGCTGATGGCCCAGCTGGCCTGGTAGTAGCCCACCCCTTCTAGGCCGAGATCGTTCTGAATGACAAGCCTGGCGACCAGTTGAGCCGCCACCCCGATGACCAGAGACGTCGTGACGATCGCGCCGAGCTGCGTCATCTGCTTGACATGGGGCCAGGCCCTGGGTCGATCCGCGTCCTCGTAGGACGGGAGGCGAGCATAGTCTTGCCGGACGAAGAAGTAGGCAAGCAGCGCGGTAGCCACGGGGACGCCCAACAATGCCACGGCAAGTCCGGTGTACCCGAAGAAATACAGGCCGAGCACCGAAGCGGCGGTGCCAACTATCGCGCCAAGACTGTTGCAGGCCGCCATCACCGCCAACCGTCCCCGGCCGTTCAGGAAGGCCAGCTGACCGGCAGTGAAGATCGCAGAGGCCACGGTTCCTGCCATGGCCAAGCGCAGCTGCCACGGAGGATCACTGATCCCAGTGAGGGACTCACTCCTCGTCGACAGCCCCACGACCACAAAGGCGAACGCGGCGAGAGCAGCCGACAGGATCAGCAGAGAACGAGCTCGTTGCTTGAGCTCTTCTTGTCGCTCCCGCGCCGAGGCGATCGCGGGCACACCGCTGGTGCCGAGCCCCAGGCCGAAGAGCGTCGTGGCCAAGGCACTGACAGCCGTCATCAGACCCAGGGTTCCGACCCCGGTTGCTCCCAGGAGGTCGGCCACCACCTTCTGTCGGACTACCGCGGAGACTGCCACGATGACCGAGCTGATGCCTAGGAGCAGGACCGGACGCACCGCCGGCCTCATCTGGGAGGCTCTGCCTCCATCCGAGACGTCAGCTCCCGGATGGCTGCAACAACGTCGTCAGCGTCCTCAAGCGACAGGTGTGGCCCCATGGGCAGGCTCAGCACCCGGTCCTGCATGTGCTCCGCGATCGGGAACTCCCCGGGTGAAAAGTCGTCCGCGTAGGCGCCCTGCATGTGCGGGGACGTCGGGTAGTGAATGAGGGTCTGGATTCCCCGAGCGTCGAGCTCGCCTCGCAGTTCTTCCCGGCGCTCCGTACGGATCACGAACAGGTGCCACGCGGAATGGACGCCGTCCGTGACGGAAGGCAGGGTGAGCCCTGTTCCTTCGAGTCCCTCCAAGTAACGCTGCGCGATCTGGCCGCGGCGAGTGTTCCACTCACTCAGTTTCGAGAGCTTGACCCGAAGCACCGCCGCCTGCATCTCATCCAGTCGGCTGTTGACGCCTCGCAGCTCGTGTACGTACTTGGCGCTGGAGCCGTAGTTGCGTAGAGAACGCAACTTCTCCGCCACCTCAGCGTCGTCCGTGGTGATCGCGCCACCATCCCCCAGGGCACCCAGGTTCTTGCCCGGGTAGAAGCTCCACGTCGCAGTGTTCCCCCAGGACCCGACCGGCGCCCCGTCCAAGCTCGCGCCGTGCGCCTGTGCGGCGTCCTCGACAACCACCAGGCCGTGCCGCTGAGCGAGGGCGTTGATCTCGGGAAGGTCCGCCGGCAGTCCGTAGAGGTGCACCGGGCAAATTGCGCGGGTGCGACTCGTGATGGCCGCCTCGATCCTTGCGGGATCGATGTTCATGGTCACCGGGTCCGGTTCAACGGGCACCGGCACCGCGCCAACGTAGGTGACGGCCAGCCACGTTGCGATGAAGGTGTTGCTCGGGACTATCACCTCGTCGCCGGGTCCGACTCCGTGAGCTCGCAATGCCAGGCAGATGGCGTCCAGGCCGTTGCCCACGCCAACGCAGTGCTTCGCGCCGACGAACTGCGCGAACTCCGCTTCAAACTGCTCGACCTGCTTGCCCAAGACGTACCAGCCACTGGAGAGCACCTCGTCGATGGCGGCTGCCATCTGCTCCCTTACTTCACCGTTGATCTTCGCGAGGTCGAGAAAAGCGACCATGTCATGATCCCCTGACGTCAGAGAGGAACTCGCTGTAGTCACGGTAGTAGTCATCCTCGTCGTACTTCTCCGAGGCTAGGACGAGCAGCACGGAGCCTGATGAGAAGTTCTCCAGTTCTCGCCAGTGCATGCGTGGCACGTACAGACCGTAGTAGGAGCGATTCAGGAAGTGACGTTCCTGATGCCCGTCACCGTTGTCCAGCACGACGTCGAAACTCCCCGACACGGCGATGATGACCTGCTCGAGCTCCCTGTGCGCGTGCCCACCTCGAGTCTCACCACCGGGAACGTCGTAGAGATAGTAAACGCGCGCGATATCAAACGGAACATGGTTGCCACCCTCAAGGAACGTGAGGTTGCCTCTGGGGTCCTGGATCCGCGGCAGTTGGACGATCCTGGGGATCGACGGGTCTTCAATCATGGCCCGATGATCGCAGATGGCGGCTCGAATCCCACGACTCCCGTCACATTGATCAACTTCTTGTTACCGGTGGGCTGGCTTCATGGGCTCCAACTTCGCCACCACCTAGTCGAGCACACCAAAGCCAGCGTCACGGCGCTGGACAAGCTCACCTACGCCTGCACCAAAGAGTCCCTCGACGGTCTCCGCAAGGACGTGAGTCCAGAGCCAGCAAGCCCCTACACATTGGGCCAACGCCGCTAGGCACGCACGGTCTACTCGACCATCAGACGAGGGTCAGGACTTTCTTCCCCGAGTGAGGGAGGTCGCTCCGACGTGGCCGCCACAGCTGCGAGCGCCAGAAGCGTCCACAACTTCAGATCAAAGAACAGCGAAACGATGAGTCCGCCGACCAACAGCACCGAGATCCAGCCAACCATGAGCGATCGCGCCACTGGCATGGCTCTACGGAAAAACATTCTCAACGCCATCAATGCGAAGACCGCTTGCGCCACGAGAAGGAGCCAACCACCGTCCACTAGCGCTTGCAGCCATATGTTGTTCACGACGACTTGATTCGAAGCGCCAATGCCCGGTAGAGGCACTCCGTAGCTCGGCGCGTAGAGGTAGTAGTTCCCGGCCCCGACACCCCACGGGTGCAGTTCGAATACACTCCGTGCTGCCTTGAGGCTGTCCAATCGCGGCGAGTTCGATGACTGCTCGTTTGGATCGAAGATGGACGCCAACCGATCCACGAATTCGCCCACAAATTCGGGCGCAGCCACGGCCACGGACGCAACGACCAACGCAACCGTCATGATCGGGACGATTGCCCTCACGATCGTCTCGCGGCTCGGCTTCCGCGAAGCTGCCACCAACCAACTGCGGCTTGGCTTCCGGAAGACCATCAACGCCAACCAGACTGGAACGACCAACCAAGTTGCGCGCGAGTTGGCCAAGAACAGCACGACGAGCAAGTAGGCAAACAGCGCAACAGGGATCTTGGCTCCGCGTAGACGCGCGCGAGCGATCACCGCCGTCAGGGTCATCACCATGAAGTAGCCGAAGTAACCAGACTCATAGTTGAAGGCCGAGATCCGGCCGAAACCGCCACCGGTGTTCTGCTCAGGAATTCCCTGAGGCCAGTCGTTGTAGAAAGCGGCGAGCTGGTACAGCCCGAAGGTGGCCGCCAGAACCCCCCCGCGAATCCAAGCAGTGAGCGCCTCGTCGACGGCGTCATTCCTTCGCACAGCCAGATACGTGGCAATCGCCGGCATGAGCGCTCCGAGGACGATGGTCGACGTCTGTAACATCACGGCACGCTGATCAAGTGCCCAGACGACGGGCAACAGGGTGGCGAAGGCGAGGCTCCACGAGACGATGAACCACGACGGAAGGCGACCAGGTAGCTCTCTGGTCTTGAGCATCGCGTCAGCTGTCAGCAGAACAAGCGCAGCAGCAAACGCAAGGATCGGCAGCTTCACGTTGAAGGTCCCGAACGCCGAGAAGTTCGCGAATCGATCCCACGAGATCGTGAAGAGCCCAAGAAGCACTGCCATGAGAGACAGATGCGCCCATCGGTCCGCACCTCGGCCCGCGCGAACAAGGTCCGGAATGGGTATGGCGCGCATGAGCGACGATCCTAAGGCACTGTCGACACTCGTCGAGAACAAGGCTCTAGCGCCCCATCGAAGTACCCAACAGAGCAGGATGGGTCGGGAGTGATGGCGCCGGTCTCGACTTCCTAGGTTCTGCTCATTGCCGTCGCCCCATCGACGGTCGGGGCGCTTCCGAGAGTCACGGTCCCCGACGCACGGCGCCCATCCAACCAAGATCGCCGGACAGGGTCCGGAGAGCATTGCGAAACCCTGTCGGCTAGTTGGGAGCCGCCTAACTAGACGCCTTCCCTCGAGCCGTGGCTTCAGAGTTTAGATGCCCGCTTCGCTTGAGCGCCGCTACTGCTGAGTCATCTGTAGACATGAACAATCCCACCCTTACTCCGGCGAGGATTGCCTTCGCAGCTCCGATGTCGCCGTGCGAGAGCGCCGAGGCCATTCGGCCGGCGATTCGATAGACCGCGCCTGGAATCGCTGCAGGCCCCACCAAGATCGCCAGTCGAACCAAACCGAGAGCGGAGTAGAGTTGAATTCGAACTCCCGCGCGGCCGTGGCTAGAAGACACGGCGTGAACGACCGCTGACGTATGCACGACTATCAGCGGCACTCCAGAGCGCTTGAGCCGAAGTCCGAACTCAACGTCCTCCCAGTACATGAAGAATTTCTCTGAGAGCAGCCCGTGCTGCCGAAACACATCGGGGTGAATCAGGACGCAGGCCCAAGTGAGGTAGTCGGGTGGCGACCCGACGGGAAGATCGTCTGAGGTGCGCAACGAGCGCATGTACAAGCGCCCTCCCGTGGAACCAGCGGAACCATCGGGAAGAACGATGCGCGGCGCTACAACGGCTGGCTTGCTCGTGGCATTGAGAGCATTCAGCAACTCCTTCAAGGACGCGCGATTAGCCATATGTGCGTCATTGTTGATGGCGAGGATCGGCGTCGAGGGATGGAGTTCAAGCGCGCGTCTGAGTCCGACGTTCATCCCCGAGGAGAAGCCCAGGTTGTCAGCTTGCTCCAAGATCTCCAGACGATCGGGTCCCCAGTGCGCCAGTGCCGCTCGGAGCGATCCGTCGGACTCGTTGTCGACCACGACGAGGAACGAAACGATTGGGTCAGCCAACAATCTCTGGACCGCGTCCTGCGTACCGCTCGTGTCCCGCCAATTCAGCATGACGCCAGTGACGACATCCCGTGAGGTGTCCATGTCAGGCGCCGATCCCGTGGGTTGCGGCCACTCGTTGCACATGCCTGTCAAGGGTTTCCGCGACCGAGGACCACTCGTACTTGGTCGGCATGATGGGGATTGTCGGTCGACTCTCGAGCAGTGCGCGGAGCGCATCGGCCCATTCGTCGGTGGAGTCGGCCAAGCCAGTAGAGCCACCAGGGAAGTCGGCCCCGATCTCACGAGCCGAACGACACTCGTCCAGATGCACCACCGGGCACCCCGCGCTCAGGGCTTCCAGAACCGGCAGACCAAAGCCCTCCACAATCGACGGGAAAAGCAGCCCTCGCGCGCGTCGGTACAGACCAGCGAGCTCCTCGTCGGTCACGTGTGCGCGTACCGACACCCGTGAGCTAATGCCGTACGTGGCGGCTAGTTCGGTGAAGCCGGAGACGTCGCTGTTCACCACAACCAGACGGGCGTTCGCGACCTTGGCCACCGCTTCAAACGCCCGCGCAGCATTCTTGTGCACACGAAGATTGCCGACATAGAGGAAGAAGTCAGGCTCATTGGGCTCCAGGCGCTCGGCACGGTGACTGAACGTCTCGCTACAGCCGTTCCCCGAGACGAGGACCTCGACGTCGTCTGTGCGCAGCCACTCCTGCAGAGCGTCTCGGGAGGTCTCCGAGACCGTCATGACAAACCCCGTACGTTTAATGATCCTGCGGAGAACCTGCGCGTAATACAGGCTGTTGAGCCGAGCACGAGGGCTGCTCGACGCCAAGTGAATCAAGTCGTGGACCGTCAGAAGTTGTGCGCAGCGCGCCAATCCGCCGTTGTAGCCAGGCGAGTAGATGAGTCCGCTCGGGGGGACTCTCAGGCGTTCCAGGCGAACAGCGTCGCCCGGTGAAGACGGAGAGCCGGACCAACCCAAGGCCTGGTACGGCAACTGCGTGCGTCGGCGCATCTCACTGGCGTACCGCGCGATGCCATGAGCACCACGCCAACGATCGTCAAAAAACAGGTCCACCCCCATCGTGCTCACGCCCCGGCCCACTCGCGCAGTCGTGCGCGGAAGGCATGGTGCGAGAACTGATCGGCCTTCGCGACCGCCGACCACATGTCGATGTCGAGCGCCTGCGCGGCTGCACGGGACATCTCCGAAGGAGACTCGGGGTTCGCCGTACACCCGCCCGACAGAAGCTGGACGCTCTCGGCCGCTCCGCCGATGCTGTTCACGAGGACGGGCGTGCCTGCCGCCATCGCCTCCACAGGCATGATGCCGAAGTCCTCAACCGGCATGAAGACGAAGAGCGAAGCACGGTCATACAGCGTCCGCAGCGTCGAGTCATCGACTCGGCCCACGAACGTCACGGGGACCCCAGCACGTTCAGCGATGCTGCGGACCCGATCCTGATCCGGCCCTTCTCCCGCGAGGACGACCGGGAGGTCGAGAGCCACTCCCACGTCGATCGCGCACTCCATCCTCTTGTAGGGAACGAACCGGGAGGCCCCCAGGACGAACTCCTTCGGCAGATCGTCAAGCACCTGTCGGTCAGCGTCGTTGACCGCCGCCCCGCTCAGGAACTTCTTGATCCCCTCAACGTCGACCGGAGGATAGATGACGGTTGACGGTTGCCCCCAGGCATCCTCAATGCGCTTAGCGACAAAATGACTGTTCGCGGCGTACTCAACGCCAGAATGCGCCCTTCTCCTATCAAATCGCTGCAATGGCCGGCGCCCGAGGCGACCGGCAGCGCTCTGCCCACGCTGGTCCAGATCGGGCGCCCAGATGTACCTGGCAGGGCTGTGGACGTAGCAATGCGCAGGTAATCCCTGGCGGGCCGCTCGCGATGCCAGATGATGTGCAAACGCGTGTGAGCTGACGACGACCCGGTCGATACCGTCGAGGTCCACGTGGTTCCATGCCTGACTCATAAAGGGCAGGGCCGCGGCCTTGCGGCCGCGAAGGCTGCTACGCGCGAGCCAAGTCTCCGAGACTCTCGGGAAGCGGACGGGGTCGTCGTTCCATAGACAGACAGCCGCGGCATCCGGGTAGGCATCTCTGATCTGCTCAAAGACGTTCTCAGATCCGCCGGTCTGCGCCAACCACTCGTGCGCGAGCAGAGTCACCATGGACGGATGCCTCGAAGCAAGTTGACGGAAATCACCCGCCCCACGATAGGCGACTGCCGGCGGCTGGACGACGCCAGGCTGTACCCGCAGGGCATGGCCGTTGGTGCAGCTTCGCTTATTCGATACTGGACGGAACTCTCAGCCGGACCGGCACCGGGTGCCAGCGGTGAGAAGCCTGATACTTGGGACGCGGCCGGCCTGCTACCGTATGGTTCGAATACGTGACGACCGACCGCACTCGCAACCAAAAAATTCGAACCCAACGCGCCCTTCCGGAGATGCCAGCTCTCGACGGAATCCGGGCGATATCTGTCGCTATGGTGTTCGCGGTGCACGCGTTTCCAGACGCGGGTTTCCCAGGCGGGCTCGGTGTGGACATCTTCTTCGTGATCTCCGGATTCCTGATCACAAAGATCCTGTTGAAGGAGATCGACCGCCACGGGCGTATTCGATTGTCGAGGTTCTACGCCCGCCGCGCCCTTCGCCTGTACCCGGCGCTGATCGTGACGGTGCTTCTCTTCGCGGCGCTCTTCCCGTGGACCAATGCGAGTCCGGTCGAGGCAGCCGGGGGGTCGATCATTGCGCTTGCGTATCTCGGCAATATCGTGACGACCTTGACGGACTTGGGCCTCGGTTATCTCTCCCACACGTGGTCGCTCGCAATGGAGGAACAGTTTTACCTTCTTTGGCCCGTCGCTCTGCTACTCATGGTGCGAGCAAAGATGTCGCGCTTCCGCATAGCCATGATCACCGGAGCATTCGCAGTGGCGAGCCTCACCGGATGGTTGCTCACCGGGGACGATCTGCCCTACAACCCCCTTACGAAGGCTGGTGGGCTGCTCGCGGGATGTGTCCTGGCACTTGTGTTGGATCGGAAGCCCTGGGAGTCAAAGCTATGGGCCTGGGCCGGCGTTGCAGTGTTTGCCCTTGCTTTCGCAGGAGACACGGTCGGGGCACTCCAGTTTGACATCACTCCCATCGCAATTGTCGCGGTTCTGCCAGTAATCGCCCACTTGGCGTCCGGTAGTGGCGTGATGGTCAATGCCCTGTCGCTCAGGCCGTTGACGTATGCAGGGCTGATCAGCTACGAGATCTACCTGATGCACTACCCGGTGCTCTGGATCTTGCACGGCAACACCTCATGGCCAAACTGGACCAGCGCCGGAGTGGCGTTGCTCATCACGCTGGCGCTGTCCGCGGCGAGCCACCGATTCGTCGCCGATCCGGTCATGACGTGGCGTGACCGTCGCTTCCAGGAAAAGGCATCGTCGCCGCCCGTCGCTATCCCCGAAGGAGAGACGACCAGACTTGGCTAGTACCGAGGACTTGAAGTTGTTGGACGGTTGGCCTTCTTGAGGATCTCTTCGGCGGTCCAGACGAAGGGGTGGGAGCGATCGTTCCAGCCGTCGATGCAGGCGCGAATCTTGGTGTTGAGGTCCTTGACGGACTTGAACACGCCGCGGCGGACGGCCTGACGCTCGATAATGCCGAACCAGACCTCGAGCACGTTCATCCAGGAGGCGTGGGTCGGGACGAGGTGCACGACGAAGCGTGGGTTGTCCTCGAGCCAGGCCCGGACGTTGGTGTGCTCCGCTCACCCAGAACGGTTCGGCAACCGTCGACCCCAAGCGCCGGCGCTACCCGCCGCGGCCTAGAAAACAGCCGTGACTACGCGTCCGGGCCTGAAGCTCAGTACGCTCCGTCGGAGGCCACGACGGCCCTCACTGTGCGCCACAGGATCATCAGGTCCGACGTGATGGACCAGTTCTCCACGTAGTGCACGTCGAGTCGAATCGCCTCGTCGTACGACAGGTCCGAGCGTCCGGACACCTGCCACAACCCCGTCATGCCAGGACGTACGGTGAGTCGGCGCGTCGCGACGTGGTCGTACTGCTCGACCTCGAAGTCCCGCTGCGGGCGTGGACCGACCAGGCTCATGTCACCCTTGAGCACGTTGAAGAGCTGCGGCACCTCGTCGATCGAGAACCGCCGAATGAAGGCGCCCACCCGGGTCACCCGAGGGTCACGCGTGAGCTTCGGGAGCTCGGCCAGGGACTTGCCCTCGGCGGCCAGGAGAGACTCAAGCTCAGCGTCGGCACCGACGCGCATGGAGCGGAACTTCATCATGCCGAAGGCTTGTCCCCCTTGACCCACCCGCTCCTGACGGTAGAACACCGGTCCGACGCTGGTGAGCTTGACCGCCAGCGCCGTTGCGATCAGCAGCGGACCGAGGACGACGATGAGCAGGCATGCCCCGATGCGGTCGAACAAGGTTTTCCCGAGTCGTCCCGCGCCGCTGTACTGCGGTTCGCTCAGGTGCAGCAGGGGCATCCCCGACACGTCGTCGAGCGTGAGCCGTGAGGAGGCGACGTCTAGCACGTTCGGCGAGAGCAGCAGGTCGATCCCGGTGCCCTCCAACCGCCACGTCAGGTCCTGCAGGGACTCGTGGCCGAGGTGCTCGGTGTCGGTCACCACGACAGCGCGGGCCCCCGAGACAGAGAGCGCATCCGCGAACTCCACGAGGGACGACATCACGGGCACCTCGCTCGGGCCTGTGTCGAGCCGGTCGGCCTCGGGCATTGCGCCATCCGGGATCCACACTCCCGACACCCGGTAACCGGCGTCCACGTGGGTGCTGAACCAACGCGCCACCTGACCGGCTGAACGCTCTCCCCCAATGACGAGAACCTTCGTCATGGCTCGGCCCCGGGACCGTGCACGACTCAACCAGACCCGGGCGACCTTTCGCTCGAGCAGGAGCAGCAGCAAACCCAGGGCAAAAGCGATGACTAGGTACAGGCGCGACGCATTGATCTCGAGGGCCACCCCCAACACGGCCAGGACGGCGAACGCGCGACACGACGACGCAACGACGCGGCGGTACTCCTCAGCACCATGACCGACGACCCGGAGCTTGCGCGTCTGGTGGATCTGCAGGGACGTCCACCAGACCCCGACGAGAATGGCACCCAGTGCCAGGTAGGAGATATGCGGTCCGTCCACCCGTGGCTCCGGAGAGACACCGAACCGGACGACCTGGGCAGCCCCCAGAGCCACCATCAGCACCAGGAAATCGCCGACGAAGAGAATCCGCGCATACCTCGTACGCCAGTCCTGGCCGAGCTGCTGTGTTCGCCTCAGGCCAGGGATCTCGGTCGCACTATCGTTCAACACGAAGTGCCGGCGGGCGGCGATGCCCGACGCTTCAGGCGCCTGACTCAACTGCGTCATACATTCCCCCATTAAAGACCGGACTGTCGGAACTCCCACGAGCTGCATCGACTAGCCCAGCAAAATCTCATGCTAATGAAACCTCGTGGATTCGTGACACGATTGCAATCTTTTGTCGTGTATCCCTCAACACACTGCGCGAGCGACTTCGCGGGGGTTACCGAGGCATGCGGGCTGGATCATGGCCGGGACCTGCCAGAGAAGGCGCTGCGCAGCCCCAGCCCGATCACCGCGCCCGCGACGCCGCCGAGCGTGTTGGACACGATGTCGCTGAACACGGCCGTCCTGGCGGGCAGCAGCGCCCCCTGGATGAGTTCGATGGCCAGCAAGCCCATGAATGCGTAGACCACACAGTTAGCGCGCCCCCAACTCGTCGATGGCCCTGTTCGCCACCAGGGGAGTCGGCTGGAAGACCACATACGCCACCCATACGACGTACCCGACGAAGAGGACGAAGAAGAGGGGCCGCAGGAAACAGGATGGCCTCCAAGCGTGAGCGGCCTCGTGGAGAGAGTCCCTCTCCCCCCTAGACTCCGGTCTCATGGATCGTCTTCTTGTGACCGGTGGCGCCGGGTTCATCGGCTCCAACTTCGTGCACTACCTGATGGAGCACACCGATGCCCGGGTGACGGTGCTGGACAAGCTCACCTACGCCTCCACCAAGGAGTCCCTCGGCGGGCTCCCGAAGGACCGCGTCGCG
>NZ_POAG01000013.1:0-9970 GCF_002930065.1 Nocardioides sp. 616 | reverse complement strand
CAGTGCCTCGGGGTCGACGTCGACCCCGACGTAGTGCAGGCCGAAGCGCGTGGCGACCTCCTCGGCGAGGTGCCCGAAGCCGCAGGCCAGGTCCAGGTGGACCGCACCGGCCGCGTCGCCGGCGAGCTGCTCGGCCAGCAGGGCGAGGGCGTGGCCGTAGACGTTGTCGTCGGCGACCTCGTTGTCGTAGCGGTGCCGGGCGGTCACAGCGCGAACCTGTGGTCGGCGTAGCGGTCGTCGACGAAGGTCGCCACCCGGTGCTCGGGATCGCGCTGCGGCACCAGCCGACCCTCGGCGGCTCGACGACGGAACTCTTCGGCGGCCCGACGCTCATCGGCCACGTCGGAGGCGTCGAAGTAGCCCAGGATCCGCGTCACCACGTCATCCCTGGACCACTTGTGTGCCAGCAGGAGCGCGGCCTCGGCGGAGTAGCGACGCTCGGCACCGGTGGGCATCCAGGCCCCCTCGACGCTCAGCTCCTTGTCGTGGAAGACCACGGCCGAAGGCAGGAACACCACGTGCAGCCCTGCCTCGCGCACCAGCCACGAGTAGTCCACGTCGTCGCAGTACATGAAGAACGTCTGCTCGTCGAAGCCCCCGACCTGCTCCAGCACACTGCGCCGGGTCATCGCGAACGCCGTGGTCGCCCAAGATGTGTGGCCGGTGCTCTCGTCGTAGGCCTTGGGGTGCTCGAAGGGCAGCTGCTTGGCCTCCACCATGCCGACCGACGGATCGGCCATGGCCTCGCTCATCCGCCAGAGGGCTCGGGCATCCACCACGATGTCGGGGTTGGAGATCACCACCAGCTCGCAGGCGCTGCGCCGGGCCAGTGCGTTGTGACCCTTGGAGGTGCCGACGTTCTCGTCGAAGAAGGTGTAGTCGATCCGGTCGATCGCGTCGAACCGCTCATGCAGCTCCGCGAGCGCCTGCTCGGAGAGCACCGGAGCGCTGCTCGCGTCGCCGAGCAGCACCTCGAGGCGGACGCACCGGCCCTCCTCCTTGCCCACCCGGGCCGAGGTGTCGAAGGCCTCCAAGGTGCGCGCCACAGCGACGGCCGAGGTGTGGAAGAGAATCGACTGGATGGCTACGGAGGCTGCTGGACCGAGGGTGTGTGGTGAGACTTCCGGCACGTGAACATCCCCTTGAATCGGCTGTCGGTCACGTTCGTCAGCGGCTCACCCTACCTTTGCGGCCGGGGCGCAGCGCCTATGCTGACCCCCGCCGAGAGGTCCCCCCGCACCCTGCGGCGTGAACCGATCTGAGAGGGCGAGTATCGACCATGCCGATCCGTTTGACCGTCCTGCTCATGGACTGGAGCGGTGCTCCCGCCCCAGACGAGCAGGACTGGGCGCAGGGCTGGGACGCGAGCCTCCGAGCCTGCGGCGTGGCTGCGGAGCTGGTCCGCGTCGCGGTCTCCCCCGTGTCCCGGGAGCTGGAGGTCGAGCGCGGGTCCAGGCAGACCTCGCTCACCTGCGGTGGTCAGGACTGGTGGCTGTGGGTCGCCGAGGCGCTCGACCTGGCCGACGACGACCTGGTGCTGGTCTCCGAGGCCACCTCCCTGCCCTCCCCGCTCGCGCTGGCCCGGATGCTGGCGACGTACGACGGCCAGTCGGGCGACTCGGTCCTCGTCGACGCTCGGGTACTGCCCACCGAAGTTCGAGCGATGCTGCCCGAGAGTGGGCACGCGGAGGGGGACACCGACGGTGTCGCCGTGGATGCTGCCGACGGTGCCGCCGACACGGACGTCGACGAGACCGAGGAAAACGAGAACGCCGAGGAGAAGCCGCTGCCGCCCGTCGGCCCCTACCTGGTCGCCGGGGCCTGTTCACTGCTCGACGCTGCCACCTACCGGGCAGTTGGTGGCGCCTGGCAGTCGTCCCCGCAGGACGGTGCCGGAGAGCGCTTGGCCGACCTGGCCGCCGCCACCGGGACCCGGATCCTCCCGGAGCCTGGGGCCACGATCTTCCGCCGGGTCCGCGTCGACACCACCGGCCATCCCCTGCCACTCGACCTGCCACTCGGGGCAGACAGGAGCACCGCGGTTCCCGAGCCGCGCACCTCAGGCTCGCTGCACCCGGCCACGCTGGAGGCCACCTCGCTGAGCACCTTCCTGCGCAGCCTCGGGCTGAGCGTGCTGGTGCAGGCGCAGGACCAGACCGAGCGCCCGTTCCTCTCGATCATCACCCGCACCCAGGGCACCCGGGGCCGCTGCCTCGAGGACGTGCTGACCTGCCTCAGCGCACAGACGGACCGCGACTTCGAGCTGCTCGTGATGTGCCATCGCGCCGCTCCTGAGGCTGTGGAGGAGACCCGTAGGGTGCTGGCCGAGTTCCCCTCCTGGCTTCAGGAGCGGACCCGCCTCGTCGAGGTGGATCGGCCGGGCCGCTCGGCACCGTTGAACGACGGCTTCGAGCTGGCACGCGGGCGCTACCTGGTGATGCTCGACGACGATGACACCGTCCTGGAGCACTGGGTGGAGACCTTCCACCGGGCCGAGGAGCAGGCTGAGGGCATGCTGCTGCGCTCGGTGGCCCTGCTGCAGCCCGTCCGCGCCGACCCGAGCACGCCGGAGTTCGTGCCGCGGGCCGTGGCGCCGATCAAGCGGGAGTGGCCGCTGCACTACGAGATGGTCGATCACCTGCGCGCCAACTACAGCCCTTGCATGACCATCGCCTTCCCCCGCGGGCTCTTCCACAACCTGTCGCTGCGCTTCGACGAGAATCTCAACACCACCGAGGACTGGGACCTGATCGTCCGCTCCGCGGGCGTCGTGGGGGTCCACTCGGTTCCCGAGATCACCTCGGTCTACCGGTGGTGGGGGGCCGGCTCGTCCCGCGACGAGCACGGCAAGGCCGAGTGGGACGACGCCATGCACCGGGTCATGGACAAGTTCGACGAGACCACCATGCTCATGCCGCCCCACGGGTTCGACCGCTTCCGGTCGCTGATCAAGAAGGCCCAGGCCGACGCAGGCAAGATGCACGGTCAGGCCCGCGAGTTCGCCACCAAGCTGCACCAGGCCAATCTTCGGGTCAACCGGGTGGCCGCGGACCGAGACCGGCTGCGCGAGCGCGTGGAACGCCTCAACGCCAGGCTCGAGAAGCGCAACGCCCGGATCGAGGAGCTCGAGCGGCAGCTAGCGGAGGGTTTCCCAGCAGCAGGACAGACCGCGGAGCCCGAACGACGTGGCTGGCGCCTGGGCAAGAGACCCTGAGGCCTGACTCAGTCCCGGCCAGAAGTTCGGCCGAGCCTGCGGCCCCAGCGGCTGGTCGCCTCGGTCCCCGGCTCCTCGGCCCCCTGGTCACCGGCCTTGCCAGCGGGGCCGGCCACCTTGGCGCGCAGGCGCGCGACCTGGGCGTCCCTCTTGGTCAAGGTCGCCTCGAGCCGGGCCACCCGCTGCTCCAGCCGCGCCACCTGGGCCTCGATGTTGACGATGTGGTCGTCCTTGAGCCGCAGCTGGTGCCGCAGATCCTCGGACGGGTCGGTCATGCTCCCCACGCCGGCGACCAGCGCCGAGAGTGAGCCCGGGGGCAGCTGCCACCCCCGGCCGTCGACGACCGCCAGCAGCCGCTCAAGGTCGGCCGGGTCCTCCTCGGGGCCCTGCGCGGAGCGGATCGCGATCACCTCGCCGACCTCTGTGATGCCGGTGCGGGCGACCGTGCGCAGCACCAGGTCGCGCAGCGCGGCCGTGCCCAGGGGTGCCTCCACCAGCGGGTCGGCGGAGGCCAGCGCCGCGCGGGGGAAGGCGAAGCCGTGACGGGACGCCGTGGGATCGGGTCCCAGGTGCTCCAGCACCGAGAAGACGCCGGAGCCCCGACGCGCCGGGGCACCGGTCGCTCGTACACCGGCCAGCCCGCCGACCGCGGCGGAGGTGACCTCTTGGTGCAGCACCAGCCCGCGCAGGGTGCGCAGCCCGTCCCCGGCGTGCTGCTGGCAGCTCTGGACCCAGTGGGCGAACCAGGTAAGGCCGTCCGAGACCGTCACGTAGTCGCCCTGCGCCTGGGCCAGCGCCGGCTCCAGCCAGCCCAGTGGACCCGCGGCGTCGACCTCCAGTGTTCGCAGCCGGGAGCGCAGCGTCCCGGGCTGCCCGGCGAGCAGATCGTCCAGCGCCACTGAGGACATGCCGGTCGACAAGCCGGTGGGCGAGCCCTCGTCCCTGGTGCGCACGAGCAGCGCCTCGAACGAGGTGGAGGTCTGGGCGGCGAGCGAGAGCAGCGTCTCGCGCAGCTGGTCCGGGTCGGAGCCGACGGGCACCAGAAAGGTCAAGAAGGGGTTCACAGCTCGTACCTGTGCTCGGTGTAGTAGCCGTCGGCGAAGCAGCCGATCCGGTGCTCCGGGTCGTGCTGGGCGACGAGCAACCCGGCGGCGCGGCGGCGCTCGAACTCGGTGACCGCGTCGCGGTACTCCTTGGTCTCCGAGCGGCGGTAGTCCGCCAGCACCCGGGTCACCACGTCCTCGCGAGACCACTTGTGGGCCAGCAGCAGCGACGCCTGTGCGGAGTAGTACGTCTCGGCACTGGTGGGCTGCCAGGCTCCGGTGAGCGAGAGCCGCTTGTCGTGGAAGGCCAGCGCGGCGGGCTGGAACCGCACCACCCGCCCGGCCTCGCGCACCAACCAGGAGTAGTCCACGTCGTCGCAGTACATGAAGAACGTCTGCTCGTCGTAGCCGCCGAGCTCGGTGAACAGGTCGCGGGGAGTCATCGCGAACGCCGTCGCCGCCCACCCGGTCTCGCCGGTGGCGGGGTCGTACTCCTTGGGGTGCTCCACCGGGATCTGCTTGGCCTCCACCATGCCGGTGGTCGGGTCGTCGAAGAGATCGAGCATCCGCCACAGGGCGCGGGCATCCGGGACGATGTCGGGGTTGCTGGTCACCAGGTACGAGGCCTCGCTCAGCGTCGCCAGCCGGTTGTGCCCCTTGGCCGTGCCGGTGTTCTCGCCGAAGAACTCATAGCTCACCGAGGACAGCGAGGCGTAGCGCTCCTGGAAGCACGCCAGCACCTCGTCGCTGACCAGCTGCTGCGGCGAGGCGTCACCGAGCACCACCGAGAGCCCGTCGGCGAGGCCCTCGCGCCGGGCCAGCGCCGCAGAGGCGTCCAGTGCCTCCAACGTGCGTTCGAGGGCGCCCAGCTCGGTGCCGTACAGGATCGCCTGGACGGCCACGGTGCGCTCGGGCGAGGGGTTGCGGGGCACGCTGCTCCTGGTGGAAGAGGCGGTGCGCGCGACGAACGTCGTCGGCGCCGACGTCCCGTATGCTACAAGTCGCCCGCCGCCCCCAGCGGTGGCGCCCAGAGTCCTCAGCCGTTCATCGCCGGCCGTCGCCGGTCAACCAGAAGGTGCTCCGCCATGTCGCCACGTCTCGGTCCGGTCCTGGTCACGGGAGGCGCAGGCTTCATCGGGTGCGGGCTCTCCCAGGTGCTGGCGGCTGACGCCGAGCGGTGGGTCGTCCTCGACAACCTGCACCCGCAGGTGCACCCGGTCGCCGAGCGCCCCGCGGCGCTGCACGCCGCGGCCGAGCTGGTCCGCGGCGACGTCACCAGCACCGCCGACCTGGACGCCGTGATGGCCGACATCCGCCCCGAGGTCGTCATCCACCTCGCGGCCGAGACCGGCACCGCCCAGTCGCTGGACGAGAGCACCCGGCACAGCCTGGTCAACGTGGTCGGCACCACCCAGGTCCTCGACGCCCTCACCCGCGTCGGCCACGTGCCCAGCCACGTGGTGCTGACCAGCAGCCGCGCCGTCTACGGCGAGGGCCAGTGGCAGCGCCCCGACGGCACCGTGTTCCACCCGGGGTTGCGCACCCACGCCCAGCTGGAGTCCGGACGGTGGGACCACGAGGGCGGGACGGCCCAGCCGCACCACGCCGCCACCACGGTGCCGGCCCCGGTCAACGTCTACGGCGCGACCAAGCTCGCCCAGGAGCACATCCTCTCGGCCTGGACGGGGTCCCGCGACACTGCTCTGACCGCGCTGCGTCTGCAGAACGTCTACGGTCCCGGTCAGTCGCTGACCAATCCCTACACCGGGATCGTGTCCCTCTTCTCCCAGCTTGCGATGCGCGGCCAGTCGATCCCGCTCTACGAGGACGGGGACATCACTCGCGACTTCGTCTACATCGACGACGTGGTCTCCGCCATCGCCACGGCGGTCGCCAACCCTCCCCAGCAGATGCGCCTGGTGGACGTGGGCTCCGGGCAGCCCTCCACCATCCGCCAGCTGGCCGAGACGATCGCAGCCTTCCACTCCGCCCCCGCGCCGCACGTCACCGGGCAGTTCCGGGACGGCGACGTCCGACACGCCTCCTGCGTCCTCGACGAGCAGCTGGTGGCGCTGGGCTGGAAACCGCAGTCCTCACTGGCCGAGGGCGTCGCGGCGCTGCAGGGATGGATCCGCGAGCAGCTCTCGGCGCGGTGACGACGTGACGACGACGCAGCCCATCACCCAGGCCTCGACCGAGACCTCGGCGAAGGCCACCGCGGAGCTGACGGGTCGCCCGGCGAACAACCTCGACTTCCTGCGGCTGGTCGGGGCGTTCGCCGTCATCGTCGGGCACTCCTACCACCTGCTGGGCAGCCCGGGCCCGGTCCCCTGGCTCCTGGGCTACTCGATCTCGACACTGGGCGTCGTCATCTTCTTCTCCATCAGCGGGTACCTGATCACCGCCAGCTGGCTGCGCTCCCGCGATCCGTTGAGCTACTTGGCGGCCCGGTTCCTGCGCATCTTCCCAGGGCTGGTGGTGGTGATCGCGGTCAGCGCCCTGCTGATCGGACCGCTGGTCTCAACGCTGCCGGCCGGGGAGTACTACGGCAACGACCGGATGGTCAGCTATCTCTACAACATCGGGCTCTACCTGCAGTACGACCTGCCGGGAGTCTTCGCCGACCTCCCGTACCCCGTGGCCGTCAACGGCTCGTTGTGGACGCTGCCCGCCGAGTTCTTCTGCTATCTCGTGGTTCCCGTGGCGTTCCTGGTGCCGAAGGCGACGCGGATGCCGATGGTGCTGCTGCTGCTGGCCCTGAGTCTGTGGGCCGCCTCGGTCCCACCCCTGGAGTCGCGGGTCATCTACGGCAGCCGGCTCAGCGACGCCGCAGCCATGTGGGTGTTCTTCGCGGCGGGTGCGCTCCTGAGGCTGGCCCACGCGCGGCACCGGGGCCTCCTCCGGGCCGATGTCGCGGTCGCCCTGCTCGCCTCGTACCTCGTGGTGATCAGCGTCTACCCCTCCTGGGTGCTGTGGACCTCCTGGATCGCGCTGCCCTACGTCGTGCTGACCGTAGGCCTGGCCAGCACCCCCTACGTACGTCGTGCCTCCCGGTACGGCGACCTGTCCTACGGGCTCTACGTGTGGGCCTTCCCCGTCCAGCAGCTGGTGGTACACCTGATCGGCGTGCAGCAGATGCTGGTCAACCTGGTGCTGGTCACCGCGATCACCACCGTGCTGGCCTGGCTCTCCTGGCACCTGGTGGAGAGCCCCTCGCTGCGCCTCAAGGATCGGCTGGTCGCCCGCCGACGCCCGGCGGGCCGACAGGTCGCCACCACGCCGACCTAGTCCGGCGGTGGCCGCCGGGGCCAATCCGGGAGCGCCTCCGCGCCGAACCACCCCCATGGCTCCCCTCAGCAAACTGGCCGGAGCCCCCGCGGGGCTGCTCGCGGCGATCACCGGCATGGCCGCCGCCCACCTCGTCGCCGGGTTGACCGACCCGGACGCCTCGCCGGTGCTGGCCGTCGGCTCCCAGGTCATCGACCTCACCCCCACCCCGGTGAAGGAGTGGGCGGTCGCTGAGTTCGGCACCGCCGACAAGCCCATCCTGATCGGCAGCGTGCTGGTCGCCACCCTGCTGCTGGCCGCGCTCGCGGGCATCGTCGCCCGGCACAGCCTGGCCGCGGGCGCCGCCCTGATCGTGCTGCTCACCGGCCTCGCGGGCTACACCGCCGCGGCCCGTCCCGAGGCGGGCGCAGGCGTGCTCATCCCGGCGGCGGTCGCCCTGGTGGTCGGGGTCGGGGTGCTGTCCTGGCTCACGCCCTCCGGCTCCCGGGCCGGCACCGGCCCCGCGGACCCGGCGCGGACCGGCGTGCGGCGCCGCTCCCTGCTGCTGGCCGGCGCCCTCGGCGTGGCGCTCGCCGCGACCGGCGAGTGGGTGGCACGGGCGCGGACCCGGATCTCCGACGTGGTGCTCCCCGCCGCGTCGGAGAAGGCGCCGCCGCTGCCCTCGGGGCTGGAGCAGACCTACGACGGGATCTCCGCCTTCCGCACGCCCAACGACGACTTCTACCGGATCGACACCCGGCTGACCCTGCCGATCGTCGACCTCGACGAGTGGCGGCTCACCATCGACGGCGACGTCGGGCAGGAGGTGGAGCTCAGCTTCGACGACCTGCTCGCCATGCCGCTCGTCGAGCGCGACATCACCATGACCTGCGTGAGCAACGAGGTCGGCGGCGAGTACGTCGGTGCGGCGCGGTGGCTGGGCGTGCCGCTGACGAGCCTGCTGGCGATGGCCGGCGTACGACGGGTCGGCGACACCGGGGCGGACCAGATCCTGTCCACCGACGTGGACGGCTTCACCATCAGCACCCCGCTCGAGGTGGCCCTCGACGGGCGCGAGCCGCTGGTCGCGGTGGGCATGAACGGCGCCCCGCTGCCGCGGGAGCACGGCTTCCCGGTCCGGCTGGTGACCCCGGGGCTCTACGGCTTCGTGGGCTCGACGAAGTGGCTGCGGCGCCTGACGCTGACCAGCTACGACGCCGAGCAGGCCTACTGGACCGAGCGCGACTGGGCCACGGACGCCCCGATCAAGGTCTCCAGCCGCATCGACACCCCCAAGGCGTTCGCCGAGGTGCAGGCCGGCCAGGTGGTGGTCGGCGGCGTCGCGTGGGCCCAGCAGCGGGGCATCGACAGCGTCGAGCTGCGGGTCGACGGCGGCCCCTGGCAGCGGTGCGAGCTCGGGCCGGACGCCGGGGTCGACTACTGGCGGCAGTGGTACTTCCTGCTCGACGCCGAGCCCGGCTCGCGCACGCTCGCGGTGCGCGCCACCACCTCCGACGGCGACGTGCAGACCCCGGCCCGGGCCACGCCGTTTCCCGCGGGATCGAGCGGTGTCCAGGAGATCGTCGTCACCGTCTCCTAGAAGTTTCCTCCCCTCGGGCAATCCGGTTGCCGCGTGGCGCCGAATGACCCATGACACGTGGCCGAGAAGGTCGCCCACCAGCAAAGGACGAGAAATCATGCGCAAGATCACCCGCACCACCGGACTGGCCGCCATGGCACTCACCCTGTCCCTGGGCCTCGCCGCCTGTGGCAACGAGGACGACGACTCGAGCGCCAGCGAGACCAGCTCCTCGGCGTCGCCGATGGAGTCCGAGTCGATGGAGTCCACCCCGATGGAGTCCGAGTCGACCATGACCGAGAACTCCGCCGCGGCCGCGCCGTTCGGCGAGGGCTGCGCCGCCGTCCCCACCGAGGGAGCCGGCTCCGTGGACAGCATGGCCACCAAGCCGGTCGCCACCGCCGCGTCGGAGAACCCGCTGCTCACGACGCTGGTCGCCGCCGTCGGCGAGGCCGGCCTGGTCGACACCCTGAACTCCGCCGAGGCGCTGACCGTCTTCGCACCCACCGACGACGCCTTCGCGAAGATCCCGAAGAAGGACCTGAACGCGCTGCTGAAGGACAAGGAGGCCCTGACCGAGGTCCTCACCCACCACGTGGTGGCCGGGCAGCTCGGCCCGGACGAGGTCGGCGGCGAGCACGAGACCCTGGCCGGCGACACCATCGAGGTCACCGGCGAGGGCGAGGCCTGGACCGTGGGCGACGAGGAGGCTGCCGTGATCTGCGGCAACATCCCCACCGCCAACGCCACGGTGTACGTCATCGACTCCGTGCTGATGCCCTGAGATTGCGGTAGCGACCCGGCATAGGTTTGATAGCCCCATGAACCACCTCTCGTCCGTCCCCTCCGGTCCTCCGGAGGGGACGG
>NZ_POAG01000012.1:262089-267468 GCF_002930065.1 Nocardioides sp. 616 | reverse complement strand
AGGTGACGCCCGACATGAGCATCTCGACCGCCTTGAGGGCGGTGCCCTCGGCGGCGTCCTCCCGGGTCAGCACCGCCCACGCCGACGCCCACCGAGACACCCACGCCCACGCCGACGCCCACCGAGACACCCACACCCACACCCACGCCGACGCCCACCGAGACACCCACGCCCGACCCGCGGAACGTCCGGCATCCCGAGGCCCTGATTCCCTTCTGGAACGCACTCGACAACCGCGCTTCCCAGCGGGCCGACGTGGTGTACATCGGGGACTCGATCTCCGAGGGGGTGGGAGCAAAGGAGTGGTCCCAGCGCCCTCCGGTAGCCCTGCAGGACTCCCTGCGTTCCCTGCACCCGATCTCCGCCGCCCAAGGTGCTGGCTACGCGGCGGCCGTCACGTTCACCGGGCTCCCGACGCCGGGTCTGAAGGTCGTCATCGGCGAGATGACTCCGGTCGACTTCTGGAGCGACAACCCGTTCGGCCTCGGGTCGAAGGCCGTCATGGTGGACAGCGGGACGTCGCTCACCTACGACTTCTCCGGCACACAGGTCCGTCTCTGGTACGGCTGGCTGCCTGACGGTACGACCGCTGATGGCGAGGTCCGGGTGGACCAGGGCCCGTGGCAGCCGATAGCAACGGACCCGACGCCGGGCTCAGGACAGTTCTGGGAGTCGCAGGTGCTGGCTCCCGGTGACCACCAGCTGGAGCTGCGAGGCACGTCCGACACCGTCCCGACCATCCTCGAGGGCTTCGAGGTGTTTGGCTCGGACCAGGACAGATCGGCCGGCGTCCACGTCTACGACTCGGCCCACTCCGCCTACTTCGCCGACAAGTTCACCGGATCCAGCACCACAAACGGCGCACGGATGTGGCAGGTGATCGATCGGATCGCCCCGGTGCTGACGGTGGTCAACCTCGGCGCCAACGACCCGGCATGGGGGCTGAGCGCGCAGCAGACCGTCGCAGCAATCGAGAAGATCGTCGCGCGCGCAGATCTTGCCTCGGCCGGCCGGCCGCACTCGGTGCTCCTCGTCGTCAACTACACCCCGATCAAGGAAGACCCGGCGTACGCCGAGAGGTGGCAGGCAGTCCGCGAGGCTCTGCTCTCCCTCGAGCTCGACAACGTGGCAACCCTTGACCTGCAGGCGTGGTGGCCGGAGCTGGGCCCAGGTGAACCTCAGGGGGTCATGCTCGAGGAGGACTATCCGCTCCACCCGAATGCGCAGGGCCACGCCCTGCAGCTCTCAGCGATCATGACAGCCCTCATGAGCCCCTCGGCGGACGGGCGCTGAGGCGCGCCATCTCCTCCGGCGTCAGCGAGAGGTCGGCGGCCGCGGCGGAGTCGCGGATCGACTCGGGGCGCTTGGCTCCCGGGATCGGGATCACGCACGGCGACTGCGCCAGCTCCCAGGCGAGCGCGACCTGCTGAGCGGAGACGCCACGCTCCTGGGCCACCTCGGCGAAGGCGGGGTGCTTGGCGGCCAGCTCCTTGGCGTCCCCCAGACCCCCGAGCGGGCTCCACGGCAGGAAGGCCAGACCCAGCTCAGCGCAGACGTCGATCTCCGGGCGGCTGGTCCGGAACGCCGGGCTGAACTGGTTCTGCACGCTGACCAGCACGTCGCCCAGCACGGCGTGCGCCGCGCGGATCTGCGCCGGGTCGGCGTTGGACAGCCCGACGTGGGCCACCTTCCCGCTGTCGGCGATCTCCTTGAGCGTGCCGATCACCTCGTCGTAAGGCACCTTGGGGTCGGGCCGGTGGTGCTGCCACACAGCGATCTGCTCGACCCCGAGCCGGCGCAGGCTGGCCTCGACTGCCGCGCGCAGGTGCTCGGGCCGGCTGTCGACGTCCCAGCCGCCGTCCTCGGTGCGGACGTGACCGCCCTTGGTCGCCAGCACCACCCGGTCGCGGACGCCCAGCTCGTCGAGCAGGCTGGCCACCAGGGTCTCGTTGGCGCCCTGCGCCTGTGCCCCCGCCTCGTTCGGCCCGTAGGCGTCGGCGGTGTCGAGCAGGGTCACGCCGCTCTCGAGCGCTGCGCGCAGCGTGTCGAGCAGCTGCTCGCGCGGCTGCTCCCCGCTCTGCTGGAATGTCATCAGGCCGAGCCCGATGGCGCCGACCTGTCGCGGACCGAGGGTGCGTGTGTGCATGGAGCGACCCTACGAGGGGCGGAAAGCAAGGGTGAGAGCTGACCACGGACAATGGGCGCTCCCCGAGGTCGAGGAGACGACGTGACCTACTGGCGCCGGACCGGAGCGCACACCTTCGAGCCCACCGCGTACGTCGGCGGCTCCTGGGATCCCGCCACCCAGCACATCGCCTCGGCCCTTGGCGTGATGGCGCACGAGGTCGTGCGGGACCGGGACGCGCGCCGCTCGGACGGCCTGCTGGTCAGCCGGCTCTCCTACGACATCCTCGGCACGCTGCCTATCGCGCCGATGGACGTGGAGCTGCGGGTGCTGCGTCCGGGTCGCACCATCGAGCTGGTCGAGGCGACCGCGTCGTGCGGCGGCCGGACCGGCGTGGTGATGCGGGCCTGGCTCACCGCCCCGCACGAGACCGGCGCCGTCGCTGGCACCGACCTGCCCAGCATGCCGGCGCCCGACGAGATGGAGCCCTGGCCGATGAGCGACCTGTGGTCCGGGGAGTTCATCGCCACCCTCCAGCTGCGCCGCAAGGAGATGGGACCTGGTCGGGCAGTGGCCTGGCTGCGGACCGACCACACCCTGGTCGCCGACGAGGAAGTCAGCACCCTGGCGTCCTTCGCCGCACTGCTCGACGTGAGCAACGGGGTCGCGGTGCGCACCGACCCCCGGCACTACGCCTTCCCCAACCTGGACCTCACCGCGCACCTGTTCCGCGAGCCCGTGCCCGGCTGGGTGGGGCTGGACACCACCGTCTCCTTCGGCACGAACGGCGTGGGCCTGACCTGCACCGTGCTGCACGACGAGCAGGGGCCGCTCGGCACGATCGCGCAGACGCTCACGGTGCGTCAGCAGCCCAGCTGACGTTGCGCCGGGTACGCCTCACAGGCCCTTGAGGAGCTCCTGCATCCGGCCGATCTCAGCGGACTGACCCGACGCGACGTCCGCGGCCAGCTCGCGCACGAGCAGTGCACTGCCGTCGACCGCGACCCGGTCGGCCATCATCAGCGCGCCTTCATGGTGTCGGATCATCGAGCTCAGGTAGAGCCGGTCGAATGCGCGTCCCCGGGCCGCGGCGAGCTCCTTGAGCTCCCGGGGCGTGAGCATGCCCTCCATGCCGTCGTGCCCGTGCGCGCCATGGTCGTAGTCGAGCGGGTCCTCGGCCGCCGACGGCACGTCGATGTTCTGCTCCTCCAGCCAGGAGGCCATCAGCAGGATCTCGGGCGCCTGGGCGGCTTCGATGCGCTCGGCGAGGCCACGAACCTGGCGGTTCTCGGCCCGCTCCGGGGCCAGCCGCGACATCTCAAGGGCCTGCGCGTGGTGCGGGATCATCATCTGGACGAACGCGATGTCGGAGTGGTTCCATGGGGCCGGCTCCTCGGTGGTCACGGCACCGCCGCTCTTCGCCGGCTCGCCGGGCAGTCCCGGCCGAACGACCGGCACGTCGCTGTCGTCGCCGGCGTCTCCGGACTCCGACGCGGCTGGCTCTCGTGGGGACGTGGCTTGGGGAGGGGCGTCGTCGTCTGTGTCGGCACTGCACCCCGCGAGGCCGGTGACCCCGAGGAGCAAGGCGGCGCACGAGGAAAGAATCTTTGCCCGAGTCATTGCTTCCATCGTGCTCGGCACGGTACGACAAGACCAGCACATCGTGCGACCCCTCCGGAAGGAAAAAAACTTGTCTCGGGAATCTCTTGCGCAGTTCTTGCGCTCTCATCGACGTTCTGCCGTACGCCGGCCAATAGCCGTCGTCGGCGTCACCCTCGCCCTGGCCGCGGCCCTCATACCCGCGGCGTCGGCCCACGACGGCGACCACCCGTCCGAGCAGAAGGGGTCCACGGCCGCGAAGAAGTCCTCTCCCCCGAGCTGCCCGCCTGGCCTGGCCAAGCAGCTCGAGAAGGGCGCGGCCGACCGCTTCGGCGCGGGCTGCGACCTCGCAGGAGGCGACCTCGGGGCCATGGACGACTCCAAGACCCGGCTCGCCCCCGGCGAGTCGGCGTCCAGCTCCAACCTCTCGCTGCTCACCAACGTGCCGAAGTCGGGCGCGTTCGCAGCTCCCACCGCCTACAACACCGACCTCGCGTTCCAGGGCGACTACGCCTACGCGGGCAACTACGAGGGCTTCACGGTCTGGGACATCTCCACCCCGGCCCAGCCCGAGCAGGTGACCCAGGTCGTGTGCACCGGCGCGCAGAACGACATCTCGGTGTGGGGCGACCTGCTGATCCTCAGCGTCGACTCCAGCCGCTCCGACGCGTCGTGTGCCAGCACGGGACTCCCGGCCAGCAACAAGGCGGCGTGGGAGGGCGTGCGCGTCTTCGACATCAGCGACCCGGCCTCGCCGGAGTACGTCGCAGCCGTCGAGACCCCCTGCGGCTCGCACACCCACACCCTGGCCCCCACCAAGGACGGCAGCGAGCTGTTCGTCTACGTGTCCAGCTACGGACCCAACGCGGCGTTCCCGGACTG
Organism: Nocardioides sp. 616; assembly: GCF_002930065.1. Classification (NCBI taxonomy): domain Bacteria; kingdom Bacillati; phylum Actinomycetota; class Actinomycetes; order Propionibacteriales; family Nocardioidaceae; genus Nocardioides; species Nocardioides sp. 616. Next base: position 262,862 of record NZ_POAG01000012.1, on the reverse strand, counting down.
CCAGCCCCCGCACGACAAGATCGGCGTGGTCAAGGTCCCGCTGGGCGCGCCGAGCGAGGCCTCCCTGGTCGGCACCCCGGTGCTCTTTCCCGACGGCGGCAACCCGGGCGGCAACGGCTCCAGCACGACCAGCGGCTGCCACGACATCACCGCCTACCCCGAGCGTGACATCGCGGCTGGCGCCTGCATGGGTGACGGCGTCATCCTCGACATCAGCGACCGGGCCAACCCGGTGGTGACCGAGACCGTGCGGGACACCGAGAACTTCGCGTTCTGGCACTCGGCCACGTTCAACAACGAGGGCACCAAGGTGGTCTTCACCGACGAGCTCGGCGGCGGCGGTGCGGCGACCTGCAACCCGACCGTGGGGCCCAACAAGGGCGCCGATGCGATCTACCGGCTCAAGGGCGGGCAGCTGGAGTTCAACTCCTACTACAAGATCCCGCGCACCAACTCCAACACCGAGAACTGCGTTGCCCACAACGGCTCGCTGATCCCGGTGAAGGGCCGTGACCTGATGGTCCAGGCGTGGTACCAGGGCGGCATCTCGGTCTTCGACTTCACCAACGCCAAGAAGCCCAAGGAGATCGCCTGGTTCGACCGCGGCCCCATCTCCGACGAGCGCCTGGTGCTCGGCGGGTCCTGGTCTGCGTACTGGTACCGGGGCCACATCTACAGCAACGACATCCAACTGGGCTTCGACGTGCTGCGCCTCGACGACAAGATCGTCAAGACGGCCCCGAAGAACGAGACCGACCTGTTCAACCCGCAGT
>NZ_POAG01000012.1:0-261803 GCF_002930065.1 Nocardioides sp. 616 | reverse complement strand
GACGGCCCGTCGTGGGGTTCCCCCACGGCGGGCCGTCGCTCGTCCGTGTCCAGGCTCAGACCTCGGACTGCACCCCGGCGAGCCGGGTGCTCGTGGCCGACCGCGGACGGGAGTAGTTTCTCGGTGAGGCGAGGAGGTGCGGCCGGTGACCTTCGACACACTCCTGCGCCGTCCGAGCCTGTTGGGCACGCTGCTGGCCGCGTGGTTCTTCGCCCAGTCCCTGGCACCGTCGCTGCTGGCCCGCTCGTGGCTCTTCCAGGGTGTGCTCAGCGGGGTCTCGGTGGCCCTGGGCTACGGGCTCGGGCTGGGCCTCACCCGGCTCGGCAAGCTCCTGCGGGTCCGCCGAGGCTGGGGAACCGCCCCGTTCGGGACCACCCTGGATCGGCGGGTCCGGCTGCTGGTCGCCGGGGGTGTCCTGGGGTACGTCGTCTGGGCGGTCTCGCGGGCCGTGGACCAGCACCGGTGGACCTGGGAGCGGCTGGGCTACGAACGATCGTCGTTCTGGTACGTCTACGGCGGCACGCTGATCCTGGCTGCGGGGGTCGCGCTGGTGTTCCTCGCCGTCGGGGCACTGTTGAAGCTCCTCTGGCTGCGGACCACGCGGCTGGGCGCCCGGATGCTGCCGACCTGGATCGCGGCGGGGCTGTCCCTGGTCCTGGTCGCGTGGGTGGTGTTGGCATCGCTGAACACCTTCGTGCTGCAGCGCACCCTGGACGGCCTCAACTCCGGCTTCGCGCTCAGTGACCTGGACACCGACGGGGACCCTGAGCCACCCGCCTCGCTGCTCCGATCGGGGGGCCCGGACTCCGCAGTGGCGTGGGACGAGGCCGGCCACGAGGGACGGCGCTTCCTCACCCGGGGGCCGAGCACCGACGAGCTCGCCGACTTCGCCACCGGCGCGGTCACCGAGCCGATCCGGGTCTACGTCGGTCGCGCCAGCGCCGAGACGGTCGCGGGGCGGGTCGAGCTGGCGATGGCGGAGCTGGACCGGTTCGGCGCCTTCGAGCGCAAGGCGCTGCTCGTGGTGCTCCCCACCGGCACCGGGTGGATCAACGAGCAGCTCGTGCAACCGGTGGAGTACTTCCACGACGGCGACGTCGCCGTCGTCACGGTGCAGTACTCCCACCTGCCCAGCCCGCTGGCGTTCGTCTCCGAGTCCGCGGCTGCGGGCGACACCGCGGTCGCCCTCATGGCGGCCGTCGAGGACCGGCTCGCCCGGTTGGACGGCGTACGGCCAGACCTCTACATCGCCGGGGAGAGCCTGGGCTCCTTCGGGGGCGCACAGGCGTTCGACTCGCTCGCCGACAGCGCCGCGCGGGTCGACGGCGCGGTCTGGGTGGGTCCGCCGGAGACCATGCACCTGCGCCGCGAGGCCGAGCGGGTACGACGGCCCGGGTCGCCCCAGGTGCGTCCCGTGGTGGGAGACGGCCGCACCTTCCGCTTCGTCAACCGGGAGAGCGACATCACCGCGGACCCCGCCCACTCCGTCTTCCTGCAGCAGGCCGACGACCCCATCGTGTGGTGGGACTGGGAGACCGCGCTCGACAGGCCGGACTGGCTGGAGGAGCCGCTTGACGCGGCCGTCAACCCCGCCATCAGCTGGACGCCGGTGACGACGTTCCTGCAGCTCGCGGTCGACATGGCGGTGAGCAACGACTTCGACGAGGACCACGGCCACCGCTACGGCACCCAGCCGCTGAGCGCCTGGTACGCCGTGGTCCAGCCTGTGGAGTGGACCCAGGCCGAGGTGGAGCGGCTGCGTGCTCGTCTGGCTGCGGTCTCTCGGTAGCCCCCTCCCGTCGGCTCCCCTCCACCTTTCTCCTGAACTCCGGCGGGGGGGCTGATGCACGTTCAGGTGACAGCAACCACCCGGAGGACCAGCGATGCCCTATAAGCACGTCAACTTTGAGCCAGACCTGCCACCGCTCGATGACACGATTGAGGCCACGCTCAACGCAGAGGAACGCGACGGCTGGCGCGTCATCGACGTCCACCACTACGAGGGCGGTCACATCAAGGTGCTGCTGCATTGCGAGCCGGTCAGCACGAGCGGCGAAGTCTGGAGCTTGTGAAGGACGACCTGATCTTCTTCGGCTACCCCGGCGCTGGCGGCCCGCACCACGTTGCGATCTACATCGGTGGCGAGCGGATCCTGCACGCGCCCCGAACCGGGGACGTCGTCCGCTACGGGACGAACTCCGAGTTTACGGGAGAAGTCATGACCGTTCGACGGCTCGCGTAGGACGTAACTTCTCCTTCACCAATGGATTCTGATTTACGACTCGCCGCGCCGTCGTGACCCAAAGTCCCTAGGATCCGGGGATGACTATGACTCGCACTCGCTACCGGCTATTCATGTCATGCATTGCCGTCGCCCTGGTATTAAACCTCTGGGGCATCGCGTCGGACCTGTCCGAAGACAGTCGCGGCACGTGGGGCACGCTCAGTCTGGGCTTGCGAGTGATCTCAGTCCTGCTCATGATCACCGGGCTTGGTTTGATGATGCGCGCGGAGCGACGAGGGCAGATCCAGGACTAAGCTCTGCCGCCTCGGCATACCCTGCTCGTCCGTGCGAGGGCGCCATCGCGCCGCTCGAACCGTCATGGCGGGGCAGACCCACTACCCGAAACAGCCGCCGCAGGCTGAGCCCGACAGATGAAAAGAGCAGGAGCAGCAGAATCGTGGGTGAACGTAACCGGGACTGCCCCCGGTCTGGTTGACACTCGGGGTTTGCAGTAGTCAGGCCGCTTCTGCGGCCGCGTAGATCATCTCACACTCGACAGGGGTGAGCTTGCCGAGGGCTCGTTGGCGACGACGGCGGCGCGCTCTACAAGATCATCGGCGCCTGCCGCGTCGAGTCCAGGCGCGTCGACCGACCAATACCGCTGCTTCCAACGTGACGTCATGGCGCGAGGTAGTTCAAGTCGTAGTCGGCGGCGACACCGGTCCAACCGGTGCCAAGGAACCCGGTGACCCGTTGGTCGATGCTGTGCCGGTCGTTTTACAGCCGGTCCGCTGCGGCCACGACGTCGGCTTGAGCCCTCGCGAATGATGCGTGCGTGAGATTGATCTGTCCCATAGAGGTCCCCCACCCCGAGCGTGTGGGTGCGCTATGCCCGCGACGCCTTGGTTCAAACGGCCCACTTCCCGCTTGGCCACTTTTCATCACTTTGGGTGAGGCCTGCTTTCCCGCCGCCGAGATGAGGCTGATCGGGCGCAGTCCCGACGACGAGGCGGGCGCCGTCGAGGCGAACGCTCTGTTCGTCGCCGACGACACGGCCGGCGTTCGCTCATCGCACGGCTCAACGAGACGCCCGTCCTCTGGACCGCTCCCCCGTTCCCGTCTTCGATGCACGGCGCCACGTCTACGGCACAATGGCTCCAACTTCGGAGGCTAGCTGCGGAGAAACCGCAGGTCAGAGCTCTGACTGCACCCCGGCCAGCAGCTGACGAGCCATCACGATCCGCTGCACCTGGTTGGTGCCCTCGTAGATCTGGGTGATCTTGGCGTCGCGCATCATCCGCTCCACCGGGTAGTCGCTGGTGAAGCCGTAGCCGCCGAGGACCTGGACGGCGTTGGTGGTGACCTCCATCGCCACGTCGGAGGCGAAGCACTTGGCCGCGGCGCCGAAGAAGGTCAGGTCGGAGTCGCCCCGCTCGGAGCGTCCGGCGGCCGCATAGGTCATCTGGCGCGCGGCCTCCACCCTCATGCCCATGTCGGCCAGCATGAACTGCAGCCCCTGGAACTCCGCGATGGACTTGCCGAACTGCTGGCGCTCCTTGGCGTACCCCAGCGCGTAGTCCAGGGCGCCCTGGGCCACGCCCACGGCCTGAGCGGCGATGGTGACCCGGGTGTGGTCCAAGGTCTTCATGGCGGTCGCGAAGCCGGTGCCCTCGGCCCCGATCATCCGGTCCGCAGGGATCCGCACGTTGTCGAAGTAGACCTCGCGGGTCGGGCTGCCCTTGATGCCGAGCTTCTTCTCCTTGGCACCGAAGGAGACACCGGCGTCGGACTTCTCGACCACGAAGGCCGAGATGCCGCGCGAGCGCTGCTCGGGGTCGGTGACCGCCATCACCGTGTAGTACTCGCTCTCCCCGGCGTTGGTGATCCAGCGCTTCACGCCGTTGAGCACCCAGGTGTCCCCGTCGCGCACCGCGCGCGTCTTCATGCCCAGCGCGTCGGATCCGGCGTCGGGCTCGGAGAGGCAGTAGGAGAAGCCGCCCTCACCCCGCGCCAGCCTGCCCAGGTACTTGGCCTTGAGCTCCTCGGACCCGGCGATCTGCACCGGGAGCGAGCCGAGCTTGTTGACCGCCGGGATGAGCGAGGAAGAGACGCAGGCGCGCGCCACCTCCTCGATCACCAGCACCGTGGCCAGCGCGTCGGCCCCGGCGCCGCCGTACTGCTCGGGCACGTGGGGGGCGTGGAAGTCCGCGGCGAACAGGGCGTCGGCCGCCTCCTGGGGGTATCTCGCCTGCTCGTCGACCTCCGCGGCGTACGGCGCGACCTTGGCGTCACAGACGGCCCGGACGGCCTCGCGGATCGCCTTGTGCTCCTCGGAGAGCTGGTACAGGTCGAAGTCAGGGTTGCTCATGGTCTCTTCTCTTGATCTGGTCTCATCACACGGCGGCACTCAATCCCGCTGATACGGTACTCAGTACCGTATCCGAGGAGACCACGTGGCCAGCAGCCGGCAGCGCCTGATCGAGGCGGCCTTCGCCCTCTTCGACGAGCGCGGGTTCGAGGAGACCACCGTCGAGGACGTCGCCGAGCGCGCCGGCGTCGGCCGCACGACGTTCTTCCGGGTCTTCAAGTCCAAGGAGGACGTGATCTTCCCCGATCACGCGGTTCTCCTCGCCGCAGTTCGCGACCGGCTCGCCACCGCCACTGACGCGACCGCGTCGGTGGCTGTCACCGAGGCGGCGCGACTGGTGCTGAAGCACCATCTCGCAGAGGGCGACCGAGCCAGGATCCGCTACCGCCTCACCCGGAGCGTTCCCACCCTGCGTGCCCGGGAGATCGCCAGTCAGCAGCAGTACCAGCGCACGTTCCGCGAGTTCGTGCACGACTGGCTGGGATCCGCACCCCACACGGCGCTCCGGGCTGAGCTGCTGGCCAACGCCGTGATCACCGCGCACAACCACGTGCTGCGGCGGTGGCTGCGGGACCAGATCGACGACGAGGCCGCCAACGCCGAGTTCGACGTGGCGATGGCGCACGTGGTGTCCCTGCACGGCGCCCAACCGGATGCCCCAGGTGAGCGCGAGGCCTCCCTGGTGGTGCTGCGCACCACGCGCCCCCTGGCCGAGATGCTGCCTGCGCTGCGCGAGATCGCCGGGCATCCGCTCCAGGACTGATCACGGCCTCACGGCGGTCGTGGAGGCTACCACGTCCCGCGCTAGGTTTCGCCCATGACCAAGACCCCGCCGTGGCTCGACCGCGCAAACATCGACTTCATGCTCGACGAGTGCGAGACCTGGGCTGTGGTGGGCCTGTCCGGGGACCCCTCCCGCACGGCGTACTCGATCGCGGCTCTGCTGGTCGAGCGGGGCAAGAAGATCGTGCCGATCCACCCCAGCGCGCCCACCGTGCTGGGCCAGCAGGGCTATGCCTCCCTGTCCGAGGTGCCCTTCGGCATCGACGTCGTCGACGTCTTCCGGCGCTCCGAGGCGGCTGGCCAGTTCGCCGACGAGGCCGTGGCAGTCGGGGCCAGAGGCGTGTGGTTCCAGCTCGGGGTCCTCGACGAGGCCGCCTTCGAGCGCACGACGGCTGCCGGCGTGCCGATGGTGATGGACACCTGCCCCGCGATCGAGTGGCGGCGACCTCGCTGAGGCGCTCGCGGCTCGTCCTGTGGGCGGCGATCGTCCTGGCCATGATGACGGTCGTCGGCGTGCTGGTGGGTCCACGCGCCTGGCAGTGGTGGGACAGCCGTCGGACGTTCGCTCCGGAGACCCCGTTGGCGCAGCAGTGTGACCATGTCCCCGACGGCGCCCGACGCGCCGTGCTGCGTGCCGAGGACGGGACGGCGCTGGGTGCGGCCCTGGTGGGTGACCCCGCCTCGCCCCTCGCGGTCGTGCTGCGCCAAGGGGCGTCGCAGACTCTGTGCGACTGGCTCCCGTGGGCCAGCGAGACCGCCGCCGCCACCGGTGCTCAGGTGCTGCTGTTCGACCGCCGGGGTCGCGGGTCTTCGCCCGCGGCAGCAGGACTCGCGCACGAGGCCGAAGACCTCGCCGGTGCCGTCGCAGGCCTTCGCGCAGACGGCGTCGAGGAGGTGGTGCTCGTCGCCTCCTCCATGGGCAACTCAGTGATGTTCTCCGCGCTGGCACTGCTCACCGAGCCGCCCTGCGCCATCGCCGCGATCTCGCCGGTCCTCGTGTCCCGCGATGGCTCCGGAACCGTCGACGGCTCCGACCCCGGCCCTCTGCCGCCGACCTGGGTGACCTGGGAGACGCGCAACGACGTGGTCTCCGGCAACGCAGCCACCCTGGTTGCGAGAGCGGGACTCCCGAGCCCCGTGCACCCGCTGCCGGTCGATACCGAGGACCACAGTCGTCAACTGGTCGCCAATCACCCCCGAGCCGCTGAATTCGTCCTCGAGGCCGTGCTCTCCTGCGCCGACCGCTAGTGGCTAGCCGCGCTGGCGGCGCTCCACCAGGTAGGCCAGCCGCCGCAGCGTCTCGGTGTTGCGCCACGCCAGCGTCGGCTGCCGCAGGGGCGAGGGCAGCAGCAGCGCCGGTCCGGCGGTGGCGTCCTCACGGATCACCACCTCCGTGGTGCCGGCGTCCCCGTCCGGGTGCATCTCGATCTCGACCCGGGCATCGCCCATCGGCCAGGCCCGGGCGCGCAGCACCAGCCGACTGCCCGGCACCGACTCCAGCACCTCGGTGCTGTCGTCGATCAGCAGCGGCCAGGCTCCGACCGAGTGGTGCAGCTGGGACCCGACCGCCGGCCAAGTGTCGTCCACGTCACGCATCCGTGAGGCGCCGACCACCCACAAGGGGTAGAGCCAGCCGTCCGCGAGCACCTTCCACACGTCCTCGGCGCTCCCCTTGAGAGTGCGGGTGTTGACACTCATCGTCGCGGCGTCAGCGTGAGGACTCGTTGGACTCTTCGGGGACGCCGTGCCGGGGCGGAGCGTCGGGACCCTGCGTCCCCTCGTCGGCCCGGTCCTCGCCCGAGGAATGGTCCGGCGCCCCCGCGACGGCGTCGCTGGGGTCGATCTCCTCTCCCGCGTGCGCCATGCTGGCGACCTCGGAGACCTGGCCCTGGGAATCGTCGTTCTTGCCTGTGTCCATACCCGGGACGTACCCCCGCTCCCCCACCTCATGCCCCCGTCTCGCCGATCGGGCGGGCAGAGCCCGCACGGCTGCGGCCGCGGCGCCGGCCACCGCACCGGCAGCCGACTCCAGTGGACCTCGGATGCCGCGGGCGGCGTACAGGGCTCCCACCGCCCCCAGCACCAGCACGTGGCTGCGGAAGCTCCCGGGCTCCTCAGCGGGCCACAGCAGCTCCGACCGCATCGCCACGTGCAGCGAGTACAGGGTCAGCGTGATGGTGCCGGCGCCGAAGAGGACGGCCAGCGCTCGCCGCCCGAGCACCGGCAGGGCGGCCGCGAGCAGCAGGCAGCCGCCGAGCACCAGCATCGCGCTCCCGGCGGTCTGCACGAGGTCGAACGGGGTCGCGCTGTGCGGCGCGCGCACCAGCAGCCAGGCCCAGCTCGAGTCCGGGGTGGTGCCGTACATCCCGGCGCGAAGCAGCTCCAGCAGCTCGGGACCACTGCTGGCCGAGCCCAACGGAGGCGGGTCCGCCAGCAGTGCCCGGGTCACGTCCTCCCGGCTGGTCAGCACGTCGGAGAGGGCGCTGGCCACCACCGCCAGGGCTGCGCCCAGCGCGGCCAGCCAGCCGGTCACCACCCGGTTGCGCAGGTCGAGGCGACCGATCGCCAGGCCCAGCAACAGGTAGGTCAGCCACGGCAGCGCCGGGTAGTAGCCGGTGAGCAGGAGCTCGGAGAGCAGCCCGCCAGGGTCGCGGAGCTGCTCGAAGGAGGGGCTGGCGTAGCCACGCTCAGGAAGCATCGGGCGCAGCCACTGCGAGGCGACCGGCGCCAGCACCGCCCAGCCGGCGGCCAGCAGGAACAGCCTCCGGGCACCCAGGCCCAGGAACGGCAACGCCAGCACGAACAGCACGGCGTAGTAGGTGAGGATGATCGCCAGTCCGCTGTCCAGGGCGGCGAGCATCAAGCCGAGCAGGCCCACCAGCAGCGCCCTGGCCACCAGTCCGGCCGACCGAGCCGCCCGCTCGCGACCCCGCACCGGGGTGCCGGCTCCGGTCAGCAGCGCGATGCTCACTCCCGCCAGGACCGCGAACAGGGCCGATGCCCGGCCGCCCGCCAGCGCGTGGGCGAGGGAGAGCTGCCCGTCGGCCTCGCGGGTCACCAGGACGTGGGTGGCCACCATCCCCAGCAGGGCGAGGCAGCGGGCCACGTCGACCCCGACGAGGCGGCTTTCCCCGAGGCGGTCCCGCGCAGCTCCGGACGGCTTCACCTGCAAGACGGTACCCAGGGTGGGGACGTGTGCCTAGAATCCGATCCGCGGACGGCGGGTCGCCGCGTCCCGGACCGCCTGGCCCTTGGCGTGGGCGCTCTCGGCCAGCGCGGCCTGGAACTCCACCAGGCGCTGCTGCAGCGCGGGGTCGGAGACGCCGAGGATCCGGGCGGCCAGGATGCCGGCGTTCCGGGCGTTGCCGATAGCCACCGTGGCGACCGGGATGCCGGCCGGCATCTGCACGATCGAGAGCAGCGAGTCCATGCCGTCGAGGTACTTCAGCGGCACCGGCACGCCGATCACGGGCAGCGGGGTGACCGAGGCGATCATCCCCGGCAGCGCCGCTGCACCACCGGCGCCGGCGATGAGGACCTTGGTGCCGCGTCCCGCGGCGTCGCGGCCGTAGTCGAGCATCTCCTGCGGCATCCGGTGCGCGGAGACCACGTCGGCCTCGAACGAGACCCCGAGCTCCTCTAGGACCTCGGCGGCGGCCTGCATCACCGGCCAGTCGGAGTCCGACCCCATCACGATGCCCACGTCCGCGCTCATGCTTGCCTCACTCACTCTCGTCACCCAGGTCCCCACGGAGCCAGGCAGCGGCATGGCGGGCCCGCTCCAGGCAGTCGGTGAGGTCGTCGCCGTATGCGTTGACGTGCCCGACCTTGCGTCCGGGGCGCCATTCCTTGCCGTAGAAGTGCACCCGCAGGTGAGGGTCGCGGGCCATCACGTGCGGTAGCCCGTCGTAGAGCCGGCCGGCGTCGTGCGGCCCGCCCAGGACGTTGACCATCACCGTCCACCTGGCACGCGGGGAGGGGGAACCCAGCGGCAGGTCCATCACCGCCCGCAGGTGGTTCTCGAACTGCGAGGTGACCGCGCCGTCCTGGGTCCAGTGCCCGGTGTTGTGCGGCCTCATCGCCAGCTCGTTGACCAGCACCCGGCCGTCGTGGGTCTCGAACAGCTCCACCGCCAGGATGCCGGTCACGTCCAGCGCCCCCGCGATGCTCAGGGCGATCCGCTGGGCCTGGCCCGCCAGCTCGGGGTCCAGGTCCGGCGCCGGGGCCACGACCTCGCTGCACACCCCGTCGACCTGGGTGGAGGCGACCACCGGGTAGGCGGCGGCCTGTCCGCTGGGCGAGCGTGCCACCAGCGCCGAGAGCTCTCGGCGGAAGTCCACCAGCTCCTCGGCCAGCACCTGGACGCCCGCGGCGCTCGCTGCCTCGAAGGCCTCACGGGCCCCGGCGGCGTCACGCACCACCCACACGCCCTTGCCGTCGTAGCCGCCGCGGGTGGTCTTGAGCACGCACGGGAAGCCGAACGCCGCCGCGTCGGCCACCGACTCCACCACCGCGTGGCGCGGGGAGGGCACTCCCAGCTCGTCGAGCCGGCGGCGCATCACCGCCTTGTCCTGGGCGTGCACCAGGGCCTCGGGCCCGGGGCGCACCGCCAGGCCGCCCTCAGCCAGCGCGTGCAGGTGCTCGGTGGGCACGTGCTCGTGGTCGAAGGTGACCACGGAGCAGCCCTGGGTGACGGAGCGGAGGGTGGCGAGGTCACGGTGGTCCCCGACCTGCTGGTCCACGATGACCTGGGCCGCGGAGACTCCCTCGGCCTCGGCGAGCAGCCGCAGCGGCAGACCCAGGGCGATGGCGGGCTGGGCCATCATGCGGGCGAGCTGGCCACCACCGATGACGGCCAGGACGGGAGCGAGCGGCGCGGGCACGGAACAGACCCTAGCCAGCCGGTCAGCCGTGGCTGGCGGCAGACCCCTCTGCGCCCGGCTCGAACCGCAGACCGCGGCCCCGGACCGTGCGGATCAGGGTGGGGTCGCGACTGTCGTCCCCCAGCTTGCGACGCACCCAGCCGAGGTGGACGTCGATGGTCTTGGAGGAGGTGTAGAAGGTGGCGCCCCAGACCTGTCGCATCAACTCGTCCCGGCTGACGATCTCACCGGCACGCGAGATCAGCGCGTGCATGAGGTCGAACTCCATGCGCGAGAGCACGATCTCCTCACCGGCGCGCCACACGCGACGCGCGACAGGGTCAACGAGCACGTCCTGGACCGCGATCACCCCCAGACGTTAAGGAGGATGCGGCGATCCCGCCGCCGAACGGCTCAGCTGGGGGGTCGTGGTCCAGACCACCTGTGCCCGGACGACGTCGCCGGTTCCCTGGTTCCGGAGCCGGTGGACGGCTCAGCGGCGGCTGACCGCGACCGGCTCGACCAGGCCGAATCCGCGGACCGGGCGCGCCGGCAGCCTCCGGGTGACGAACTCGCCCTCGGGGAGCAGTGCGGCGGTCGCCGCGTCGACGATGATCCGGTTGCGCCGGGCCACCGCAGTCAGGCGCGCCGCCATGTTGACCGGGGGCCCGAAGACGTCACCCATCCGGGTCACCACCGACCCGGACGCCAGACCCAGACGCACGTCCGGCATCCGCGGGTCGCGGCCGATCACCCGGATGATGCCCTCGGAGATCTCCACGGCGCGCTCGGCGGTGTCGGTCACGAACAGGATCGAGTCGCCGATGGACTTGATCGCCCGGCCTCCTGCGGTGGAGACCACGTCGTGGCAGCGCGCCTCGAAGACCTCCACCAGGTCACCGATGCGTCCCTCGTCGATCTTGTTGGAAAGGGCGGTGAAGTGCACGATGTCGGCGAACCCGACGGTCACGTGTGTGGTGTGCAGGTCGTCCTCGTTGGCGCCGAGTGCCTCCATCCGGGAGGCCGCCGCGGCCAGGTGCCGACGCCACGCGTAGAGCAGCAGCTCCTCGAACGCCGGGTTGACCTCGTCGACCAGGCGCAGCGCGGAGCCCATCCGGCTGCCGGTGGCGTCCTCGCTCTTCTCCATCTCCTCGACCCGTCCCACCAGGGTCGCGACCTCCCAGTCGGCCAGCCGGGACATGGTCTGCCCCAGCGCCCGGGTCAGGGTGACCGCCATGTCGAAGTCGAGGTTGCCCCGCTCGACCAGGGTGGAGACGTGGGCGACCGCCTCGATGTCGGCGGCGGTGAAGAACGCCTCACCGGCCATCTCGGGGAACCCCAGGGCGCGCCACAGCCGACGTACCTCGTCGATCGACATGCCGGCACTGGCCGCGACCTCCAGCGCCGTGTAGCCCGGGCTCTCCCCCAGGATCGACTGCTCGAGCTCCTCGCGGCTCGGCCGCGGCGGGTCAGGCGCCATCGTCCGACCGTACCGAGCCCTGGTGCAGCTCCTCGGCCACCTTCAGCTGGACCTGCTCGACCCGGGGGATGTCGTTGACGCGCACCCGACCGTCGGCGCTGGCGTCGGTGACGATCAGGGTCCCGCAGCCGAAGAGCCGGTCGACCACGCCGATCTCGAAGTCGACGCCGCTGATCCGGTTGAGCGGGATGGTGCGTCCCTCCTTGGCGATGATCCCCGAGCGTGCGATGAAGCGCCGGTTGGTGAAGGTGTACGTCGTGGTGAGCCAGCGCAGCAGCGGCAGGAGCGTGAACCAGGCGACCAGGAGCGACGCGAGGATGCCGCCGACGACCCCGAGCACGGTGGCGACGTCGTCCTGGACCACCTCGTCCAGCCAGTTCCCCAGCAGCACGACGGCCGCGACCACGACCACCAGGACCAGGAAGGGGCCGATCAGCGCCTTCGGGTGGGTTCGGGTGGAGACGACGACGTGCTCGCCCTCGTTGAGGAGCTTGCTTGGGATGGCCATCCGGCGATCATTCCATCTCAGTCGTCGGGCGTACGTGAATGACGTCACCCGCGTTGACGGTGAGCGCACCGGTGCCGGTGCTCACCACCAGGGCTCCGTGGGCGTCCAGGTCCAGCGCCTCACCCCGAGTGACCTCGCCGCCGGGCAGGTGGACGTCGACCTCCCGGCCCAGGGTGGAGCAGACGTCGCAGTAGGCCGTACGCAGCTGGTCGGTGTGCAGCAGCAGGGGCTCGAGCGCGCGCAGGGAGCCGAGCACCTGCACCAGCAGGTCGGTCCGGTCGAAGGTCTCCCCCAGCTCCAGGCGCAGCGAGGTGGCGTTCGCAGAGGGCAGGTCGGCCAGGTCCTGGTTGACGTTCAGGCCCACGCCCACGACGGCCGCCGGCCCGTCGGGCGTCTCCACCCGCTCGACCAGGATGCCGGCGATCTTGCGGTCCTCCACCAGTACGTCGTTGGGCCACTTCAGCGCCACCTCGGGGAGCCGGTCGGCCAGCCCGGCGTGCACGGCGTACCCGGCCAGCAGCGGCAGCCAGGTCCAGTCGGCGGGCTCCACCTGTGGTCGCAGCAGCACCGAGAAGGTGAGCGCCACCCGGGGCGGGGTCTCCCAGACCCGGTCCAGGCGCCCACGGCCCGCGGTCTGGTGCTCGGTGACGACGACCAGACCGGCGGGCTCTCCCTCGCGGGCTCGGGCCGCGACGACGGCGTTGGTGGACGGGGTGGCTGGGAGCACCTCGACGCGCAGCGGAGCCGGAAGACCGGCGAGCCGAACGGGATCGAGTGCTGGGCGCGGTGCTGGAAGGTCGGACATGGGGACTAGATTGGCCCACGCTCGAGCCAGAGCACACCCCCACCAGCAGAGCCCGAGGAGATGTAGCGGTGAGCGCCGAGACTTCCGAACAGCCCGAGATCGACATCCACACCACGGCGGGCAAGCTCGCTGACCTCGAGCGCCGACTCGACGAGGCCATCCACGTCTCCAGCAGCAAGGCCATCGAGAAGCAGCACGCGAAGGGTCGCCAGACCGCCCGCGAGCGGATCGAGATGCTGTTCGACGAGGGTTCCTTCGTCGAGCTCGACGAGCTGGTGCGGCACCGCTCGACCAACTTCGGCATGCAGAAGAACCGTCCCTACGGCGATGGCGTGATCACGGGCTACGGCACCGTGAACGGCCGCCAGGTCTGCGTGTTCTCCCAGGACTTCACCGTCTTCGGCGGCTCCCTCGGCCAGGTCTACGGCGAGAAGATCACCAAGATCATGGACCTCGCCGTCAAGACCGGCAGCCCCATCGTGGGCATCAACGAGGGCGCCGGCGCCCGCATCCAGGAGGGCGTCGTCTCCCTCGGCCTGTACGGCGAGATCTTCAAGCGCAACGTGCACGCCTCGGGCGTCATCCCGCAGATCTCGCTGATCATGGGCAACTGCGCCGGCGGTCACGTGTACTCCCCGGCCGTCACCGACTTCACGATCATGGTCGACAAGACCTCCGCCATGTTCATCACCGGCCCCGACGTGATCAAGACCGTCACCGGCGAGGACGTCACGATGGAGGAGATCGGCGGCGCGCGCACGCACAACACCATCTCGGGCAACTCCCACTACATGGCCTCCGACGAGGAGGACGCCATCGAGTACACCAAGGCGCTGCTGAGCTACCTGCCGCAGAACAACCTCGACGAGGCGCCGTCGTACGACGAGGCGGCGGACCTGGAGATCAGCGACCTGGACCGCACCCTGGACACCCTGGTGCCGGACTCCCCCAACCAGCCCTACGACATGCACGACGTGATCTCGGCGGTCCTGGACGACGAGGAGTTCCTCGAGGTCCAGCCCCTCTTCGCGCCCAACATCATCGTCGGCTTCGGCCGGGTCGAGGGACGCCCCGTCGGCGTGGTGGCCAACCAGCCGATGCAGTTCGCGGGCACGCTCAACATCGACGCCTCGGAGAAGGCCGCCCGCTTCGTGCGCACCTGCGACGCGTTCAACATCCCCGTGGTCACCTTCGTCGACGTCCCCGGCTTCCTGCCGGGCACCGACCAGGAGTACAACGGCATCATCCGCCGCGGCGCGAAGCTGATCTACGCCTACGCAGAGGCGACCGTCCCGCTGGTCACGATCATCACCCGCAAGGCGTACGGCGGCGCCTACGTGGTGATGGGGTCCAAGCACCTCGGTGCCGACATCAACCTGGCCTGGCCCACCGCCCAGGTCGCGGTGGTGGGAGCCCAGGGCGCGGTCAACATCCTCTACCGCAAGGAGCTCGCGGTCGCCGAGGACGCCGACGCCCGTCGCGCCGAGCTGATCGAGGAGTACGAGGAGGCGCTGGCCAACCCGTACCAGGCAGCCGAGCGCGGCTACGTCGACGCCGTCATCCCGCCGCACGAGACCCGCGCCGAGATCGTCCGGGCGCTGCGCCTGCTGCGCTCCAAGCGCGAGTCGCTGCCGGCCAAGAAGCACGGGAACATCCCGCTGTGAGTGAGCAGGAGACCACCTCGGAGCAGCCGAAGACCCCGCTGCTCCGGGTGGTCAACCCCGATGCGACGCCGGAGGAGATCGCCGCCCTGGTGGCGGTCTTCGCCAGCCTGGGCGGCGTGGAGGCCACGGCTGCCCGGCGCACCCCCGAGTGGTCGGCGCCGCACCGCCAGGTCCGTCGTTCGTCCCCGCACGGTCCGGGCGGCTGGCGCGCCAGCAGCCTGCCTCGATGACCTCACAGCCGTCCCCCGCCGGGGCGAGCACGCCGCTGGTGCTCGCCTCGGCGTCCCCGGCACGGCTCGCGACCCTGCGCAGCGCCGGGATCGAGCCGAGCGTCATCGTCTCCGGCGTCGACGAGGACCAGCTGGTGGGCCTGTCCCCGACCGACCTGGCTCAGCGCCTGGCCGAGCTCAAGTGCGCGGCCGTGGCTAGCCGTGCCGACCTGCCCCCCGGGGCTCTGGTGCTCGGCTGCGACTCGGTCCTGGAGCTGGACGGGGAAGCCCTGGGCAAGCCCGGCACCCCACAGGAGGCCACGCGCCGCTGGCAGCGGATGCGGGGGCGCAGCGGGGTGCTGGTGACCGGGCACTGCCTCACCGACACCGCCACCGGTCGCTCCGCCGCCGCGACCGCGAGCACCGTGGTGCACTTCGCGGACGTCACGGACGACGAGATCGCCGCCTACGTCGCGACCGGCGAACCGCTGGTGGTCGCGGGCGCGTTCACCGTGGACGGGCTCGGCGGCGCCTTCGTCACCGGCATCGAGGGCGACCACCACAACGTGGTCGGCGTCAGCCTGCCGCTGCTGCGCGAGCTCGTGGGCACCCTCGGCCACAGCTGGCCGAGCCTGTGGGCCCCTCGCTGAGACCAGCCGTCAGACGCCCGGCCCGTGGGGCTCAGCGCCTGGTCTTCACGGTCCTGGGGAAGACGTACTGACGGAAGAGCGCGAACCTGGTCGCGGTGGCGACCGCCAGGCCCAGGACGTTGGCGGCGATGTTGTCCGAGACCGGGTCGTCCAGGCCGAGCACGTTGCGACTGAACGCCAGGAACCCCAGCGGGATCAGCATCGTGCCCAGGTTGATCAGCAGGAAGGCGGTCCTGCCACCGTCGTTGTGCCGCACGTCGCGGGTGCGGAAGGCCCAGTCGCGGGTGCCCCGGAAGCTGATGACCATCCCGGCCAGGTTGGCCAGCACGTAGGCCAGCTCCGGCTGGTTGTTCAGCGGCGGGGTGCCGCCCTTGGTGAAGCCGTGCACGAGGCCGTTGAAGAGCACCAGGGCTACAAGTGTGGCCAGCGCCCCGACGAGCAAGAACTTGCTCACCTCGACAGCGAACCGGCCGCCGATCGGACGCATGGGCACAATGTAGACGGAGTACGCCGACATCCTTGCAGCCGGGGCGATGCCTCGTGGTCACCTCGTCACGGCTTGACCGCGACCACCGGGCAGGGAGCCTCCATCAACAGCCGGGTGGCGACGCTGCCCATCAGCATCTTGCCCACCTGGCTGCGGTGCCGGATCCCGATCACCAGCGCCTCGGCCCCGACCTCGCGAACCACCGACAGCAGCTCGTCGGCGACGTCCGGGCCCATCGCCTGCCGCAGCTCCACGTCCACGGGGGTGGCCGAGAGCCGCTCCTCCAGACCGCGCCTGCCCTCCTCCCCCAGGTAGCGCTCGTCCACCAGCGAGTCGCCCCGGGTCGCGTTGACCACCACCAGGGAGGTGCCACGACGCTGCGCCTCGAGCAGCGCCGCCTCCAGAGCCGCCTCGCCGTACTGGTTGGGGATATAGCCCACCACCACACTCATGCCCGACCCCTTCACTCAACCGTGGGTGTGCGTTCGCTCGTCGAGCTCCTCGGACACCATCGACCTGCCGCGGATCCGGCTCAGCACGGGGGGCACCACCAGCACGAGCACCATCAGGGCGTAGACCGTCACCGCCAGCCACTCGTTGAACAGGCCGCTCACCGCACCGTCGGAGAGGTCCAGCGCCTCGCGCATCTTGGCCTCCATCAAAGGACCGATGATGACACCGAGGATCAGCGGCAGGATCGGGATGCCGAACCGCCTCACCGCGAAGCCCACGCAGCCGAAGACCAGCAGCAGCGCGATGTCGAAGGCGCTCTGGTTGACCGCGTAGGCACCCAGGGAGGCGAAGAAGAGGATGCCGGCGTAGAGCTGGGGCCGCGGGATCCTCAGCAGCCGGGCCCACAGCGGGGCGAGGGGGAGGTTGATCACCAGCAGCAGCGTGTTGCCGATCAGCAGGCTGGCCAGCAACGTCCACACCAGGTCCGGCTGGTCGGTCATCAGGGTCGGCCCGGGCACGATGCCGTAGACCCGCATCGCGGCCAGCAGCACCGCGGCGGTCGCTGTCACGGGCAGGCCGAGAGCCAGCAGAGGCACGAACATACCCGCGGCACTGGCGTTGTTGGCGGCCTCCGGGCCGGCCACTCCCTCGATGGCGCCGTGGCCGAACTCCTCGGACTTGCGCGAGAGCCGGCGCTCCAGCACGTAGGACAGGAACGTGGGGGTCTCGGCACCACCGGCGGGGAGCGCCCCGAACGGGAATCCGAGGGCGGTGCCTCGAAGCCACGGCTTCCAGGACCGGCCCCAGTCCTCGCGGTCCATGAACGGCCGTCCCACCGGGATCACCTCGATCGGCTTGCGGCGCAGGTGCGCCGCGATCCACAGCGCCTCACCGACGGCGAAGATGCCGACGGCCACCACCACGATGTCTACGCCGTCGGCCAGGGCCAGGACACCCCCGGTGAGCCGGGCCTGACCGGTGGAGAGGTCGAGTCCGACCAGACCGATCGTGAGCCCGATCGCCAGCCCGATGAAGCCTCGCAGCTTGGAGGAACCGAGCACGGCGGTGACCAGCATCAGCGAGAACAACATGATGGCGAAGAACGACGGGGCGCCGATGTCGACGGCGACCTCGGCCAGCGCCGGGGTGAAGAAGGCGACGAGCAGCGTGCCGATGGTGCCCGCCACGAAGGAGCCGATGGCCGCGGTCGCGAGCGCCTGGGCGGCGCGGCCATTCCTGGCCATCTTGTTGCCCTCGATGGCCGTCATCACCGAGGCCGACTCCCCCGGCGTGTTGAGCAGGATGGAGGTCGTCGAGCCGCCGTACATGCCGCCGTAGTAGATCCCCGCGAACAGGATGAACGACTGAGTGACGTCCAGCCCGTAGGTGATGGGCAGCAGCAGGGCCACCGCCATGGCCGGCCCGATGCCGGGCAGCACCCCCACGAACGTGCCCAGCAGCACCCCGACGGCGGCGTAGAGCAGGTTCGTAGGGGTGAACGCGTTACCCAGACCGCCCAGGAGGAGGTCGAGGGTCTCCATCACAGGATCCCGTCGAGGATGCCGGGCGGGATCGGCACGCCGAGGCCCACGTAGAAGGCGTACCAGCTGCCGACGGAGAGCACGACGCCGACCAGCACGTCGCGCAGCAGCGTGCGTGATCCCAGGGCCCAGGCGCAGCCGACGAAGAGCAGGGCCCCGGTGATCGCCCAGCCGAGGAGGTTCACCAGGAGCATGTTGAGGGTCATCACGCCTGCCAGCTTCCCCACGGTGAGCCAGTCGGGGGGCGTGGTGAGGTCCACGTCCTCCCCCGCCTCGCCCTCCGCGACATCTCCGCGCGAGGTGGCCACGGCCAGCAGGACGGCCAGCAGCACCATGGCGCCGCCGATGATGTAGGGGAAGGCCCGGGGTCCCACCGGGTCGGCGTAGCCGACGTTGAGGCCGCGCGCGTCGACGAGCGTGTAGACCCCGACCGCGGCGAGCACAGCTGCGAAGACGTACTGCCCGCGGTCGACGCGGGGATGGGCGGGGATGGCGCCCTCCTCGCGCTCGGCCATCAGATCAGCCCCAGGTCTTCCAGGGTTCCCGATACCCGGTCGTCCTGCTCGACGATGAAGGCCGCGAACTCCTCGCCGGTCTTGAAGTCGTCGGTCCAGCCGTTGACCTCCAGCTGCTCGCGCCACTGCGGCGAGTCGTGCATGGTCTCCAGGTAGCCGATCAGCTCGTCGCGACGCGCCGCACTGATGTCCGGCGGCGCCAGCACCCCGCGCCAGTTGAGGAAGACCAAGTCCACCCCGGACTCGGTCAGCGTCGGCACCTCGGAGAAGATCTCCTGTGGCGAACGCTCCTCCCCGGAGACGGCCAGCATTCGCAGCTCCCCGTCTCGGATCTGGCCCTCGAACTCGGCGGGGCCGGAGAAGCCGACGTCGATCTTGGCTCCCACCAGCGCGCTGCCCAGCGGCGATCCGCCGTCGTAGGGGACGTAGTTGACCTCCGCCGGGTCGATGCCGACCGCGTCCGCCAGCTGCATCGGGAACAGGTGGTCCGGGCCTCCGGGCGAGGAGCCGCCGCCGATGGCGAGCGCCCCGGGGTCCGCGACCCAGGCGTCGATGAACTGCTCGAGCGTCTGGAACGGCGAGTCGGCGGGCACCAGGACGGCCTCGGGCTCGCTCATCAGCTGAGCCAGTGCCGTCGCGTCCTGGAGCTGGTAGTCGGTTGCGAAGGAGTACGTCGAGCCAACCACCCCGAGCCCGACGGTCATCATCGTGTGCTCGTCGCCCGCCTTGCCGATCAGCGAAGTCATCGCAGCGGCACCACCCGCGCCGATGACGTTGTCGACGGTGAAGGAGCCGCCGGTGATGTCGGCCTCCTCCATGATCCGCACCGCCGCCCGGCCGGTGCGGTCGTAGCCGCCCCCCGGGCTGTTGGGGATGACCATCAGCATGTCGCGGGACTCCTCGCCGCGGGTGACACCGCAGGCCAACAGCGGAAGGACCAGCACCAGCGTCCCGGCGCGGACTAGCAGCCTGGGGAGACGACCTTCCCGCACGAGGGGCACGGACCCACTGTGCCCCTCCCTGCGGGCGCTGTCGAGGATCCAGTCGCACCGCGGCGCGGGTGGCTCACTCCACGGGCAGCCCGAGGCCCCGGGCGATGAGCATCCGCTGCACCTCGGAGGTGCCCTCGCCGATCTCGAGCACCTTGGCGTCGCGGTACAGACGGGCGACCGGGTACTCCTCCATGAAGCCGTAGCCGCCGAAGACTTGGGTGGCGATCCGGGTGGCCGAGACCGCGGACTCGGTGGCGTAGAGCTTCGCGACGGCGGCGGCCTGCTTGAACGCCGCGGTGGTGACCGAGTGGCCCGCCTCCATCGCGTCCTTCATGGCGGCGGCCCGGTAGGTGAGCATCCGGGAGGCGTCGAGCATCACCTGCAGGTCGGCCACCTGGAAGGCCACGCCCTGCTTGCGGCCGATGGGTCCGCCGAAGGTCTGGCGCTCGCCGGCGTAGGCCAGGCTCAGGTCCAGGCAGGCCTGGATGCAGCCGACTGCGAGGGCGGCGATGGCGACCCGGCCGTCGTCGAGGGTGGCGAGGAACTGGGCGTAGCCGCGGCCGCGCTCCCCGAGCAGGTGGTCCGCCGGGACGCGGGCGTCGGTGAACGAGAGCGGGTGGGTGTCGGAGGCGTGCCAGCCGAGCTTGTCGTAGGCCTTCTCGGCGGTGAAGCCGGGGGTGCCGCTGGGCAGCATGATGGTCGAGATCTCCGGGCGTCCGTCCGGCCGGTCGCCGGTCCGCGCGGTGACGGTGAC
Organism: Nocardioides sp. 616; assembly: GCF_002930065.1. NCBI lineage: Bacteria > Bacillati > Actinomycetota > Actinomycetes > Propionibacteriales > Nocardioidaceae > Nocardioides > Nocardioides sp. 616. The sequence continues at coordinate 241,508 of NZ_POAG01000012.1, read as the reverse complement.
CAGGCTGGTGATCGCGGACCCGGAGTTGGTGATGAACTGCTTGGCCCCGTTGACCACCCACTCGCCGTCCACGAGCTCGGCGCGGGTCCGGGTGGCGCCGGCGTCCGAGCCGGCGCCGGGCTCGGTGAGGCCGAAGCCGGCCAGGCTCCGGCCCGCCACCAGGTCGGGCAGCCACTGCCGCTTCTGCTCCTCGGTGCCGAAGGTCAGGATCGGGTTGATGCCCAGGCCGACCGCGGCCTCCAGGGTGATGCCCATCGACTGGTCGACGCGGCCGATCTCCTCGATGGCCAGGCAGAGGCTGGTGAAGCCGCCGTCCTCGCCGGCCAGGCCGGCGCCGCCGAACTCCTCGGGCGCGGTCAGGCCCATCAGTCCCAGCTGTCCCATCCTCTGGACCACGTCGGTGGGGAAGTGGTGGTCGCGGTCCCACTGCGCGGCGTACGGCGCGATCTCGGCGTCGGCGAAGTCGCGGACGCTACGGCGGAACTCCTCGTGCTCACGGGACAGCTCGAAAGTCATGAGGTCATGGTAGCCATCTGTGGTTAATGATCGCTAACCACTGAGTCGTTTTTCCTCCCCCAGCTGTCCGCCACCGGGACCGCGGCGGCCGTCCGGTCCGCCGCGAGGTAGCCTGCTGCGGTTCGACGTACCCCCAAGGTCCCAGGAGTCCGAGTGAGCTTGCAGAAGGTCCTCATCGCCAATCGTGGCGAGATCGCTGTCCGCGTGATCCGTGCCTGCAAGGACGCCGGCATCGGCAGCGTCGCGGTGTACGCCGACCCCGACCGCGAGGCGCTCTTCGTCCGGCTGGCCGACGAGGCCCACTCCCTCGGCGGCGCCACCCCGGCGGAGTCCTACCTCGACATCGAGAAGATCATCGCGGTCGCCAAGAAGTCCGGGGCCGACTCGGTCCACCCCGGCTACGGCTTCCTCGCCGAGAACGCCCAGTTCGCCCAGGCTGTCATCGACGCCGGCCTGATCTGGATCGGTCCCCCGCCCTCGGCCATCGAGAGCCTCGGCGACAAGGCCAAGGCCAAGCACATCGCCGAGAAGGCGAACGCGCCGCTTGCCCCCGGCACCAAGGACCCGGTCAAGGACGCCGACGAGATCGTCGCCTTCGCCAAGGCCAACGGCCTGCCGGTGGCCATCAAGGCCGTCTTCGGTGGCGGCGGCCGCGGCCTCAAGGTGGCCCGCACCCTCGAGGAGATCCCCGAGCTGTTCGAGTCCGCGGTCCGTGAGGCCGTGGGTGCCTTCGGTCGGGGCGAGTGCCTGGTGGAGAAGTTCCTGGACCGGCCTCGCCACGTCGAGACCCAGTGCCTGGCCGACTCCCACGGCAACGTCGTGGTGGTCTCCACCCGCGACTGCTCGCTGCAGCGCCGGCACCAGAAGCTCGTCGAGGAGGCGCCCGCGCCGTTCCTCACCGAGGACCAGGTCAGCCGCCTCTACGAGTCCTCCAAGGCCATCCTCAAGGAGGCCGGCTACGTCGGCGCCGGGACCTGCGAGTTCCTGGTGGCCGCCGACGGCACCATCTCGTTCCTCGAGGTCAACACCCGTCTCCAGGTGGAGCACTGCGTCTCCGAGGAGGTCACCGGGATCGACCTGGTCCGCGAGATGTTCCGCATCGCCGCGGGCGAGGAGCTCGGTTACGGCGACCCGGAGGTGCGTGGGCACTCCATCGAGTTCCGGATCAACGCCGAGGACGGCGGCCGCAACTTCATGCCCGCGCCGGGCACGTTGACCGAGTGGTCGCCCCCGAGCGGCCCGGGCATCCGCCTGGACGGTGGCTATGAGAAGGGCGAGACCATTCCGGGCGCGTTCGACTCGCTCATCGCCAAGCTGATCGTGAGCGGCCGGGACCGCACCCAGGCGCTCGAGCGCTCGCGCCGGGCACTGTCGGAGTTCCAGGTCGACGGCATGCCCACGGTCATCCCGTTCCACGCCGCCGTGGTCTCCGACCCGGCGTACGTCGGAGCGTCCACCCCGTCCGGCGAAGGCTCCTTCGAGGTCTACACGACCTGGATCGAGACCGACTTCGACAACCAGATCGCCCCGTACGCCGGTGACTCGGCCGAGCCCGAAGAGGCCGGCGAGCGCCAGAAGGTGACCGTCGAGGTCGGCGGCCGTCGTCTCGAGGTCGTCCTGCCCGCCGGGCTCGGTGGCCTGGCCGCCTCCGGGAGCGCCGGCGCCAAGAAGCCCAAGCGCGCCGCCGGCAAGAAGGCGGGCGCCGCCGCGTCCGGCGACTCGGTCACCAGCCCCATGCAGGGCACCGTGGTCAAGGTCGCCGTCGAGGAGGGCCAGGAGCTCGCCGAGGGCGACGTCGTGGTCGTCATCGAGGCGATGAAGATGGAGCAGCCCATCAAGGCTCACAAGGCCGGCACGGTCACCGGCCTGGCGGCCGAGGTCGGCGCCACGGTGACCAACGGCGCTGTCATCTGCGAGCTGAAGGACTAGTCACCCAGCACCTCTGCACACGAACGGCGCGGCCCCTCGGGTCCGCGCCGTTCGTCGTCTCCTGGACGCGCCCTCTCCCTCGGGCGCACATGCGCAGCTGCGGTGCTACGAGGAGGGCTACCGGGACCGGGCGCCGGCCGCCGGGGCGACCTCGAACGTGAACCAGGTGGAGCGCAGCCCCAGAGCCGATCGCACCTGGTCCCCCGAGACGGTGACCTGGCCCTGGCTGCCGACGAAGGTCATCTTGGAGACCCGGCCACCCCAGTCGCCGTTGCCGTCGCGGGCCTCCACCACCAGGGTGGTGAGGTCCCCGATCCGAGGCCAGGCGCTCTCGATCCGGTCGGCCGGGACGTCGGTCTGCCACTGGTGCACGGGGTTGCCGGCCCACCCGTCGTACGGGTCCGGGCGCGCGGCCAGATAGGGCACCGAGCCCGCCGAGCTCCACCCTCCGTTGCTGGAGGCGAACTGGGTGAAGGCGGGTGCGCCGTCGACGGTCAGCACCTGCCCGGCAGTAGCCGCCACCGCGGCGTTGGAGAGGGGATGCTCGGCGGAGTAGCCGCCGTACACCTGGCACGAGGTGGTGTCGCAGATCTGGAAGTGGCCCGCCAGCGGGTGCGCCCGCTCGTACGCCGCGTAGGTCCGGGCGGCGACCGCCTGGGCGCGCACCGCCTCCGGGCTCCAGGACGCCGGGATCTCCAGGGGCACGACGCCCTTGAGGTAGTTCTCCAGGCTGAGCACGTTGACGGTGTCACGGGTGGTGCTGCCCGCGCCGGGCGAGGCTGACCGCAGCTTGCCCCGGTAGGTCACGCTCTTGGCGGGGGTCACCAGCGTGACCGGACCTCGGGCGGAGAACTCGGCGTCGCCCCGGACCACCCGCCACTGCTTCCAGCCGCCGCGGGTGCGCCACTGCACGGCCGTGCGTCCCGCGCCGCGCGCCACCAGGCGCCACTGGGTGGCGCTCTTGGCGGGCAGGGTCCAGCGCCGGCCGCTGCCCAGGCTGCGGACCATCAGGGTGGGGCGTGCCTGGACCACCACGTCGTCGGTGGTGTCGCCGGTCAGGTTCACCGCGACCGTTCCCTCAGCGGTGCCCCACTGGGTCCCGGCGTAGTAGAACTCCGCGATCTGGGCGTAGCTGAGCCCGGCCCGGGCGGCCCCCTCGGCGCCGTACTGCGACATCCCGTGACCGTGGCCGTAGCCGTGGCCGTGGATCCTCACCGTCGCCACCCCGGGCACGTCCCAGCGGGCCGAGGGTACGGCGGACGGGGCCGCCTCGGCTTGGGCTCCCAGGGGGAGCAGCAGGGCCACGACCGCCAGGACGGTCGGTAGCCGGGAGGCGGTTCGGGCCCGGTGCGGGCGCAGCAGCATGGGTGTTCTCTCCGAGGAAGGTGGGTCGCCTGAGGCTGGCGTGACTATCGAGGTAAACACACCGCCACGGACGCCACAACCGGATCCCGGGAACTACCGATCTGTAGTTCCCACGCGTCGGGCTCACAGACCCATCACGAGCCCGGCGCGACTACCGTTTGTCCATGTTCTCGAAGGTGCTGGTGGCCAACCGGGGCGAGATCGCCATCCGGGCGTTCCGTGCCGCCTACGAGGTCGGCGCCCGGACCGTGGCCGTCTTCCCGTACGAGGACCGCGGCTCCGAGCACCGGCTGCGGGCGGACGAGGCCTACGAGATCGGCGAGCGCGGCCACCCGGTCCGCGCCTACCTCGACCCGCGCGCCATCGTCGAGGTGGCCCTGCGCTCGGGCGCCGACGCGGTCTACCCCGGCTACGGCTTCCTCTCGGAGAACCCGGCGCTGGCCGAGGCGTGCGCCGACGCCGGGATCACCTTCATCGGGCCCGGGGCCGACGTGCTGACCCTGACCGGCGACAAGTCGCGCGCCATCGCCGCGGCCCGCGCCGCCGGCGTCCCGACGCTGGCCAGCGTGCCGCCCTCGAAGGACGTGACGACCCTGGTGGAGAGCGCCGCCCACCTGACCTACCCGCTCTTCGTCAAGGCCGTGGCCGGCGGCGGCGGGCGCGGCATGCGCCGGGTCGACCGACCCGAGGACCTGCCTGCTGCCATCGCGGTCTGCATGCGCGAGGCCGAGGGCGCCTTCGGGGACGGGACCGTCTTCATCGAGCAGGCCGTGGTGGACCCGCGGCACATCGAGGTCCAGATCCTCGCGGACGCCCGGGGCGAGGTCATGCACCTGTTCGAGCGGGACTGCTCGGTGCAGCGGCGTCACCAGAAGGTGGTGGAGATCGCGCCCGCCCCGCACCTGGACCCGGCGCTGCGCGAGCGGATGTGTGCCGATGCCGTGCGGTTCGCCCGCTCGATCGGCTACCGCAACGCCGGCACCGTGGAGTTCCTCCTCGACCGCGCCGGCAACTACGTCTTCATCGAGATGAACCCCCGCATCCAGGTCGAGCACACCGTCACCGAGGAGGTCACCGACGTCGACCTCGTGCAGTCCCAGATGCGCATCGCCGCGGGCGAGAGCCTCGCCGACCTCGGGCTGAGCCAGGAGACGCTGACGCTGCGCGGCGCCGCGCTCCAGTGCCGCATCACCACCGAGGACCCCGCCAACGACTTCCGTCCCGACACCGGGATGATCACCACCTACCGCTCCCCCGGCGGCGCCGGGGTCCGGCTCGACGGCGGCACCACCTACACCGGCGCCGAGGTGAGCGCCCACTTCGACTCGATGCTGGCCAAGCTCACCTGCCGCGGCCGCACCCACGAGCTCGCGGTGCAGAAGGCGCGGCGGGCGCTGGCGGAGTTCCGGATCCGGGGCGTGACCACCAACCTCGCCTTCCTCCAGGCCGTGCTCGCCGACCCCGACTTCGTCGCCGGGAACGTGACCACCTCCTTCATCGCCGACCACCCCGCCCTGCTCACCACCCGGGGCAACGCGGACCCGAGCACCAAGCTGCTCTCCCACCTCGCCGAGGTGACGGTGAACCAGCCGTTCGGGCCATCGCCGGTCCAGGTCGACCCCGCCGCCAAGCTGCCGGCCACCGACCTGGGTGTGCCGGCACCCGACGGGACCCGGCAGCAGCTGCTCGCCCTGGGCCCGGAGGCCTTCGCCGCCGAGCTGCGCAGCCGGTCCGGGGTGGCCGTCACCGACACCACCTTCCGCGACGCCCACCAGTCCCTGCTCGCCACCCGGGTCCGCACCCGCGACCTGGTGCAGGTCGCCGGCCACGTCGCCCGCCTCACCCCCGGCCTGTGGTCGGTGGAGGCCTGGGGCGGCGCGACGTACGACGTAGCCCTGCGGTTCCTGGGCGAGGACCCGTGGGAGCGGCTCGACGCCCTGCGCCAGGCTGTGCCCAACATCTGCCTGCAGATGCTGCTGCGCGGCCGCAACACCGTCGGCTACACGCCGTACCCGACCGAGGTCACCGACGCCTTCGTCCAGGAGGCGGCCGCCGGCGGGATCGACGTCTTCCGGATCTTTGACGCCCTCAACGACGTGGACCGGATGCGGCCCGCGATCGAGGCCGTCCGGGCCACCGGCAGCACGGTCGCCGAGGTGGCGCTGTGCTACACCGGCGACCTCTCCTCGCCCGGCGAGCAGCTCTACACCCTGGACTACTACCTCCGCCTCGCCGAGCGGATCGTCGAGGCGGGCGCGCACGTGCTGGCGATCAAGGACATGGCCGGACTGCTCCGGGCCCCCGCCGCACGGACCCTGGTGACCGCGCTGCGGGACCGGTTCGACCTTCCCGTGCACCTGCACACCCACGACACCACCGGCGGTCAGCTGGGGACGCTGCTCGCCGCCATCGACGCGGGCGTGGACGCCGTCGACGTGGCGTGCGCCGCGATGGCCGGCACCACCTCCCAGCCGTCCCTGTCGGCGCTGGTAGCGGCGACCGACCACTCCGATCGGGAGACCGGGCTCTCGCTGGCCGCGGCGTGCGCGCTCGAGCCCTACTGGGAAGCCACCCGCCGCGTCTACGCCCCCTTCGAGTCGGGCCTGCCCGCCCCGACCGGGCGGGTCTACACCCACGAGATCCCGGGCGGGCAGCTGTCGAACCTGCGGCAGCAGGCCATCGCCCTGGGCCTCGGGGAGAAGTTCGAGCAGATCGAGGACATGTACGCCGCGGCCAACGCGATCCTGGGCGACATCGTCAAGGTGACCCCCTCCTCCAAGGTGGTCGGCGACCTCGCCCTGCACCTGGTGGCGGTCGGCGCGGACCCGGCGGAGTTCGCCGAGGACCCGGCCCGCTTCGACATCCCCGACTCAGTGGTCGGGTTCCTCAACGGCGAGCTCGGCGACCCGCCCGGTGGGTGGCCCGAGCCCTTCCGCACCCGCGCGCTGGCCGGGCGCACCTGGCGCAAGCCCACCGAGAGCCTCACCGAGGAACAGCGCGGCAGCCTGGCACGGCGTCCGCGGCAGACGCTCAACGAGCTGCTCTTCCCCGGCCCCGTCGCCGAGTTCACGCGGGCCCGGGAGACCTACGGCGACCTCTCGGTGCTGCCCACCATCAGCTACCTCTACGGGCTGCGGCAGGGCGAGGAGACGGAGGTGGAGCTGGCCGAGGGCAAGAGCGTGCTCTTCGGCCTGCAGGCGGTCGGCGAGCCGGACGAGCGCGGCTACCGCACGGTGATGGCGACCCTGGACGGGCAGCTGCGCCCGGTAGCAGTCCGGGACACCAGCGTCGCGTCCGACGTCACCGCCGCCGAGAAGGCCGACGCCAGCACCCCCGGCCAGGTGGCCGCCCCCTTCCAGGGGGCCGCCACCGTGCTGGTCGCCGTCGGCGACGAGGTGGCCGCCGGCGACCCGGTCGCCACCATCGAGGCGATGAAGATGGAGGCCGCCATCACCGCACCGCTGGCCGGCCGGGTGACGCGCGTCGTGGTGGACCAGACCCGACAGGTGCAGGGCGGGGACCTGCTGCTGGTGCTCGGCTAGCAACCGCCAGGATCAACTGGTGCGGCTCACTCCCAGGAGCCGCTGCGGCCCTGCTTGGTGTCGCCGCGCCGCTTCTTGGCCGTGAGCCGCCGCTCCACCGAGCCTCTGGTCCGGCGGGTGGGGCGGCGCTTCTTCTCCGGGACCAGCGCCTGGGCGACGAGCTCGGTCAACCGGGCCTTGGCCGCCTCCCGGTTGCGGTGCTGGGAGCGGTACTGGGAGGAGCTGACGGTGAGCGTGCCGTCCACCAACCGCCCTCGGAGCCGCTGGGCGACCAGCTCCTTCTGCTCCGGGCTCAGCACCTCGGTCTCGGCCAGGGACCAGCTGAGCTCGACCCGGGTGTCGGTGGTGTTGACGTGCTGCCCCCCGGGCCCCGAGGAGCGGGAGAAGCGCCACGACAGCTCACGCTCGGGCAGGTCCAGATGGGGCCCTGAGCTCATCGCCGAGAGCTCACACGCGGTGCAACCGGCGGGCGGCCTCGGCGATGGAGCCGCTCATCGAGGGATAGACGGTGAACGCCTGCGCGAGCTGGTCGGCGGTCAGGGACTGCGCCACCGCCAGCGAGACCGGGTGGATCAGCTCACTGGCCCGCGGCCCGACGACCACGCCGCCCACGACGATGCCCGTGCCGGGTCGGCAGAAGAGCTTCACGAACCCGTCCTTGACGCCCTGCATCTTGGCGCGTGCGTTGCCGGCCAGCGGCAGCATCACCACCTCCGCCTCGATCTCCTTGTTGTCCACCGCCTGCTGCGACCAGCCCACGGTGGCGATCTCCGGCGCGGTGAAGACGTTGGAGGAGACCTGCTTGAGGTCCAGCGGCGCGACCGCGTCCCCCAGGAAGTGCCACATCGCGATCCGGCCCTGCATCGCCGCCACCGAGGCGAGCATCAGCACGCCGGTGCAGTCGCCCGCGGCGTAGACGCCCCGGGCCGAGGTGCGCGAGACCCGGTCCACCCGGATGAAGCCACCCTCGTCGACCAGGACCCCCGCCTCGGCGAGCCCCAGGTCCTCGGTCTTCGGCACCGAGCCCAGGGCGAGCACGCAGTGCGAGGCCTCCACGGTGCGCCCGTCGGTGAGGGTCACCGTGACCACGTCGCCGTCCCGGGTGACCGACTCCATCCGCGACTTCGACAGCACGTTCATGCCCCGGCGTACCGCCACCTGCTCGAGCACCGCCGAGGCGTCCGCGTCCTCGCCGGGCAGGACCCGGTCGCGGGAGGAGACCAGGGTGACGGGGATGCCGAGGGCCAGGTAGGCGGAGGCGAACTCCGCGCCGGTGACCCCCGAGCCCACCACCACCAGGCTGGTCGGGACCTCGGTGAGGTCGTAGACCTGCTCCCAGGTCAGGATCCGCTCGCCGTCGGGCTGCGCCGTGGGCAACGTGCGCGGCGCGGCACCGGTGGCCAACAGGACGGCGTCGGCGTCCAGGATCTCGGCGCCCCCGCCCGCCAGCTGTACGACGACCTGCTGCGGGCCGGCGAGCCGCCCGCGGCCGTGCACCACCCGCACTCCGTCCCGCTCCAGGCGGCGCTGGATGTCCGCCGACTGCTCGGCGGCCAGGGCCTTGACCCGGGCGTTGACCCGGGCCAGGTCGACCACCACGGTGGCTGCGGAGTCGCCCTCGGCGTCGCGGAAGGTGACACCGAGCTCGGCGGCGTCGGTGACCTCGGTCATCACCTCGGCGGTAGCGATCAGGGTCTTCGACGGCACGCAGTCGGTGATGACGGCCGAGCCGCCGATCCCGTCGCTGTCCACGACGGTGACCTGGGCGCCCAGCTGCGCGGCGACGTGGGCGGCCTCGTAGCCGCCGGGGCCTCCGCCGACGATGACGACCCGGTTCGTGGGCACCATGACCATCAGAAGTTGATCATGTGACCGGCGATGCCGTGCACGGCTTCCTTGACGGCCTCCGACAGCGTCGGGTGGGCGAAGATGTTGCGCGACACCTCGTCGGCGGTCAGGTCCCACTGCTGGGCCAGGGTCAGCGCCGGCAGCTGCTCGGTGACGTCGGGGCCGATCATGTGCGCGCCCAGGATCTCGTTGTACTTGGCGTCCGCGACCACCTTGACGAACCCGGCGGTCTCACCCAACCCCTGGGCCTTGCCGTTGGCGCTGAACGGGAAGGTGGCGGTCTTGACGTCGTAGCCGAGCTCCTTGGCCTGGGCCTCGGAGTAGCCGAACGAGCCGATCTGCGGCTGGCAGTAGGTCGCCCGCGGGATCATGTCGAAGTTGATCTCCTGGGTCTCCGCGCCGGCGATCGTCTCGGCGGCGACGATGCCCATCGCCTCGGCCACGTGGGCCAGCATCATCTTGCCGGTCACGTCACCGATGGCGTAGACGCCCTCGACGTTGGTGCGGCCCCGCCCGTCGATGGCGATGGCGCCGCGGTCGGTGGTCTCCACGCCGATCTTGTCCAGGCCGTAGCCCTCGAGCCGGGGCGCGAAGCCGAAGGCGGCCAGCATCTTGTCGGCCTCGAGCACCTGGGAGTCGCCGCCCTGGGCGGGGCTCACGGTGACCCGGACACCGTCGCCGGTGTCCTCGACGTTCTCGACCTTGGTGGAGAGCATCACCTTGACGCCGAGCTTCTTGTAGTGCTTGAGGAGCTCCTTGGAGACGTCGGCGTCCTCGGTGGGCACCATCCGGTCGAGGAACTCCACGATGGTGACGTCCACGCCGAAGTTCTTCATCACGTAGGCGAACTCGACGCCGATCGCGCCGGAGCCGCCGATGATGATGGAGGAGGGCAGGTTCTCGTCGAGGATCTGCTCCTCGTAGGTCACCACGTTCTTGCTCACGCTCATGCCCGGCAGCATGCGGACCTCGGCGCCGGTCGCGATGATCAGGTTGTCGAAGGTCACCGAGGACGTCGCGCCGTCGTTGCCCGCGACGTCGATCGAGGTGGGCGAGGTGATCGTGCCCCAGCCGTCGATCTCGGTGATCTTGTTCTTCTTCATCAGGAAGTGGACACCCTTGACGATGCCGGCACTGACCTGGCGCGAGCGCTTGTGGGTGGGGCCGAAGGACATGGTGGCGTCGCCCTCGATGCCGTACTTGGCCTTGTCGTGGGCCAGCAGGTGCGCGAGCTCGGCGTTCTTGAGCAGCGCCTTGGACGGGATGCACCCGACGTTGAGGCACACGCCGCCCCAGTACTGCTTCTCCACCACCGCCACGGACTTGCCGAGCTGGGCGGCGCGGATCGCGGCGACATACCCACCGGGGCCGGCACCGAGGACAACAACGTCGAAGTGGGAGTCAGTCACAGGCTCAGACTATGCCTGTGAGGCACGTCACCCGACAAGGGCTCCCGCCCTGGCCGGAGGCGGAGCGCGCAGCGCCCGGATCGCCCGATACGCTGCCTCGCGTGACGCTGTACGCCGCCTATGGCACCAACCTCGATCCGGCACGCATGGGTGAGCGCTGTCCGCACTCCCCGCTGCGCAGCACCGGGTGGCTCGCGGGGTGGCGCCTCACCTTCGGGGGCGAGGAGCACGGCTGGGACGGGGCCCTGGCCACCATCGTGCAGGACCCTGCGGAGCAGGTCTTCGTGGCCGTCTACGACGTCACCGGCGAGGACGAGGTGGCGCTGGACGGCTGGGAGTCCGCGGACACCGGCCTCTACCGCAAGACCCGGGTCCGCGTCTCCACGATGAATGGCGAGCTCGTGGTGTGGGCCTACGTGCTCGACGCCTACGAGGGCGGCCTCCCGAGTGCGTCGTACCTCGGCGTGCTCGCGGACGCCGCCGACGCCGCCGGCGCACCGGACGACTACACCAGCGCGCTGCGGATGCGGCCCTGTCGCTCGACCGGCCTCTGAGCGGCCGGCTCTAGAAGTTCAGCCGGACGTCCAGCTCGTCGCGGGTCATGCCGCCGGCGAACAGCAGGTCCGCGGCCAACGACCTGATCTGGGCCGCGACCGCCGCGCGGTTGAGGGTCATCTGACCGGTCAACGACGTCACCGCCAGGCGCGCCGACTTCACCAGCTCGTCCTGGGCCGCCTGAGGCATCCCGGGCCCTGACAGGTCGGACTGGAAGATCCGGACCCCTCGGGCCAGAGCCTCGACCGAGGCGGTCATCAGCTCCGAGCACTCCTCCCCCATCCGCAGCATGGAGGTCAACCGGCGGGCCAGCACACGGGCGTCGCGGATGGCGTTGTCGACGTCGGCCAGCACGTCGGCGTACCGGGCGACCGTGGTGCGCTGACGCCAGCGCACCGGGGACATCGCCGCCACCTCGGCGACGTTCGCGGCCGTGTTCTGCGCCGTGCTGACCTGGCTCTGGAGACCTCTGGCCTGGGCCAGGGTCGCCTCGGCGAGCCCCGGGTCACCGGTGCGCATCGCCTCGGCCGTGCCGTCCAGGACACCCACCAGCTCCTCCAGCAGCGGGCGCACCTCCTGGGCCAGGTCGCGGGCGGGGTTGCGGGGCAGCAGCAGCACCATCGCGAGCCCGCACAGCCCGCCGACCAGGGCGTCGAGGAAGCGGGTCACGGCCGGGTTGGCGGCCCCGGCCACCGGGATCACCGCCGCCATCAGCGCCCCGGAGTTGGCCGACTGGGTGATCGCCACGCCCTTGAGGCCGGCGAAGATCGCCACCGCGGTGGCCAGCACCACCACCAGGGCCAGCTGCCAGACCCCGCGCCCGATCGCCAGGATCAGCAGCTCGCCCACCAGCACCCCGACCGCGACGCCGAGGACCAGCTCCAGCAGCATGCGTCGCCGCAGTCCCATGCCGGCGGCCAGCACGATGACGGCGGCGATCGGTGCGAAGAACGCCTGCTGGTGATGGAGCCCGTAGGTGGAGATCGCGAAGGCCGCCGCCGAGGCGGCGCCCATGCGCAGCAGCTGCCGCCACCGTCGCGCGACCGCCAGGCACCGGTCGCGCAGCGTCATCCGCGGCACGAGAGCGGCCATGCGCTGGACTCGCGGGTGGAGCGACACGCCTCCATCCTCGTCCATGCCAGGGCCTACTCGCCGCCGTGGCAGCACGCCTCGATGTTGTTGCCCTCGGTGTCGCGGACGAAAGCGGCGTAGTAGCCCGGGTGGTACTCCGGCCACAGGCGCGGCTCGTGCAGCACCTCGGCCCCAGCCGCGACTGCCTCGGCGAACCAGACGCGGACGGCGGCGGCGTCCGGCGCGACGAACGCGACGTGCACCTCGCGGTTGGCGCCCACGCCCTCGAAGGTGCCGATCCAGAAGGTCGGATGCTCGGTCCCGTAGCCGATCGCAACACCCTCCTCCATCAACCGCCGGTGTCCCAGCGCCCCCAGGACGCGGTCGTAGAAGGCGCTGGCGCGCGCCAGGTCGGTGACGTTGATGCCCAGGTGATCGATCACCCTCCCAGCCTGCACCCTCAGGACTGGCCCCACCAGTGGGCCGCTGCCTAGGATCACGCGAGTGACCGAGACCGATCCCCTCGCCCTGGCCGACAAGGCCGCCTCGACCCTGCGTGAGCTCACCGGCGTGCAGAGCCACGACGTCGCCCTGGTGCTCGGCTCCGGCTGGCTGCCGGCAGTCGAAGCGCTCGGACCGGCCACGGCCGAGATCGCCACCACCGACCTCCCCGGCTTCCACGCCGCCGGGGTGGTGGGGCACTCGGGCAAGGTGCGCAGCGTCAAGGTCGGGGAATCAAACGTCCTGGTCTTCCTCTCCCGCACCCACTTCTACGAGGGCAAGGGCGTGCGCGCGGTCGTCCACCCGGTCCGTACGGCGGCCGCCGCGGGGTGCCGCGCCATCGTGCTGACCAACGGCTGCGGCGGACTGAAGGAGTCCTTCACCCCCGGGCAGCCGGTGCTGATCAGCGACCACATCAACCTGACCGCCACCTCCCCCATCGAGGGCGCGAACTTCGTCGACCTCACCGACCTCTACTCGGCCCGGCTGCGGGCCCTGTGTCGCGAGCTCGACCCGACGCTGGACGAGGGTGTCTACGTCCAGTTCCCCGGCCCCCACTACGAGACGCCCGCCGAGATCGGCATGGTCCGCGCCATCGGCGGGCACCTGGTCGGCATGAGCACCACGCTGGAGGCGATCGCGGCCCGCGAGGCAGGGATGGAGGTGCTGGGCATCAGCCTGGTCACCAACCTGGCGGCGGGCATCAGCGGCGAGCCGCTCAACCACGCCGAGGTCCTGGAGACCGGACGCGCCGCGGCCAGCCGGATGGGCGAGCTCCTGACCAGCGTCGTCCCCCGCATCTGATGCACGTCCTGGTGACCGGCGCCGCCGGCTCGATCGGACAGGTGGTGACGGCCGGGCTGGAGGCCCTGGGCCACGAGGTCGTCGGCCTCGACCTGGTGCCCGCGCCGGAGGGCGTCGACCTGGCCTGGCACGTCGTGGACTGCACCGACCCCGACGCCGTCGACGAGGCCTTCGAGGCCCAGCCGCTCGACGCCGTCGTACACCTGGCGGGGTATCCCGACGAGCTGGACCTGCCCGGCTCCCTGGCCTCGCACGTGATCACCACCGCGGCCCTGCTCGACGCGATGGTGGCCCACCGCGTGGGGCGGATCGTCTACGCCTCCAGCAACCATGCGGTGGGCCGCACCCCGCGCCACGACCTGGTCGGCACCGACGCCAGGCCCCGGCCCGACACGTTCTACGGCGTCGGCAAGGTCGCGGCCGAGGCGGTGCTGAGCCTGTACGCCGACCGCTACGGCATCGACGCGATCGCCTGCCGCATCGGCTCCTTCCTCCCGCGCCCGGAGACGGTCCGCAACCTGTCGACGTGGCTCTCCCACGAGGACTGCGTGCGCATGGTGGAGGCCGCGCTGACCACCCCGGCCCCCGGCTTCGCGGTGCTCTACGGCATCTCCGCCAACACCGATGCCTGGTGGGACCTGGAGCCGGGTCGGGCGCTGGGCTACCAGCCCCAGGACGACGCCGCGTCGTACGCCGACGACATAGCGCCCCGTCCCGAGGACGAGGCGGAGGCGGCGTACGTCGGAGGCCCGTTCGCGGGCGAGGTCTTCTACCGGCCCGCGCTGCCCCGGGCCTGATCTGGCGCCCGCGCCGGGGCCCGGTGCCAGGATCCCCGCCTAAGCGGGGTTCCCTGCGGTTAGGGGGGCATGCATGCCCCCCTAACCCGATAGAACCCCGCCCAGGCGGGTATCCGTGTGACGCGAGGGACTCAGCGGACGCGGTACGTGACGACCTTGCGCGCCTTGTTGAACGTGGCGTCGCCGCGGTACTGGACCACGACCTGGTACTGACCTCGCTTGGACTTCGGCAGCCTCACCACGGCCTTGCCCTTGGCGTTGAGCTTGGCCTTGAGCTGCTTGGCCTTCTGGCCCGGCGTCTTGAGCTTGGCGATGACCTTGCCGGTGGCGGTGGCGTCGGCGCCCTTGATCCGGACGACGAGCTTGCCGGCCTTGCGGGCGGTCGGCTTCTGCAGGCTGGTCCTCACCTTCGCGTCGACCTTGGCACCGGGTGCGACCGGCGGGACGGACGGGACCGGCGCAGTCGGCGGGGTGACCGGGGTGGCGACCTGGAGCTGGGTCCAGTCGATGACGACGGGGGTCTTGGTGTCCTGGGTGCTGTTGGAGTGGGTGTGGGCCTGCCAGGTGAACAGGGCGTACGCCGTGCCCGGGACGAGCTTCTCGACCGGGGCGTTGAGCACGGTGGAGAAGGTGTCACCGACGAAGTCGCTGGGCATGACGTAGGCCACCGCGGTCATCGCGGCCATGCTGGCGCGGTTGCCGTAGTCGATGACCGTGTCGGCCGGGGCGAGCGCCACGTAGACGCCGGCGTCCCCGGGGTTGGTGACGGCGCTGAAGCCTGCGCCCTGCGCCCGGATGCTGAGGCCGTTCACGGGGTCGGCGGCGATCACGCTCGACGTGATCGTGGGGGTGGGGGTGGCGGCGGCGGTGAAGCTGCCGGGACGCTTGTGGTCCCCGGAGGTGGAGTAGTAGAAGTGCGCGCGCACACCGCTGGGCACGGCGCCCAGGAAGTCGGGGTGGAACGACTTGCCGTCCACGGGGCGGGTGGTGGTGGTGATCCCCAGGTCGAGCGCCTGCTGGGATCCCGCTGCGAGCACGCCCTCCCAGGCCGGGGTGGCCGAGGTGCTGGCACCCACGGCGCTCGCGCCGGTGAAGTCGGCCACCGTCACCTGCGAGGCCGGTGTGGTGCTCGACGGGTCGGTCCCGGTGACGGTCGCGCGGATCTCGCCCTGCCCGGTCGGGGAGACGACGACGACCGGGTCGCTGACGGTGACCGAGTAGTACTCGGTCCCGCCGTTGACGAAGGCTCCGCGGACCGTGCCTGTGTAGGACGTGGTCACCGTGCCGTCGGCGGCCTTGGTCGTGGCGCTCGCCGGGAACGTGAAGACGTCGTCGGTGCTGACGGCGGGGTCACCTGCGTGGTGCGCGGCCCCGGCGCTCGCCGAGCCCGTGGGCGTGGTGGGCAGCGTCGGGCCGGCCTTGCTGAAGTAGAGGTGCTCGACGAACTGCTGGGAGATGTTCCAGGTCAGCTCGCCCGTCGCCGGTGCGGCCTGGGCTGGTGCGCCGGTGAGAGCGGAGGCCGCGCCTGCGACCAGGACGGTCGCCACGCCGGCTGCGAGCCGCCGACGTGAGGCGATCTTGGTGGACTGCATGATGTTCCTTTCGGTGGGTGGTGCACAGGTGCCGAGGCACGCAAGGTCAAGGACGCGGGCCGGGAACCAGCAGCAGGGCGGCGGCCGCCATGAGGAGCAGCCCGCCGATCCACCACCCCGGGTGGGTGCCGAGGCTCGCCGCGGCGGGGGCAGGAGCCGGCGACACCGACGCGGCTGAGACCGCCACCGGCTGTACGGCGTTCCCTCCCGCCGCCTGCGCGTCGCTGGCCGTGGCCGCTGCCCGCTCGGGCACCAGAGGTGCCCGGGCCGCCGGCTCCTCCAGGGGCTGCAGCACGGACTGTTCGGCCGGCTGCGCCGGGACGGTCGCCGACGGGGCGGAGGCAGTGGACTTGCCCGGTCCTGGCGAGGGCGTCTGCTTCGGCGGCCGGGTGACGTTGTTCTTCGGCGTCGCGCTCGGGGACGGCGCCGCGCTGGCCGGGGGCGGCGCCGACGGCTCCTCCCCGGCGTAGCCGACGACGACCGGGGCAGGCACCTTGGTCCAGTCGGACTGCAGCCCGGTGGAGTACCAGAACTGGTCCACGCCCAGCGGGCCGAGGAACGCGATCATCGAGGCTGGGAAGCTGCCCCAGCTGGTGCCGGTACGGGTCTGCGGAACGCTGCCGTCGACCTGGACCCCGCCGTACGCCGGGTTGGCGACGAGGCCGGTCTCGGTGACGTCGACGCCGGTGAGGTCCGCCACGCTCACCCGCTGCGGCGGGACCGCCGCCCACAGGCTGGGGTCGTTGCGGTCAGCGTCCCAGCCTCCGATCTGGGCCGTGACGGTGCCGACGCCGCCGCTGAGGGTGAGCACCGGGTCGGTGATGGTGAAGACGGTGTTGCCGGCGTAGTAGACGACCGTGAAGGTGCCGCTCCAGCTCAGCGAGGCGTCGTCGGCGGCCGGGTCGAGGGTGCCGCTGCCGGCCGTCAGGTGCACCCGGTGGCCGCTGAACGGGCCGTAGACGTCGATCGGCGCCCCGGCGGCGTCGGTGCCCAGGCCGGCCCAGGTGGCGGTCTGCCAGGCGCCCGCGCTGTCGCGCTTCTGGATGGTGACGTTGCCTGCGGCGGCCTGCCACTTCGACGCCGGCAGGACGGCACCGCCCCGACCGGGGTCGGCGAGGCCGGCAGCGAGGAAGTTGATCGCACCGGGGTTGTGGGAGCGGGCGTTGGTCTGCTCGTTGAGGGACCAGGTGAAGACCGCGTCGTCGACCTGCATCGCGGAGACCTGCGTCGGGGTCCCTACCGGGTTCTCGGGTCCGGCGTGCGCGACCCCGCTCAGCGCGAACAGCGAGAGTGCGCCCGCCCCGAGGAGCGCGGCCGCGGCCCGACGGATCCGTCCGTCCTGCTTACGCCACCGCACGACGCCCCCTGGACCGGCGCAGCGTGACGAGTCCGACGCCGGCGAAGAGGACACCCGCGCCGACCGCGAAGGCGAGGGCGGCGGTGTCGCGGGAGTCGCCGTCCGTCGCCGCCGCCGGCGTCTCGTCGCCGACCGCGGCGGGCTCCGCGTCCGCCGCGATCGCGAACCGCACCGAGGGCTGACGCCCGGCTCCGAAGACCCGCAGCTCGTGGGTGCCGGGCGCGACCTCGGCCGGGAGCGGCAGCACGCCGGCGACCCGGCCGTCGGCCCCGACCAGGTGCGGCCCGCTGGCCACCAGGCCGTCGTCGAGGATCGCGGTCAGCTGCTGCCCCGGGGTGAGGCCCTGGGCGACGAAGGAGAGGGCCCGTCCGGCCACCGCGGAGGGCCGGTCGATGGCCAGGCTGGCCTTGCCCGGACGGCTGGCTCCGGCGGCGCCGGCCTGCTCCCGGGTCGACTCCGAGGCCTCGGAGCCGCTTGGGCCAGAGGTCGCGCCCGGTTCCGAGCCCGGCTCCGGCTCCGACCGCGAGCCGGCGCTGGGGGCGGTCGAGGACGGGCTCCTGACGGCACCGCTCGTCCCGGTGTCCCGGATCGCGACGGGGGTGAAGGTCTCGTTGTTGGCGTTGTGCACGCCGTGGGCGCCGACGGTGATGACCCCGCAGGTGACCTTGGTGCAGTCCACGGTGCGCACGGTGCCGTCGCGCCCCACGCCCTGGAAGGTGGGCCCGGGCACCATGAGCCGGACCGACCAGGACCCGTCGGCGGAGATCGTGCCGCCGTTGGCCGAGGAGGCGGTGTCGGATCCCGGGAAGGCGACGTACCGCTGGAAGCCGGCGTTGCTGCGCGACTCGCTGTCCGGCACGTAGACGAAGTCGGTCCCGGACTTCCCGCCCCGGCTGGGCTGCCAGCGTCCCTCGACCGCGCCGAACCAGACGTAGATGCCGCCGTGGCCGCCCTTGATGGACTGGAAGCCGCGACCGGAGACGGTGAGCTCGGTGGAGTACCGGGAGTCGATGACCGCACCGCGACCGTCGTTGTCGACCACCACGCGCCCCGCTGCCTGGGCGGGCACCGGCACGAGGCCCACGGACAGCACCCCGGCCGCGAGCAGGACCGCCCAGCTGCGGCTCAGACGACGACCGGGCATGGGTCCTCCTGCAGGTGTACGGCGGTCGGCCGGTTGCGCACCGGGACCACCAGGGGCTGGCCGTGGTGCTGGAGCACCTCGACGGGGTGTTCGTAGACCTCGCTGAGCAGGGCGGAGGTGATGACCTCCGCCGGGGTGCCGACCGCGCGCACCTCGCCACCGGCCAGCACGCACACCCGGTCGGCCCAGGCGGCCGCGAGACTCAGGTCGTGCAGCACGACCACCACGGCGGCGCCAGCCTGGGCGCTGCTGCGGGCCTGGCTGAGCAGCGCCTCCTGGTGACGGATGTCGAGAGCGGCGGTGGGCTCGTCGAGCAGGTGCACCTCGACCTCCTGGGCGAGCAGGCGGGCGTAGGCCACGCGGGCCTGCTCCCCGCCGGACAGGGTGGGCACCACCCGGGCGGCGAGGTGGGTGACGTCGGCGATCGCCATGGCCGCCTCCACGCTGGCGTCGTCCTGGTCGGCGCGCGGGGTGCGGCGCCACACGGCTCGGCCCATCTCGACCACCTCGCGGACCCGGAAGCCGAAGGCCAGCGTGTGCTTCTGCTGAAGCACCGCCCGCTGCCGAGCCAGGTCGGCCACGGACTGGGCCGCGATCGGACGTCCTCCGAGCTCGACCGCCCCGGAGTCCGGCTGGCGGTCGCCGGCGAGAACGGCGAGCAGCGTCGACTTGCCGGCGCCGTTCGGCCCCACCAGCGCGACGAGCTCACCGCAACGCACCTCGAGGCTGACGTCGTGCAGGATCCTGCAGCCGTCGATGTCGACGCACACGCCCGCGGCCCGCAGCGCCGCGACGTCCTTCACGCCCAGCCCCCCGCCGTACGACGGGCGCGGCGCAGCAGCCAGAAGAAGACCGGGCCGCCGACCACCGAGGTGAGCATGCCGATCGGCAGGTCCGCATAGGCGATCGCGGTGCGGGCCCACAGGTCGGCCAGGACCAGCAGGACGGCACCGCCCAGGGCGCTGGCCGGGACGAGCGCCCGGTGTCCCGGCCCCACCACCATCCGCATCAGGTGCGGGATGATCAGGCCGACGAAGGCGATGATCCCGGCGAAGGCGACCGCGGCCGCGGTCAGCACGGCGACCACCACGATGCAGGTCATGCGCAGCCGCTCGACGTTGACCCCGACGTGCCGAGCCCCCTTGTCGCCCAGCGCCAGCAGGTCGAGGCGGCGCGCGAGGACCAGCGAGACGGCGATCCCGGCCACGGCGAGGGGTGCGGTGACCAGGACCTGCTCGACGCGGGCCCCGTTGAGACTGCCCAGCTGCCAGAAGACGATCTCCTCCCGGGCGGAGGTGTCGCCGAGGAACATCAGGAAGGCGAGGGCGCCACCGGCCATCGCGTTGATCGCGACGCCGGTGAGCACCAGCGTGACGACCTCGGTGCGCCCGTTCTGCCGGGAGAGCAGATAGACCGCGATCGTGGTCACCAGGCCGCCGAGGAAGGCGCCCACCGGGAGCGTCCACGAGCCCAGTGCCACCACGTCGAACACGATGACCGCGGACGCGGCGAGCGCCGCCCCGGCCGAGACGCCCACCACCCCGGGCTCGGCGAGCGGGTTGCCGAAGACGCCCTGCATCACCGCGCCCGCCACCCCCAGGGCGGCGCCGACCATGACGGCCATGGCGATCCGCGGGAACCTGATCCGCCACAGGGAGGACTCCCCCTGGGGGTGGCTGGGCAGGCTTCCGGCGTCGATGCCGACCTTGTGCAGCAGCGAACCGACCACCTCGCCGGCGGAGATGTGCAGCTGCCCCGCACCCGCGGCGAAGACCATCGAGGCCAGCAGCGCCACGCCGAGCACCCCCAGCACCAGGGTGCGGTTGGTGGCGGTGGGCGCGAGCGGGAGGCTGAGGCTCACGCGAGCTCCTCCGGAGCGTGCACGGCCACGGCCAGGGCGTTGAGGACGGCCGCGGTGTTGGGGCCGTAACCCAGGACCAAGGAGTCCTCGATGTCCACGAAGCGCTTGTTCTCCCCCGCCGGGGTGATCGCCAGCGCGGGCACCTTCTCCAGGAGGCCCTCGACGCCCCCGGTGGACTCCAGGCCTCCACTCATCATCACCACCAGCTCCGGGGCTGCGGCCACCAGGCCCTCCGCGGTGACCGGACGCATCCCGGCCCAGCCGATCTCCTCGGCCACGTCGTAGGCGCCGACGGCGTCGATGAGGTCGTCGGCGCCCGAGCCCTTGCCGAACATGTAGTAGACCCCGGCGTTGCCACGGACGTAGAGGAAGACGGTCCGCAGCCGCTGGCGCTCGTCGGCGGGGGCCACCGCCTCAATCTCGGCCTGCACGGTCTCAACCTCGCCTGCCACCCGGTCCGCCAGCAGCTCGCCTGCCTCGGGGACCCCTAGCGCGGCGGCGGTCATGGCGGTGATGTCGTCGATGTTGTCCAGGGACCGCGAGGATTCCACCACCACGACCGGAATGCCCGACTCCCGCATCTGCAGCACCACGTCCCAGGGCCCCAGCGAGGTGTCGGTGATGATCAGGGTCGGGTCCAGGTCGAGGATCGCCTCGCCGTTGAGCTCGTGGCCGTTGCCGGTGACCAGGGGGAGCTCCGCTGCCTCCGAGAACTGCGTGGAGATGTCGCGTCCCACCAGGTGATCGCCGAGGCCGAGCTCGAAGACGGTGCGGGCGAGCGTGCCGTGCAGGTCCAGGGCGAGCACCCGAGAGGTGTCCTCGACGGTGACCTTCGTGCCCTGGGCATCGGTCAGCGTGGCCGGGAGCCGGGGCTCGGGGCTGGTCACGACGGGGTCCACGCCGGGGTCCTGGACCCCGGCCGTCACGGGGCCCTGCCAGGCGCGGGGGTCGGCCGCCACCTGGGCCGAGGCGATCGGCGGCGCTGTACCCACGCTTGCGCCAGCGCTCTTCGGGACCGACTCAGGACCCTGCAGACCGCAGCCCGCCAGCGCAGCACCCAGCACTCCCACGACCGTCCCGACGAGCACCCGGGCGCCCTGGGGCCGCCATGACCGCGACTTGATCAACGTTCGTCTCCTAGACATGGTCCAAACGGGCCCAGGCGCGACCAACGGGGCTCTTCATCCGGCGGACAAGCGCGCTACTGCAGCGTATCGTTAAGATAGGCTAGCCTAATAAAGGTAAGGGTTACCTAATCAGGCCGCCCACCACCCTCAGGCGGCCCCGGCCGCGCGCACGACCACGACCGGAGACAGCCATGACCCTGCTCGGCAATGCCCCCGCGGCCCCCCTCTCGGCCGCCATGCGCGAGGGCTCGCAGGCCCAGCACAGCGCTGCGGAGAGCTCCACGTTCATCTCCGACCTGATGGGCGGCAAGATCAACGAGGCGGGCTACGTCAGCTACCTCCGCTCGCTGCGCGCCGTCTACGCCGCCTTGGAGGAGACCGGCCGTGCCCTGGCCGCCGACCCCCTCGTCAGCAGGCTCCACGACCCGGTGCTGGACCGGCTGGGTGCCATCGACGCCGACATCGCCGCGTGGTCCACCGGCGCCGAGGCAGAGCAGGCCTGCGAGGGTCGGGCGGCCGCCGAGTACGCCGAGCGCATCCGCTGGACGCTCGACCACCCGGTGCGCTACGTGGCCCACCACTACACCCGCTACCTGGGCGACCTCTCCGGCGGACAGGCCATCGGGCGCATCCTGGACCGGGACTTCGCCCGGGACGGCCACGGCCTGGCTCTGTACCGGTTCGAGGCGATCCCCAAGGTCAAGACCTACAAGGACGGCTACCGCGCCCGGCTGGACGGGCTCGACCTGGCTCCTGCTCAGCAGGCCGAGGCGGTCGCGGAGGTGCAGCAGGCGTTCAGCCACAACCAGGCCGTGTTCGCCGAGCTCGCGACGCACGCGGAGCACTTCGCTCGCTGAGAGGCTCCAGGCCGGGGGCGTCCAGGCCGTGACCCGACTGTGACCCCGCCGTGATGCCGGGTGTGACAATGGGCGGCATGGCAACCACAGCACTCAAGGGATCCCCCGTCCACACCGTCGGCGAGCTGCCGGCTGTCGGCACCTCAGCACCTGGCTGGGAGCTGGTCGGCGCCGGCCTGTCCCAGCTGACCCCGGCCGATGTCGAGGGCACCCGCGTCGTCCTCAACATCTTCCCCAGCGTCGACACCGGCGTCTGCGCCGCCAGCGTGCGCAAGTTCAACGAGCTGGCCGCCAGCCTGGACAACACCACCGTGGTCAACGTCTCCAAGGACCTGCCGTTCGCCCAGGCGCGCTTCTGCGGAGCCGAGGGCATCGACCAGGTCAAGATGGGCTCGGCCTTCCGCTCCACCTTCGGCGAGGACTACGGCATCACCCTCGCCGACGGGCCGATGGCCGGCCTGCTGGCCCGCGCTGTCGTCGTGGTGAACCCCGACGGCA
The DNA here is from genome assembly GCF_002930065.1 of Nocardioides sp. 616. Taxonomy (NCBI): domain Bacteria; kingdom Bacillati; phylum Actinomycetota; class Actinomycetes; order Propionibacteriales; family Nocardioidaceae; genus Nocardioides; species Nocardioides sp. 616. The sequence continues at coordinate 218,735 of NZ_POAG01000012.1, read as the reverse complement.
CCGTGGCCTACACCCAGCTCGTGGACGAGATCACCACCGAGCCGGACTACGACGCCGCCCTCGCCGCCCTGTCCTGAAGCCCTGTTCTCAAGCCTGTCCTGAAGACCTGTCCTGACAGGTCCTCGACCCGACGTCGTCCGGGCGGCCCGCGCCGCCCGGACGAAGTCGGGGCTCACACCCGTCACCGGGCCGCGCTAACGTGCGGCCATGACGTCTGACGCCGCGACCGCCCCCCTCCTGGACCGAGCCCGCACCTGGGCAGCGCAGGATCCCGACGAGCAGACCCGGGCCGAGCTCGAGGCGATCATCACCGAGGTCGAGGCGGGCAGCGACCCCGCCGAGCTGGCGGACCGGTTCCGCGGCACCCTGGAGTTCGGCACCGCGGGGCTCCGCGGCGCGCTGGGCGCCGGACCCAACCGGATGAACCGGGTCGTGGTGATCCGCGCCGCGGCCGGGCTGGCCTCCTACCTGCGTGATCAGGGTGCGCCCAGCGGCGCGCCGGTGGTGATCGGCTACGACGCGCGGCACAACTCCGACGTCTTCGCCCGCGACACCGCCGAGGTGATGAGCGGCGCCGGCTTCAAGGCCCTGGTCATGCCGCGCCCTCTTCCCACTCCCCTGCTGGCCTACGTGATCCGTGAGCTCGGCTGTGTGGCCGGGGTCATGGTCACCGCCAGCCACAACCCGCCGCAGGACAACGGCTACAAGGTCTACCTCGGCGACGGCAGCCAGATCGTGCCGCCCGCCGACAGCGACATCGCGGAGCGGATCGCGGCCGTCGGCGCCGTCTCCGACGTACCGCGCGGCAACGGCGGGACGGTCGTCGGCGAGGAGCTCGTCGACCGGTACCTCGACACCGTCGCCGACCTGCTGGACGACGGTCCCCGGGAGCTGGAGATCGTCTACACCCCGCTGCACGGCGTCGGCGGCACCTCGGTGGTGCAGGTGCTGGAGACCGCGGGCTTCTCCGAGACCCACGTGGTGCCCGAGCAGGAGCAGCCCGACCCCGACTTCCCCACCGTGGCTTTCCCCAACCCGGAGGAGCCCGGCGCCATGGACCTCGCCATCGCCCTCGCCGGCCGGCTGCGCGCCGACATCGTGGTGGCCAACGACCCGGACGCCGACCGCTGTGCCGCGGCGATCGAGGGCCCGCACGGCTGGCGGATGCTGCGTGGTGACGAGGTCGGGGCGCTGCTGGCCCAGCGACTGCTCGCCGGCGGCAAGCAAGGCGTCTACGCGACCTCGATCGTCTCCTCCTCGCTGCTCGGCAAGATGGCGGCGAAGGCGGGCCAGCCCTACGAGGAGACCCTCACCGGCTTCAAGTGGATCGGCCGGCTGGACAACCTCGCCTACGGCTACGAGGAGGCGCTGGGCTACTGCGTGGACCCCGAGCACGTGCGCGACAAGGACGGCGTCTCGGCGCTGCTGCTGCTGTGCGCGGTGGCTGCGGCCGCCAAGGCCGAGGGACGCACCCTGGCCGACCTGCTCGACGACATCGCCGTGGAGCACGGCCTGCACGCCACCGACCAGCTCTCGGTGCGGTTCGCCGAGCTCGAGCAGATCGCCGCCACGATGGACCGCTTGCGCACCTCGCCGCCGTCCACCCTGGGCGGCCTGGCCGTGGAGCGCGTGGAGGACCTCGCCCTGGGGTCGGCCGAGCTGCCGCCCACCGACGGACTGCGCTACACCCTCGCCGAGGGTGCCCGCGTGATCGTCCGTCCCAGCGGCACCGAGCCCAAGCTGAAGTGCTACCTCGAGGTGGTCATCGAGGTCTCCCCCGAGGACGGTGTGGACGCGGCCAGGATCGCGGCCGCGGGCCGCCTGGACGCCCTCAAGAACGACGTGAAGCTCGCCGCCGGCCTCTGAGGCGGCGCAGGTCCCCAGGGTTCTCGTCCTGGACCCGACCAACTCTATGCTGGGTGCGTGACAGCCACTTCTGCCTCAACGACGAGTGCAGGCCAGGCAGGACCAGACATCGGCGCACCATTCGCCGACGTCACCGGTTCCGAGGCCTCGCTGCGCCGCTTCCTCCACGGCCTCCCGGGCGTCGACCAGGTCGGTTGTGAGGCGCGAGCCGCCACCCTGGGCACCCGGTCGATCAAGACCACTGCCAAGGCCCAGGCCCTCGACCTCGCGATCCGGATGGTCGACCTGACCACCCTGGAGGGCATGGACACCCCCGGCAAGGTGCGCGCGCTGTCGTCCAAGGCGATGCGCCCGGACCCCGCCGACCCGACCTGCCCCGCCGCCGCCGCGGTCTGCGTCTACCCCGACATGGTCGCGGTGGCCAAGGAGACCCTGGGCGACTCGGGCGTGCACGTCGCCTCCGTCGCGACCGCCTTCCCCAGCGGGCGGGCCGCGCTGGAGATCAAGCTGGCCGACACCCGGACCGCCGTCGCCGCCGGCGCCGACGAGATCGACATGGTGATCGACCGGGGCGCGTTCCTCTCCGGGCGCTACCTGTCGGTCTTCGAGGAGATCGTGGCCACCCGTGAGGCCTGTGCGCGCCCCGACGGCACCGAGGCGCACCTGAAGGTCATCTTCGAGACCGGCGAGCTGCAGACCTACGACAACGTCCGTCGGGTCAGCTGGCTGGCGATGATGGCCGGCGCCCACTTCATCAAGACCTCCACCGGCAAGGTCCAGCCCGCTGCGACCCTGCCGGTCACGCTGATCATGGCCGAGGCGGTGCGGGACTTCCGTGAGCAGACCGGGCAGATGGTCGGGGTGAAGCCCGCCGGCGGCATCCGGACCAGCAAGGACGCCATCAAGTACCTGGTGATGGTCAACGAGACCTGCGGCCCGGACTGGCTCGACCCGGCCTGGTTCCGCTTCGGGGCCTCCACGCTGCTCAACGACCTGCTGATGCAGCGCACCAAGATGACGACGGGCCGCTACTCCGGCCCCGACTACTTCACCCTCGACTGAGTCACTGAGGAAGCACACACCCATGGTCAAGGTTCCCGAAGCCACCACGCCCGCGGCGTTGTTCGACTACGCCCCCGCCCCCGAGTCCCGAGCGATCCTCGACATCCGGCCCTCCTACGGCCTCTTCGTCGACGGGGATTTCGTCGACGGTCACGGAGCCTCGTTCAAGACGGTCAACCCGGCCACCGAGGAGGTGCTCGCCGAGGTCTCGGCCGCCGACGCGTCCGACGTGGACGCCGCGGTGCGGGCCGCCCGCCGCGCCTACACCCGTGTCTGGTCGCGGATGAGCGGCCGGGAGCGGGCCAAGTACCTCTACCGGATCGCCCGTATCATCCAGGAGCGGGCCCGCGAGCTGGCCGTCCTGGAGTCGATCGACAACGGCAAGCCGATCCGGGAGAGCCGCGACGTCGACGTCCCCACCGCCGCCGCGCACTTCTTCTACTACGCCGGCTGGGCCGACAAGCTCGAGTACGCCGTCCCGGGCAACCGGGACCCGCGCCCGCTGGGGGTCGCCGGACAGGTCATCCCCTGGAACTTCCCGCTGCTGATGCTGGCCTGGAAGATCGCGCCGGCGCTGGCGGCCGGCAACACCGTCGTGCTCAAGCCCGCCGAGACGACCCCCTTGAGCGCACTGCTCTTCGCCGAGATCTGCCAGCAGGCCGACCTTCCGCCCGGGGTGGTCAACATCGTGACCGGTGCCGGCGAGACCGGCCGGCTGCTGGTCGCGCACCCCGACGTCGACAAGGTGGCCTTTACCGGATCCACCGCGGTCGGTCGGGACATCGCCCGGACGATCGCCGGAACCGACAAGCGGGCCACCCTGGAGCTGGGCGGCAAGGCGGCCAACATCGTCTTCGACGACGCCCCGATCGACCAGGCCGTCGAGGGCATCGTCAACGGCATCTTCTTCAACCAGGGCCACGTCTGCTGCGCCGGCTCCCGCCTGCTGGTGCAGGAGAGCATCGCCGAGGACCTGCTCGCCCGCCTCAAGCGCCGGATGGCGACGCTGCGCATGGGCGACCCCCTGGACAAGAACACCGACGTGGGCGCCATCAACTCCAGCGAGCAGCTCTCGCGAATCCGCGAGCTGGCCGGGGTCGGCGACAGCGAGGGCGCCGAGCGCTGGCAGGTCGCCTGCGACCTGCCGAGCAAGGGCTTCTGGTTCCCGCCGACCATCTTCACCGGCGTCTCCCAGGCCCACCGCATCGCACGGGAGGAGATCTTCGGCCCCGTGCTCTCGGTCCTGACGTTCCGCACGCCCACGGAGGCGATCGAGAAGGCCAACAACACCCCCTTCGGCCTCTCGGCCGGGGTGTGGAGCGACAAGGGCTCGCGCATCCTGTGGGCGGCCAACCAGCTGCGCGCCGGTGTGGTGTGGGCCAACACGTTCAACAAGTTCGACCCCACGTCGCCGTTCGGCGGCTACAAGGAGTCGGGATACGGCCGCGAGGGCGGCCGCCACGGACTGGAGGGGTACCTCAAGTGAGCACGACCAACAACGGCCGCGCCGCGGTGCGCAAGACCTGGAAGCTCTACATCGGCGGGGCGTTCCCCCGGTCCGAGTCGGGCTACTCCTACGTCGTCAACGACTCGAAGGGGACCTTCGTGGCCAACGCAGCCCTGGCCTCGCGCAAGGACGCCCGCGACGCGGTGACCCACGCGCGCAAGGCGTTCGCCGGATGGTCGTCGCGGACGGCGTACAACCGCGCGCAGATCGTCTACCGGATCGCGGAGGTGATGGAGGACCGACGTCCGCAGTTCATCGAGACCGTCCGTCAGTCCGAGGGCCTCAGTGCCAAGCAGGCCGACCAGGTCGTCGACGAGTCCATCGACCGCCTGGTCTGGTACGCCGGCTGGGCGGACAAGATCACCCAGGTCGTGGGCAGCGCCAACCCGGTCGCCGGCCCCTACTTCAACCTCTCCTCCCCCGAGCCCACCGGCGTGGTCGCGGTGGTGGCACCGCAGCAGTCCTCGCTGCTGGGGCTGGTCTCGGTGATCGCCCCGGTCATCGTCACCGGCAACACCGCGGTGGTGCTCAGCTCCGAGGCGCGGCCGCTCCCGGCCGTGACGTTCGCCGAGGTGCTGGCCACCTCGGACGTGCCCGGCGGCGTGGTCAACATCCTCACCGGACCGTACGCCGGCACCGCGCCCTGGCTGGCTGAGCACATGGACGTCAACGCCGTCGACCTGACCGGCGTCGCGGGCGACCGCGAGGCGGCGACGGCCTACGAGGTCGCGGCGGCGGAGAACCTCAAGCGGGTGCTGCGTGCCCCCGCCGCCGAGCCCGACTGGTACGCCGACCAGGGCATCGACCGGATGACGACGTTCCTGGAGACCAAGACCGTCTGGCACCCGATCGGCATCTGATCGCGGGGCGCCTGAGCCGCGGGTTCCACCCCACCGGGACGGCTCGTTAGCGGGACAGCAGTGCCTTGGCGAACACGTCGAGCATGTCGCGGGGATCCTCGGCGAGGAACGCCTGACCCCCGGTGGCGTCGGAGATCCGGCGCAGTGACGGCATGTCGGTGTCGGTCCCGATCCCCACCGAGATGATGCGCACCGGCCGGGACGGGTCGGCGGACTCCTTGAGCTCCTGCAGCAGCTTGGGCAGGCTGATGGAGCCGGGGTCGTCGTTCGCGCCGTCGCTGAGCAGGATCACGGCGTTGAAGTAGTTCTTGTCGTAGTCCTTCACAGCCGCCCGATAGGCGTCGATCGTGGTGTCGTAGAGCCCGGTGCCGCCCTGGGTGATCGAGAGCAGGCTGGGGATGCGGACCTGAAGGTAGTCGTAGTGCGAGCGTCCCTGCGTCTGGTCGTTGAGTCGCTTGGTGGGCGCCAGCTGCTGCCAGTCCTGGCCGTTCCCACCCTGGTTGATGGAGAAGGCCCACATGCCCACCTTGGCGTGCCGGGGAAAGAGATCCAGCGCGGTGACCGCGGCGTCGACCGCCAACTGCATCCGGGTCTCGCCGTCGCCGGCCGAGAAGTCCATCGACCCCGAGGCGTCGAAGACGGCCAGGATCGAGGACGGCACGCTCAGCACCTGCCACCCGCCGAGGGTGCGCAGCGCCAGGTCCTCCGACGGCGGCTCGACCGTGGTGACCTCACCGAGTCCACTGGCCTGGGTCAGGGGGGCCAGGTCCGGCCCGCGCAGGCCGAGCCCGTCCAGGGTCCGCAGCCCGTCCTCGCTGGCGAACCAGTCGGCGAGGACCTGCCCGTACTCCTTGAGAGTGCTGTTGCTGTCCCAGGCGCCGGCCAGGGGGAAGTCGAGCACCGGGGCGGCGGTGCCAGCCGGGACCAGGGTCAGCGAGGCATTGGTCTTGCGCGCCTCCAGGAAGGTCTGCTCGGAGACCGGCACCAGCTGGGTCTCGTCCACGTCGATGCCGGCCAGGTCCACGGACTTGACCGGACCGTCGACCAGGCGGGCGCCGAACTTCTGGGCCTGCGGGATCATCGAGAGCTGCGCCTCGACGGGGTCGGAGCCCTCCTCGAGCGCCTCGGCCATCGCAGAGGTGAGCGCCAGCGCGGACGCTGCGTCCACGGTCGGGTCGTTCAGCAGCAGCCGTCCCGAGGTCAGCGCGGAGCGCCAGGACGCCGGGCCCTGGGCGGTCGGCCCGGTGGCGAGCCCCACCGGGGAGCTGGCCAGGGACTCCTGGAGCAGGGCGGTGCTCACGCCGGAGGTGGCAAGTCTGCTGAGGCGCACGCTGGAGTCGGCGAACCACAGGTCGGGGCCCTCGTTCTTCGCGAACGAGCTCGACGTTGCTGCCGGGCTCTCCTCGACCACCTCCACCTGCGCGCAGGTGTTGTCCGGGGAGATGGCCTCGAGCGCCTGGTCCAGGGCGGGCCGCAAGGCGGGTACCACGCTGATCTTGACGTCGAAGGGCTCCTGACAGCTGCCGGCGGAGGCCTCCTCGCCCTTGAGCGGTCCGCCCATGGTCAGCCATCCGACCGCCGCGATGACCGCCAGAAGAGCTCCGACGAGGAGGACCGGCGACGCGCCCTTCTCCTCGACGTCTTGCACATGGCGTCCAGCACGCATGGCAGTGGCCCCTTCAAATTACCGACAAGTAAGTGCTCTCGACCCGAGGATACGTGCGGGGAGGCACCGGCGACATCCTTTGCTGGCACACCGTCGGGCAGACTGTCGGGGTGCATGCTCGAGCCATCGTCCTCGCCGGCCCCTCCGGTGCCGGCAAGTCCCGACTCGCAGAGCGCCTCGGACTCCCTGTCCTACGCCTCGACGACTTCTACAAGTCCGGAGATGACCACACCCTCCCACGCATCCAGGGTGGCGCCAATGCTGGGCTCATCGACTGGGACGACCCCGCGTCGTGGCACTTGCAGGCAGCCCTGGACGCCGTCGAGGCGCTGTGCCACGCGGGGGTGGCCGAGGTGCCGGTCTACTCCATCCCCGACAACGCCTCGATCGGCACCCGCACGCTGCGCCTGGCAGGCCACCGGCTGTTCGTCGCCGAGGGCATCTTCGCCGCCGAGGTGGTCCCCTCCTGCCGCGACCAGGACCTCCTCGCCGCCGCGTTCTGCGTGCGTCAGCATCCGGTGCTGACCTTCTGGCGTCGGCTGACCCGGGACCTGCGCGAGCACCGCAAGCCGCCCCTGGTGCTGCTGCGCCGAGGCACGGCGCTGCTGCGCGACCAGCGCCGCGTGGTCGAGCACGCCGTCTCCCGCGGCTGCCGCCCGGTCCGTCCCGACGAGGCCTTCGACGAGGTCTCCCAGCTGGCCGTGGGAACCCAGCTGGAGCCGCGGTGACCGGACGCTGGGGTGGCGAGCTCGCCCGGCTCGACCTGCGGCAACCAGATCAGCGCTCCTGCGGCGCGGCGGTCCTCGTGCTCGCGGAGGCGCTCGGCAACGAGCGGTACGCCCGTCGGCTGGTGGCCGGCGGACGCCCCCGCTTCACCGCCGAGGTGCTGGCCATGCATCGACGCGTCACGTCGGCCGTCGACGTGGCGGGACGCCCCCAGCTGCCGTGGTGGCGCGCGGTGGGCACCCCACCCTGGGCGGTGGCCCGACAGCTGTCCGGACGGACCGGGGTGCCGCACGTGGTGCGGGCGCTCTGGCCCCGCCGGCGCTCCCGTCTGCTGGCCGCGGTCCGCGCCGCGGTGCTGGCCGGCCACCCCGTCCCGCTGTACGTCGGCACCGCGAGGCTGCCGCGCCACGTGCTGCTGGTGACCGGGGCCGGCCCCCAGCCCGGAGACCCGCTGTCGGTCTACGACCCGGCCCTGGGCCGGACCCGCCGGCTCCGCGCCCAGGAGCTGGTCACGGGGTCCCTGTCCCAGGGTTGGGCAGTCCCGTGGTTCGTGGTCCTGCCGGCTCGGCTCAGCCCAGCAGGGCGTCGTACCCGGGCTTGATCACCCGGTCGATGATCTCCAGCCTCTGGTCGAAGGGCAGGAACGCCGACTTCATCGCGTTGAGCGTGAACCAGCGCAGGTCGCTCAGGGAGTAGTCGAACGCCTCGACCAGGTCGAACATCTCCGCGGTCATCGAGGTGCCGCTCATCAGGCGGTTGTCGGTGTTGACCGTCACCCGGAACCGGAGCTGGGTGAGCAACCCGATCGGGTGCTGGGCGATCGAGGCCACCGCGCCGGTCTGCACGTTGGAGGCGGGGCACAGCTCGAGCGGGATCCGCTTGTCGCGCACGTAGGCGGCGAGCGGCCCGAGCCGGACCGACCCGTCGTCGGCGACCCGGATGTCGTCGATGATGCGCACGCCGTGGCCCAGCCGGTCGGCCCCGCACCACTGGATGGCCTCCCAGATGGACGGCAGGCCGAAGCCCTCGCCGGCGTGGATGGTGAAGTGGCTGTTCTCCCGCTGCAGGTACTCGAAGGCGTCCAGGTGCCGGGTGGGCGGGAACCCCGCCTCCGCGCCGGCGATGTCGAAGCCCGCAACCCCGCGGTCGCGCCAGGCCACGGCCAGCTCGGCGATCTCCATCGAGCGGGCCTGGTGCCGCATCGCGGTCAGCAGCTGCCGGACCACGATCCGTCCGTCCGCGGCGGCCACCCCGGCCTCGAAGCCGGCCTGCACCGCGGCCACCACCTCGTCCAGGCTCAGGCCTGCCTCGACGTGCTGCTCGGGGGCGTAGCGCACCTCGGCGTAGACGATCCCGTCCGCCACCAGGTCCTCCACGCACTCGCGCGCCACCCGGGTCAGCGCGTCGGCGGTCTGCATGACCGCGACGGTGTGGTCGAAGGTCTCCAGGTAGCGCTCCAGGCTGCCAGAGTCCGCGGACTGGGTGAACCAGGCGCCGAGGGCCTCGGCGCCCGCGGCCGGCAGCTCGTGGCCCACCTCGGCGGCGAGCTCGATGATGGTCTGCGGCCGCAGCCCGCCGTCGAGGTGGTCGTGGAGCAGGACCTTGGGGGCGCGGCGCACCTCCTCGCGGGTGGGCAGAGCGACGGCCTGCTCCCGGGCTGCTGGAGTGGCTGGCGACCGGGCTGGGGAGGGGGGAGGTGTGGTGGACATCCCCCACATCTTGCCTCACGACAGTTGATAGGTTCAGCCCAACCCGACCGCCCCCGCGGTCACCAGGCTTGGGCGAAGGGACACACGTGCGCACTTTCAACACTCTCGAGGAAGTCGTCGCGGCCGCCGGCGAGGAGCTCGGTACCGGCGACTGGCTCGAGATCGACCAGGAGCGGGTCAACCAGTTCGCCGAGGCGACCGGCGACCACCAGTGGATCCACGTCGACGTCGAGCGGTCGGCGCAGGGTCCGTTCGGCGGCACCATCGCCCACGGCTACCTCACCCTCTCGCTGATCCCGACGCTGGGCATGGGGGTCTTCGAGCTGGAGACCCCGGGCGCCAAGCTCAACTACGGGGTCAACAAGGTGCGGTTCCCGATGCCGCTGCGCGTGGGCAAGCGGGTGCGTTCGCACATCTCGCTGGGCGAGGTCACCGAGCTGCCGACCGGCGTGCAGATGGTGCTCAAGCACACGGTGGAGATCGAGGGCGAGGCCAAGCCGGCCTGCGTCGCCGAGACGGTCGTGCTGCTGCTGCCCTGATCCGGGGTCAGCTGATCCGGTCGATCACCAGGGCCTGCGGGGTGTACGACGCGGCGTCGCCGATGTCGTAGCCGCCCTCCAGGGAGGCCAGCGCCCGCTCGATGCGCTCCGGCTCGTCGGTCAGCAGGGTGAAGAGGGGCGCTCCCTGCGTGACCTGGTCACCGGGTCGGGCGTGCCAGACCACCCCGGCCCCGGCCTGCACCGGGTCCTCCTTGCGGGCCCGGCCGGCGCCGAGCCGCCACGCCGCCATCCCCACGGCCATGGCGTCCAGCCGGGTCAGCACCCCGGTCGCCGGGGCGGTGACCACGTGGGACTCCCGTGCCGTGGGCAGCGCGGCATCGGGGTCCCCGCCCTGGGACCGGATCATCTGCTTCCAGGCGTCCATGGCGGAGCCGTCGGCGAGCTTGTCGGCCGGGTCGACGTCGGTGACTCCCGCTCCGGCGAGCATCTCCCGCGCCAGCGCCAGGGTCAGCTCCACCACGTCGGCGGGCCCGCCCCCGGCCAGCACGTCGACGGACTCCGCGACCTCGATGGCGTTGCCGGCCGTGAGCCCCAGCGGGGTGGACATGTCGGTCAGCAGCGCGACGGTGTGCACGCCGGCGTCCTTGCCCAGCGCCACCATGGTGGTCGCGAGCTCGCGCGCCCGGTCCAGGTCCTTCATGAACGCTCCGGTGCCGACCTTCACGTCGAGGACCAGGGCGCTGGTGCCCTCCGCGATCTTCTTGCTCATGATGGAAGAGGCGATCAGCGGCATCGCCTCCACCGTGCCGGTGACGTCGCGCAGGGCGTAGAGCTTCTTGTCGGCCGGGGCCAGGCCGTCGCCGGCGGCGCAGATCACGGCACCCACGGACTCCAGCTGCGCGAGCAGCTCGTCGTTGCTCAGCGCGGCGCGCCATCCCGGCACCGCCTCGAGCTTGTCCAGCGTGCCGCCGGTGTGTCCGAGCCCGCGGCCCGAGAGCTGCGGCACCGCGACCCCGCAGGCGGCGACCAGCGGCGCGAGCGGCAGGGTGATCTTGTCGCCCACGCCGCCGGTGGAGTGCTTGTCGGCGGTGGGACGGCTCAGCGAGGAGAAGTCCATGCGCTCCCCCGAGGCGATCATCGCCGCGGTCCAGCGCGCGATCTCGCGCTGGTCCATCCCGTTGAGCAGGATCGCCATCGCCAGGGCCGACATCTGCTCGTCGGCCACCTCACCGCGGGTGTAGGCGTCGATCACCCAGTCGATCTGGCTGTCGCTGAGCTGGCCACGCTCGCGCTTGGTGCTGATCACCTCGATGGCGTCGTGTGTTGCCATGTCAGTCCTCCTTGAGGTCGTCGGGCCCGAAAGCATCGGGAAGTACTTGGTCCATGGTCCTGGTGCCGGACACCGTCCAGAGCACCAGCTCCGCTCCCCCGTGCTCGAACAACAGCTGCCGGCATCGCCCGCACGGCATGATGATCTCGCCGTCGCCGTTGACGCAGACGAAGTGCGTCAGCCGGCCTCCCCCGGTGGCGTGCAGCCGGGAGACCAGCCCGCACTCGGCGCACAGCCCCAAGCCGTACGAGGCGTTCTCCACGTTGCAGCCCACCAGCACCTCGACGGTGCCGTCTGGCCGCTCCACCCGAGCCGCCGCGCCCACCGGGTACCGGCTGTACGGCGCGTAGGCGCGAGCGGCGATCTCCACCGCCTGCCGGCGCAGGCCGTCCCAGCTCTCCTGGGACCACGTAGGAGCAGCCACGTCAGCTCTTCACGTAGGGCTCGCCGTCGGCCGCCGGCGTACGGACCCGCCCCACGAAGCCCGCCACTGCGATGACCGTCGCCAGGTAGGGCGAGGCACGCAGCAGCTCGCCGGGGATCCGGTCCAGGAAGGCCAGCTGGGACTGCAGGGTCCACATGAAGCCGAAGAAGAGGGCTGCCAGGGACGCGAAGACGGGGTGCCAGCGACCCATGATGACTGCCGCCAGGGCGATGAAGCCGTTGCCGGCCGAGGCCCCGTTGTCGAAGCTCCCGGTGGAGCCGACGGTGAAGAAGGCGCCGCCGAGACCGGCGAACACGCCACCGAGGAGGACCGCCTGCCAGCGCACCCGGTTGACCTTGATGCCGACGGTGTCGGCGGCCTTGGGGTGCTCGCCCACGGCGCGCACCCGCAGCCCCCACCTGGTCTGGAACAGCAGCCAGGTGACCAGCGCGACGGAGAGGTACATCAGGTAGACCAGCAGGGTCTGGCTGAACAGGCTGGGACCGATGACCGGGATGTCGGAGAGCACCGGGATGTCGATGCGCGGCAGGATCAGCGGCTCGTTGAGGTAGCCCTTGATCTCGGGGTCGTTGGGGATCTGGCTCAGCAGGAAGCTGGTCAGTCCGGTGGCCAGGGCGATCAGCACCACGCCCAGCACCACCTGGTTGACCAGGTAGCGCATCGCGAAGACGGCCAGCAGGGCACTCATCGCGACGCCGGCGAGCACGCCGCCGAGCAGGCCGATCTCGGCGTTGTAGGCCAGCGAGGACGCGACCGCCGCGAAGAAGGCGCCCATCAGGAACTGACCCTCAATGGCGATGTTGATCACCCCGGCCCGCTCGCACAGCACGCCGGCCAGCGCCCCGAAGACCAGCGGGGTGGCGAGGCGGATGGTGCCGGGCAGCGGGTTGGTCATCACGATGGAGCCGGCCACCTCCTGGTCTGCGTAGGCCCAGACCAGGAACCCGGCGAAGAACGCCAGGCCGACCGCCAGGTGCAGCACGGTCCCGACCCAGGTGCGCGGCACCCGGTTGACCACGGCCAGCGCCAGGGCCAGCAGCGAGACCACGAGCGCGGGCCACAGCACGAGGAAGCCGTTGAGCTCCCCGGGCGGGTGCTCCTTGCGGTTCACCGTCGGTTCGAGGGTGTAGGAGATGGTCGCGTCGTCCGTGGTCAGGGCGAAGACGACCAGCGCGAGGAAGGCCAGCGCGTAGACGACCACCAGCTTCACCTGCCGCCGTACGTCGGCCCGGTCACGCACCTCGGCGGCGCCGGTGGTGCTCACAGCAGTCGCGGCGCTCATCCGCCCCATCCCTTCGCCATCACGGTGGATCCGGCACTGCGCGTCCGGAGCCCGGTCATGCCACGTACCAGAGCCGGCGCGGCCACGAAGAGCACGATCAGGGCCGACAGCACCTGCGCGAGCTCCTTGGGGGTGCCGGCCGAGGCCTGCATCGCCACCCCGCCGACGCTGAGCGCCCCGAAGAGCAGGCCCGCGAGCACGGTCCCCAGCGGCGTCGCGCGGCCCAGCAGGGCCACGGTGATGGCGTCGAAGCCGACGCTGCCGGCCAGGGTCGGGCTCAGCGAGGACTGGTCCCCCAGCACCTGCATGGTGGCCCCCAGACCGGCCAGGGCACCGGCGAGCAGCATGGCCACGGTGAAGACCTTGGAGACGTTCATGCCCGCCGTGCGCGAGGCGTCGGCGTTGGCGCCCACGGCACGCAGCTCGAAGCCCAGGGTGCTGCGCTCCAGCAGCCACCACACCGCCACTGCGGCGATCACGGCGAGCCCCACCCCGAGGTGGATGTCGAAGACGCTGCCGAAGGCGGCCGAGTCAGCGACCGGCGGCGACTGGGTGTTGTCGCTGCCGGGCCGCTGGAAGGCGTCCTTGCTCAACGCGTAGAGCAAGATCGAGGCGGCCAGGTAGTTGAACATGATGGTGGTGATCACTTCGTGCGCACCCGTGCGGGCCTTGAGGAAGCCCACCAGGCCACCCCACAGCGCGCCGCCGGCGATGCCGGCGATCAGGGCGAGAGGCATGTGGATGACCGCCGGGAGGTCCCAGGTGAAGCCGACGTAGCCGGCCGCGAGGAAGCCGAACACCATCTGTCCGGTGGCACCGATGTTGAACAGGCCGGCGCGGAAGGCCAACGAGACGCCCAGACCGGAGCAGATCAGCGGGGCCGAGCGCTCCAGGGTGGTGCTGAGCCGGTCCCAGCTGCCGACCGACCCGCGGACCAGGGCTGAGTAGGAGGAGGAGATCGCGTCCCAGGCGGCGGAGAAGAAGTCAGCCGGGTAGCTGAAGAGGTAGGGCAGCGCCTCGATCGCGTCCTGGTCGCTGAGCACCACCAGCACGGCGCCGATCACCAGGGCGACCACGATGGCGACCAGCGTCTCCACCATGGTCGGCAGCCAGCTGGCGGGGTTGGTCGGCTCCGCCTTCTCCACGGCCGCGGCCTCGGGCTTGGGGTCCGTGCCGCTGGCCACGGGGGTCTCGATCTCGGGACTCATGCACTCACCTCGGTGGGCTCGTCCGCGGCACCGGCCATCAGCAGGCCGATCTGCTCGCGGGGGATGTCGGGGGTGACGGTGCCGACGATGCGGCCGTCGTACATGACCGCGATGCGGTCGGCGAGGGCGTAGATCTCGTCCAGCTCGGTCGAGACGATCACGACGGCGGTGCCGCGGTCGCGCTCGGCGATGATCCGCTTGTGGATGAACTCGATGGAGCCCACGTCGACGCCTCGGGTCGGCTGGGAGGCGACGAGGACCTTCAGCGGCCGGGAGAACTCCCGGGCCACGACGACCTTCTGCTGGTTGCCGCCCGAGAGCGAGCTCACCGGCGTCTCCGGGCTCTCGGTGCGGATGTCGAACTCCTTGATCCGGGCCTCGGCGTTCGCCGCGATCGCGTCCAGCCGCAGGGCAGGGCCGCGGGAGAACTCCTCGGAGCGGTACAGGTCCAGGATGAGGTTCTCCCGCACGCTGAAGTTGCCGACGTAGCCGTCGTGCGAGCGGTCCTCGGGGATGTAGCCGATGCCGGCCTCGAGGCTCTCCTTCGGACCGTGCCGGGAGATGTCCTCGCCAGCGAGCCGGACCACGCCCGCGTCGGGGCGGATCAGCCCCAGCAGAGCCTTGATCAGCTCGGTCTGGCCGTTGCCCTGGACCCCGGCGATGCCGAGCACCTCACCGGCACGAGCGGTCAGCGAGACGTCCTTGACCACCTGGTGGCCCCGGGGGTCCACCACGGTCAGGTGCTCCACGCTCAGCACGTCCGCACCCGGCTCGGGCGCGTCCTTGTCGACCACCAGCTTGACCTCGCGGCCGACCATCATCTCGGCGAGCTCGGCCTCGGGAGCGCTGGGGTCCGCGGTGCCCACCACGCGTCCGCGACGGATCACGCTGATCCGGTCACCGACCGCCTTGACCTCGCGGAGCTTGTGGGTGATGAAGATGATGGAGGTGCCCTGGGCCTTCAGCGAGCGCATGATGTCCATGAGCTCGTCGATCTCCTGCGGCGTCAGCACCGCGGTGGGCTCGTCCAGGATGAGCACCTTGGCGTCGTGCGAGAGGGCCTTGATGATCTCCACGCGCTGCTGCACGCCGACGGGCAGGTCCTCGACGAGCCGGTCGGGGTCGACCGCCAGGCCGTAGCGCGAGGACAGCTCGCGGACGGTCTCGGCGGCCTTCGCCCGGTTCAGGATCCCCGGCCCCCGGGTGTGCTCGCGGCCCAGCATGACGTTCTCGGCCACGGTGAAGACCGGGACCAGCATGAAGTGCTGGTGCACCATCCCGATGCCGGCCGCGATCGCGTCGCTCGGGGAGGAGAAGGTGACGGGCTTGCCGTCGACGAGGATGCGCCCCTCGGACGGGTCGAGCAGTCCGTAGAGCATGTTCATCAGCGTCGACTTGCCGGCGCCGTTCTCCCCGAGCAGGCAGTGGATCTCCCCGGGCTCGATCGTCAGGTCGATGCTGTCGTTGGCCGTGAAGGAGCCGAAACGCTTGGTCAACCCCTGGATCTCGAGCCTCAAAGAAGTCCCTCTCGACGACCTGCCGATGGCAGTGTGGAACGGCGGTGAACCCGCAGGGCCCGAACGAGACGGGCCCTGGGAAAAACAGTAGAACTCGTGCAGCAGAACACGAACGCCGGGGCAGGGAACGGGTCCCCACCCCGGCGTCGTGCTTGTCCAGGTGACTGGACGACTCGGCTCAGCCGAGCTTGATGTCGCCCGAGATGATCTGCTCCTGGAGCTCGGAGATCTTGTCGGCAACCTCGGAGTCGACGTCAGCGGAGAGGTCGGCCAGGCTGACGCCGCCGTTCTCCAGCGTGCCGACGTACAGCTCGTTGCTGAACTCGCCGTCCAGCGAAGCCTTGATGGACTCCTCCACGGCGACGTCCATCGCCTTGACGACCGAGGTCAGCAGGATGTCGCAGTACTCGGCGGCCGAGACACAGCCGTCGGTGTCGACCCAGATGGCGTGGACGTCGGCGTCCTTGGCGGCCTGCAGGCCACCCAGGCCGGCGGGTCCGGCAACCGGGAAGATGATGTCGGCGCCCTGGCCGATCATCTGCTCGGCGATCGCCTGGCCCTTGGTCTTGTCCTCGAAGTCATCGGTGAACGAGCCGGACTTGCCGTCCCAGCCGAGGACCTTGACGTCGGCGCCCTCGTCCTCGTTGAACTTCTCCACGCCCTGGCGGAAGCCCTCCATGAAGATCGTCACGGTGGGGATGTTCATGCCACCCAGGGTGCCGACGGTGCCGGACTCGGTGGTCGCGGCGGCGAGGTAGCCGGCCAGGAAGGAGTTCTCGTCGGTGTTGAAGATGACGCCCTTGACGTTCTTCGGAGCCTTGTCGTAGGCGAAGTCGACGATGGAGAAGTCCACGTCCTTGTGCTTCTTCGCGGCGGCCAGGGTGGCGTCACCCAGGAGGAACCCGACGGTGGTGATGGAGTTGCAACCCTGGGAGACGAGCGCCTCGATGTTGTCGCCGTACTCGCTGTCGGACTGCGACTCGACCTCACCGGTCTGCACGCCCAGGTTCTTGGCGGCGTTCTCCATACCGTAGTGCGAGGTCTGGTTGAAGGACTTGTCGTCGAAGCCGCCCGAGTCCGAGACCATGCAAGCCTTGAAGTCGACCTGCTCGGCAGGCGCGGAGGCGCTCGCCGAGGCGGACGGGGTCTTGGTGTCGTCGTCGGCCTCGTCAGCCGGACGGTCGCCACAAGCGGCGAGGGTGAGAGCAGCGATGCTGACCACTGCGGCGATACGGGCCGTCTTGAACACGGCGCCTCCTGATCTTTGGTTGCTCGCGCCAGACGGCGCACATCGGGGTCACAGTAATACCCGCCAAACGTCCGCGAGGCCTGGGCACCACTTCGTTACCGGAGGGTGACCAACGCGCGTCCGGCCCCGGGTCGCAAGGCTCCGGAAGGGCTCAGAAGGAGTCGGGCCGGGAGGACAGCGCGACCACTGCGGCCTCGGCCAGCACCCGGGCGCCGATGGTGACCGCGCCCTCGTCCACCCGCAGGTTCCCCTGGTGAAGGTCGTACGTCGGCCCGCCGGCACTGCGCGTCCCGAGCCGCCCCATGGCGCCGGGCACCCGGTCCAGGTACCAGCCGAAGTCCTCACCACCCAGGCTCTGGCGGGTGGGCACGCGACCCTCGCTGCCGAGCACGGCCTCGACCGCGCGACCCAGCACGTCAGTGGCCCGCGCAGCGTTGACCACCGGCGGCACCCCTCGCTGGTAGGAGATCTCGGCGGTCACACCGTAGGGGGCGATGATCTCCCCGATCAGGCTGCGTACCACCTGCTCGGCCTCCGCCCAGGCGCCCGCGTCGAGCATCCGCACGGTGCCCGCGACCTCACCGGCCCCGGGGATGACGTTGTGTGCCGACCCGGCGTGGATGCGTCCCCACACCACGCTCGCTCCCGCCCTCGGGTCGAGCCTGCGGGAGAGGATGGCGGGCAGCTCGGTGACCAGCTTGGCCAGGGCGAAGGTGAGGTCCTCGGTGAGGTGCGGGCGCGAGGTGTGCCCGCCCTTGCCGAACAGCCGGACGCTGAGCGCGTCGGCCGCACCCGTCAAGGGGCCCACCCGGAGCCCCACCCTGCCGACGTCGAGGCTGGGGTCGCAGTGCAGCCCGAAGATCTCGTCGACGTCGTCCAGGGCCCCGTGGGCCAGCAGGTGCAGCGCCCCGCCGGGCATGACCTCCTCGGCAGGCTGGAAGATCAGCCGCGCCCGGCCGTGGAGGAGACCACGGTGGTGCACCTCCGAGAGGGCCAGCCCGGCACCGATCAGCGAGGTCACGTGGACGTCGTGGCCGCACGCGTGGGCCACACCGGGGACCGTGCTGACCCAGGGGTCCTCGATCAGGTCCTCCACCGGCAGCGCGTCGAGGTCGGCGCGCAGCGCCACGGTGCGACCGGGGGCACCGAGGTCGGCGACCAGTCCGCCGCCCTCGACGCGGTGCACCTGCCATCCGGTGTCCTCGAGATGGGACATCACCACGTCACTGGTGCGTGACTCGGCCCAGGACAGCTCGGGGTGGGCGTGCAGGTCGCGGCGCAGGTCGACCAGATGGTCGGCGTACTTGGTCACCACCTCGTCGATCACCCCCGAGGCGGAATCGGCCGGGGGTGCGGGTTCAAAGGACGGAGGAGGCATCAGGCCTAGGTTACGTTGCCCGGCTCCCAGGGGTGCGTACCCGCGCACCCCACGGACACCCGGGTCGGCCCCGTCTCCGGCCCGGGCTCAGCCCTGGTCGCCCAGGTAGGCACCCAGGATCCGGTCGGCCGCCTCGGGCGCCCCCATCCGGCCGCCCAGCACCTCGGCACGCACCTCGTCGCGGATCCGGGCCACTCCCGAGGAGCGCCGCAGCCGCTGCTCCAGCTCGTCGCGCACCAGGGCCCAGGTGAACTCCAGCTGCTGCTCGGCGCGCTTGGCCGCCAGGCCCTCGGCGGCCAGGTGCTCGCGGTGGCCGAGCACCCGCTGCCAGACGTCCGGGACTCCGGCGCCGGTCAGGCCCGAGCAGGTCACCACGGGCGGAGCCCACTCCTTGGCGCCGCGCACCAGGCGCAGTGCCCCCGCCAGCTCGCGGGCCGCCACCCGCGCCTGCGCCTCGTGCTCTCCCCCGTCGGAGGAGTCGGCCTTGTTCACCGCCACCACGTCGGCGATCTCCAGGATGCCCTTCTTGATGCCCTGCAGCTGGTCGCCGGTGCGGGCGATGGTGAGGAACAGGAAGGTGTCGACCATCCGCGACACGGTGATCTCGGACTGACCCACCCCCACGGTCTCGACCAGCACCACGTCGTACCCGGCGGCCTCCAGCACGGTCATCGCCTGGCTGGTCGCGCGGGCCACGCCGCCCAGGGTGCCGGCCGACGGCGAGGGCCGGATGTAGGCGTTCGGGTCGACGGTGAGCCGCGACATCCGGGTCTTGTCGCCCAGCACCGACCCGCCGGTGCGCACGCTCGAGGGGTCGACCGCCAGGACGCCGACGCGGTGCCCCTGCTCGGTGAGCAGCGTGCCGAGCGACTCGATGAAGGTGGATTTGCCGACGCCGGGCACCCCGGAGATGCCCACCCGCACCGCCAGCGGCGCGGCCCCGGGCGCCGGCGCGAGCTCGGTGAGCAGCTCACGCGCCAGCGCCCGGTGGTCGGGCCGCGAGGACTCCACCAGGGTGATGGCCCGCGAGATCGCGGCGCGCCGGCCCTCACCGATCCCGGCGGCGAGCTCGGCGACGTCCACCCCGGGGCGCACCGTCACCGGGAGGGGGACTCGTCGTCACGTCCGCGGAGCCGCGTCAGCAGCCCCAGCGCACTCTCGGCGATGACCGTCCCGGGCAGGAACACCTCCGCCGCCCCCATCTCCCGCAGCGTCGCCACGTCGTCGGGCGGGATCACGCCGCCGATGACGATCATGATGTCGGGGCGGCCCTGCTCGGCCAGCGCCTGCTTCAGCGCGGGCAGCAGCGTGAGGTGGCCGGCGGCCAGGGACGAGACGCCGACGATGTGCACGTCGGCGTCCACCGCCTGCTGGGCGACCTCCTCGGGGGTGGAGAACAGCGGGCCCACGTCGACGTCGAAGCCGAGGTCGGCGAAGGCGGTGACCACCACCTTCTGGCCGCGGTCGTGACCGTCCTGGCCCATCTTGGCCACCAGGATCCGGGGGCGGCGCCCCTCCTCCTCCTCGAACTCGGCCGTCGCCGCGAGCACCTGCGCGACCTTGCTCTCGCCTTCCTCGCCCATCCTGGCCTCGTCCCGGTAGACACCGCTGATCGTGCGGATCACCGCCTGGTGGCGGCCGTAGACCTTCTCCAGCGCATCCGAGATCTCGCCGACCGTCGCCTTGGCGCGGGCCGCGTCGACGGCGAGGGAGAGCAGGTTGCCGTCCAGGCTCCCGCCGTCGTGGCCGCGCTCGGCGGAGGCGGTGAGGGCGTCGAGCGTACGGCGCACCTCGTCGTCGTCCCGTTCCGCGCGCAGCCGCTCCAGCTTGGCGATCTGCTGCTTGTAGACCTCGTTGTTGTCGACCCGCAGGACCTCCAGCGGGTCCTCGTCGGCCAGCCGGTAGGTGTTGACCCCGATCACGGCCTGGGTCCCGGCGTCGATGCGGGCCTGGGTCCGGGCCGCGGCCTCCTCGATCCGCATCTTGGGGATGCCCTGCTCGATGGCCTTGGCCATCCCGCCGGCGGCCTCGGCCTCCATGATGTGCGCCCAGGCCTTCTCGGCCAGGTCGTGGGTGAGCTTCTCCACGTAGTAGGAGCCGGCCCACGGGTCGATGACCTCCCCGGTGCGCGACTCCTGCTGGAGCAGCAGCTGGGTGTTGCGCGCGATGCGGGCCGAGAAGTCGGTCGGCAGCGCGATCGCCTCGTCCAGGGCGTTGGTGTGCAGCGACTGGGTGTGGCCCTGGGTCGCGGCCATCGCCTCGATGCAGGTGCGCTGGACGTTGTTGAACACGTCCTGCGCGGTGAGGCTCCAGCCGCTGGTCTGGCTGTGCGTGCGCAGGCTCAGCGACTTGGGGTTCTTCGGCTCGAACTCGGCGACCAGCCGGGCCCACAGGGCCCGGGCGGCCCGCATCTTGGCGACCTCCATGAAGAAGTTCATCCCGACCGCCCAGAAGAAGCTGAGCCGCGGCGCGAAGTGGTCGATGTCGAGCCCGGCCGCGAGCCCGGCGCGGATGTACTCCACCCCGTCGGCCAGCGTGTAGGCCAGCTCCAGGTCGGCCGTCGCCCCGGCCTCCTGCATGTGGTAGCCGGAGATCGAGATGGAGTTGAAGCGCGGCATCCGCTGGCTGGTGTAGGCGAAGATGTCGCTGATGATCCGCATGCTCGGCAGCGGCGGGTAGATGTAGGTGTTGCGGACCATGAACTCCTTGAGGATGTCGTTCTGGATCGTCCCCGCGAGCTGCTCCGGCTTCACCCCCTGCTCCTCCGCCGCGACGATGTAGAGCGCGAGCACCGGAAGGACGGCGCCGTTCATGGTCATCGAGACCGACATCTGGTCCAGCGGGATGCCGTCGAACAGGGTCCGGGTGTCGTAGATGGAGTCGATGGCCACCCCGGCCATCCCGACGTCGCCGCGCACCCGCGGGTGGTCGGAGTCGTAGCCGCGGTGGGTGGCCAGGTCGAAGGCCACGCTGAGCCCCTTCTGACCCGCCGCCAGGTTGCGGCGGTAGAAGGCGTTGGACTCCTCCGCGGTGGAGAACCCGGCGTACTGGCGGATCGTCCACGGCTGGGTGGTGTACATCGTCGGGTAGGGACCGCGCAGGAACGGGCTCAGGCCGGGCCAGGTGTCCAGCGCGTCCAGGCCCTCGAGGTCCTCGGGCCCGTAGACCGGCGCGATGTCGATGCCCTCGGGAGAGAGCCAGGGCTCGCGGTCGCCGGCCGGCTGGGTGCCGTGGCCGGCGCCGCCGTCGAGCGGCAGTCCGGCGAAGCTGTCGGGAATGGTCATGACAGGGCCTCTCGGGTTCGGGTCAGGAAGTCGAGGGCGTCCACGCCCATGGCGCAGGAGTCGTCCACCCCGAGGTCACCGGGCTTGCCGGCCACGATCACCCGGGTGGCGCCGGCCTCGCGCAGCGCGGCGACCAGGGGCTGTCCCCACTCGGCGTACGTCGGGTCGGTGCCGGCGAGCACCACCACGGGCTGGCCGGCGTACGCGGCCAGCACGGCGTCGACGCCGCTGGTGGGACCCGCCACGTCCACCGCGATGCCACCCGCTGCGAGCAGGTTGGTGGCGAAGGTGGCCCGAGCGGTGTGCTGGGCGACCGGGCCGAGGGTGGCCAGGAAGACGGTCCGCTCGGCCGGGGAGTCACGCAGCGCCTCGAACGGCGCGCCATAGCGGCGTACGGCGTCGCTGGAGGGGTGAAGGGTGCGCGGGGGCAGCGTCTCGGCGAGGTTGGGGAACTCGCTGAGCCCGGTGAGCGGACGCTTGCGGCGGGCGATCTCGGCGTCGCGCACGGCCACGACCGCCTCGATCCGGCTCTGCAGCGAACCGTCGGCGGACGCGGCGGCCAGGCCGCCGGCCTCCTCGATCCTGGTCAGCTCCTGCCACGCGGCATGGGCCAGGTCGTCGGTGAGCTTCTCCACCGCGTAGGAGCCCCCGGCGGGGTCGGTGACCGCGGCCACGTGGCTCTCGGCGAGCAGCAGCGCGGAGGTGTTGCGCGCGTTGCGGCGGCCCAGCGCGTCCGGCAGCCCCAGGGGCGCGTCGAACGGCAGCACGGTGAGCGAGTCGGCGCCGGCGACACCGGCGGCGAAGGCGGCGACGGTGGTGCGCAGCATGTTGACCCAGGGGTCGTACTTGCTCATCATCGGTCGGCTGGTGACCACGTGCTGACGCATCACGCCGGCTTCGGTCGAGCCGCCGCTGAGCTCCACCACGCGGCTCCACACCCGGCGGGCGGCGCGCAGCTTGGCGATGGTGGGGAACTGCTCGTCGGTGGCGGCGTACCGGAACTCCAGCAGGCCCAGGGCCTGCTCCAGCTCCAGGCCGGCCGCGGTGAGGGTGCGCAGCGCCGCGATGCCCGCGGCCAGCGACCAGCCCAGCTCCTGGGCGTCGCTGGCGCCGAGGTCGTGCACCCGGGTGGCGTCCACGACCACCCCCAGGGTGCCGCGGTCCAGGGCGAGCCGGGCGACCTCCACGAGGTCGTCGTCGTCCCAGGCGGCCCCCAGGTTGGTGCCCGCGGCGGGCGCCGTCTCTCCCAGCAGGTCCAGCAGTGCGCGGGCGGCGCCGAGCCGATCCGCCGGCGCGTCCAGCACCACCGGCGCCAGGTCCAGCAGCACCCCGGACAGCAGCGCCGGGAGGTCGCCGACCTCCAGGCCCTGGCCCAGCTCGAGCCACAGGGAGCTGACGCCCCCGTTGAGGTCCACCAGCGCGGCCTCGTTGGCGGCCTTGGCGTCCGGCCCGACGAAGTGGGCGCGAACGTCCCAGTCGCCGGCGCGCACGGGGCGCCCCTGCGTGGTCACCGACGCGGCGGCGGCGGCCGTCCCGATGGGCGCCACCTCGATCCCGTCGAGGGTGGTGCGGGCGAGCTTGCGCCAGACGAGGGCGTCCGGGTCCTCATCGCTCATCCGGCCGGACTTGCGGAGCACCGCGGCAGTGGCGCGCTCCCAGTCCGCAGCCGTCGCGGCCTCGTCCGGGGACGCCAGCGCGAGTCTGTCGTGGGGTGGGGTCATGAGCGGCAGGATAGGCCGCGCCGCGCCGGGCCCGGTGCGGTGGTCTACATGCCAGACCCCTCGGGGAGGCCGCGGCAGCAGGGCTCCGCAGCCCCGGCAAATGGTGACTGGCCAGTAACCGGGCGTATGTCACACAGCCGCCTTCACACCTTCGGCAGGACGCGCGGTACCGTGCCCTCTTGTGGCAACCCAACTCACCTCCCGAACCCTCGTGAAGGGTTCCCGGTCGACGCGTTCGACGATTGCACTGAAGATCACCATGGCCGTGAGCGGACTGGTATTCATCGGATACCTGCTCCTGCACATGTACGGCAACCTCAAGGTCTTCGCCGGCCACGACGCGTTCAACGAGTACGCGCACCACCTGCGGACCCTCGGCGAGCCGATGCTGCCCGAGAACGGCCTCCTGTGGGTGCTGAGGGTGGTGCTCCTGGTCTCGCTGGTGGCCCACGTGTACGCCGCGGTCGTGCTGTCGCACCGAGCCCACAAGGCGCGACCGACCAAGTACGCGGTGAAGAAGAACATCCACTCCTCACTCTCCTCGCGCACCATGCGCTGGGGCGGGCTGGCCCTGCTGCTCTTCCTGATCTGGCACCTGCTGCACTTCACGGTGGGCAAGGTCAACCCCGCGGGCGGCGAGACCAACGACCCGTTCAACCTCGTCTACGAGTCCTTCGAGCTGTGGTGGATGTCGCTGCTCTACATCCTGGCCATGCTCGCCCTCGGCATGCACCTGCGCCACGGCACGTGGAGCGCCGCCCAGACGCTGGGCCTGACCAACACCGCCAGGTCCCGGGCCCGCGCCAAGGCCGCGGGCTGGGTGGTCGCCGTCGTGATCGCCGGCGGCTTCATCCTCGTCCCGCTCTCCATCCTCCTCGGCATCGTCTCCAAGTAAGGAACCCCCGACCCCATGGCTCTCCTGGACGGAACCACCCAGCTCAACAAGCCACCGGTGCAGGTCTCCGACGACGCCCGCGGCTACTACACCCTCGGTGAGCCCCTCGTCGATCCGGTCACCCCGACCGGCCCGATCAAGGACCGCTGGACCACCCGCAAGTTCGACAACCGCTTGGTCAACCCGGCCAACCGCCGCAAGATGAGCGTGATCATCGTCGGCACCGGCCTGGCCGGTGGCGCCGCCGCCGCCACGCTCGGCGAGGCCGGCTACCTGGTGAAGTCCTTCTGCTTCCAGGACTCCCCGCGCCGGGCCCACTCGATCGCCGCCCAGGGCGGCATCAACGCTGCCAAGAACTACAAGGAGGACGGCGACTCCACCCACCGCCTGTTCTACGACACGGTCAAGGGCGGCGACTACCGCGCGCGCGAGTCCAACGTCTACCGCCTCGCCGAGGTCAGCGCCAACATCATCGACCAGTGCGTGGCCCAGGGCGTCCCGTTCGCCCGGGAGTACGGCGGCCTGCTCGACAACCGCTCCTTCGGCGGCGTCCAGGTCTCCCGCACCTTCTACGCCCGCGGCCAGACGGGTCAGCAGCTGCTGATCGGCGCCTACCAGGCCATGGAGCGCCAGGTGGCCGCCGGCACCGTGCAGCAGTTCACCCGGCACGAGATGCTCGAGATCATCCTGATCGACGGCAAGGCGCGCGGGATCATCGCCCGCGACCTGGTCACCGGTGAGATCCAGACGCACCTCGCGGACGCCGTCGTGCTGGCCTCCGGCGGCTACGGCAACGTCTTCTACCTCTCCACCAACGCGATGGGCTCCAACGTCACCGCGGGCTGGCGGGCACACCGCAAGGGCGCCTACATGGCGAACCCCTGCTACACCCAGATCCACCCCACCTGCATCCCGGTCTCCGGGGAGCACCAGTCCAAGCTGACGCTGATGTCGGAGTCGCTGCGCAACGACGGTCGCATCTGGGTGCCCAAGAAGGCCGAGGACTGCGAGAAGGACCCGCGCGACATCCCCGAGGAGGACCGCGACTACTACCTGGAGCGGATCTACCCGGCGTTCGGCAACCTGGTCCCCCGCGACATCGCCTCCCGCCAGGCCAAGAACATGTGCGACGAGGGCCGCGGCGTCGGCCCCAAGGTCGGCGACTTCCGGCGCGGGGTCTACCTCGACTTCGCCGACGCGATCGCCCGCCTGGGCGAGGACGGCATCCGGGAGAAGTACGACAACCTGTTCGACATGTACGCCCGGATCACCGGTGAGAACCCGTACGAGACGCCGATGCGGATCTACCCGGCCGTGCACTACGTGATGGGCGGTCTGTGGGTGGACTACCACCTCCAGTCCAACATCCCGGGGCTGTTCGTGGCCGGCGAGGCCAACTTCTCCGACCACGGTGCCAACCGCCTCGGTGCCTCGGCGCTGATGCAGGGTCTGGCCGACGGCTACTTCGTGCTGCCGAACACGATCCGCGACTACCTCGCGGACGCCCCGTTCGAGCGGATCGACGAGTCCCACCCCGACGTGGTCGCGGCCCGCACCGACGTCGAGAGCCGGATCTCCACCTTCCTCTCCATCAACGGCACCCGCAGCGCCGACAGCTTCCACAAGGAGCTCGGCACGATCATGTGGGAGTACTGCGGCATGGAGCGCAGCGAGGAGGGCCTGCGCAAGGCGATCGACCTGATCCGTGAGCTCAAGGCCAGCTTCTGGACCGACCTCAAGGTCCTGGGCACCGCCGACACGCTCAACCAGAGCCTGGAGAAGGCCGGCCGAGTGGCCGACTTCATCGAGCTCGGTGAGCTCATGTGCATCGACGCCCTGAACCGCCGCGAGTCCTGCGGTGGCCACTTCCGTGCCGAGTCCCAGACCGAGGACGGCGAGGCACTGCGCCACGACGAGGAGTTCGCCTACGTCGCCGCGTGGGAGTGGGGCGGCGACAACGGCCAGCCCGTGCTGCACAAGGAAGACCTGATCTACACGGCCATCGAGATGAAGCAGCGGAGCTACAAGTGAGCATGAACCTGACCCTGAAGATCTGGCGCCAGCCGGACGCGACGACCGACGGTGCCATGCACACCTACCAGGTGTCCGACATCTCCGACGACATGAGCTTCCTGGAGATGCTGGACCTCCTCAACGAGCAGCTGAACGAGAAGGGCGAGGAGCCGATAGCGTTCGACTCCGACTGCCGCGAGGGCATCTGCGGCATGTGCGGCCTGATGATCAACGGCCAGGCGCACGGCCCCGAGGTCACCACGACCTGCCAGCTGCACATGCGCTCGTTCTCCGACGGCGACGTCATCACGATCGAGCCGTGGCGCGCCGAGTCGTTCCCGGTGATCAAGGACCTGGTCGTGGACCGCGGCGCCTTCGACCGGATCATCCAGTCCGGCGGCTTCATCTCCGCCAACACCGGCTCGGCCCCGGAGGCCAACTCCGTGCCCGTCCCGCGGGACAAGGCGATGCGGTCCTTCAGCGCGGCCACCTGCATCAGCTGCGGCGCGTGCGTGGCTGCCTGCCCCAACGGCTCGGCCTCGCTGTTCCTCGGCGCCAAGATCACCCACCTCGGGGAGCTGCCCCAGGGCCGGCCCGAGCACGACGCCCGCGTCGTGGACATGGTCGGCCAGCACGACCACGAGGGCTTCGGCGGCTGCACCAACATCGGTGAGTGCACCGCGGCCTGCCCCAAGGAGATCCCACTCGACGTGATCTCCCAGCTCAACAAGGACCTGCGCACCGCCATGAAGCACGGCCACTGACGCAGCGCCAGCCCACCTGCACGACACGAAGACCCGGCCCCTCCTGGAGGGACCGGGTCTTCGTCGTCCGCACGGACCTGAGGCCCGACTCAGCAGCGCTCGGCAGCGCTCAGGAGCGGGTCGCCCGCCAGGCCTTCCAGCCCAGGGAGCCCAGGACCGCCGCGATGGCGAAGTTGACCACGATCAGGATGGTGTGGGCCACCCAGTAGCCCGTCGCGCGGTCCTCCCCACCCTCGTACGCCGCCCAGAGGTTGCGGGCGAAGTTGCCGAAGGAGAAGACGTTCCAGGCGGCGACGGTCAGGAGCAGGACTGCGTGGCGACGCTCGAACCTCATGACCTCTCCCCTCCGAGCCGGAAGGCCCTGGTGGGAACCCAGCCCTGGTCGCCGCAGTGGTGGTAGAGGTGGAACTCCGAGGCCTCGAAGAGGCAGTCGAAGCCCGCCAGCTCCTCGAAGGCGCGATCGAGCAGCGGGTCCTCGAGGTGGTGGGCGACGGTGACGTGCGGGTGGTAGGGGAACTCCAGCTCGACGCGCAACGGACCCTGGCGCACGGCGTGGGCCAGGCGCTCGCAGCCGGAGATGCCCTGGACCACGGTCACGAAGACCACCGGCGAGATGGGCCGGAAGGTCCCGGTGCCGCGCAGGTGGATCCGGAAGACCTCGTGATCACGGGCCACACCCTCCAGGTGCCGCTCCACCCGGTCGAGCTCGGAGTGCGGCACCGTCAGCGGCGGGATCAGCGTGATGTGGGTGGGGATGCTCGATGCGGTCTCGTCGCCGAGCGAGGTGCGGTAGTCCTGGAGCTGGGTCGCCCACGGCTCGGGGATCGCGATCGCGACGCCGATCGTCTGCACATCCTTGGTCTGCACGAGGCTGGACACTACTTGCCACCCGGCAGCACGAAGCCCACCCGGTCGTAGACGTCGCGCAGCGTCGCCTCGGCGACCACGGACGCCTTGGCCGCCCCCTCGGCCAGGACCGAGTCGAGGTGGGCCCGGTCCTCGAGCAGCTCGAAGGTGCGGTCGCGGAAGGGGGTCACGAACTCCACCACGACCTCGGCCAGCTCCTTCTTGAGATCGCCGTACCCGCGCCCGGCGAAGCGCTCCTCCAGCTCGGCGACGGTGGCCCCCGACAGGGCGGAGTGGATCGTGAGCAGGTTGGAGACTCCGGGCTTCTCGGCCACGTCGAAGCGGATCTCGGCCTCGGAGTCGGTCACCGCCGACCGGATCTTCTTCGCGCTGACCGCCGGCTCGTCCAGCATCTCGATGATCCCGTTGGGCGAGGAGGCGGACTTCGACATCTTGGCCGTCGGCTCCTGGAGGTCGGTGATCTTGGCCGTCTCCTTGAGGATGAACGGCTCGGGCAACCGGAAGGTCTTCTTGTAGCGGTGGTTGAAGCGCTGCGCGAGGTCCCGGGTGAGCTCGAGGTGCTGACGCTGGTCCTCGCCCACCGGGACGTACTGCGGGCGGTAGAGCAGGATGTCACCGGCCATCAGGATCGGGTAGGTGAACAGCCCGACGCTGGCTGCTCCCTCCCCCGCCTTGGCGGACTTGTCCTTGAACTGCGTCATCCGCCGCGCCTCGCCGAAGCCGGTCAGGCACTGCAGCACCCAGCCGAGCTGGGCGTGGGCCGGGACCTGGCTCTGCACGAAGATCGCCGAACGCGCCGGGTCGATCCCCATTGCCAGCAGCTGGGCGGCGGCCCGACGGGTGCGCTCGCGCAGCACCTTGGGCTCCTGCTCCACGGTGATGGCGTGCTGGTCGGCGATGAAGAAGAACGGCTCGTACTCGTCCTGCAGGTCCACCCACTGCCGCAGCGCGCCCAGGTAGTTGCCGAAGTGGAACGAGTCGGCCGTCGGCTGGATGCCGGACAGGACTCGGGGGCGGGCGGTCGAGGCGGTGGACATGTCAACCATTCTCTCAGGCCGAGGCCAGCCCCGCTCGCCGAGGTTCACCTCAACGCCGTGCGGCGCCGCTCCCCCACGTGCAGGCGGGCCGAGAGCCCCAGCACCACCAGTCCGAGCATCGACAGCCCGAAGCCGACCACCGCCGGTGCCCGGTAGCCCCAGCCCGCAGCGATGACCAGGCCGCCGAGCCACGCACCCAGCGCGTTGGCGAGGTTGAGCGAGGCGTGGTTCATCGCCGCCCCGATGGTCTGCGCGTCCCCCGCGACGTCCATCAGGCGCAGCTGGAGGTTCACCACCAGCACCGACCCGGTCGCGGTGATGCCGAAGACCACGGGCAGCGTCCACCAGCCGGCGGGAGCCGCCAGCGCGAAGACCAGCAGCAGCAGCCCCTGCCCGCCGCCGCCGATGAAGAGCGAGCGGAAGACCGACCAGGCCGCGAGCTCGCCGGCCAACCAGGTCCCCGCCACCATGCCCAGGCCGAAGGCCAGCAGGAAGACCGGCGCGGCCGACTCCGGGAGGCCGCCCACCTCGGTCAGCGTCGGCACGACGTAGGTGTAGACCGCGAACATGCCGCCGAACCCGATGGCCCCGGCCACCAGGGTGAGGAGCACCTGGGGATCCCCGAGGGCACGCAGCTCGCGACGCCAGGAGGCGGAGGGATCACCGGGCCGGGTGGGCACGAAGGCCGTCACCAGCGCCAGCGTGACCAGGGCCAGCGCCGCCACCAGCCAGTACGCCGAGCGCCAGCCGAGATTCTGTCCCAGCCAGGTGGCCGCGGGGACCCCGGCCACGTTGGCGAACGACAGCCCGAGCATGACCTTGGCCACCGCCCGGCCCTGCCTGCCGGGTCTGGCCAGGCTCGCCGCCAGGAGGGAGGCCACGCCGAAGAAGGCACCGTGCGGCAGGCCGGAGACGAAACGGGCCGCCAGCAGCCCCGGGTAGGAAGTGACCACCGCGGTGGCGGCGTTGCCGAGCGCGAAGAGCGTCATCAGGCCGATCAGCACCGCGCGCCGGGGCCAGCCGGAGCCGAGGAACGCGATCGCCGGCGCGCCGACGACCACGCCCACGGCGTAGGCGGAGATGGCGTGTCCTGCGGAGGGGATGGAGACGTCGACGCCGCGGGCCACCTGGGGCAGCAGGCCCATCGAGACGAACTCGGTGGTGCCGATGGCGAACCCGCCCATCGCGAGCGCCAAGATGGCCAGCCCCACGTGCGCGCCCCGCGGCCCACGGGTCCGCGCGTCTGTGGAGTCGGAGAGGGGCGTCATGGCAGTCACGAGGGTGCAGCGCCGGGGACCGGGTCCACTATTCCTCGGGCCCGCCGAGGGTGCGGACGCGACAGCGGCGCCGCCGACCAGAGGCCGGCGGCGCCGCGTGGGTGCTTCAGCTCAGGCGAGCGAGTCAAGCGCTGCGTTGAAGGTCGTCGAGGGGCGCATCACGGCCTCGGTCTTCTTCGCGTCGGGACGGTAGTAGCCCCCGATGTCCGCCGGGGAGCCCTGCACGGCGAGCAGCTCGTCCACGATCGCCTTCTCGTCGCGGCGCAACCGGGTGGCGAGGTCGTCGAAGGCAGCCGCCAGCTCGGAGTCCTCGGTCTGCTTCGCCAGCTCCTCGGCCCAGTAGAGCGCGAGGTAGAAGTGCGAGCCCCGGTTGTCGATCGTGCCCAGCTTGCGTCCCGGCGAGCGGTCCTCGTTGAGGAAGGTGCCGGTGGCGCGGTCGAGGGTGTCGGCCAGGATCTGGGCGCGGGCGTTGTCCGAGGTCTGCGCGAGGTGCTCGAAGCTGGCGGCCAGGGCGAAGAACTCACCCAGGCTGTCCCAGCGCAGGTAGTTCTCCTTGACCAGCTGCTGCACGTGCTTGGGGGCCGACCCGCCGGCACCGGTCTCGAAGAGGCCGCCACCGTTCATCAGCGGCACGATCGAGAGCATCTTGGCGCTGGTGCCCAGCTCCAGGATCGGGAACAGGTCGGTGTTGTAGTCGCGCAGCACGTTGCCGGTCACCGAGATGGTGTCCAGCCCCTGACGGATCCGCTCCAGCGAGAACGCGGTCGCCTCGGCCGGCGCCATCACCCGGATGTCCAACCCCTCGATGTCGTGCTCGGGCAGGTACTGGTTGACCTTCGCGATCAGGTTCGCGTCGTGCGCCCGACGCTCGTCCAGCCAGAAGATGGCGGGCACGCCCGTGGCGCGGGCCCGGGTCACGGCCAGCTTGACCCAGTCGCGGATCGGCTCGTCCTTGGTCTGGCAGGCACGCCAGATGTCGCCGGCCTCGACGGCGTGCTCGATCAGCACGTCGCCGGCGGCGTTGAGGACCCGCACGGTGCCGGCGGCGGTGAGCTCGAAGGTCTTGTCGTGGGAGCCGTACTCCTCGGCGGCCTTGGCCATCAGGCCCACGTTGGGCACCGAGCCCATGGTGGAGGGGTCGAAGGCGCCGTGGGCGCGGCAGTCGTCGATGACCGTCTGGTAGACGCCGGCGTAGGAGGAGTCCGGGATCACCGCGAGCGTGTCCTGCTGCTTGCCCTCGGCGTTCCACATCTGGCCCGAGGTGCGGATCATCGCCGGCATGGAGGCGTCCACGATCACGTCGGAGGGGACGTGCAGGTTGGTGATGCCCTTGTCGGAGTCCACCATCGCCAGGGCGGGGCCGTCGGCGATGCCCTGCTCGATCGCGGCCCGGATGGCCGGACCGTCGGGCAACTTGTCCACCGCAGCCATCACGGCACCGAGTCCGTCGTTGGGGCTGATCCCCGCCGCTGCCAGCTGCTCGCCGTACTGCTCGAAGACGGCGGGGAAGAACACGCGCACCACGTGGCCGAAGATGATCGGGTCGGAGACCTTCATCATGGTGGCCTTGAGGTGCACCGAGAACAGCACGCCCTCCTCCTTGGCGCGGGCGACCTGCTCGGCCAGGAAGGCGTCCAGGGCGCGAGCGCTCATGAAGGTGCCGTCGACGACCTCACCGGCCAGCACGGCGAGGCCGTCCTTGAGGACGGTGGTGGTGCCGTCGGCGGCGACGTGCTCGATGCGCAGGGTGTCCGCGGCGTCCAGCACCACCGACTTCTCGTTGGAGGCGAAGTCGTCGTGGCCCATCGTCGCCACGTTCGTCTTGGAGTCGCTGCTCCAGGCACCCATCGAGTGCGGGTGCGCCTTCGCGTAGTTCTTCACCGAGGACGGCGCGCGGCGGTCGGAGTTGCCCTCGCGCAGCACGGGGTTGACCGCGGAGCCCTTGATGCGGTCGTAGCGGGCTCGGGTCTCGCGCTCCTCGTCGGTGGAGGGCGCCTCGGGGTAGTCGGGGATGTCGAAACCCTGGGACTGCAGCTCGGTGACCGCGGCCTTGAGCTGCGGGATCGAGGCGCTGATGTTGGGCAGCTTGATGATGTTGGCCTCGGGCTTGGTGGCCAGCTGGCCCAGCTCGGCGAGAGCGTCGTCCAGGCGCTGCTCGGCGGTCAGGTTCTCGCCGAAGGCCGCGATGATCCGCCCAGCCAGGGAGATGTCGCGGGTCTCCACGTCCACACCAGCAGTCCGCGCGAAAGCCGAGATGATGGGGAGGAAGGAGTACGTCGCCAGCAGCGGCGCCTCGTCGGTGTGGGTGTAGATGATCTTGGCCATGATGGCAGCGACTCCTGTGTCGGAAGGTCCGGATGGATTGCTTGACGTCAAGATACCTGACTGGGCATTCCTAGCCTCGCACCCGATGTCGTGGGAGGCTAGGTCCATGACAGGGGAGAACATCGGGCCAGCGCCCGACACGACCGACCAGCCCACCGACGGCCAGCCCACACCCAGCCAGAAGGTCGCCGCCGAGCTCATCGGCACCTACGTCCTGGTCTTCTTCGGCTGCGGCACGGCGATGATGAGCCAGGGCAACTACGTGGCCACCGCGCTCGCGTTCGGGTTGGCGCTGCTGGTGATGGCTGCGGCCGTGGGCCGCATCTCCGGCGGGCACTTCAACCCGGCCGTGACCCTGGCCGCCGTGCTCGGTGGCCGCCTCGCCTGGCGCGAGGCCCCCGTCTACGTGTGCGCTCAGCTCGTCGGCGGCCTGCTGGCCGGCGCCAGCCTGCTCGGGATCATGATGGGCTTCCCGAACTACGACTTCGGTGACGGTCTGGGCCAGAACTTCTTCGGAGACCAGAGCCCCGGCGGTTTCGAGTGGTGGGCGGCACTGCTGCTGGAGACGCTGCTCACGATGATCTTCGTCTGGGTCATCCTCGGCGTCACCGACGCCCGCAACTCCGCGCTCGCCGGCCTCGCCCCGATCGCCATCGGCTTCGCCCTCGCGGTGATCCACCTGACCTCGATCGGCGCCACCGGCACCTCGGTCAACCCGGCTCGCTCCATCGGGGTCGGAGTCTTCGCCGGCGGCGACGCAGCCATGCAGCTGTGGCTCTTCGTGGTGGCTCCGCTGCTGGGCGGCGCGATCGGCGGCGCCACCTATGCGCTGCTCTTCGGCCAGGGCGGACAGCCCGTCCCCGGCTCCGGCCTCAAGCGCTCCCCGCGCCCGCAGCAGCCGGCGTACCCCGGCTACGGCCAGTCCGGTCCCGGGGCGTCCTGGGGTGGCGTCGCAGGTCAGCCCCACCCGGGCCAGGCCTACCCGCCCCAGCAGCCCGGCCAGCCCGGCCAGCCCGGTCAGCCAGGTCAGTCCGCCCAGTGGGGCACCCCCGGAGCACCGCAGTGGGGCGCTCCCGGTGACCAGGGCCAGCCCCCGGCTGCCCCGACGCAGACCCGCCAGCCGCAGCCCGGTGCCGGCGCGCCGCCCCAGTGGGGTCAACCGGCCCAGCCGGCCCAGCCGGGTTGGGGCATGCCGGATGACGACGACGGCCGGACGCAGATCCGTCCCGGCGGCTGATCCTCATCGGCGGCGGGCGACCAGCTCCTGGCGCCCGTCGCCGCCGACCTCAGTGCGCAGCACCTCCCCCACACCGCGGGCGTAGTCGACCTCCCACTCGCCCTCCCCGTCAGGTCCGGTCTCCAGGGTCCGCACCAGGTCGGTGTAGCGGCCCGTCGGCACGGACACCGCTGTCGGCGAGAACAGGACGCGCACCCGGTACTCGCCGGTGCCGGGCACCCGGGCGCGCACGAAGCCGTCCCCGACCCGAGGGGTCGCCGGCATCGCCAGCCCCGCCTCGGCACCCAGGGTCCCGGCCTGCCAGGTCCCCTGTTCTCCGAACGCCCAGACGTTGCCGTCCCGGTCCTGGGCATAGAGCTCCACCCGGGTCTCCAGCGCCTCGCCGCGGCGGTCCAGCAGCGTGGTGCGGACCGGCGTCGTCTCCACCCCGGCCACGACGCGGGTCTCCCGGAGCACCTCCACCAGCACCTCCACCGGTGCCGGCACCGACTCCCGGGCCCCTCCGCCCGGACGCTGCGGGACGGCGCCGGTGCCCGTCAGCTCCCGGGTCCAGCTGCCCCCGGGGACGAGCGGGAACCAGGGGTTGTCGACGCCGGGGACGAAGTCGTCGGGGTCCGGCGAGGGGGTGGGGATCACCAGCTGGTCCACGCCCGACGGCGGGCTGGTCCCAGGCGCGGAGCCGCAGCCGGTGCCGCCGGCGGCCACGACGAGCAGCCCGGCCAACGAGGCCGCGACCCGGTGACGATGCCTGCGCGCGCTGCTCACGTCGCTCAGCATGCCAGCGCGCGAACCCCGGCGGCGGTGCGGGTCGATCGGCGACTAGAGTCGAGGCGCAAACCACATTTTCGAAGTGAGTCACCCGTCGAGGAGTCCTCGTGTCAACCACTGCCCCGCTCAAGGTGGCCGTCACCGGTGCCGCCGGTCAGATCGGCTACAGCCTGCTCTTCCGTCTCGCCAGCGGCTCGCTGCTCGGCGCCGACCGCCCGATCCAGCTGCAGCTGCTCGAGATCGAGCCCGCCCTGAAGACCCTCGAGGGCGTCGTCATGGAGCTCGACGACTGCGCGTTCCCGACCCTGGCCGGCGTCGAGATCGGCTCCGACCCGGAGAAGATCTTCGACGGCGTCAACCTCGCCCTGCTCGTCGGTGCCCGCCCGCGCGGCCCCGGCATGGAGCGCGGCGACCTGCTCTCCGCCAACGGCGCCATCTTCACCGCCCAGGGCAAGGCCCTGAACGCGGTGGCCGCGGACGACGTACGCATCGGCGTGACCGGCAACCCGGCCAACACCAACGCGCTCATCGCGATGACGAACGCCCCCGACATCCCCAACGAGCGTTTCAGCGCGCTCACCCGTCTGGACCACAACCGGGCCATCTCCCAGCTGGCGGCCAAGACGGGCGCGAAGGTCACCGAAATCAAGAAGATGACCATCTGGGGCAACCACTCCGCCACCCAGTACCCCGACCTCTTCAACGCCGAGGTCGGCGGTCGCAACGCCGCCGAGGCCGTGGGCGACCAGGACTGGCTGGAGAACACCTTCATCCCGACCGTGGCCAAGCGTGGCGCGGCGATCATCGAGGCTCGGGGCTCCTCCTCGGCAGCCTCCGCCGCGTCGGCGACCATCGACGCCGCCCGCGACTGGCTGCTCGGCTCCGCCAAGGACGACTGGGTCTCCATGGCGGTCGCCTCGGACGGCTCCTACGGCGTGCCGGAGGGCCTGATCTCCTCGTTCCCGGTCACCACCTCCGGCGGCGACTGGTCGATCGTGCAGGGCCTCGAGGTCAACGAGTTCTCGCGCGGCAGGATCGACGCCTCGGTCGCCGAGCTCGAGGACGAGCGCAAGGCCGTCACGGAGCTCGGCCTCATCTGAGCCACGCTCCA
This sequence comes from Nocardioides sp. 616, assembly GCF_002930065.1. NCBI lineage: Bacteria > Bacillati > Actinomycetota > Actinomycetes > Propionibacteriales > Nocardioidaceae > Nocardioides > Nocardioides sp. 616. The sequence continues at coordinate 183,131 of NZ_POAG01000012.1, read as the reverse complement.
CCCACGACACGACGACCCGGCGGAGCTCTCCGCCGGGTCGTCGTGCGTCGCGCTGCCTAGGAGGGACGCGGCGGGTCGAGCACCTCGGCGAGACGGTCCGGGAAGTCGGTGATGATCCGGTCCGCCCCCACGGTGAGCGCGGCGCGGAACTGCGCCACGCTGTTGACCGTCCACACGCTGCTGGTCAACCCGCGGCGGCGTACCTCCGCGAGGCCGTCCCGGGTGCTGAGCGCGACGTTGGGATGGATCTCCTCGGCCCACGTCTGCCAGGCGTCCAGCTGGGCAGACGACGGAGCCATGAAGCTGAGCACGCCGACCGGTACGTCGGGGTGCGCGGTGGCGAACGTCTGGAGCCACGCGTGGTCGAAGGAGGAGAGGGTCAGCTTCCTGGCCGCGGCGACCGCACCCAGCGACCCGGTGGCCAGTTCCTCGGCCAGCACCTCGTCGACCTGCTCGTTGCTCGGCAATCCCGGATCCTTGACCTCCAGGACCAGGTGCGCGCGACCGGCGACCTCGGCGAGCACCTCGTCCAGCGTCGGGATCCGCTCGCCGGCGAAGGCGGGACCGAACCAGGACCCGGCGTCCAGGGTCTGCACCTCGGCCAGCGTGAAGTCGGCCAGGTTGTAGGGCGCCCGATCCGGGAAGAGCTCCTCCACGTTGGTGGTTCGGGCCAGGGACGTGTCGTGCAGGACGACCGGCTCGCGGTCCTTGGTCAGCTGGACATCGACCTCCATCGAGGTCACCCCCGAGGCCACGGACTGTCGGACCGCGGCCAGCGTCTGCTCGGGCGCGCTGCCGGCACCGGCCCTGTGGGCCACCAGGCCGGGGACCTTGTCCAGAGTGGTGCGGACCGGCTCGGTGGTCAGCGCGGGGACCCCGTTCCACTCCGCGGCGCTGACCCGGTACCAGGCCGGGTAGCCGGCCGCATCGACGCCCAGCGAGGCCGCGCCGGACCTGTCCGCGGCCCCGGGCGTCCCGAACGGCGCCCAGACGCCGTCCTCCTGGTAGATCTGCACGCTCAGCTCACGCCCGGCCCGGGCCGGCGTCAGCGAGGCGGCGTAGGTGAGCGGTGCACTGGTCACCAGCGAGGCGGGGGTGGCGCTCAGCTGCTGGGCGACCACCGGCAGCCGGAGCCTGGCGACCTTGAGCTGACGCTTGCCGACCTTGACGACTGTGCGCAGCCTGACCGTGCCCGAGGCGTTGGCCCGAGCACTGTAGGAGAAGGCGGCCTTGCCGCTCAGCGCCCGCTTGAGGCTCGTGGTGTCCACGGCGCGCCACCTCGAGCCGGCGCGGCGTTGCAGGACCAGCCGGGCCTTGCGACGCTCCTTGGCCGTGAGGCGCTTGACAGTCTTCGGCTTCGCCTTGGCGGTCAGCGTGATCGTCTCGCCCGCGATGAGGTTGCGCTGCGAGGCACGCAGCAGGGCCGAACCGGCGCCGGCGGCCTGGATCCCCTCAGCGCTGACGGATGCGGCGGCGGGCGGGGCTTGCGGCGCGGCGACGGCGGGGACGCCGTACGCGACCGGGGCCAGCACCAGGACGGAGAGAGCACCCACGAGTGACGTACGACGCGACAACAGAACCTCCAGGCAGGGAACGGGACCGGCGCGGGAATCCGCCGCCGGTCCCGCGATTGTGTCAGCGCAGATCGCTTGTCGCGCGGGGTTCGCACGACCTTCTTGGAGGGAGCGCCGCGGCGCCCGACCGTTTCTTGCTCAGGGCTGGTCGGGGATCGAGCTGGCCAGCACCACGAACGCCGCGCCCACCACGGTGAGCAGTACGGCGTCCATGCCCTTGTTGCGCACCGCCAGCATGCCGGCGTCCCGGGGGCCCAGCAGCAGCCGGACGGCGGCCGCCACCACGAGCACGCCACCGAAGATCCGGATCCCGGTGCGCCACGACCCCAGGACCGTCACGGTCAGGGCCACCGCCACCACCGCCAGGACCCCGAGGTAGAACGCACCGCCGATGGTGGAGGGGTAGGTGCGCTCCTCGATCGGCTCCGGCGCGGCGACCCCGTCCACCAGCGACTCCGCCGAGACCGGGGGGATGTCCTCGGCCGGCGTGACGATGCCCTCGGGGGGCGTGGGCTCCTCGGGACTCACCCTCGCCGCTCCCCCAGCTGCTGCTCCGCCATGGTGACCAGGTTCGACAGCAGCATGGCGCGGGTCATCGGGCCGACCCCTCCGGGATTCGGCGAGACCCAGTCGGCCACTTCCCAGACGCCCGCGGCCACGTCGCCAGCGATCTTCCCCTCGACCCTGGACACCCCCACGTCGAGCACCGCGGCGCCCGGCTTGACCATGTCGGCGGTGATGATGCCCGGGACCCCGGCCGCCGCGACCACGATGTCGGCTCCCCGCACGTGGGCCGCCAGGTCCACCGTGCCGGTGTGGCACAGAGTGACCGTGGCATTCTCCGAACGCCGGGTGAGCAGCAGGCCAAGGGGGCGTCCGACCGTGACTCCCCGGCCCACCACGACGACCTCGGCGCCGGCGATGGCCACGTCGTGCCGGCGCAGCAGCTCCACGATGCCGTGCGGGGTACAGGGCAACGGCGCCTCGTGCCCGAGCACCAGCCACCCCAGGTTGGTCGGGTGCAGTCCGTCGGCGTCCTTCGCGGGGTCGATCAGTCCCAGCACCCGGTTCTCGTCGCGCCCCCGCGGGAGCGGCAGCTGCACGATGTAGCCGGTGCACGCGGGGTCGGCGTTGAGCTGCAGGACCGCGTCCTCGATCTCCTGCTGGGAGGCGACCTCGGGCAGGTCGATGCGGATCGACTCGATGCCGACCTCCGCGCAGTCCTTGTGCTTGCCGTTGACGTACCACCGGGAGCCGGGGTCGTCCCCGACCAGGATGGTGCCGAGGCCGGGCTGCAGTCCCCGCTCGCGCAGTGCGGCGACGCGGACCTTGAGCTCGTCCTTGATCGCCGCCGCGGTGGCGGAGCCGTCGAGCTTGCGTGCGGTGCGTGTGGTCACGATGCTCAATCCTAGGATCAGTGGAAGAAGTGCCGGGTGCCGGTGAAGTACGTCGTGACCCCCGCGGCCGTCAGGGCCTCGATGACCTCGGGATCCCGCACCGAGCCGCCGGGGGCGACCAGGGCCCGCACGCCCGCGTCGATCAGGATCTGCGGGCCGTCGGCGAAGGGGAAGAAGGCGTCCGAGGCGGCCACCGAGCCGGCCGCCCGCTCGCCGGCGCGCTCCACGGCGAGCCGGCAGGAGTCGACGCGGTTGACCTGGCCCATGCCGACGCCGACCGAGGCGCCGCCGGAGGCGAGCAGGATCGCGTTGGACTTGACCGCCCGGCAGGCGCGCCACGCGAAGGCGAGGTCGGCCAGCACGTCGGCGTCCGCCGGCTCGCCGGCGACCAGGCGCCACGCCGTGGGATCGTCCCCGCCGTCGGCGACCACCGCGTCCAGCACGTCGCGCTGCTGCACCAGCAGGCCGCCGGAGATGGGGCGCGTCTCGACGCCGCCACGCGCCGGGGGCGCGCACTCCAGCAGCCGGATGTTCTTCTTCGCGCTCAGCACCTCCACGGCACCGTCCTCGTAGCCCGGGGCCACGACGACCTCGGTGAAGATCTCCGCGACCTGACGGGCCATCTCCACCGAGACGGGCACGTTGGTGGCGATCACCCCGCCGAACGCGGAGACCGGGTCGCAGTCGTGGGCCCGACGGTGCGCCTGGGCGATGTCGTCGCCGACCGCGATCCCGCACGGGTTGGCGTGCTTGATGATCGCCACGGCGGGGCGGTCGAAGTCGTACGCCGCCCGGCGGGCAGCGTCGGCGTCCACGTAGTTGTTGTAGGACATCTCCTTGCCGTGCAGCTGGCTGGCCTGGGCCAGGCCCGGTGCGGGCACGGAGCCGGCGGTGTAGAGGGCAGCCGCCTGGTGCGGGTTCTCGCCGTAGCGGAGCACCGACTGCTTCTCCCAGGTGGCACCGAGCCAGGCGGGGAAGCCGGTTCCGGCGCCGGAGTCGGTGAGCACGTTGCCCATCCAGCTCGCCACGGCCACGTCGTACGTCGCGGTGTGGACGAAGGCCTCCGCCGCGAGGCGCTGCCGCTCGGCCAGGGTGAAGCCGCCCTCGGCGACGGCGCGCAGCACGTCGGCGTACCGCTCGGGCGCGGTGACGATCGCCACCGACGGGTGGTTCTTGGCCGCGGCCCGCACCATCGAGGGCCCGCCGATGTCGATCTGCTCCACGCACTCATCCGGTCCGGCCCCGGACTCGACGGTCTGGCTGAACGGGTAGAGGTTGCAGACCACCAGGTCGAACGGCTCCACGCCCAGCTCCGCGAGCTGGGCGACGTGGGAGTCCAGGCGTCGGTCGGCCAGGATGCCGGCGTGCACCTTGGGGTGCAGCGTCTTGACCCGGCCGTCCAGGCACTCGGGGAACCCGGTCAGGTCCTCGACCTTGGTGACCGGCAGGCCCAGGCCCTCGATCAGCGCCGCCGAGCCGCCGGTCGAGACCAGCGCGACCCCGGCGTCGACGAGGCCGCGGACGAGCTCCTCGAGCCCGGACTTGTCGTAGACGGAGACGAGCGCTCGGCGGAGCGGGATGCGGTCGGACACGGTGCGGCTCACGGTGGGGACTCCTCGTGGGATGGCGGATACGAAGGAGGGCACCCAGGCGTTCGATGCCACTCGACGTCACTCCCTGGTGGTTGCCCACCTGCGCCAGTCGTGTGGCCCCAGCCTACTTCCCGGCAGATCCGTAGCGCACCTTGCGTCCGGTCACGACCAGACCCTCGCGGGCGATCCGCCCCACGGCCTCCACGAGCATCTCGCGCTCGGCGACCTTGATCCGCTCGTGCAGGCTCTCCACGTCGTCCTCGGGCTCCACCGGCACCGCACGCTGGGCGATGATCGGGCCGGTGTCCACGCCCGGGTCCACCACGAACAACGTGGCCCCGGCGACCTTGACCCCGTGCTCCAGTGCGTCGGCCGCGCCGTGCATGCCCGGGAAGGCGGGCAGCAGCGCCGGATGGGTGTTGACGTAGCGCCCCGGGAACCGGGCCAGGAACTCCGCGCCCGCCAGCTTCATGAAACCGGCCGAGACCACGAGATCGGGATCGAACGCCGCCACGGTGTCGGCCATCGCCCGGTCCCAGTCCTCGCGGGAGGTGAACTGGCTGACCTTGCGCACGAACGTCGGCACGCCGGCCCGCTCGGCCCGGGCCAGGCCCTCGATGTCGTCCCGGTCCGCACCGACCGCCACCACGCGGGCGCCGTACGACGGGTCGGCGCAGGCGTCGAGCAGAGCCTGCAGGTTGGTGCCGGCACCCGAGACGAGGACGACGAGTCGGGCTGGGCTGCTGGTGGCGGACACCCGCGGAGTCTAGGACTCCGGCGAGGCACCCTCGTCCGCCGGGACCGAGGTGCGGCGCTGCCACCAGGTGATCACCAGACCGCCGAGCAGGCCGCCCAGCCCGAGGGCGGTGACCGAGTGCACCAGGAGGTCCCCGCTGAAGACGCCCACCTCTCGCATCCGACCGGGGCCGGCCGCCCCGCCGGCCAGCGCCGCCAGCACGGTCAGGACCACCGCCGCCACGATCCCGCCGCCGCAGCCGCGCAGGGCGCCCTCGTCCCACCGCAGGGTCGGGCGACGACGTTGCAGCCGGACCACCGCCGCCGCGGCGACCAGGACCGGCACCCCCACGGTCAGGCCCCACCAGGAGCTGGGCGTGCCCGGGTCGGGCAGCGCCGCGAGCAGCGGCAGGACCGGCAGCGGCCCGAGCACGACTGCCGACGGCGAGACCAGCGTGCCGACGCCCACGGCGAACCCGGGGCCGACCAGGAAGGACCCTGCCAGCAGCACCGCGTTGGGCAGCAGGGCCAGGTTCACCAGACCCAGCAGGGTGGTCTCGCCCCCTGTGGTCCCGAGCTGCTCGACCATGTTGGCGGCCTCGCCGAAGCTGAGCGCGAACGCGACGACCAGCAGGGCGGCGGAGACGCCGAGCACCGAGAGCAGGATCGTCACCGCGGTGGCGGCGCCGTGCCGCACCGCCGGGGGCAGCGCCGCCGCCCACACCGCCCCGCGGCCCGAGCCGGCCGCGATGGCGGGCCCCGCCAGGCAGACGGTGAGCAGCAGCGACCAGGTGAGCAGCGCGCTGCGGTCCGGCTGCACCAGCGAGCCCGCGACGAGGCCGGCCGTGACGAGCGCGACCGTCGCGTAGCCGACACCGAAGCCGCCGGTGGCGACCGGCACGGTCCAGTCGCGCTCCCCGTCGGAGAGGCGGTGCACGTCCGGCCCGTGGCCCCACACCGACTCCCCCAGCCGCTGGGCCACCCGCCAGGTGGTCCAGCACGCGAAGACGGTGAGCCCCAGCGGCACCACCGTGACAGCCGCGCCCTGCACCGTCAGGCCGGAGCCGTGGGCCATCAGCCACGCCGTGGCACCGGCCCGCATGGCCTCGCGCGGCGGTCCGTGGACGCCGGCGTCGCTGAGGAACCACCCGACGAGCCCCAGCAACACGCACGCGAGGAGGGTGGCGCCTGCTGCCACGACCCCGGCGAGGAGGGCCAGCAGGAGCACCGGTCGGCGCGGGGGCGTCGGCGAGCCGTCGGCGGTTCCCGAGGCCCGCTGCAGGGTGGAGGTCAACAGCGAGGACATGACTCCACCATCATGACCCGCGGCGCAGCCGTGCCGGCGCAGCCACGCCGCACGACCGCAGCGCCCGGGCGCCGCGGCCCGCTCCCGCGCTCGCACGCCGTGTGTAGATCGCCACTTTGCCGTGTGCCACGGTGGCGCCCCACGTACGGTGGAACGGCCATGAGAAGCCCCGAAGAGTTCGACAACCTGTACAAGGACGTCCGCGACCGACTGCTGGTCGAGGCCTACGTCCTCACTGGCGACCAGCACGTCTCCCGTACCGCGGTCCGCGACGCCTTCACCGTCGCCTGGCACCACTGGGACAAGGTCCGCGGGGCCAGCGACCGGGAGGCCTGGTTGCGGCCCCTGGTCTGGAAGCGCGCCAAGCACCGGCACGCGGCCCGACCCTGGCACCGGGAGAAGGACCTCGACGAGGAGTCGAGCGCCACCCTGGAGGCTCTCAGCACCCTGTCCATGAACCAGCGCAAGGCGCTGGTGCTGACCCACTACTCCCCCGTCCCACTCGCCGAGATGGCCCGGGAGATCGGCCTTCCGCGCCAGCAGGCCCAGGCAGAGGCCGAGACCGCCGGCGCGGCCTTCGCCCTGGCCCGGCACACGACGCCGGAGTCGATCCCCGCACACCTGACGGCGCTGGGCTCGGCGATCGGCGACAACCGCTGGCCGCGCAGCTCCATCCTGCGCCGCGCGGGGACCACGCGGCGCCGGGCCCACACCGTCGTCGGAGTGCTGGCGACCACCGCGGCCGTGGTGCTCAGCGGCATGGTCGTGGCCCAGGGTGAGACTCCCGGCGCCACCCTCAGCGACCAGGGCTTCGAGCGCCGGGCCACCAAGGTGGAGGCGACCGCGGACGAGCCCGCGCTCACCGAGGAGATGCTGCTCACCCCCCGACAGGTACGACGGGTGGATCCGGGCCTGGCCTGGAGCGAGTCGGCCACCAGCACCAACACTGAGGGCAACGGCCTGGTGATGCCCTGCCAGGGCAACCGCTTCGCCGACGCCAAGGGCCTGGGAGCCATCGTCCGCACCTTCGAGGGCACCCAGAAGCCCCGGGGTTCGGGCAACAAGAAGAAGCAGCGGCAGCAGCCGCCCGCACGCACCGCGTCCGCGACCGAGTTCGTCGAGCTCTCCGCCAGCGAGGAGCAGGCCGCCGACGCGTACGCCGTGGCCCGCAGCTGGTTCGCCGGTTGCTCGACCGACCGGGTCCAGCTGATGAGCGTGCACGACCTCAAGGGGGTCGGCGACGAGGCCAGCCTCTTCACCCTCCGGTCCTGGCGCGGCCCGACCCGCACCATCCAGGTCGGCGTGGCCCGCTCCGGCCAGATGGTCACCACCGCGGTGGGCGACGTCGCCGGCATGCGCAGCAAGCCCCGGCCCGTCGCCTCGCTGCTGGCCGCCTCCGTCAACGCCCGGTGCGGCGCCGCCGGTGCCGGCGCCTGCGCCTCGCCGCCGAAGGCGCGGCCCACCAGCGTGCCGGTCGCGGGCAGCGTCCCCGGCATGCTCAGCGAGTTCGACCTGCCCCCCGTCACCCGCGCCAAGGGCCCCTGGGTGGGCACCGACCCGGCCAAGCCGCGGGTCAACGTGGCCTCGACCCGGTGCGACCGCACCGTGTTCATGGGCAAGGGCATCAAGAACAACCTGACCCGCACCTTCCTCTTCCCACAGGCGCGTCGCGCCGGCGAGTTCGGGCTGACCCAGACCGTGGCGACGATGCGCGGCGCACCGGCCGCGAGGAAGTTCGTCGGCGGGGTCCGGGACCGGGTCGACCGGTGCGCCAAGGAGGGCTTCGGCACCGACGTCACCCGGCTCGCCGGAAGCTCCTCGAAGAGCCGGGACCTGACGGTGTGGCGCCTGGAGCTGGAGGTCTCCGAGAACGAGTCCCTGGAGTTCCTGATGGCGATCATGCGTCAGGGCAGCACCGTGGCCCAGGTCGGCTTCGTGCCCGCCAGCGGGCTGAGCATGAGCCGCTCGGACTTCGTCTGGCTGGCTCGGCGCGCCCTGCAGCGGCTGCCCCGGCTGCAGCTGGAGACCCGGTAGTCGACCGCCGTCTCGACGCACGAGGAGACGCGGGCCGGGGGCGGCCGACTGGCTGCCATGATGGCGCCCGTGCCACGCTCCCGCCTCCTCCCGCCCTCCCCTGCCTCCGCCCTGCACCGGGCCTACCGTCGTAGCGGCGCCACCCTGCCCTTCGGGGACCCGCTCTCGGCCCACGGGGTGGCCATGGAGGGCTACTTCTGGCGTCTCACCGACCCTGGCACCGGCCGGGTGGTGATCGCCCTGAACGGCGTCAACCGCGACGCCGCCGGCGAGCACTGGGCCACCCTCGGCCTGGCGGGCCACCCGGGCGGGCACCTGCGGACCGTGGTGCACCCCCACGGGCACGCCAGCGAGCACGGCCTCGGGGCGAGCGCCGGCGACGCCTTCCGCGGCGGTCCCGACTCGCTGAGCGTCGACCTGGGCGCCGACTCGCGCCTGCAGGTGGGCATCTCCCAGCCCCGTCCCTGGCCCCGGCGAGCCGTCGGCGGCTCCAGCGTCTTCGGCTCCGTGCCGGCGCTCAACCAGTACTGGCACCCGTGGCTGCTCGGAGGCAAGGCGCACGGCACGGCGGTGCTCGGGGCCGAGTCGGTGGAGATCGAGGGCTGGGACGTGTACGGGGAGAAGAACTGGGGCAAGGGCGGCTTCCCCGACTCCTGGTGGTGGGGCCAGGCCCAGGGCTTCCAGGAGGAGTCCGTGTGCGTGGCCTTCGCCGGTGGCGAGGTGACCGCAGGCCCGCTGCGCACCACAGTGACCGCGCTGGTGGTGCTGCTGCCCGACGGCCGGCTGGTCCGGCTCGGCGACCCCGTGGTCTCTCCCGTCCGCGCCGAGGTCGCCGACGAGCACTGGTCCCTGCGGGGCCGCAGCGCCGCGTGGCAGATCGAGGTGGAGGGTCACGGCGCCCTCGGCAGCGCCCACGTGCTCCCGGTGCCGCTGCCGGTCGAGCGACGCAACGTGCCCGGAGCCATCGAGCACCTAGGGGCCACGATGACCGTGCGGGTGCGGCACCGTGGGCGCCTGGTGTGGAGTGGCGAGTCCCGCTCGGCCGCGCTGGAGCACGGCGGCATCGACCGGGCCCGCGCGGAGGTGCTGCGCCGCGGCGGTGCTGCGCACGACACCGAGGCCGCTCCCCTGCGCTGATCTGCGCCTCACTCTGGGCTCCCGGGACGACGTACGCCCCGGCCGCTGGGCGGCCGGGGCGTACGTCGAGGTGCTGGGGTGCTGGGATGCCTCAGAGGCTGGCGAGGATCTCCCGCATCAGGGCGGCGGTCTCCGACGGCGTCTTGCCGACCTTGACCCCGGCGGCCTCGAGGGCCTCCTTCTTCGCCTGGGCGGTGCCCGAGGAGCCCGACACGATGGCGCCGGCGTGGCCCATGGTCTTGCCCTCCGGAGCGGTGAAGCCGGCGACGTAGCCGACGACCGGCTTGGTCACGTGCTCCTTGATGTAGGCCGCGGCGCGCTCCTCGGCGTCTCCACCGATCTCGCCGATCATCACGATCGCCTTGGTCTCGGGGTCGTTCTCGAACGCCTCGAGCGCATCGATGTGCGTGGTGCCGATGACCGGGTCTCCACCGATGCCGATGGCGGTGGTGAAGCCGTAGTCCTTCAGCTCGTACATCATCTGGTAGGTCAGGGTGCCGGACTTCGAGACCAAGCCGACCGGGCCCTTGCCCGCGATGGTGTGCGGGGTGATGCCGGCCAGCGACTCACCGGGGGTGATGATGCCCGGGCAGTTGGGGCCGATCATCCGGGTGGCCTTGCCCTCGAGGTAGGCGAAGACCTCGGCGGTGTCCTGCACCGGGACGCCTTCGGTGATGACCACGAGCAGCTCGATCCCGGCGTCGATGGCCTCGATGCAGGCGTCCTTGGTGAACGCCGGCGGCACGAAGACGACCGAGACGTTGGCGCCGGTCTTGGCCATCGCCTCCTCGACGTTGCCGAAGACCGGAAGGTCCTGGCCGCCGAGCTCGACCGACGTGCCGGCCTTGCGGGCGTTGACGCCGCCGACGATGTTGGAGCCGGCCTGGACCATCAGGGTGGTGTGCTTGGAGCCCATACCGCCCGTCATGCCCTGGACGATGATCTTGGAGTCCTTGTTCAGGTAGATAGACATTGTTGTTCCGTGCTCCGTATCAGGCGTTCGCCAGCTCGGCGGCCTTGTCGGCCGCGCCGTCCATGGTGTCGACGAGGGTCACCAGCGGGTGGTTGGCCTCGTTCAGGATGCGTCGGCCCTCGTCGACGTTGTTGCCGTCGAGACGGACGACCAGCGGCTTGGAGGCCTCGGAACCGAGGATCTCCAGGGCGCCGACGATGCCGTTGGCGACCTCATCGCACGCGGTGATGCCGCCGAAGACGTTGACGAAGACGCTCTTGACCTGAGGGTCGTTGAGGATGACGTCGAGACCGTCGGCCATCACCTGGGCGTTGGCGCCGCCCCCGATGTCGAGGAAGTTGGCCGGGGTGACCCCGCCGTGCTTCTCGCCGGCGTAGGCGACCACGTCGAGGGTGGACATGACCAGGCCCGCGCCGTTGCCGATGATGCCCACGGCACCGTCGAGCTTGACGTAGTTCAGGCCCTTGTCCTTGGCCTTCGCCTCGAGCGGGTCCTCCTCGTCGCGGATCACGAACACCTGGTGGTCCTCGTGACGGAACTCGGCGTTCTCGTCGAGGGAGACCTTGCCGTCGAGAGCCTCGAGCTTGTCGCCCTCCAGGCGCGCCAGCGGGTTGACCTCGACCAGGGTCGCGTCCTCGGTGACGTAGACCTGCCACAGCGCCTGGACCATCTCGATGGCCTGGTCGCGCAGCTCGGCGGGGAACTTGGCCTCGTCCACGATGGCCGCGGCCTTCTCGGGCGTGACGCCCTCGATCGCGTCGATCCGGATCTGGCGCACGGCCTCGGGGTTGGTCTTGGCGACCTCCTCGATCTCCACACCGCCCTCGACGCTGGCGATGCACAGGTGCGAGCGGTTGGCCCGGTCCAGCAGGAAGGAGAAGTAGTACTCCTCCACCGGCGGGGTCGCGGGGGTGACCAGGACCCGGTTGACGGTCAGTCCCTTGATCTCCATGCCCAAGATGTTCTTGGCGTACTCGAAGGCCTCGTCCGGCGTCTTGGCCAGCTTGACACCGCCGGCCTTGCCACGACCTCCGGCCTTGACCTGCGCCTTGACGACGGTCACGCCGCCGAGCTGCTCGGCTGCGGCCTTGGCCTCTTCAGCGGTCTCGACAACGACGCCGAGCGTCGTGGTCACACCGTGCTTGGCGAAGAGTTCCTTCGCCTGGTATTCCATCAGGTCCACGATCCACCCAATCCTTTATGAGGTTCGCGAGCGCGCGGGGCAGCCCCGAGCGTTCGCCGGGGGGGCGCGTTCCGGTCAGTCAGCCTAAACCCGCTGACGCAGGGTCGGGCAGCCCGGGGTCTCCGCGTGGACACCGTTGCCGCAGCGCCCCTGCCCAGGACAGTGCTTGGCTGGGCAGGTGCCGACCGTCATGTGGTTCCGCCGGGACCTGAGACTCAGCGACCATCCCGCCCTCCTCGCGGCCCTGGAGCAGAGCGGTTCCGCGGTCGCCCTGTTCGTGCTGGATCCCCGGCTGATGGGGCGCGCTGGGCCGGTACGCCGGGCCTGGCTGGCCGCCAACCTGCTGGCGCTCGACGAGCGGACCGGTGGCCGGCTCGTCGTCCGCCGGGGTGATCCGGCCGAGGTGGTGCCCGAGGTCGTCGCGGAGGTGGAGGCCGACCAGGTGCACGTCTCGGCGGAGACCACGCCGTACGGGGCGGCGCGGGACGCCGCCGTCGCGGGCGCCCTGGCCGGGCTGGGGCACCGGAGCGGCCGGCCGGCCGCGCTGCGCGCCACCGGGTCGCCGTACGCCGTGGGCCCGGGGCTGGTGCGCAAGGGCGATGACGAGCCCTACCGGGTGTTCACCCCCTTCGCCCGAGCCTGGCGCGAGCACGGCTGGGCGGCTCCCGCGGCGAGTCCCGAGGCCCCCGGCTTCGTGGAGCTGGCGAGCACGCCCGGGGCCCGGGACGCGCTGGTCCAGGCCGCCGCCGATGCCGTTGCGGACCTGCCCGAGGCCGGCGAGGAAGCCGCCTGGCGCCGGTGGCACACGTTCCGCGACGGCGCGCTGGGCGACTACCAGCGGGGGCGGGACCGCCCGGACCTCGACGGCACCTCGCGCCTGTCGGCCTACCTGAGCCTGGGAGTGCTGCACCCCCGCTCCCTGCTCGCCGACCTTCCCGACGACGGGGACCCCGGCGGTGGCGCCGAGGCGTTCGTCTCCGAGCTGGCGTGGCGGGAGTTCTACGCCGACGTCCTGCACCACCGACCGGACTCTGCCTGGCGGGACCTGCGGCCCAGCCTGGCGGGCCTGCGCTACTCCGAGGAGGCCGACGCGGTGGAGGCCTGGCGCACCGGCACCACGGGCTACCCGGTCGTCGACGCGGGGATGCGCCAGCTCCTGGCCCAGGGGTGGATGCACAACCGGCTCCGGATGATCACCGCGAGCTTCCTGACCAAGGACCTGCACGTGTGGTGGCCGGTGGGCGCCCGGCACTTCCTGCGGCACCTCGCGGACGCCGACCTGGCCTCGAACAACCACGGCTGGCAGTGGGTGGCCGGCACCGGGACCGACGCCTCCCCCTACTTCCGGGTCTTCAACCCCGTCTCCCAGGGCAGGAAGTTCGACCCCGCCGGCGACTACGTACGCCGTTGGGTCCCCGAGCTCCGGCACCTGCCGGGGCGTGCCGCCCACGAGCCGTGGGAGCACGAGGAGGGCTATGCCCACGGCTACCCCGCCCGCATCGTCGACCACGCCGACGAGCGGCGCGAGGCACTGGCTCGCTACGCGGCGGCGCGGGGCGACACGGGACCCGGCTCCCGGCCCGGGCGCGGCGAGTGGTGAATTGAGCCACAGCCGAGGCTGGATCTCGAGCGGGGCTAGCCCGCCTCAGGCGGGTATCCGGCCCACGGCCGGAGGGAAGGTGAAACTCGTTCCACAAAAGCGCGTGAAGGGATTACGGCCAGCCCAGTCCTTCCGCTACAGTCAACCGGGTTGTCCAGCGACGTTCCGTCATACCCCCGATTCGCAAGAGGTAAACCTGTATGGGAAACCACCGAGCAGAACGCGGCCCCCGCCGCGCATCCTCGGAGGACCGAGCGTCCCGGAAGTTCTTGATCTCCCGCCAGTCCGCGTCGAGCAGCCGCCCCAGTGCCGCTCCGCAGGTAGTCGTTCCCTCCCCCGTTCCGCTGAGCACCGTCGCCGAAACCCCGGTCGCCTCCGCGCCCACCACCGGTGGCAAGCGTGCCGCCCGTCCCGCTCCCAAGTCCCGCACCACGTCGCCGGCCAAGTCCCCGAGGTCCGCGCGTCCCGTGCGGTCCACCCGGCCCGTGAAGCCTGTCCGGCCGTCGTCGCCCGACCCGGCCTCCGCCACCATCTCCCGAACGCCCGCCGTCGAGGCCCTGGCCGCCGGCGGTCGCCGCCGTGCGGACAAGCACACCGGGCGCGGCTCCCTGCTCAAGGGTCTGCCCTCAGCTCCGATCCTGGCCGGCGTCGCAGCACTGGCCATCTCCGCCGGCGGCGCCATCACGGCGACGCCCAGCCTCACCGACGCCGACGACACCTCGACCCAGCTGACCTCGGCCAGCGCACTGTCGACGGCCGCTGACACCGGCCTCCTGGCGGACCGCACCGCAGTGGTCACCCGTGACTCCCGCCGCGTCGCGAAGTCCGAGCGGTCCGAGGCCAAGCTCCAGGCCAAGGCCGAGGCGATGACGCAGCAGCGCACCGAGGCGCTGCAGACGATGACCGCCAAGATGGAGCAGCGCGCCGCCAAGATCAAGGCCGACCAGTGGGTCATGCCGGTCTCGGGCTACCGCCTCACGGCCTCCTTCGGGATGTCCAGCAGCCTCTGGTCCACCTCGCACACCGGGCTGGACTTCGCCGCTCCCTCGGGCACCCCGCTGCGGGCCGTGGCCAACGGCATCGTGACCGAGGTCGGCTATGACGGCTCCTACGGCAACAAGACCACGCTCCTGCTCGAGGACGGCACCGAGATCTGGTACTGCCACCAGACGTCGACCAGCGTGAGCGTCGGAGACCGGGTCGTCGGCGGCCAGACCATCGGCACGGTCGGCAGCACCGGCAACTCCACCGGCCCCCACCTGCACCTCGAGGTCCGCCCCGGCAGCGGCGGCCCGGTCGACCCCTACTCGGCTCTGCGGGCTCACGGCCTCCAGCCCTGATCCGGGACGGCACCTCCGGGCGCCGAAGGCAGAGTCCGGGCTCGCCCGGGATGCTCCGGCTGAACCGCTCCGGCTCAGAGCTTCTCGAGCGGGGCGTAGCGCAGCAGCAGGCGCTTGACTCCCTCGGACCCGAAGTCGACCGAGGCTACGGACTTCTCGGCCGCGCCCTCCAACGAGACCACGGTCCCCATGCCGAAGGAGTCGTGCAGCACCCGGTCGCCGGGCTCCAGCGACGGGATCTCACGGGCCGGCTTGGCCTTGACGGCCGCGTCCGCGCGGAGCGCTGCGGAGGAGAAGTTGCGCCGACCGGCTGCCGTCGGCGAACCCAGGCGGGCCGGTGACGACGAGGCCAGGTCGGGGCGTCCCCAGCGGGTCTGGGAGCCCTCCGTGCGCCGCCAGTCGACCAGGTCGACCGGCAGCTCGTCGAGGAAGCGTGAGGCGGGGTTGTGCGAAGGCGCGCCCCAGGCGGACCGGACCACGGCACGGGAGATGTAGAGCCGCTCGCGCGCCCGGGTGATGCCGACGTAGGCCAGGCGTCGCTCCTCCTCCAGCTCCTTCTGGTCGCCCAGGGACCTCAGGTGCGGGAAGACGCCGTCCTCGAGACCGGTCAGGAACACCACCGGGAACTCCAGGCCCTTCGCGGTGTGCAGCGTCATCAGGGTGACGACCCCGACGTCCTCGCCATCGGGCACGTCGGGGATCTGGTCGCTGTCCGCCACCAGGGCGACGCGCTCGAGGAAGTCGGTGAGGCCGGGAGTGACGGTGCCCGCGTCCACGTCGGCGGGATCTGCCGAGGGCCCGGCCACCGGGTCCTCGGAGAACTCTCGCGCGACCGCGACCAGCTCCGCCAGGTTCTCTACCCGGGTGCCGTCCTGCGGGTCGTCCGAGGCCTCCAGCTCGGCCAGGTAGCCGGAGCGCTCCAGCACCGACTCCAGGATGACGTCTGCGCGCTCCCCCGCCTCGACCATCGACCGCAGCTCGTCGACCATCGCGACGAAGGCCTCGACGTTCTTCAGCGACCGGGTGGCGATCCCCGGGGCTTCCGAAGCCCGGGTGAGGGCTTCCCAGAAGGTGGTCTGGTCGCGTTGCGCGAGTGCGGAGATGCAGGCCTCGGCCCGATCCCCGATCCCGCGCTTGGGGGTGTTCAGCACCCGCCGCAGCGAGATCTCGTCGGCGGGGTTGGCGAGCATGCGCAGGTAGGCCAACGCGTCACGGACCTCCTTGCGCTCGTAGAAGCGGACACCGCCGACCACCTTGTAGGGCTGGCCGGTGCGGATGAACACCTCCTCGAACACCCGGGACTGGGCATTGGTCCGGTAGAAGACCGCGATGTCGGCTGCGCGCTGGCCGCCGTCGACGAGACGGTCGATCTCGTCGGAGACGAAGCGCGCCTCGTCGTGCTCGTCGTCGGCGACGTAGCCCACCACGCGCTCGCCGTCGCCGGCCTCGGACCACAGCCGCTTGGGCTTGCGCCCCTTGTTGTGCCCGATCACCGCGTTGGCCGTGGTGAGGATGGTCTGGGTGGAGCGGTAGTTCTGCTCGAGCAGGATGGAGGTGGCGTTGGGGAAGTCCTGCTCGAAGTCCAGGATGTTGCGGATGTTGGCGCCGCGGAACGCGTAGATGGACTGGTCCGCGTCGCCCACCACCATCAGCTCCGCCGGCGGCACCCGCTGCTCGCCGGTCTCCTCGGGGTTGTCGGCGCACAGCTGGTGGATCAGGGCGTACTGGGCGTGGTTGGTGTCCTGGTACTCGTCCACGAGCACGTGCCGGAAGCGGCGACGATAGGTCTCGCGGACCTCGGGGAACGCCTGGAACAGATGGACGGTGGACATGATCAGGTCGTCGAAGTCCATCGCGTTGGCCTCGCGCAGCCGACGCTGGTAGCTCTTGTACGCAGAGGCGTAGGCCTCCTCGAACCCGTTGCGGGTGTCCTTGGCGGCCTCGTCGGGATCGCGGAGCTCGTTCTTCTGGTCCGAGATCCAGTTGAGCACCGCACCGGGCTGGTAGCGCTTGGGGTCGAGCTCGAGGTCCTTGAGCACCAGGGTGATCAACCGCTTGGAGTCGGCGGCGTCGTAGATGGAGAAGCTGGACTTCAGGCCCAGCCGGTCGCTCTCCTTGCGCAGGATGCGGACGCAGGAGGAGTGGAAGGTCGAGACCCACATCAGGCGGGCTCTCTTGCCCACCAGCTCCTCCACCCTCTCCTTCATCTCCGCCGCGGCCTTGTTCGTGAAGGTGATGGCCAGGATCGACCCCGGGTGGGCGCCCCGCTCCGCGACCAGCCAGGCGATCCGACGGGTCAGCACGCGGGTCTTGCCCGAGCCGGCGCCGGCGACGACCAGGAGAGGTGCCCCGGAGTGGACGACCGCCTGGCGCTGGGGCTCGTTGAGCCCCTCCAGCAGGTCCTCGGCACTCGGGCCGCGGCGCTCTCGCGGGGCCCGCGGCGCCTGGTCGGGGGGCTGGACGTGCTCGAGGCCGGGAAGGATGAAAGGACTGCTCATGTCGGTGCCAACCCTACGCGGCGGCGCCGACGCCTCACCTCAGGCGTGCGCGGGCGACCAGAAGACGGCGACCCCGATGTTGAGCACGGTCAGCGCGAGCAGCCCGAGGTACAGGCCCTGGGGGATGCTGGGCTTGCGCAGGTTGATCATGACCAGGGCCAGGATGACCAGCGAGATGGCGAACTTGACCGCGATCTTGACGTGGTTGACGTCGCCGTCCCCGGCCTCCAGGACACCCACCAGCGCGACGCCGGCGACGAACGCCGTACCGGCACCGTCGCGCATCAGGGCGTTGACCGTCTTCTCGGACGACGAGAGCTGGACGAGCAGGCCGCCGAGCAGGGCCGCGAAGCCCAGGATGTGGATGAAGAGCAGGATGAGACGAAGGAGGTCCATGCCCTGAGGGTAGCGATCTCGCGGGCTCTCGCGGACCGTCGGGTCAGGCCTTGACGCCCCGCCTGCGAGGACTCGGGCGCACCACCAGCACCGGGCACGGCGCGTACTGCTGGACCCGCTGTGCCGTGCTGCCCAGCATCACGGTGTCACTGATCCCGCGGCTGCCGCTGGCCACCACCACCAGGCCCGCCTCGAGCTGCTTGGCCAGCTTGAGGATCTCGTTGGCCGGCGAGCCGCTCCGGATCTTGCGCTGGACCGTGGGCCCCCAGCCGTCGAACGTGCTGGCGATCTCGGCGAGCGCGCCATCGGCCGCGGCCCGGAACGAGGTGGTGCTCTCCTGCTCCTGCCCCGCCAGGTCGTTGGCGAACGGCACGGCCGCCAGCGGGCGGATCACCGCAACCACCGTGACGCTGTCGACCTTGGTCGGGTCCACGAAGGACTTGAGATATTTCGCTGCCGCCAGCGACTGCTTCGACCCGTCGGTCGCGATGAGCACATGCATGGTTCAGACCGCCTTTCTGCTGTTGACCGCAAGCTGTGCCAGGTAGAGCACGAGACCCACCGCCACCAGGCCACCGCACCAGAGGAGGGACGACGGGTCGTCCCACACCACGTAGACCAGCAGCATCAGGTTGCCGACCAGCCCGAAGCCGAGCAAGGGCCGGTTGGCCCGGAACGTCTGCTCGCCTTCGTCGCTCCCGGTCAGCTTGAGACAGGCGATGATCACCAGGGCGTAGATGAACAGCAGGAACACCACCGTCACGGTGGCCAGGCGCGCCACCAGGTCCACCGATCCGTCGGTGGCCTCGGTGACCCAGGTGCCGATCACCAGCAGCAGCACCAGGATCACTGCGGAGAAGATCAGTCCCACCCAGGGGCTGCGACGGCCCTGGTGGATCTTGCCGAAGACCCGGGGCACGACGTTCTCACGTGCCATGCCGTAGAGGATGCGGGGCTGGGTGACGACGGCGACCAGGGTGGTGTTGGTGATGGCGATCAGCGCGATGATCGTGAACACCGTGGTCATCACCCCGACCGGGATGGGGATCAGGTCGGCCTTGATGACCTCCAGGAGAGCCACGTCGGAATCGGTGAGCGTGGAGATGTTCACCGTCAGCGCCGCGGCGATCGAGACCAGCACGTAGATGATGCCGGCTGCCACCATGCCGCCGATGAGCGCTCGGGGGATGGATCGTTCTGGGTCGATCGTCTCCTCGGCCACGTTCACGGCGTTCTCGAAGCCGGTCATCGAGAAGAAGGCCAGGGCCACACCTCCCACGATCGCGAAGATGACGTTGCTGCCCTGCGGCACCTCGAACTCGGTCAGCACGCCGAAGTCGGCATCGCCCTGCACGGCGTACCAGAATCCGATGCCGATGATGATCACCAGGCCGGCGATCTCCACCCACGTCATGATCATGTTGGCGACCACCGACTCGGTGATGCCCAGGTAGTTGATCACCGTGAGCGCCAGCAGGAAGAGCAACGCCACCAGCAGTGTCGGCGGGAGCGTCCACAGCTCGGCGAAGTACTGGGCGAAGCCGGTCGCCAGGGAACCGGCTGCGGCGAAGCTGGCCGAGAGGAAGCTGATGGTGACCAGGAAGGTGAGCGCCTGGTTGCCGAAGGCCTTGTTGACGTAGAGGGAGGCACCGGCCGCCTGGGGATACTTGGTGGCGAGCTCGGCGTAGGCCAGCCCGGTGATGGCCGCGATGGAGACGCCCACTGCGAAGGCGATCCAGAAGGCTCCACCCACCTCGCCGGCGACGGCGCCGATCAGCACGTAGACACCGGAGCCGAGCACGTCCCCCAGGACGTAGAAGAAGAGGAGCCGCCCGGTGATGGACCGCTTCAGCTCCGCGGAGCCCGGGTCCTTGGTCTCAGTCACCCCGATCGGGTGCCCGTTGTGGGCCCCCGCGAAACCTGGCAGAGCACCGCGACGCCGGCGCCGTCAGAGCAGACGACGGTCCGAGGCCCACTTGGTCAGCTGGTGGCGTGAGGACAGCTGCAGCTTGCGCAGCACCGAGGACATGTGGGTCTCGACGGTCTTGATGGAGATGAACAGCTCACGCGCCACCTCCTTGTAGGCGTAGCCGCGAGCGATCAGTCGCATCACCTCGCGCTCCCGCTCGGTCAGCCGGTCCAGGTCCTCGTCCACCGCGGTCACCTGGATGGAGCCGGCGAACGCGTCGAGCACGAAGCCGGCGAGCCGGGGTGAGAAGACCGCATCCCCGTCGGCGACCCGGCGGATCGCCTCCACCAGCTCGGGGCCGGTGATGGTCTTGGTGACGTAGCCCCGGGCGCCGCCCCGGATCGTGCCGATAACGTCCTCGGCGGCGTCGCTCACGCTCAGCGCCAGGAAGCGGGGGCCGGGCGCGTCTGCGGCTCGCGTGACGGAGCCCTGCAGCCGGGACATCACCTCCACGCCTCCACCGCCCGGGAGGTGGACGTCGAGCAGCACCACGTCGGGACGGTGCCGGGCGATCGCGGTCACTGCCTCGTCGACGTCCGCAGCCTCGGCGACGACGTGCACCAGGCCCGGGCCGAGTGCGCCGAGCTCGGCGCGCACTCCGGCGCGGAACATCGCATGGTCGTCGACCAGCACCACGCGGACCTCGGTGCCGCCCGGCGTACCGGGCACCGGTGTCGTGCTCTCCACGTCAGTCCTCCTCCACGGGCATCCGCAGCCGCACCTCGGTCCCCTCGCGGGGCGAGGACCGGACCGACGCGGTGCCGCCGTGCCGTTCCATGCGGTCGACGATGCTCGCCCGCACCCCCAGCCTGTCATCCGGCACGGTGGCCAGGTCGAACCCGGCCCCCCGGTCGCGCACGAAGAGCTCCACCGCGTCGGGCCCGGCCTCGGCATAGACGTCGACCCGGTCCGTCCCCGCGTGCTTGGCCGCGTTGACCATCGCCTCGCGGGAGGCGTGAACCAGGGGCCTCAGCACCTCGGTCAGGGGCGGATCCTCCCCCACCGTCACCACGTCCACCGAGACGCCGTGCTCGTCCTCGACCCGGGCCGCGGCCTCCCGCACCGCGCCGAAGGCCGTCTCCGGGCCGGTCGACTCCCCGACGTAGAGCCACGAGCGCAGCTCGCGCTCCTGGGCACGCGCCAGCCTGGCCACGGTGGCTCCGTCCTGGGCATTCTTCTGGATCAGCGCCAGGGTCTGCAGCACCGAGTCGTGGAGATGGGCTGCCACATCCGCGCGCTCCTGGGTCCGGATGCGCTCAGCGCGCTCCGCCCCGAGGTCGGAGGCCAGCCGCAGCACCCACGGCCCGAGGACGACGCCGAGCCCCAGGATGCCCAGCACGGCGGTCAGCGCGACGTCCCAGGTCAGCGACTGGTCGGCGTTGCTGACCACGAACGCGGTGATGGCGCCCGCGACCAGGCACGCTCCGGCGACCATCCTCAGGTAGGAGGCCCAGGTCCCGGCGCCGAAGATCGCCCGCAGCGGGCCCATCCGACCGGTGGTGTCGAGCCAGCGTTCCCGCTGTGCCTCGTCGGCCTGGCGCCACAGCAGCGCGACGCCGACGCCGGCCAGGACCAGGGGCCAGAGGAAGCCTCCGGCCCCCACGAACGCCTGGAAGGCCAGCACCAGTCCGAGGGCGAGCGCTCCCAGAGCGATGGCCGGCCCGACGTCGGTGAGCCGGGAGACCGGGCCGGGACGCTTCCCGCTGCGGGTGGCCCCCTCCAGGCCCGGCGCCGCGGTCTCGAACCGGGCGTCCGAGGGCAGGAAGAGCCACATCGCCGCGTACATGGCCACGCCCAGGCCACCCAGCGCGGTCGCGGCGACGAAGGCCACGCGCACCCACAGCACCGGCAGCGCCAGGTGCTGCGCCAGGCCCGAGGCCACCCCACCCAGGACGGGGCGCTCGGAGTCCCGGACCGCGCGCCGGGGCTGCGGCCAGGTGTCGGGCGAGGGTGGGAGTATGTCGGCGGTCGTCATGACCCACCCATCGTCGCAGGCGAGGGCCGTACCGACCATGAGGCACACCCCCGAGGCGACCCCGAGATCCGGCAGCCACGCACCAGGCCGGGACCAGGGTCTCCCCCGATGGTGCACAGGCGCACTCGGCGACAGGCTGGGAGACATGGAAGAGACCTCAATGCCCGGGCCAGCCGGGCCGAACCCGCCACCGGGTGACGCACCAACCGACCGCCCCCGGGTGACCGGCGAGCAGGCGCGCGACATCGGCCGGCTGCGCCGCCCCTACGACCGCAAGATCGCCGGCGTCGCCGCCGGACTCGCCCGGCAGTTCGATGTCGACCCCCTGGTCCTGCGCATCGCCTTCGTGGTGCTGGCGTTCTTCGGCGGCGCCGGGCTCGTGCTGTACGGCGCCCTGTGGCTGCTGCTTCCCCAGGACGGTGCCACCCAGGCCCCGCTCCCCCTGGACGAGCGGAGCCGCGGCATCGCGGTGATCGGTGCCGGGATCCTGGCCGCGCTGCTGCTGCTCGGCGACTCCTGGAACCTCTACTGGTTCCCGTGGCCGCTCGCCCTGCTCGCCCTCGTGGTCTGGGCGTTGTTCTTCCGCGACGGCTCCCGGTCCTCCCGCGGGCCGGCGCCCGACCCCACGGCCGGCACGCCGTACGGCGCCCCCGTCGCGCCACCCGAGGCCCCGAGCCCGCCGGCGTACCAACCGGTCTACCAACCGCCGACCCGGCCTCGGGACCCCCGCAAGCGCGGGCCGATGCTCTTCTGGTTCACCTGCGCCCTGGTCGCCCTGGCGGTCGGCGTGCTGGGCATCGTCGACCTGGCCGGAGCGCCGGTGGTGGACAGCGCCTACCCCGCCCTGGCCCTGGCGGTGATCGCGGTGATGCTCCTGGTCGGGGCGTTCTACGGAAGAGCCGGCGGGCTGATCCTGCTCGGTCTGGTCGCCGCCAGCGTGATGGCCGGAAGCATGGCGACCGAGGAGTTCCGCGGTGAGCGGCTCGAGGTCATCCCGTTCTCCTCCGAGCAGGTGCAGGGCGACTACGAGATGGACACCGGGGAGCTGGTCCTGGACCTGCGCGAGGTGGAGGATCTCGGGGCCCTCGACGGGCGCAACGTGACCCTGTCCGGCGGTGTCGGGAGGATCGAGGTGCTGCTGCCCGAAGGACTCGACGCCGACGTGAACGCGGAGGTCGGGGGTCCGGGGCATCTGGAGCTCTTCGACACCGTCGACCGTGGCGGGATCGGCACCAGTGCCACAGCCTCGAGTGCGGGCAGAGACGACCAGCCCCTGATCGAGCTCGACGTCGAGATCGGCGTGGGCGAGATCGTTGTGAAGACCGAGACGGTGGGAGCGAGACCATGACTGAGCACGAGAACACCGAGGCGTTCGACGCCTACGGGCCGAGAAGCACCGAGCCGTACGCCGCCGACGAGTCTGCCCAGCGGCCCGACGGACGGCACCCGCTCGACGTCACCCACCTGGTGATGGGCATCGCCTTCCTCAGCTTCGTCGGGGTCTGGGCCCTGATCTCCAGCGACCTGGTGCGCATCGACGACCTGCGGTGGCTGCTCCCGGTGCCCTGGGTGCTGGCGGGGCTGGGCGGGCTGCTCGCGACCGCGTTCGGAACTCGTCGCTCCAGCTCGGGCTGAGCCAACCGAAGTGGTGGAGCGATGTCGGCGGGCGGCCCCGCCAGCTGCATCAGGTCACCACTTCGCCGCGGGTGCCCAGGCCCTGCACCGCCGGCACGACGTGGTCGGGGTGGTCGGTGATCACCCCGTCCACCCCGGCCGCCAGGAACGCTCGCACCTCGGCGGCCAGGCCACCGTGCGCCTCGGGTCCCCCGGGGCCGCAGAGGTCGCTGGGCAGGTAGCGGTTCTCCGCCCGCAGCGTCCACACGTGCACGGTGAGCCAGTGCCGGTGAGCCCGGCGCACCAGGTCGGTGGGAGCACCCAGCCTCCCGTCGGGGCCCCGCGGCAGCACCAGCGAGCGAGCCACCCCCAGCCCGTCGGCGTACTCGGCGATCCAGGCCAGGCCCTCGGGGGAGACCAGGTCGGCCCAGGTGCGCGGGTCGCCGGCGAGCTCCAGGTCCCAAGGGCTCCCCTCCCCCTCCTCGAGGAGCTGCACCAGCGGGAGCCGGCAGAGCCCCGCGAGCTCCCGCAGGACGCCCGTCTCGAAGGACATCACGCTGACCCGCGAGCGCGGGTCGGCCAGTCCGTGCCGCGCCAGGTCCGCCAGCAGCGGGGGCACCAGGGGCAGACCCTGGGCCGCGAAGTGGCTCGGGTGCTTGAGCTCCACCATCAGTCCCACGGTGCGTCCCCGACGACTGGCCTCCGCGCCCACCGCCGCCAGCACCTCGTTGAAGGTGGGCACGCCTTCCACCCCGTCGTGGGAGGCGCTGTGGGCGCGCAGCTCGGGGTGGCGCTCCCGGGCAGCCAGCCGCTTGACCTCCGCCAGGGTCAGGTCCTCGGTGAACCAGCCGGACACCGGGCGTCCGTCGACGACCCTGGTGGTGCGGTGGTGGGCGAGCTCGGGGTGCTCGGCGACGTCGGTGGTCAGCGAGAGCTCGTTCTCGTGCCGTGCCACCAGCACCCCGTCGGCGGTGATGACCAGGTCGAGCTCGATGTCGTCGACGCCCATCCGGATCGCGGTCCGGTAGGCGTCGAGGGTGTGCTCGGGCCGGTGCCCGCTGGCGCCCCGGTGCGCCACCACCGCCGGGGTGACGACGAGGCTGCGGGTGGTGCTCCGAGTGGGAGCCGGGGCCTGCTTCTGGGCGACCATGGGGCAACAGTCGCGTCGCCCGGCAGCGTCGGGCCGACGGGTGCCGGTCGCCGAGGTGGCCAGCAGGTGAATTCCGGTCGCCACCGCAGGGCGTCCCCCGCCACCCCCTCCGCGCCGTAATTGATTCGCCGCCCCGCCGGGTCGGACCGTAACCTTGGCCGAGTGCGCCAACTGCCCCTGACCGATCCCGGCACCGCCGACCATCGGTCCCCGGGCCGCTTCCTGTGGTGGCTGGCCAAGGGCCAGTGGCAGACCCTGGCGGGCGGCATGGCCTTCGGGATCGTGTGGATGGGCGCCCAGGCCGTGATGCCTGCGGTCCTGGGTCGAGCCATCGACCACGGCGTGGCGGACCGCGACTTCGACCAGCTGCTCGTCTGGGCCTCGGTGATGCTGGCGATCGGGCTGGTCCAGGCCTTCTGCGGGATCATGCGACACCGCTTCGCGGTCACCAACTGGCTCATCGCCGCGTACCGCACGGTGCAGCTGGTCGGCCGGCACACCGTCCACCTGGGCGGCACGCTGCCGCGGAAGGTCTCCACCGGTGAGGTGATCGCGATCGGCACCAGCGACCTCTCGCACCTGGGCCAGGTGATGGACGTGACCGCGCGCTTCGCCGGGGCGGTCGTCTCGTTCGTCCTCGTCTCGGTGATCCTGCTCAGCACCTCGGTGACCCTGGGGCTGGTGGTCCTGGTCGGCGTCCCGCTGCTGATGCTGCTCATCGGTCCGATCCTGAGCCCGCTGCAGCACCGCAGCGCCCACCAGCGACACCTGATGGGTCGGCTCTCCAACACCGCCACCGACATCGTGAGCGGGCTCCGCGTGCTGCGCGGCATCGGCGGCGAGCAGGTCTTCCTGGGCCGCTACCGCCGCCAGTCCCAGGAGACCCGGCGGGCCGGCGTGGAGGTGGCGCGGCTGCAGTCGGTCCTGGAAGCGCTCCAGGTCTTCCTGCCCGGCTTCTTCGTGGTCCTGGTGGTCTGGCTGGGCGCCCGCTCCGCCGTCGCCGGGGAGATCAGCGTCGGTGAGCTGGTGGCCTTCTACGGCTACGCAGCGTTCCTGATGATCCCGCTGCGC
Source organism: Nocardioides sp. 616 (assembly GCF_002930065.1). Lineage (NCBI taxonomy): Bacteria > Bacillati > Actinomycetota > Actinomycetes > Propionibacteriales > Nocardioidaceae > Nocardioides > Nocardioides sp. 616. Next base: position 157,587 of record NZ_POAG01000012.1, on the reverse strand, counting down.
ACGGTCACCGAGTACGCCAACAAGTTCATCCGGGCCCGTGTCTCGGCCCGGCGCGTGTGCACGGTCCTGGCGCTGACCCCCGATCACACCGACCCCGAGACCCCCGCACCATCGCCGCCGCCCGGCTCGGAGCTGCATGACGCCCGGACGGGGCTGCGCGTCGGCCCCGGTCGCCTGGTGGCCGTGGTCTGCGAGCGCCCCGACGAGTCGGCGCTGCTGGCGGACCGGCTGGGGATGACCGCTGCCGAGATCGACCACGACGTCACGCTGGGCGGCACGCCGCTGCCCGCGCTGCGTCGCCGCGAGGTGCGCGAGCGGATCGTGGTCTCCGACACCGGCGCCACCCTGTTCTCGGGTCGCCTCGGCGACCGGCTCGACGTGAGCGGGGAGGGCGGGGTCGAGGCCGTGCGCGCCGCCCTGGCCACGGCCAGCGCGCAGGACGTGCTCGAGGCGCTGCCAGAGGGCCTGGACAGCGTGGTCTCCGAGCGGGGCCGCAGCTTCTCCGGGGGACAGCGCCAGCGCCTGGTGCTGGCGCGCGCCCTCACCGGCGACCCGGAGATCCTGGTCCTGGTCGAGCCCACCTCCGCGGTCGACGCCCACACCGAGGCACGGATCGCGGCGCGCCTGCGCCAGCACCGTGCCGGCCGGACCACGGTCGTCACCACCACCAGCCCGCTGATGCTCGACGCCGCCGACGAGGTGGTCCTGCTCGACGAGGGCAAGATCGTGGCCACGGGCACCCACACCGAGCTGCTGGACTCCTGTCCCGCCTACCGCGCCGTGGTCACCCGCGAGACCGAGGAGGTCCTGCAATGAGCGTCGGGACCTCGCTGCCGGTCGCGCAGGGCCGGGACGTCGGCCGCTACGCCCTGTCCGTCGGGCGACGCCATCCCCGACTCCTGGTCACCGCCCTGACCCTGCACGTGCTGGCCGCCATCACCGCGCTGGCGGCCCCGCGCCTGCTCGGCGAGCTCGTCGAGGCGGTCGAGACCGGCACCTCCGTCGGCCACGTCGACAAGGTGATCATGGTGCTCGCGGGCTTCCTGGTGGCCCAGACGGTGATCACCCGCTATGCCCGGCTGGTCAGCCAGGTGCTCGGCGAGCAGGTGCTGGCCGAGCTGCGCGAGGACTTCGTGGACAACGCCCTGGCGCTGCCGATCAGCACCGTGGAGTCGGCCGGCTCGGGCGACCTGATGACCCGCACCAGCCGGGACGTGGAGCAGCTCGGCTGGTCGGTGCGGATGGCCCTGCCGGAGTGGACCATCGCGATGGTCACCGCCGTGCTGACGTTGGCGGCCGCCATCAGCGTCGGCTGGTGGGTGGCGCTGCCCTGCCTGCTCGCGCTGCCGCCGCTCGTGGTGGGCCTGCGCTGGTACCTGGCGCGGGCCAAGGACGGCTACCTGCGCGAGTCGGCGTCGTACTCCCAGATCAACGCCACGCTCAGCGAGACCGTGGAGGGCGCCCGCACGGTCGAGGCGCTCGGCCTCTCCGAGGAGCGGATCCGGCAGATCGACGCGGACTGCAAGGCCTCCTTCGACGCCGAGCGCTACACCCTGTCCCTGCGCACCCGGTTCTTCCCCAGCATGGAGATCTCCTACCTGCTGCCGACCGTGGCCACGCTGCTGTTCGGCGGCTGGCTCTACACCCGGGGCAGCGTCAGCCTCGGAGAGGTCACCGCGGCCACGCTCTACGTGCAGATGCTGATCGACCCGGTGGACCGGATCGTGTCCATCCTCGACGAGCTGCAGATGGGCGCCGCCTCCCTGGCTCGGCTGCTCGGTGTGGCCCAGGTCCCCGACGACCGCGAGGCCACCGACGCCCAGCCCCTGGACGAGCGGCTCGAGGCCTCCGACGTCCGGTTCTCCTACGTGGAGGGCCGCGACGTGCTGCACGGGGTGTCGATCGACATCGGTGCGGGCGAGCGGATCGCCATGGTCGGTCCCTCCGGGGCGGGCAAGTCGACGCTCGGACGTCTGCTGGCCGGCATCCACCCACCCCGCACCGGATCGGTGACCGTGGGCGGTGTGGGCCTGACCGAGCTGCCCCTGGCCGACCTGCGCGGCCACGTCGCCCTGGTCACCCAGGAGCACCACGTCTTCGTCGGCTCGGTGCGGGAGAACCTGGCCCTGGCGGTGCCCGAGGGACGGGTCGCGACCGACGACGACGTGCTGGCAGCCCTGGCGGCAGTCGACGCCCTGGACTGGGTCCAGGCACTCCCCCAGGGCCTGGACACCGAGGTGGGATCAGGCGGAGTCACGCTGTCCGCACCGCAGGCCCAGCAGATCGCGCTGGCCCGGCTGGTGCTGGCCGACCCGCACACCCTGGTCCTCGACGAGGCGACCTCGTTGATCGACCCGCGCGCCGCTCGCCACCTGGAGCGCTCGCTGGCCGCCGTCCTGCACGGACGCACGGTGGTGGCGATCGCGCACCGGCTCTTCAGCGCCCACGACGCCGACCGCGTCGCGGTGGTCGAGGACGGTGTCATCTCCGAGCTCGGCTCGCACGAAGAGCTGGTCGCCGCCGGCGGGTCGTACGCCGCGCTCTGGGACTCCTGGCACGGGCGGGACTGAGGACGGCCCGCCTCAGGAGTCGATGGAGGCCATGTCCCCGTACCGGTCCCCGGCCACCGCGTCGCGCGGCACGGCCTCGGTCAGGGCGTCCAGGTCGGCGTCGCTGAGGGTGAGGTCAGCAGCGCCCACGTTCTCTTCCAGGTAGGCGACCCGCTTGGTCCCCGGGATGGGGACCACCCCGGTCCCCGCCCGCTCCTGCTGCGCCAGCACCCAGGCCAGCGCGAGCTGGCCCGGTGTGCAGCCGAGCCGGTCGGCGATCTCCCGGACCCGGTCCACCAGCCTCAGGTTGGCGGCCAGGTTCTCGCCGCTGAGGCGGGGGAAGTACCCCGAGCGGCGCGAGTCGGTCTCCGAGAGCGAGGAGTCGCTGGTGATCCGCCCGGTGAGGATGCCCCGGCCCAGCGGGGAGTAGGGCACCAGGCCGATCCCGAGCTCGACCAGGGTCGGCAGGATGGTCTCCTCCAGGTCGCGGGTGAACAGCGAGTACTCGGTCTGCAGGGCGGTGAGCGGGTGCACCGCGTGCGCCCGGCGGATGGTCTCCGCGGAGGCCTCGGAAAGACCCAGGTGCCGCACCTTGCCGGCGGCGACGAGCTCGGCCATCGCTCCCACGGTGTCCTCGATCGGCACCGAGCGGTCGACCCGGTGCTGGTAGTAGAGGTCGAGGTGGTCGACCCCGAGGCGCTGCAGGGAGGCGTCGCACGCGCTGCGCACGTACTCCGGGCGGCCGTTGATGCCGAGCATGGTGCCGTCGACGGCGCGCTCGTTGCCGAACTTGGTGGCGAGCTGCACCTCGTCGCGCCGGCCGGCGATCGCCCGCCCGACCAGCTGCTCGTTGGTGAACGGGCCGTACATGTCTGCGGTGTCGAGGAAGGTGACGCCCAGGTCCAGGGCGCGGTGGATGGTGTCGATCCCGCCCTGCTCGTCCGGGGTCCCGTAGAACTCCGACATGCCCATGCAGCCGAGGCCGAGGGTCGAGACGGTGAGGGCGGAGGTGGTTCCGAGGGTGCGTGTGGTGAGGGTCATGGCTCCACTCAAGCCCCTGGAGCGCGCTCCACGTCAAGGCCGGCGACGGCCTCGTAGTTCCCGATCTTGGCCTCGATCGCGCCCAGGTGCTCGGTGACCTCGCTGAGCCGGGCCAGCACCGTCGCCCGGTGGGCGCGCAGCAGGTCCAGCCGGGCGTCCTCGTTGCCGCTGCCCTCGCGCACCATGGCGGCGTACCGGCGTACGTCGCGGATCGGCATGCCGGTGGCCCGGAGCCTGGTCACCATCTCGATCCAGCGCAGGTCGGCCTGCTCGTAGCGCCGGTGCCCGGTCGCGGAGCGCCCGACCGGGCGCAGCAGCAGGCCGTCGCGCTCGTAGTAGCGCAGCGTGTCCACGCTGAGTCCCGCGCGGTCCGCGGCCTCTGCGATGGTCAGGCCGGTGCTGGTCCCGCTGGTCGTCCCCGTGGTCATCGTCCCAGTCTCCCCGGAGCCCACTGAGGGTCAACCCCTGTGCCGCGCCTGCCCACGGGCCGGGCACCCGATAGCCGGGACTCGGCGAAGTTCACCGGTTCGCCAGCTCCGAGGACCGGCATGCCGCGAGAATCGCCCCGGCAGACCTTGGGAAGGGGACTCAGGATGGGCGACCGTCGGGAGCAGCGGCGCCGCGCGCGCTGGATGGAGGAGCAGCTGCGTGCCCTGGACCGCCTCGACGCCCGGCACGGGCTGGGCGCGAGTCCCTTCACCGTTGCGCGACCCCGACCCCGGCGCACCTACGGCCCGGCGCTGGTGGGCCTGGGCGTGGTGCTGGTGCTGCTGGTCGCGGGCTTCCTCACCTCCACCGACCCGCAGGTGGCGCGCGTGCGGGAGCTGTTCGGCATCGAGGTCACCCCGACCGGCGACGTACCCGGCGCCCACTACACGTTCATGCAGCACCAGCAGGGGTCACCGGAGCCGATCGGCTACGACCCGTGCACCCCGATCCGCTACGAGGTCAACGCCGCCGGCGCCCCAGAGGACTACCTGGAGTACGTCGAGACCTCGGTGGAGCGCGTCAGCGAGGCCAGCGGCCTGGTGTTCGAGTACGTGGGGCTCACCGACTCCCGCAACTTCGACCTCGACGGCGACGTGGCGGGCCGGCCCCCGGTGCTGGTCGGCTGGGCCACCGAGGACGAGTACGAGCCCCTGGCCGGCAACGTGGCCGGGGTCGCCGGGAGCGCGGCGCTGCCGGTCTTCCCCGGCCACGCGCAGTACGTCACCGGCCGGGTCGTGCTCGACACCGAGGTCTTCGGCTCCTCCGCCTTCACCGGCCACCAGCTGCAGCCGATCGTGGACCACGAGTTCGCCCACCTGGTCGGGCTCGACCACGTGGAGGACCCGGGCGAGCTGATGGACACCGACGGCACCGCGGTGACCAGGTTCGGCGAGGGCGACCTCGCCGGCCTGGCCCGCCTGGGCGCCCTGCCCTGTCTGTAGCCGCACCCGAAGGGTCCCTTGCTACTGTGACACCGGTTACTGTGACAGTGGTTCTGTCACAGTCCGACGCGCCGCGCCCTACCCGAAGAGGATCCGAATGAAGCTCTCCACGACGCTGATGTACGACGGCAACCCGCGACAGGCGGCCGACACCGTCGCGTCGTACGAGAAGGCCGGGCTGGACACCGTGTGGGTGGCCGAGGCCTACGGCTTCGACTCCCCCACCCTGATGGGCTACCTGGCCGCCAAGACCGAGACGGTCGAGATCGGCTCCGCGATCCTCAACATCTACTCCCGAACCCCGGGTGCGCTGCTGCAGACGGTGGCGGGGCTGGACAACGTCTCGGGCGGACGCGCCATCCTCGGTCTCGGGGCCTCGGGCCCGCAGGTGATCGAGGGCTTCCACGGCGTCCCCTACGCCAAGCCGCTGGGCCGTACCGCCGAGGTCATCGACCTGGTCCGCCGCGGCCTCAAGCGCGAGAAGCTGACCTCCGACGGCATCTTCCACCTGCCGCTGGACCGCGACCACGGGGCGGTCACCGGCCTGGGCAAGCCGCTGAAGATCCTGACCCACCCCGAGCGGGACACCGTGCCGATCTTCATCGCCGCGCTGGGCCCCAAGAGCGTGGAGCAGGCAGCGAGCATCGCCGACGGCTGGATCCCGCACCTGTTCCACCCCGAGAAGGCGCACCTGGTGTGGGGCGACGCGCTCGAGGCGGGCCGGGCCCAGCGCTCGGCCGACCTGGGACCGCTGCAGATCACCGCCGGAGGGATGCTCGCCATCGGCGAGGGGCCCGAGACCAAGGCACTGCTGGACTTCATGCGCCCGATGTTCGCGCTCTACGTCGGCGGCATGGGGGCCAAGGGCAAGAACTTCTACAACGACGTCGCGAAGTCCTACGGCTACGAGGGCGAGGCCGAGGAGATCCAGGACCTCTACCTCTCGGGCAAGAAGAAGGAAGCAGAGGCGCTGATCCCCACCGACTGGTTGGAGGCGGCGAACCTGGTCGGGCCGGAGTCCTACGTCAAGGAGCGGATCGCGGCCTTCGCCGAAGCCGGTGTCACCAGCCTCAACATCTATCCGGCGTCCGAGGACCCGTTGGGCGCCATCGCCAAGGTGAAGGAGTGGACCTCATGACCACCAGCGTCTTTGAGGCCGAGCACGACGACTTCCGGCAGACCGTGCGCACCTTCTTGGAGAAGGAGGTGGTGCCGCACCACGACCAGTGGGAGGCCGACGGCATCGTGCCCCGGGAGCTGTGGCGCAAGGCCGGGACCGCAGGACTGCTCTGCTTCGACGTGCCCGAGGAGTACGGCGGCCCCGGGATCGACGACTTCCGGTTCAACGTGATCGTCTCCGAGGAGGCCACCAAGGTGGGCGCGAGCGGCCCGGGCTTCTCGGTGCACACCGACATCATCGTGCCGTACCTGGTCACCCTGGCCAGCGAGGAGCAGAAGCAGCGCTGGCTGCCCGGCTGCGTGTCCGGGGAGATCATCACCGCGATCGCGATGACCGAGCCCGGTGCCGGCTCGGACCTCCAGGGCATCCGCACCACCGCGGTGGACGCCGGTGACCACTTCGTCCTCAACGGCTCCAAGACCTTCATCTCCAACGGCATCAACGCCGACCTGGTGATCGTGGTGGCGCGCACCGATCCCGAGGCCGGCCACCAGGGCATCAGCCTGCTCGTGGTGGAGCGCGGCATGGCCGGCTTCGAGCGGGGCCGCAACCTGGACAAGATCGGCATGCACGCCCAGGACACCGCGGAGCTGTCGTTCACCGACGTCCGGGTGCCCAAGGAGAACCTGCTGGGCGAGGCCGGCCAGGGCTTCATCTACCTGATGATGAACCTGCCGCAGGAGCGACTGATCATCGGCGCCCAGGCGGTCGCGGCGGCCGAGTACGTCGTCGAGCTCTGCATCGACTACGCCCGTCAGCGCGAGGCGTTCGGTCGCCCCATCGGCAAGTTCCAGCACAACCGCTTCCTGCTGGCCGAGATGGCCACCGAGGCGCGGGTGGCCCGAGCCTTCCTCGACGACTGCCTGCGCAAGCACCTGGACAAGGAGCTCACCGCGGTGGACGCGGCGATGATCAAGTGGTGGGCCACCGAGCTGCAGAACAAGCTGGTCAACCAGGGCGTGCAGCTGCACGGTGGCTACGGCTACATGCGCGAGTACCCCATCGCCAAGGCCTACGTGGACAGCCGGATCTCCACCATCTACGGCGGGACCACCGAGATCCAGAAGGAGATCATCGGCCGTTCCCTGGGCATCTGAGTCGCGGGGGCGGCAACTGGGTACCTACCCCTCACGAGAGCCTTGGCGGGCCCGCTGCCGAGGCAGTGCATCGAGGAGATGGCCACATGACGACGACTCCGGACGAGCCGCTGAGCGACGACCAGATGAGCACCGAGCAGGGTGACCTGACCGGCACGACCCCCGGCCTCGGCGACGCCGACGGCACCGATGCCGACGGGACGGACGGGACCGACGGCGACTCCGGTGACGCCGACGGGACCGACTCCGGTGACGCCGACGGCACGGACGGCGCCGCGCTCTGAGCATGCTCGACCTGCTGACCGGTGATGCCCAGGCCTTCCTCACCAAGACCTGGGCATCACGGGTGCACGTGCACCACACCGAGCCGGCGGCGCTGACCGGTCTGCTGGGGCTCGCCGACGTCGACCGACTACTCACCTCCAGCGCCATCCGGACGCCCGCCGTCCGGGTCGCCCGGGACGGCGCGGTGCTGCCCGAGTCGGGCTACACCCGCGGCGGCAGCCTCGCCGGCCGTCCCCTGACCGGGCTGGTGGACCCGGCCAAGCTGCTGGGCCTGCTGGACGACGGCGCCACCGTGGTGCTGCAGGGCCTGCAGCGCTACTGGCCCCCGCTGGCGGACCTGGTGGCACAGCTCGAGCTGGAGCTCGGGCACCCGTGCCAGGCGAACGCCTACCTGACCCCTCCCGGCGCGCAGGGCTTCGCCGTGCACAGCGACAGCCACGACGTGTTCGTGTTCCAGACCCACGGCACCAAGCTGTGGGAGATCGACGGCGCCGAGCTGCTGCTGGAGCCCGGAGTCGTGGCCTACCTCCCGACCGGGACTCCGCATGCCGCCCGCGCCCAGGAGTCGATGTCGCTGCACGTGACCCTGGGGATCAACCAGCTCACCTGGCGGGCCCTGGTCGAGCGGGCCGTGGCGGAGGCCGTGGCCCAGGTGCCCGGCACCCACCTGCCCGCCGGCTACCTCCAGGACCCGTCGGTGCTGACCGAGGGCCTCGCGCCGCACCTGGCGGCCGTCGCGGACGCCGTACGCGCCCAGGCGCCCGGAGCCGTCGCGGAGCGGCAGGTACGCCGGTTCCTCACCAGCCGACCGCCCCGGCTGGCCGGGTCGCTGGTGGACCGGGTCGCCCTGGCTGCGCTGGACCGGGACACCCGCCTGGAGCGCCGGCCGGGGGTCCCGTGCGTCCTCGAGGATGCCGACGACCGGCTCCGGGTGCTGCTGGGCGACCGGGTGCTCGTGGTACCCGCCCGGCTGCGACCCGCCCTGGAGGAGGTGGCGCGCCGCGACACCCTCGTCCCCGGCGACCTCGAGGGGGTCCTCGACCTCCCCAGCGCCGTGGTGCTGTGCCGCCGACTCGTCCGGGAGGGGCTGCTCCGGATTGCCTGACATGTTCCGCTGCTCCGTGGCCAGCCGGATCCGCGACGACGACCTGGCCGGCACCGCCTCCACGGTGCGCAGCTTCCTGCTGCTCCAGCACCCCGGGCCCTGGGGCGTGGACGCGCTGCGCGACGCCCGGCTCCCCGACGGGCTCGGTGAGCGGCTGCGCGCGGAGGCCCATCGCGCCCGCACCCGGGTGCTGCTCATCCGCAGGACCGGGCGCAGCAACGACCGGGCGGTGCGGGTCTTCGCGGCCAGGGTGGCCGGGCCGGACTCCTGGCTGGGCACGGCCACTCTCGACGGCATCGCCGAGGTGGCCGACCTCGACCTCGTGGCACTGGCCCGCGGCGAGCACGCGGGGCTGGAGACCCACGAGGAGCCGGTGCTGGCGGTGTGCACCCACGGGCGCCACGACGTGTGCTGCGCCGAGCGCGGTCGGCCCGTCGCGCGGGCGCTCTCGGCCGACCCTGCCCTGGCGGATCAGGTGTGGGAGTGCTCCCACATCGGCGGCGACCGGTTCGCCGGCAACGTGCTGGTGCTGCCCCGAGGGCTCTACTACGGCGGCCTGGATCCCGACACCGCGCTCGAGGTTGGTCGCGCCCACGGCCGGGGCAGGCTCGTGCTGGAGAACCTGCGCGGTCGGTCGGACCTGCCGATGGTCGTGCAGTCGGCCGAGATCGCCCTGCGCCACCACCTCGGGCTCACCGGCCTGGACGACGTGGTGCCACTGGCACGCACCACCCAGGGCGCGCTGACCACCGCCCGGTTCGCGGTCACTGCCGTGGGCCACCACCGGACCGAGGAGGCCGAGGTGGTGCTGCGGCGGAGCTTCTCCGGAGAGCCCCATCGGCTCACCTGTGCCGCGGTGCGGCCCGACCCGGTGCCCCAGCACGACGTCGTCAGCATCTCGCTCGACTGATCTCCCGTCGTACGCCGCCACCGGCGACGAGCACCTAGGCAGGACGCCCAAGAAATTTAGAACTTGTTACAAGTGTTTTGCTTGCGCCGACCGCGCACAGTGGTGAGACTCACGTCACAACCACTGATGGAGGTCCACCACCCATGAACGCCGCCAACGACCAGGTCCTCGCCGAGCGCGCCCGGATCCAGGAGCTCGTCGAGGGACGAACGCTCATCGACTCCCTGGCCGAGACCGCCCAGCGGTACGCCGACGAGCCGGCGTACTCGGACCGTAATGGGGTGGCGGAGGGGTGGCGGACGCTGACCTGGTCCCAGACCCGGGAGGCGGCTCTCGACGTGGCCGAGGGCCTGGCCGCCCTCGGCGTCCAGCCGGGAGACCCGGTGGCGGTGATGGCCACCAACCGGATCGAGCATGTCCTGGCCGACATGGGCTCGGTGCACGCAGCCGCGATCCCGATGTCGATCTACAACACCCTCTCCCCCGAGCAGGTCTCCTACATCGCCGAGCACTCCGGCGCGAAGGTGGCGATCCTGGAGGGCGAGGACCACCTCGCCCGTTGGAAGACGGCGCTGGACAGCGAACCCGGCATCAAGGTGGTGCTGATCGAGGCCGACGCGCCGGCCGGCGACCGCTACACCACCTGGGACCAGCTCATCGAGGCCGGACGGGCCCGTCGGTCCGAGAACCCGGGAGAGCTCGAGGAGCGGCACGCCGCGGTCACCCCGGAGACCACGGCCACCATCCTCTACACCTCCGGCACCACCGGGAACCCCAAGGGCGTGGTGCTGACCCACCACAACGTGCAGTACGAGGCGGTCAGCACGCTGGAGGCCGCCGGCCTGGCCGAGGAGCGTCAGACCCAGATCAGCTATCTGCCGCTGGCCCACATCGCCGAGCGCATCCTGGGCGTCTACGGCCCCCAGATGCAGGGCAGCCACCAGTACTGCATCGCGGACCCCTCCGAGCTGCTGGCCACGCTCGGCGAGGTGCACCCCACTGCCTTCTTCGGCGTGCCCCGGGTGTGGGAGAAGATCCAGACCGGGATCGCGGCCAAGCTGGCCGCGGACCCCAATCCCGACAACGTCAAGATGGTGCAGGACTCGATGGCCGCCGGGCTCGCCTGGGTCGAGGCCCAGGAGGTCGGCGGCACCATGACGCCCGCGGTCGAGGAGGCCTACCAGCAGGCGGAAGCGGCGATCCTGGGCTTCCTGAAGCTGCTGCTGGGCCTGGACCAGGTGCGCTGGGCGGGTTCCGCCTCGGCGCCCATGCCGGTGGAGACCACCCGCTTCATGGCCGGCCTGGGGCTCAAGGTCTACGACGTCTACGGCATGACCGAGACGTGCGGCGCCGTCACCGCCAACGGGCCCGGCGGCTTCCGGATGGGCACGGTGGGCCGGGCCACGCCGGGCATGGAGGTGGTGCTGGGCGAGGACGGCGAGGTGCTGGTGCGCGGTCCGGTCAACACCCCGGGCTACCACCGCCAGTCCGACGCCACCCGCGCCCTGGTCGACGCCGACGGCTGGCTGCACACCGGCGACATCGGCACCATCGACCCCGACGGCTTCGTCTCGATCGTGGACCGCAAGAAGGAGCTGATCATCACCTCCGCGGGCAAGAACATCGCGCCCTCCAACATCGAGAACTACCTCAAGGAGTCCCCGATCGTCGGGCACGCGATGGCCATCGGCGACAGCCGGCCCTACGTCGTCGCCGTGCTCACCCTCGACGGCGAGGTGGCCCCGATCGTGGCCCAGCAGATGGGGCTGGAGTTCACCGACCTCGCCGACCTCGCGAGCCGGCCGGAGATCCGCAAGCTGGTCCAGGACGCCGTCGACAAGGCCAACGAGCGACTCTCCCGCCCCGAGCAGGTCAAGGCCTTCGAGCTGCTCGGCAACGAGTGGACGGCCGAGTCCGAGGAGCTGACCCCCACCCTGAAGCTCAAGCGCCGGGTGGTCAACCGAAAGTACTCCGACATCGTGGACGCGCTCTACGCGTGAGCGGCCACTCCGGCTGGCCCCCGCACACCCATGCCGTCATCGGCGCCGGGCCCACCGGCCTGGCCGCGGCCCGCAACCTGGACAAGCGCGGTCTGCCCTGGACCGGCTACGAGCTGGCCCCGGGCGTGGGGGGACTGTGGGACATCAGCGGGCCACGCAGCACCGTCTACGACTCCGCGCACCTCATCTCCTCGCGCACCACCACCGAGTTCGCCGAGCTCCCGATGGCCCCCGGCGTCGCCGACTACCCCAGCCACCGCGAGCTGCTGCGCTACTTCAACGACTTCGCCGACCACTTCGGTCTCCGTGAGGGCTTCCGGTTCGGCACCGAGGTCACCCAGGTCGTGCCCGAGGGCGACGGGTGGCTGGTGACCAGCACCGAGCCCGACGGCACCAGCCGCACCGAGCGGCACGCCAGCGTCCTGGTCGCCAACGGCACGCTCAGCGAGCCCGCGGTCCCCGACCTGCCGGGCTCCTTCGACGGCGAGCTCTTCCACACCAGCGCCTACAAGCGGGCCGAGGTCTTCGCGGGGAAACGGGTGCTGATCATCGGCGCCGGGAACTCCGGCTGCGACATCGCCGTCGACGCGGTGCACCACGCCGCCTCGGTCGACATCAGCGTCCGTCGCGGCTACTACTTCGTCCCCAAGTACCTCTTCGGTCGGCCCTCCGACACCCTCAACCAGGGCAAGCCGCTGCCCGCGCGGATCAAGCAGGCGATCGACTCCCGGGTGCTCAAGCTCTTCACCGGCGACCCGGTCCGCTTCGGCTTCCCCAAGCCCGACTACAAGATCTATGAGTCCCACCCGGTGGTGAACTCGCTGGTGCTGCACCACGTCGGCCACGGCGACATCCGGGTCCGGCCCGACATCGGCCGCCTGGACGGCGACGGCGTGGTCTTCGCCGACGGCGAGCGGGCGGGGTACGACGTGGTGGTGCTGGCCACCGGCTACCACCTGCACTATCCGTTCCTGGACCCTGGGCTGATCGACTGGGCCGGCCCGGGCACCGGGACCGCGCCCGACCTCTACCTCAACATCTTCCCCAGCAGCGCCCCCGGCCTCTTCGTGCTCGGCATGATCGAGGCCAGCGGGATCGGCTGGCAGGGGCGCTACGAGCAGGCAGAGCTGGTGGCCGGCTACCTCGCGGCGCGCGCCGATCGACCGGAACGGGCCCGAGCGTTCGAGGAGCAGGCCCGCGGCCCGCGGCCCGACCTGAGCGGTGGCTACCACTACCTGGGACTGGAGCGGATGAGCTACTACGTCAACAAGGACGCCTACCGCGGCGCAGTGCGCGCCGCGACCGAGAGCCTGGAGGCACCCCAGTGATCGCCCCGCTGATCGCCGACCTGACGGTGCTGGTCGACGACGTCGACAGCGTCAAGATCGCGTTCGAGGAGGGCTCGCTGACCACCCTCAAGATCGTCATCGGCGCCATCCTCTTCGGCATCGCGCTCGACACCAGGCTCGAGGACTTCGCCCTCGCCCTCCGGCGCCCGGGCACCATCGCCATCGGCGTCATCGCGCAGTTCCTGCTGCTGCCCGCCCTCACCTTCGGGCTGACCCTGCTGCTCGACGTGCGCGGCTCCGTCGCGCTGGGCATGATCCTGGTGGCGTGCTGCCCCCCGGGCAACGTGTCCAACATCCTGACCCACCGGGCCCGTGGCGACGTGGCGCTCTCGGTCTCCATGACCGCGCTCGGCAACGTGCTGGCGATCTTCCTGATGCCGCTCAACATGGCCTTCTGGGGCGCCCTGCACCCGACCGGCAAGGAGGTGCTGGAGGACATCGAGCTCTCCGCGGTGGACATGCTGGTCGAGATCGGCCTGGTCATCGGGGTCCCCTTCGCGGCCGGCATCGCCATCGCCCGGCTCTGGCCCTCGATCGCCTCCCGCGCCGGGAAGGTCGTCGGCCCGGTGGCCTTCCTCGGGCTGGGTGCGGTGATCGTGGTCGGCGTGGCCAACAACTGGTCGATCTTCGTCGACCACATCGGCGTCGTGGTGCTGGCGGTCTTCGCGCACGACGCCCTGGCCCTGCTGCTGGGCTACGGGATCGCCAGGGCCACCAGGCTGCCCACGGCCAGCACGAAGGCGATGACCTTCGAGGTCGGCATCCGCAACGCCGGGCTGGGGCTGCTGCTCGTCTTCACCTACTTCGACGGCCTCGGCGGCATGGCCCTGGTCGCCGCCTGGTGGGGCATCTGGGACATCATCGCCGGCCTCGCGGTGGCCCAGTGGTGGCGGCACCGGTCCCGCTCCGACGCCCCGGCCGAAAAGGCTCTGGCATGACGCGCATCCTGGTCACCGGCGGCAACGGCTTCCTCGGCAGCTCTGTGGTGCGGGGTCTCGCCACCTCGGGCCACGAGGTCCTCAGCGGCGACCTCGCCGCACCCCCGACGTCCGTGCCGGGTGTCGAGCACCTGCTGATGGACGTCACCGACGCGACAGCCGTGGACGCCGCCTTCGCCGGCCGGGACGTGGAGGTGGTGGTGCACCTGGCCTCCATCGTCACCCCCGGCAAGGACAGCTCGCGGGAGAAGGAGTACGCGGTCGACGTCACCGGCACCCGCCACGTGCTGGACGCCTGCCTGGCCCACGGCGTACGCCGGGTGGTGGTCTCCTCCTCCGGCGCCGCCTACGGCTACCACCAGGACAACGGCGCGGCCCGGGGCGGCTGGCTCACCGAGGACGACCCGGTCCGCGGCAACGTCGAGTTCGCCTACAGCGACCACAAGCGGCTGGTGGAGGAGATGCTCGCCGACCTGCGCGTGAGCCACCCCGAGCTGGAGCAGGTGGTGCTGCGGATCGGCACGATCCTGGGGGCCCGGGTGGACAACCAGATCACCGCCCTGTTCGAGAAGAAGCGGCTGCTCAAGATCGCCGGAGCAGCCTCCCCGTTCGTGTTCATCTGGGACACCGACGTGGTGGCGGCGATCGAGCTGGCCGCCACCGGGGAGGTGACCGGCATCTTCAACGTCGCCGGCGACGGCGCCCTGACCGTCGACCAGATCGCCGCCGCGATGGGCAAGCCCACCATCGCGATCCCGGAGCCGGTGCTGCGCGCGGTGCTGGCGGTGGGCAAGCGGCTCGGGCTGACGGCGTACGGTCCGGAGCAGACGGTCTTCCTGGCCTTCCGGCCGGTGCTGGACAACACCCGGCTCAAGACGGTGCTGGGCCTGGTGCCCTCGCGCACCAGCGCGGAGGCGTTCGGTGCCTGGCAGCGGGCCCGGGGGCTGACCGGCCCCGAGGCCTGACCCGCTACCTCAGGGCTACGCCCGATGGGGTAAAAGCCCGGCGCCTAGGGGAAAACCCTGATGCGCCGACCCCGGAGTCCTGCTCCACTGGACCGATGCACAGACAGATCGCCGGAATCCTCACGGGGCGCGCCACCAAGTGGCTGGTGCTGGCCCTGTGGCTGGTCGTCACGGTGGTCGCGAGCACGTTCGCGGCCAAGCTCGTCGACGTGCAGAACAACGAGGCCTCCTCGTGGCTGCCGGAGAGCGCCGAGTCCACGCGTGCCCTGGAGAAGCTGACCTCCTTCCAGGACCCGAACTCCATCCCCACGGTCGTGGTCTACGAGAAGAGCTCGGGACTCACCGAGCAGGACCTCGCGGCGGCCACCGAGGACGCCAAGAGGTTCGCCGAGCTCGAGGGCGTCGAGGGCGAGGTCGTCGGACCGCTGCCCTCGGAGGACGGCGAGGCGCTGCAGACCATCGTCACCTTCAACTTCGGCTCGGACGGCTGGAACAGCCTGCCCGACGCCGCGGACGAGCTGAAGGAGATCGCAGGGATCAGCGGCGGCGACGTCTACATCGCGGGCGCCGGTGGCCAGGCCGCGGACTCCGCCGAGGCATTCGGCGGCATCGACACCACGCTGCTGTTCTCCACGCTGTCGATCGTCATCGTCATCCTGCTCCTCACCTACCGCAGCCCGGTGCTGTGGATCCTGCCGATCTTGTGTGCCGGAGTGGCCCTGTTCTCCTCCCAGGCGCTGATCTACTTCCTCGCCAAGTACGCCGACCTGACGGTCAACGGGCAGAGCTACGCCATCCTGACGATCCTGGTGATCGGAGCCGGGACCGACTACGCCCTGCTGCTGGTGGCCCGCTACCGGGAGGAGCTGCGCCGGCACGAGGACCGGCACGAGGCGATGGCGTTCGCGCTGCACCGCGCCGCTCCGGCCATCCTGGCCAGTGCCGCGACCGTGGTGCTGGGGATGCTGTGCCTGATGCTGGCGGAGATGAACTCCACCGCGGGCCTGGGCCCGGTCGCGGCGATAGGGATCAGCGTCACCTTCCTCGTCATGGTGACCCTGCTCCCGGCGCTGCTGGTGATCTGCGGTCGCTGGGTCTTCTGGCCCCGCGGGCCGTCCTTCGGCTCCCCCGAGCCGACCCAGTCCGGCATCTGGGCGCGGGTCGGCCGCCGGATCGCGGTCCGGCCGCGCACGGTCTGGGTGGCGACGTCGTTGCTGCTCGCCGTCGCCTGCCTGGGCCTGCTCCGCCTGGACACCAGCGGGCTGTCGACCGAGGACTCCTACACCCGCGAGTTCCAGTCGATCACCGGCCAGCAGGCCCTGGAGGAGCACGGTCTGGTGGACCGGTCCAACACGGTGCAGGTGGTCGCCGACGCCGCGCAGGGCGACGCGGTGCGCCAGGCCATGGCCGGGGTCGAGGGCATCGCGTCGCCCAGCGACCCGGTCGTGATCGGGGACGTCGCCTACGTCGAGGCGGTGCTCGACCACGACGTCTCCTCACCGGCTGCCTTCGACGCGGTGGAGGCCATCCGGGAGGCGACCCACGCCGTGCCGGGTGCCGACGCGCTGGTGGGCGGCGGCTCGGCGTTCTACCTCGACACCAAGGAGGCGTCGACCCGCGACAACCAGGTGATCATCCCGACCATCCTGGTGCTGGTGTTCCTGATCCTCATCGTGCTGCTCCGGGCCATCGTCTCGCCCCTGATCCTGGTGGCCACCGTGGTGCTCTCCTTCGGTGCCGCGATGGGCCTCTCGGCGCTGTTCTTCGAGTACGTCTTCGGGTTCGCCGGTTCCGACCCGTCGTTCCCGCTGTTCGCGTTCGTCTTCCTGGTCGCCCTGGGGATCGACTACAACATCTTCCTGATGACCCGGGTCCGCGAGGAGACGCAGACCCGGGGCACCCGGTCCGGGTCCCTGGTGGCCCTGACCTCGACGGGTGGCGTGATCACCTCGGCCGGCCTGGTCCTGGCGGCGACGTTCGCGGTCCTGGGCACCATCCCGGTGGTCTTCCTCGCCGAGCTCGGGTTCGCCGTCGCGCTGGGCGTCATCCTGGACACCATGGTCGTCCGTTCGGTGCTGGTCACCGCGATCAACCTCGACCTGGGAGGCCGGATCTGGTGGCCCAGCAAGCTGGACCGCGCCGACCACACGGTCCAGCCCTCGGCGGCTCCCGACCTGGAGTCCGTGCCCTGACCCGCGCCTTTGCTAGCCCCGACCGCTGGAGGAGCGCACCCGGCGCGAGATGGAGTCGATGGTCACGGCCAGCAGCAGCACGCCCCCGGTCACCATGAAGCGCACCGACGAGTCCACCCCGACCAGGTTCAGGCCCGTCTGGATGGCCTGCAGCACGATGATCCCCAGCAACGCCGAGTACGCCGACCCGCGGCCGCCGAAGAGCGACGTACCGCCGATGACTGCCGCCGCGATCGCAGTCAGGTTGGTGTCGGTGGTGCCGCTGGCCTGGGAGACCGAGGTCTGGAGCCCCGCGGCGAGCAGGCCACCGACCGCAGCCAGGGTCGAGCCCAGGACGAAGACGGAGACGTAGATCCGGTCCACCTTGATCCCGGCACGGCGAGCCGCCTCCTCGTTGCCACCCACGGCGTACACGTGCCGTCCCCACCGGGTGCGCCTCAGCGCCAGGTCCATCAGCACCACCAGTGCGACGAAGAACAGCCACAGGTAGCTCCACCCGCGGTCGATGTTGACATACCAGGTCAGCACCAGCAGCAGCACCAACAGCGCTGCTGCCTTGACCAGCAGCACCGGCAGCCACGGGGTGCTGAGCTCGGCCCGGCGCCGCTGGGCGATGGTGAGCAGGCCGGAGCCGAGGTAGAGACCGGTGACCAGCACCACCAGGACGTAGGAGGCCACCGGGCTCAGGAACTCGAACCGGGTGAACTGGACCAGGAAGTTGTCCGAGGGCAGGTTGATCGTGCCGTTCTTGCCCAGCACGTAGAGCAGGGCTCCCTGGAAGCCCAGCAGCCCCGCCAGCGAGAAGACGAACGACGGCACCCCCAGCTTGTTGAACAGCCAGGCGTAGCAGAGCCCGATCACCACCCCGACGCCGATGCCGGCCGCGATGGCGAGCACAGTGCCAGAGCCCTGCTCCACCAGCAGGACCGCCATGGTCGCCGCGGCGAACCCGCTGACCGACCCCACCGACAGGTCGATCTCGCCCAGGAGCAGGACCAGCACGATGCCGAGGGCGATGATGCCCACCGGCGCGGCGAACTGGCTGATCGAGACCAGGCTGCGCGAGGAGAGGAACCGGGGCTCCTGGAGGTAGAAGCCGAGGCAGATCACGAGCAGGCCCACCACCACCGGCAGGTTGCCGAGCTCCCCGGACCGGAGCCGAGTCCCGAGCAGCCGGGCGTACCCGGCGATCCCCTGGGTCTTGATCAGACGCTCGTCCGCGAGGTCGGCAGCCATCGCGGCCTGCGGCGTGTGGATCTCCTCACCCGTCTGCGCCATCGTGTCCCCCTCCCCGGTTCGCACGCTCGGCGACCACGTTGTCCGAGGCGCCGGTGATCGCGGCCACCAGCTGATCGGTGGTGGCCTCCTCGACCCGGAACTCGGCCGCGTTGCGACCCAGGCGCAGCACCACGATCCGGTCCGCCACCGCCTGGACGTCCGCCATGTTGTGACTGACCAGGATGACGGCCAGGCCGGTGTCGCGCAGGCGCTCGATCAGGTTGAGCACCTCGGCGGTCTGGGCCACGCCCAGGGCCGCCGTGGGCTCGTCCAGCATGACGACCTTGGGGCTGCCCACCAGGCTGCGGGCGATGGCGACGGTCTGCCGTTGCCCTCCCGAGAGCGAGGCGATCGGGATGCGGACCGACGGGATCTTGGCCGACAGCGTCCTGAGCAGGCGCCACGCCTCCTTCTCCATCGCCACCTCGTCGATGAAGGGCCCGGCCAGCCGCTCCTGACCCAGGAACAGGTTGGCCACCACGTCGAGGTTGTCGCACAGGGCCAGGTCCTGGAACACCGTGGCGATGCCCAGCGCCTGGGCCTCCGACGGTCCACCGACGTGGATCTGCCGACCGGAGAAGGTGATGTCCCCCGAGTCGGGCGCGTAGACCCCGGAGATGACCTTGACGAGCGTGGACTTGCCGGCGCCGTTGTCGCCCACCAGGGCCACCACCTCACCGGCGCGCACCTCGAGCTGGACCTCGGTGAGGGCCTGCACGGCGCCGAACCGCTTGGAGATCCCGGTCAGGGAGAGCACGCTCTCCCCGACCGGAGCTCGGTCGAGGGAGGTCGTCATCAGCTCAGGCCGGCGTCCGCACAGGCGTCGGCGTACTCGTCGGTGCAGATGTCGGAGACGCTGTAGAACTCGTCCTCCACCACGGTGTCGCCCACGTTGTCGCTGGTGACCACGATCGGGTCGAAGATGAACGACGGCACGCCCTCGAAGTCCACGGTCTCGCCGACGTCGTCACCGTTGACCAGTGCCACCGCCAGCTCGGCGGCCTTCTCGGCCTCGACCGCGATCGGCTTGTAGATGGTCATCTCCTGCTCACCGGCGAGGATCCGCTGGATCGCCGCGAGCTCCGCGTCCTGGCCGGTGATCGGCGGCAGCTGGTCCACCGCCACGCCACCGCCGGTGAGCGCGGCCACGACGCCCCCCGCCTGACCGTCGTTGGCCGCGTAGACGCCGTTGATCTGGTCGGCGTCGTACTTGCTGAGCTGGTCGGTGACGAACTCCTGGGCGTTGTTGGGGCTCCAGTCGGGGTTGTCGTACTCCTCGAGGATCTTCACCCCGGAGTCGTCGATGGCGCTGTGGGCGCCGGCCTTGAACTGGGCCGCGTTGGGGTCCGTGGGAGCGCCGTTGAGCATCAGGATGCCGCCCTGGTCGCCCATGGCCTCGACCAGCGCCTCGCCCTGCATGCGGCCGACCGTCTCGTTGTCGAAGGAGATGTAGTAGTCGGCGTCGTCGATGAACCGGTCGTAGGCGATCACCTGGGCCCCGGAGTCCTGGGCGGTCCGGACCATGCCGCCGGCCCCGGCTCCGTTGACCGGGTCGAGGACGATCACGCTGGCGCCTTCGGAGATGGCGGTGTCGACCTGCTGGGTCTGCTTCGCCTCGTCCTGGTCGGCGTTGTAGTAGACCACCTCGCACTCGCCGCAGAGCTCGGCGACCTTGCCCTCGAACAGCGGGCGGTCGAACGTCTCGTAACGAGTGGTCTTCGACTCCGGGAGCAGCAGGGCGATGACCTGGTCACCGCCGTCGCCGCCGTCGCCGTCCTCGGAGTCGTTGGCCCCACAGGCCGACAGGCCGGCGACGCCGATGAGCAGTGCAGCACCCCAGGCTGCGTAGCGGTGCAGGGTTGCGGACATGTTTCCTCCTCGTCGAGCGGCGCGCCGCCGCTGATCGAGTGTCCTGAGTCACATCCCTAGTAGTCAAGAGGTGAACGAAATAGTTCGCGTCGAGGACACGACCCGGCTTTAGCTGCTGAGTCTTGACGACTGATGCCCCGCCCCGCACAGTGTTCGCATGTCTCCCCGCGACCGTGCTCCCGGCTCACCGGCCTCGCTGCGCACGGCCAACCTGCACCGGGTGCTCGCGGTGCTGCGCCGCGGTGCGCCGCACGGCGAGGCCGCGGCCCCCGTCACCCAGGCGACGCTGGCCCGGCTGACCGGGCTGGCCCCGGCCACGGTCTCCAGCATCGTGCGCGACCTCGCCGCCCGGGAGCTCGTGGAGACCGAGCCGGGAAGCGGACGGCGGGGCACCACGGTGCAGCTGGCCCGGGGGGCCGGGATCGTCGCGGGGATCGACTTCGGTCACAGTCACCTCGCCGTCGCCTTCGGCGACCTGACCGGGGCCGTGGTCGCGGAGCGCCGGGTCCCGCTGGGCTCGGGTCACGACTGGGAGGACGGCGTGGCTCTCGCCCGCACGCTGCTGGAGGAGCTGCTCGCCCGGCACGATCACGACCTCACCCGGCTCCGGGGGATCACCATGGCGCTGCCCGCCCCGGTCACCGACGGGGTGGTCCGGTCCTCGGCGATCCTCCCCGGCTGGGTGGGGGTGCGCGCCACGGACGTGGCCAGCCAGCGCTTCGGGCTGCCCGTCCACGTGGAGAACGACGCCAACCTGGGGGCCCTGGCCGAGCACCGGCTCGGCGTGGCACGCGGCGAGACCAGCTCGGTGTTCATCAAGATCAGCTCGGGCATCGGCGCCGGCATCGTCATCGAGGACTCGCTGCACCGCGGCAGCACCGGAGCCGCCGGGGAGATCGGGCACCTCACGCTCGACGACCAGGGCCCGATGTGCCGCTGCGGCAGCCGGGGATGCCTGGAGGCGTACGCGTCGGTGCCGGCCGTCGTGGCCATGATGGCCCCGCAGCTCCCCGGGGCCGGGATCGACGACCTCGTCACCGCTGCCGGGGAGGGCAACGTCGCGGCCATCCGCACGTTCGAGGACGCCGGGCTGCACCTGGGGTGGGGCCTGGCCAGCATCGTCAACCTGCTCAACCCCGCCCTGGTGGTGGTGGGTGGCGACATGGCGCGCGCCGGGGAGCTGCTGCTGGAACCCGCACGGATCGGGCTGCGGCGCCATGCCCTGGACGCCGTGGCCGCCACCCCGGTGCTGGCCAGCCACCTGGGCGAGCGAGCCTCGTTGGCCGGTGCCGTGCTGCAGGCGGCCGAGCGCATCGAGCTCGCGCTGGACTAGCGCAGGGCGAGCGCCTCGCACTCCTGCAGCAGCTCGGGCGGGCAGATCTCGTCGAGGTCGTAGACCCGGTCGCGCAGCACGGTGCGGGCGATGCTGGCAGGGCCGACCGCGACGGGGGCGAACAGGAACGTGGGCACGCCCTCGTAGTCGCTGGCCCCTTCGGTCTCGTCACCCGCGAGCACGTCGACGGCGAGGTCCGCCGCCCGCTCGGCCAGGGCCGGCAGCGGCTTGTAGACCGTCATCCCCTGCTCCTGCCCCACGATCCGGTGCACGGCGGCCAGCTCGGCGTCCTGACCCGTGACGAACGGGTAGTCGGACCTCTTGACCCCCGCCTCCTCCAGCGCTTGGAGCACGCCGCCGGCCTGGGTGTCGTTCGCGGCCACGACCGCCTTGACGCGAGGCAGCAGGCGGGCGTTCTCGGACACGAACGCCTCCGCCTCCTCGGCGCCCCAGGACGACGGGTCGAGCTCGGCGAGCACCCGCACGTCGTTCCGATCCAGCACCCGGCTGACGGCGCTGCGGATGGTGCGCGCGTTGGCGTCGCTCGCCGGCCCGTTGACCAGGAGCACGCCGGCTCGCTTGCCGACCCGGTCGACGACCGACTCTCCGATGAGCTGGCCGATCTCCTCGGGATCGACCGAGACGAACCAGTCGGCCCCGGCCACGTAGCGGTCGTAGGCGATCACGGGCACGTCGCCGGCGGTGAGGACCAGGTTCTCGGCGGCCTCGGAGTCCACCGCGTTCAGCACCACCACGTCGGCGCCGGCCTCGAGCGCCTCGTCGAGCTGCTGCGCCTGGCGACCCGCGTCCTGCTGGGCGTTGTAGGTCAGGTAGTCGCAGCCCTGGCAGGTCTGCTCGAACCGCGCCCGGAAGAACGGCTCGTCGACCTCCGTCCAACGGTCGGCCCGGTCGGAGGCGAGCAGGAACGCCACCACGGCCCGGTCGGGCTTGACACAACCGGACAGCCCCGCCGCGGTGAGCAGGACGCTGACCACGAGCGCGAGCAGACCTCGCCTGGTGCGGCGGGCGGCGCCGCCGCCCCCTACTCCCACTCGATGGTGCCCGGCGGCTTGGAGGTGATGTCGAGGGTGACCCGGTTGATCTCAGCCACCTCGTTGGTGATGCGGGTGGAGATCTTCTCCAGGACGTCGTACGGCAAGCGCGCCCAGTCGGCGGTCATCGCGTCCTCCGAGGTCACCGGACGTAGCACCACGGGGTGACCGTAGGTGCGACCGTCGCCCTGCACCCCCACCGAGCGCACGTCGCCGAGCAGCACCACCGGGAACTGCCAGATGTCGCGGTCCAGCCCGGCACGCGTCAGCTCCTCGCGGGCGATGGCGTCGGCCTCCCGCAGGATCTCCAGCCGCTCCCGGGTGACCTCGCCGATGATCCGGATCGCCAGGCCCGGCCCGGGGAAGGGGTGGCGCCACACGATCTCGGCCGGCAGGCCGAGCTGCTCGCCGACCAGGCGGACCTCGTCCTTGAACAGGGTGCGCAGCGGCTCGACCAGCTCGAACTCCAGGTCGTCGGGCAGCCCGCCGACGTTGTGGTGGGACTTGATGTTGGAGGTACCGGCACCACCGCCGGACTCCACCACGTCGGGATAGAGCGTGCCTTGGACCAGGAAGGCGACCTTGGCCCCAGCGGAGGCGGCGTCGCCCAGCACATCGGCCTCGGCGGCCTCGAAGACCCGGATGAACTCCCGGCCGATGATCTTGCGCTTCTCCTCGGGGTCAGACACGCCGGCGAGGGCCTCGGCGAAGCGCTGCTCGGCGTCCACGACGTGCAGCTTCACGCCGGTGGCGGCGACGAAGTCACGCTCGACCTGCTCGGCCTCGCCCTTGCGCAGCAGCCCGTGGTCCACGAAGACGCAGTCCAGTCGATCGCCGATGGCGCGCTGCACCATGGCGGCCGCGACGGCGGAGTCGACACCGCCGGAGAGTCCGCAGATGGCGCGGCCGGTCTCGCCGATCTGCTCCCGGATCCGCTCGATCTGCTCCTCGACGATGTTGACCATGGTCCAGGTGGGCCGGCAGCCGGCGATGTCGAGCAGGAAGTGCTCCAGGACCTGCTGCCCATGCTCGGTGTGCAGCACCTCGGGGTGCCACTGCACGCCAGCCATCCGGCGTGCGGTGTCCTCGAAGGCCGCGACCGGCGTGACGTCGGTGGAGGCGAGCACGGTGAAGCCGTCGGGCGCGGCTTGCACCGAGTCTCCGTGGGACATCCACACGTTGTGCGCTCCGGGCAGCGCCCCCAGCAGGGTGCCGGGTTCCAGGACCGTCACCGGCGTCCGGCCGTACTCCCGTGCCCCGGTGTGCGCGACCTCGCCGCCGAGGCCCTGGGCCATCAGCTGGAATCCGTAGCACATGCCGAAGACCGGGGTCTGGGAGGCGAAGATCGTGGTGTCGATGCCCGGGGCGCCGTCGGCGTACACGCTCGAGGGACCGCCGGAGAGGATGATCGCGGCGGGCTTGCGCGCCAGCATCTCCGCCACCGGCATGGTGTGCGGCACGATCTCGGAGTAGACGCGTGCCTCGCGGACCCGGCGGGCGATCAGCTGCGCGTACTGCGCTCCGAAGTCGACCACCAGGACCAGATCGTGCTCCGACATGTGCTGCCTCTCCGTGGCCATCCTGACGGGGGCGAGTCTACCGAGAGCCCCGCCCGCCCAAATGCATCAGGGCCCGACCGGGGAGGGAGGATGGTCGGGCCCTGATCGCCCAATGCTGACCAGCAGCACAGGGCAACGGCCCGGTTCATGGGAGGGAGAGCTGGTCACCGGGCCTTGCACTAGTCCCAACGATCCCCCATCGAAGAGGTTACGCCCAAAGCGACATGCCCCATTTGGGGGAAACCGAGTCCCAATCGTAATTAAATTCAGGCGGCGCTCAGCCAGGCCTCAGTTGCGACTCAGGTGACCGCCACGATCGGCAGCCGCAGTGCCGCCGGAGCGGACGCGGGGACAGCGGGCCGACGCGGCGCGACCGGAGCGACCGGCCGGTAGGCCTCCCCCAGGCGCGGCCGCGGGTCCGGCTCGCCCTTGTTGGGCCAGAAGGCCATCGCCCGCTCCGCCTGCGCCGTGATCGTCAGCGACGGGTTGACCCCCAGGTTCGCCGAGATCGCCGAGCCGTCCACGACGTGCACGCCCGCGTGACCGAACGCCCGCTGGTAGGCGTCCACCACGCCGGTCTCCGGAGAGTCCCCGATGGTGCAGCCGCCGATGAAGTGCGCGGTCAGCGGCCGGTTCAACGGCTCCCCCACGTTGCCCCCGGGCGTGCCCTTGATGGCCTCGGCCATCCTGCGGGCGGCCTCGTAGGCGACCGGGATGTAGGTCGGGTTGGGCTCCCCGTGGCCCTGCTTGCTCGACATCCGCCACCCGAAGGGCGTGCGCACCCGGATCGTGGTGATGGAGTTGTCCAGGGTCTGCATCACCAGGGCGATCACGGTCCGCTCGGACCAGTGCTTGACGTCGTACAGGTCCAGGGCGTTGCGGCGCTCCTTCCACATCTCCCTGGCCCAGCTGCGCAGCCGGCTCTCGCCCTCGACCGGGTCGACCAGCACCGTCTGGAGCAGGGACATGACGTTGCTCCCGCGGCCGTAGCGCACCGGCTCGATGTGGGTGTGCTCGTCGGGGTGGAAGGAGGAGGTGATCGCCACGCCCTGGCTGTAGTCGGTGGCCAGGTCCGGCGCGAGCGCCCCCAGGATCGCCTCGGAGTTGGTACGCGCCAGGCTGCCGAGCCGGTCGGAGATGTGCGGCAGGTCGCCGTCGCCCTTGAGCTTGTGCAGCAGCTTCTGGGTGCCGAGCGCCGCGGCGGAGAAGACGACCTCGTCGCAGGTGAAGGTCCGCACCGCCGTACGCCGGGACATCTTGGCCTTGGTCCACCGGGCCTGGACCTCGTAGCCGCCGCCGGGACGCGGCCGGACCCGGGTCACCGTGGTCAGCGGGTGGACCACCGCACCCTGCTCCTCGGCCAGGTAGAGGTAGTTCTTGACCAGGGTGTTCTTGGCGTTGTGCCGACAGCCGGTCATGCACTCCCCGCAGTTGAGGCAGGCACTGCGCGCAGGTCCCGAGCCACCGAAGTAGGGGTCGGGGACCGTCTCGCCCGGCGCCTGTCCCGGGCCGCCGAAGAACACCCCGACCGGGGTGGGGTGGAACGTCTCGCCGACGCCCATCTCCTGGGCGACCTGCTCCATCACCTCGTCCGAGGGGGTGCGCACCGGGTTCTCCACCACCCCCAGCATCCGCTTGGCCTGGTCGTAGTAGGGGGCGAGCTCCCTCTTCCAGTCGGTGATGTGGGCCCACGAGGGATCGCGGTAAAAGGCCTCCAAGGGCTCGTAGAGGGTGTTGGCGTAGACCAACGACCCGCCGCCCACCCCGGCACCCGCCAGGATCATGCAGTCGCGCAGCAGGTCGATGCGCTGGATCCCGTACATCCCCGCTTGCGGCAGGAACAGGTAGCGCTTGAGGTCGAAGGAGGTCGAGGGGAAGGAGTCGTCGGCGAACCGGGCCCCCGCCTCCAGGACGCCCACGCGGTATCCCTTCTCCGTCAGCCGCAGGGCGCTGACCGAGCCGCCGAAGCCCGACCCGATCACCAGCACGTCGTAGTGCACCGGGGACGAGGCACCCATCAGGCGCGGCCCAGCTTGTTGAGCAGGCGGAGGCTGGTGGTCATCAGCTTGGCGTAGGTCTCCTCCGACATCCCCCGCGGCGGCCCGATGGGAAGGCCGCGCTGGGTGCCCACCGACTGGGTCTCGGTGTAGCGCAGGATGCCCTCGGCGCCCTGGCGACGGCCCAGCCCCGACTCACGCATCCCGCCCATGGGCGCGGCCAGCGTGCCGAACGCCGCACCGTAGGGCTCGTTGACGTTGACGGTGCCGCAGCGGATGTGCCGCGCGATCTCCCGACCGCGACGGCCGTCGCCGGTGTAGATCGAGGCATTGAGGCCGTAGCTGCCCTGGTTGGCGCGGGCGATCGCGTCGGCCTCGTCGTGGAACCGGTAGAGCGAGACGACCGGCCCGAAGGTCTCGGTGCCGAAGCACGTCATCTCGGGCGTGACGCCCTCCAGGATGGTGGGCTCGTAGTAGTACGGACCCAGGTCGGGGCGGGCCCTGCCACCGGTCAGCACCCGCGCTCCCTTGGCGACCGCGTCCTCGACGTGGGCGGTGACCGTCTCCAGCTGCTGGGCGCTGATCAGCGTGCCCATGTCCACCTCCCAGTCCAGCGAGGCGCCCATGGCCATGGACTGGGTGCGCGCCACCAGCCGCTCCACGAAGCGGTCGTAGATCTGGTCCGCGACGTAGATGCGCTCCATCGAGATGCACAGCTGCCCGGCGTTGGAGAACGCACCGCGCATGGCGCCCTCGGCCGCCCGCTCCAGCGGGGCGTCCCGCAGCACCAGCATCGGGTTCTTGCCGCCGAGCTCCAGCGAGCAGCCGATCAGCCGCTCCGCGCACTCGCTCGCGATCCGCTTGCCAGTCGCGGTGGACCCGGTGAAGCAGAGGTAGTCGACCCCGGCGATCAGGGGCGTGCCCACCTCGGCGCCCTGTCCGGCCACCACCTGCCACAGGTCCGTGGGGAAGCCCGCCTCCTGGAGCAGCGACGCCCCGAGCAGCGCGGTCAGCGTGGTCTGCGAGTCCGGCTTGGCGACCACCGCGTTGCCGGCCAGGAGCGCCGGCAGCCCGTCGGACATCGACAGGGTGAACGGGTAGTTCCAGGGCGAGATGATGCCGACCACGCCCTTGGGGACCCGGTTCACCTCCACCCGGGTGAGGACGGGGAACATGCCCGGCACGCGCGTGGTGGCCAGCTGCGAGGCCCCGACCCGGCCGTAGTAGCGCGCGGTCATCGCGACGTGGGCCACCTCCAGGAAGGCGTCCTTGCGGGCCTTCCCGGACTCCAGGCAGATCAGGTCGCAGATCTCCTCCTGACGGTCCAGCACCAGGTCGTGGAAGCGCAGCAGCATCTTCGCGCGCTCCGCCACCGGGGTCCGCGACCAGGTCGCCTGCACCTCGCGGGCACGGGTCAGCGCCCGCTCCACGTCCGCCGGCGAGCTCTGGGGCAGGTGCGCCAGCGGGGCGTCGTCGATCGGGGAGCGCACCTCGTGCGTGTCGGTCCCCGACGCGCGGATGCGCGCGGTCAGGACCGCGACGTAGTCGGGCTCGAGGGCGTAGCTCGCGCTGGGGTCGTGCTCGGGATCCCGGGGGCCGTCGCTGAGGGGCCCGCGTCCGGAGCCGCCGTGAAAGGGGCTGGCAGTCATGTACCGAGAGTATGTGACAGCCGTCTCCCAGGCTACCCCTCGGTAGTCACAGCGCTCACACGATCTCGGGGGCCTGCACCCGCGCCTCGTCCGCCTCCTGGTCGGTGAGCTTTCGCTGGCTCTGCCGCTCGGCCTCGACCCGCCGCAGGTAGTGGTCGACCTCGGAGTCGGCGACGCCGGCGTCCCAGCCCAGCTCCTGGGCCATCAGCGAGGCCACCTCCCGGGCGGCGAGCACCCCGCGGTCGAAGGTCTCGATCGAGATCCGGGTACGCCGGGTCAGCACGTCGTCGAGGTGCCGGGCGCCCTCGTGGGTCACCGCGTAGACGACCTCGGCCGCCAGGTACTCCTCGGCCTGCGCCAGCGGCCGGGCGAGCTCCGGTCGCTCCTGGATCAGCGAGAGGACCTCGTCGACGAGACCGCCGAACCTGCCCAACAAGTGGTCGATCCGGCCGACCTCCAGCCCGGCCGCCCGGGCCAGTGCCACGCGCTGGTTGGTCCGGGTCTCGAACCCGTAGGCGCCCACCAGCGGCACCCGGTCGGTGATGCTGCCGCGGACCTGGTCACGCTCGCGCACCGCCATGTCGACGGCGTCGCGGCCCATCACCCGGTAGGTGGTGAGCTTGCCGCCCGCGATCAGCACCAGGCCCGGGACCGGCGACACCGTGGTGTGCTCCCGCGACAGCTTGGTGGTCTCCCCGCCCGCCTCCTTGCGCATCGGCTTGAGCAGCGGGCGCAAGCCGGCGTAGACCCCCTCGACGTCCTCGTGGTCGAGCGGAACCTTGAGCAGCCTGTTGACGTGGCCCAGCAGGTAGTCGATGTCGGCACGGCTGGCCGCCGGGTGCGCCCGGTCCAGGTCCCAGGGGGTGTCGGTGGTGCCGATGATCCAGTGACGTCCCCACGGGATGACGAAGAGCACCGACTTCTCGGTCTTGGTGATGAAGCCGCACTCGGAGCGGATGCGGTCGCGCGGCACCACCAGGTGGACGCCCTTGCTCGCGTCGACGTCCAGCGCCCCCTCGCCACCCATCATCTCCTGGATCTGGTCCGTCCAGACCCCGGCGGCGTTGATCACCGAGCGGGCGCGCACCTCGAAGTCGACGCCGTTCTCCAGGTCGCGGGCCCGTACGCCGACCACCCGGCCGCCCTCGCGCAGGAAGCCGGTCACCTTGGTCCGGGTGGCGATGTGGGCCCCGTTGTTGGCCGCGGTGCGGGCGATCGTCATCACCAGACGGGCGTCGTCGACCTGGCAGTCGTAGTAGCGGATGGCTCCGTGCAGCTCGTCGGTCCTGATGTCGGGCGCCATCCGCGCCAGCTGCTTGCGGAACAGGTGCTTGTGCTTGGGCACGCCCATGTCGTACTTGCCGGCCATCGCCAGGCCGTCGTACAGCGCCAGGCCGGCGCCGACGTAGGGCCTCTCGTAGGCCTTGGCCAGGGGGTAGAGGAAGGGCACCGGGCGGACCAGGTGCGGCGCGAGCCTGGTGAGCAGCAAACCGCGCTCCTCCAGGGCCTCCTTGACCAGGGCGAAGTCGAACATCTCCAGGTACCGCAGCCCGCCGTGCACCAGCTTGGAGCTGCGGCTGCTGGTGCCGCTGCCCAGGTCGCGCTGCTCCACCAGGGCGGTGGACAGCCCGCGGGTGACGGCGTCGAGCGCAGCACCCACGCCGACGATCCCGCCGCCCACCACCAGCACGTCCAGCTCACCCGCCGACATCGAGGAGATGGCGGCGGCGCGCGAGGCGGGGTTCAGGGCGATGGGGGTCGTCATCAGCCGACGACGACCTCGACCCGCTGGAACTCCTTGAGCTCGGTGTAGCCGGTGGTCGCCATGGAGCGCTTGAGCGCCCCGATCAGGTTCATCGTGCCGTCGGCCACCCGGGAGGGACCGAACAGGATCTCCTCCAGCGTGCCGACCGGCTCGAACTCCACCCGCTGACCGCGTGGCAGCTCGGCGTGGTGCGCCTCGGTGCCCCAGTGGAAGCCCCGGCCGGGGGCGTCGCTGGCCCGGGCCAGGGGCGAGCCGACCATCACGGCGTCGGCGCCGCACGCGATCGCCTTGGAGATGTCTCCGGACCGACCGATGGACCCGTCGGCGATGACGTGCACGTAGCGGCCCCCGGACTCGTCGAGGTAGTCCCGGCGCGCGGCCGCCACGTCGGCCACCGCACTGGCCATCGGCACCGCGATCCCGAGCACGGTGCGGGTGGTGTGCGCCGCTCCCCCGCCGAAGCCGACCAGCACACCGGCGGCGCCGGTGCGCATCAGGTGCAGCGCGGCCTGGTAGGTGGCACAGCCGCCGACGATGACGGGGACGTCGAGCTCGTAGATGAACTCCTTGAGGTTCAGCGGCTCGGCCTGGCTGGAGACGTGCTCGGCCGAGACCGTGGTGCCGCGGATGACGAACATGTCGACGCCGGCGTCCACGACGGCCTTGGCGAACTCCTTGGTCCGCTGCGGGGAGAGCGAGCCCGCGACCGTGACGCCGGCCTCGCGCACCTCCTCCAGCCGGGCGGTGATCAGCTCCGCCTTCACCGGCTCGGCGTAGATCTCCTGCATCCGCCGGGTGGCGTCGGCGCCGCGCAGCGAGGCGACCTCCTCCAGCAGCACCGACGGGTCCTCGTACCGGGTCCAGAGCCCTTCGAGGTTGAGCACTCCGAGGCCACCGAGGCGGCCCAGCTCGATGGCGGTGTGCGGCGACATCACCGAGTCCATCGGCGCGGCCAGGACGGGGAGGTCGAAGCGGTAGGCGTCGATCTGCCAGGCGACGCTGACCTCTTCGGGGTCACGGGTGCGACGCGAGGGCACGATGGCCACGTCGTCGAAGGCGTAGGCCCGTCGGGCGCGCTTGTTCTTGCCGATCTCGATCTCGGTCACGGTCGAAGCCTCTCAGATGCCGGTGTAGTTGGGTGCCTCGACGGTCATCTGCACGCCGTGCGGGTGGCTCTCCTTGAGCGAGGCGGAGGTGATCCGGACGAAGCGGCCCTTGTCCTGGAGCTCCGGGACGGTCCGCGCCCCGACGTAGAACATCGACTGCGTCAGGCCGCCGATGAGCTGGTGGGCGACAGCGCCCAGCGGGCCACGGAAGGCCACCTGGCCCTCGACGCCCTCCGGGACGATCTTGTCGTCGCTGGCCACCTCGGCCTGGAAGTAGCGGTCCTTGGAGTAGGACTTCTTGCCGCGGCTCGACATGGCGCCCAGGGAGCCCATCCCCCGGTAGGACTTGAACTGCTTGCCGTTGACGAAGACCAGCTCGCCCGGCGACTCCTCACAGCCCGCCAGCAGCGAGCCCAGCATCACCGAGTCCGCGCCGGCGACCAGCGCCTTGGCGATCTCGCCGGAGTGCTTCATGCCGCCGTCGGCGATCACCGGCACGCCCGCGGGCTTGCAGGCCAGGGAGGCCTCGTAGACCGCGCTCACCTGCGGCACGCCCACGCCCGTCACCACCCGCGTGGTGCAGATGGAGCCGGGGCCGACGCCGACCTTCACCGCGTCCGCTCCGGCGTCCACGAAGGCCTGGGCGCCGGCACGGGTCGCCACGTTGCCGCCGATCACCTGCACGTGCCGGGTGGCGGGATCGTTCTTGAGCCGGCGGACCATGTCCAGCAGCAGGTGCACGTGACCGTGGGCGGTGTCGGCGACGAGCACGTCCACCCCGGCCTCGACCAACGTGGTCGCGCGCTGCCAGGCGTCACCGAAGTAGCCGATCGCGGCGCCCACCAGGAGACGCCCGTCGGCGTCGGAGGAGGCGTGCGGGAACTGCTCGGACTTCACGAAGTCCTTGACCGTGATGAGGCCGCCCAGGCGCCCCTGCTCGTCCACCAGCGGCAGGCGCTCGCGCTTGTGCTGGCGCAGCAGGGCGGTGGCGTCCTCGCGCGCGATGCCCACCGGTCCGGTGATCAGCGGCATCGGGGTCATCACCTCGTCGACCTTGGTGGTGGCCCACTCCGCGACCGGGGTGAAGCGCAGGTCGCGGTTGGTGATGATGCCCAGCAGGCGCTCGTCCCCGTCCACCACCGGCAGTCCGGAGACCCGGTACTCACCGCAGATCCGGTCGAGCTCGGCCAACGTGGCGTCCGGCCCGATGGTCACGGGGTTGGAGATGATGCCGGTCTGGGTCCGCTTGACCAGGTCCACCTGGTAGGCCTGGTCCTCGATCGACAGGTTGCGGTGCAGCACACCGAGTCCACCCTCACGCGCCATCGCGATGGCCATCCGGGACTCGGTGACGGTGTCCATCGCGGCGCTGACCAGCGGCACCTTGAGCGAGATCTCCCGGGTCAGCCGCGAGGTGGTGTCGATCTCCGACGGAGCCAGATCCGACTCCCCGGGGAGCAGCAGGACGTCGTCATAGGTCAGGCCGAGGCTGGCGAACTTCTCCGGGATCTCCACGCTCACCAGTCTACGTCGGCCCGCCGCGCCGATGCCCCCCGTGCCCGCGGCGCTCGCTAGCATCAGGCGTTCCAGCTGGACCGGAAACGGGAGACGAATGACCTTGGCCACGCCCACCCTGACGCGTTGGGCGGTCCCCCTGACAGCACTCGTGGCCTTCCTGCTCCGGCTGCCGGGGCTCGGGACCGCCCTGTCCCCGGACGAGGCGGGGTTCCTCATGGTGGCCCGCACGTGGGTCCCGGAGCCGGGCAGCGTGTACGGCCACTACTTCGTGGACCGGCCTCCGCAGATCATCGCCACGTTCAAGGTGGCCGACGCGATCGGCGGACCGTACGCCCTGCGCCTGGTCGGCGCCCTGGTGTGCGCCGCGCTGGTGCTGCTCGCGGCCAGGATCGCCCTGGTGATCGCCGACGAGCGGGCCGCCCGGTGGACCGCGGTGGTCGTCGCGGCACTGACCAGCAGCACCATGATCAACGCGGACGGGGTCAAGGGTGAGCTGCTCAGCCTCCCGTTCGTGCTGGGCGCGTGCCTGCTGGCGATCCTGGCCCTGCAGCGCCAGTCGATGCCGCTGGCCGCACTGGCCGGGCTCAGCGCCGGAGTCGCACCGGGCTTCAAGCAGAACATGCTCGGTGGGCTGGTCTTCGCCGCGGCCCTGCTGCTGCTCTCCCTGGCGACCAAGCAGATCAGCGCCCGCACCTTCGCCCGACTCTCCGTGGCCGGGCTGGCCGGGGCGGCGGTGCCCGCAGCCCTGATGATCGGGTGGGCCCTGCAGAGCGGGGTGCAGCTGGACACCCTGTGGTACGCCATCTACGGCTTCCGCTCCGACGCTGGCGCCGAGCTCGCCTCCGCCAGCTCGGGGGCCAACGCCCAGCGCGCGGTCATCCTGCTCCTGGCCGCGCTGGGCACCGGGATCCTGCTGGTGATGGGCACCTTCGTGGTACTGCTGCGCAAGGTCTGGCGCAGCCAGCAGGTGCTCGTCGGGGCGACCCTGGCACTGTTCCTCTTCGACGCCGTCGCGCTGGTGCTGGGTGGCAGCTTCTGGCTCGACTACCTGTTCGGCCTGCTGCCTGCCGCGGTGCTCGCCACCGCCATGCTCGCCGGCCTGTCCGGTCGCGGCGGCCGCGCGATGCGCGTGGTGGTGGGCTTCGCCGCCATCTCATCCGTCGCCTCCATCGCCACGGTCGGGGTCGTCACCGCCACCGGGACGGCCTCACGTGGTCAGGCCGACACCGGGGAGGCTATCGCTGCGGTGGCCGAGCCGGGCGACACCGTCACCGTCCTCGGCGGCCGGGCCGACCTGCAGCTGGCCACGGGACGCGAGTCCCCGTACCGACACCTGTGGAGCCTGCCCATGCGGACGCTGGACCCGGAGTACGTCGAGCTCCGCGACCTCCTGACGAGCCCTGAGGCCCCCACCTGGTTCGTGCAGCTGGTCCCGACCGGGCTGTGGAGCGAGGACGGCGGGGCCGAGCTGCTCGAGGTCCTGCGCGAGCGGTACGACGCTCACGGCTACGGCTGCCACGGCGGGATCATCTGGCTCCGGGACGGCGTGGAGCGGGACCTGCCGGAGGACCACTGCCCGGATGGCTCGGCCCCTCACGCCTGAGCACGCCTGAGCGCCCGATCGGCCCAGGAACGGCCGAAGGGCCGGACCGCCTGCGAGGCGATCCGACCCTTCGTGGTGGTGCGTGGTGCGTGGTGCGTGGTGCTGACTGCTCAGTGGCCGTGGCCGTGTCCGTGGCCCGCAGCTGCGGGGGCCTCGTCCTCGTCCTCGGGCTTCTCCACGATGAGCACCTCGGTGGTGAGCAGCATGGCTGCGATGGAGGTGGCGTTGACCAGCGCCGAGCGGGTGACCTTGACCGGGTCCAGGACACCCTGGGCGACCAGGTCGCCGTACTCGTCGGTGGCGGCGTTGTAGCCGTTGCCCACCCCGAGCTCGCGAACCTTGGTGGTGACGACGTAGCCGTTGACCCCACCGTTCTCGGCGATCCAGCGCAGCGGCTCGTCGGCGGAGTTGCGAACGATCCGCACGCCCATCGCCTCGTCACCGGTGAGACCGAGGTTGTCCTCGAGCACCGACACCGCGTGGACGAGGGCGGAGCCACCGCCGGCGACGATGCCCTCCTCGATCGCGGCACGCGTCGCGGACACGGCGTCCTCGATGCGGTGCTTCTTCTCCTTCAGCTCCACCTCGGTGTGTGCACCGACCTTGATCACGCACACGCCACCGGCGAGCTTGGCCAGACGCTCCTGGAGCTTCTCGCGGTCCCAGTCGGAGTCGCTGGACTCGATCTCGGCCTTGATCTGGTTGACGCGGCCCTCGACCTCGGTCGCGTCACCGGCACCGTCGATGATGGTGGTGTTGTCCTTGGTGACCACGACGCGACGGGCCTGGCCCAGCACCTCGAGGCCGACCTGGTCGAGCTTGAGCCCAACCTCGGGCGCGACGACCTGACCACCGGTGAGGGTGGCGATGTCCTGCATCATGGCCTTGCGGCGGTCGCCGAACGCGGGGCTCTTGACCGCGACCGCGTTGAAGGTGCCGCGGATCTTGTTGACCACCAGGGTGGAGAGCGCCTCGCCCTCCACGTCCTCGGCCAGGATGAACAGCTGCTTGCCGGCAGCGATCACCTTCTCCAGCAGCGGGAGCAGCTCCGAGACCGAGGAGATCTTGCCCTGGACGAGCAGGATGTAGGGGTCGTCGAGGACGGCCTCCATCCGCTCGGGGTCGCTGACGAAGTAGGCCGAGATGTAGCCCTTGTCGAACTGCATCCCCTCGGTGAACTCCAGCTCGGTGCCCATGGTGTTGGACTCCTCGACCGTGATCACGCCGTCCTTGCCGACCTTGTCGAAGGCCTGGGCCAGGAGGTCGCCGATGTGAGCGTCGCGGCTGGAGATCGTGGCCACCGAGGCCATGTCCTCACGGGTCTCGACCTCACGGGCCGCCTCACGCAGGGCGTCGCCGACGGCCTCGGCCGCGGCGTCCATGCCCCGCTTGAGGCTCATCGGGTTGGCTCCGGCGGCCACGGCGCGCAGGCCCTCGTGGACCATCGCCTGGGCCAGCACGGTGGCGGTCGTGGTGCCGTCACCGGCGACGTCGTTGGTCTTGGTGGCGACCTCCTTGGTGAGCTGGGCACCAAGGTTCTCGAACGGGTCGTCGAGCTCGATCTCACGGGCGACGGTGACACCGTCGTTGGTGATGGTCGGCGCGCCCCACTTCTTGTCCAGGACGACGTAGCGGCCCTTGGGGCCGAGCGTCACCTTGACGGTGTTGGCAAGCTTGTCGACTCCGCGCTCGAGGGCGCGACGAGCGTTCTCGTCGAACTCAAGGATCTTGGGCATGTGGCTCCTTAGGAAGGGGAATGCCCGGACGCCGCGCAGCGGGTGCCATCACTGGCACGCCTGCGCGCGGCGCCCGGGCAGAAGATCAGGAAACGATGGCCAGCACGTCGCGGCCCGACAGGATGAGGAACTCCTCGCCGGAGTACTTCACCTCGGTGCCGCCGTACTTGCTGTAGATGACCTTGTCGCCCACGGAGATGTCCATGGGGATGCGCTCGTCGCCGTCCTCGTTGAAGCGACCGGGGCCCACGGCCACGACCTCGCCCTCCTGGGGCTTCTCCTTGGCGGTGTCCGGGATGACCAGGCCAGAGGCCGTGGTCTGCTCGGCGTCGAGGGGCTTGACGACGATGCGGTCCTCGAGGGGCTTGATGTTGACCGACACAGTGTCGACCTCCACTTTCTCCACGTTGTTCGGGTGCACCCGTGCGTCTGCACGGTGCTGTGATGCGCTGTCTGGTTCCACTGTCGTGCAATGTCGTGCAATGTCTGCTTCGCCGGTCAGGACCCGTGCCGTCGCGGGGGTCGCGGGTCGGTCCCGGCGCTGGCACACTCACTGGGAGAGTGCCAGTGCTCACGTTAGCACTCCCCCCGATCGAGTGCCAGCAGGCCCCGACGCTGACAGGATGGTCAGGTGGACCTAGACACCTTCCGCTGGCTGCTCACCGACGCCGGCCAGCGACTGCTCGACCGGGCCACCCATGCCTACGCCGACGTGGACGGCGATCCGCTGCGTGCCGCGGCCGCGGTGCGCAAGATCGAGCCGGACCCCGAGCGGTCCAGCGCCGCTCTCACCCAGGTGCAGCTCCGGGTCCGGGCGGTGCCGAAGTTCGGTGACGAGGCCGTCCGCCTGTACTTCACCCCGGACGCCCTGGAGCAGTCCACCCGGCGCCGGGTCGCCGACCACCGCGCCGCCCGGCTGGCAGCTGCCCAGCCCAGCTCGGTGGTGGACCTGGGCTGCGGCATCGGCGGCGACCTGCTCGCCTTCGCCAGGGCCGGGCTGACGGCTGCCGGCGTGGACTCCGACCCGGTGCGCGTGGCCATGGCGGAGGCGAACCTGGCCGCGCTCGGGCTCGCCGGGGCGGTGATGGCGGTGGACGCCACCACCTTGGAGCTCGACGGCTTCGGCGCGGTCTTCGCCGACCCGGCGCGCCGCGGAGCACGTGGCCGCGTCTTCGACGAGCACGGCTGGACCCCGCCGTGGCCCTTCGTCGAGGACCTGCTGCGCAGGACCGCAGTGGTCAAGGTGGCACCCGGGATCCCGCACACCCTGGTGCCCGAGGGCGTCGAGGCCGAGTGGGTCAGCGACCACGGGGAGGTCAAGGAGGCCGCGCTCTGGTCGCCGGGGCTGGCCACCACCCGACACCGGGCGACGGTGATCACCGGCGGCGGGCTGGCGTCGCTGACCTCCGAGGACGACCCCTACGCCGGCCGGGAGCGACCGGTCCGCGAGCTCGGCGCCCACCTCTACGAGCCGGACGGTGCCGTGATCCGGGCCGGGCTCGTCACCGCGGTCGCCGCCGGGGTCGACGGCGGCCTGCTGGACGAGCACATCGCCTACGTCACCTCCGACAAGTCCTTCCGCAGCCCCTTCATGCGCAGCTACTACGTGCTCGACGAGCTGCCCTTCAAGGAGAAGCTGCTGCGCCAGGCGCTGGTGGAGCGCAACATCGGCCCGATCACCATCAAGAAGCGCGGGGTCGACATCATCCCCGAGCAGCTGCGCAAGCGACTGGCCCTGACGGGCGAGGAGGAGGCGACCGTGGTCCTGACCCGGGTCGCGGGCGCTGGCAAGGCCCTGCTGGTGCGCCCCTTCTGATCCGGCCCCGGCCTCGGTTCAGCAGCCTCGGCTCAGCAGCCACGAGCAGGGACGTCGGCGACCTCCACCGGCACCCGCCCCGGGGCGGGACGCCGACCCAGGAGCACCTCCACCAGCGCGCGCATCGCGCCCGGAGTGTTGCCATAGGTGGCGACCAGGTGACGCGCCCGCGACCCGGCCAGGACCCAGGGCGCCCCGACTGCCACGGCGACGTCCGACCGTACGGACGTCGAGGCGCTCCGGAGCAGGGCGACCCGCGTTCCGCGAGGACCGACGCGCAGCCCTGCCGACCGCGCCGCCGCGGTGAAGGCAGCGACCACGTCCCGGTCTCCGACCGGCTGCACCCGGCTGCCCACCAACCGGCCCTGGCACGTGCGGGACATCACCGTCACCGCGGCCCGGGACCAGGCCAGCGCCTGGGGGCGGGCACTCCCGGGTGGGGCCCCGCGGGCGTCGCGGTGGTGCAGCAGCAGGGCCACCTGCCGGGCCGCGGCCTGCTCGAGGCGGCGCCGGGTCAGGTCGCCCCGTCGTACGGCGGCCACGATGCCGTCCCGGGCCGCGACCGGGTCGGCCGGCATCAGCAGCACGTCGGCCCCCGCACGCAGGGCACGCACCGCCGCCCGCGCCGGTCCGTAGGACCGGGTGACCGCAGCCATCGCGAGGGAGTCGGTGACCACCAGGCCGTCGAAGCCGAGGTCGGTGCGCAGCAGCCCCGTCACCACGTCCCTCGACAGCGAGGCGGGCACGCCCGGGTCCACCGCGCGCACGTCCAGGTGGCCCACCATCACCGAGGAGCTGCCGGCCGCGACGGCGTCCCGGAACGGGACCAGGTCACGCCCTTGCAGCTGCGCCAGGCTGCGCGGCTGCACCGGGAGCGTGACGTGGCTGTCCTCCCGCACCGAGCCGTGGCCCGGGAAGTGCTTGAGGGTGCTGACGAGCCCGGCGTCGGCATAGCCCCGCGCCGCCGCCAGCACCTGCTCGGCCACCAGCGCCGGCTCGGACGAGGCGGCCCGGGTACCGATCGTGGGATCGGCCGCACCCACGGTGACGTCGGCCACCGGCGCGAAGTTCGCGGTGAACCCCAGGCCCCTCAGCTCCCGGCCCGTGGCTGCCGTCGCGGCCCGGGTGAGGTCCGGGCGCCGCGCGGCACCGCCGGTCATGAAGCTGGGCAGGCCGGTCACCACGCCGCCGGCCCGCTCCACCAGGCCGCCCTCCTGGTCGACCCCGACGAGCAGGGGCCAAGGCCGGTCGTCGGCCCGGCGCAGTGCCCGGTTGGCCCGGCGCACCTGGTCGGCGGAGGTGATGTTGCCCGAGAACCAGATCACGCCCCCGAGGTGCAGGTCGCGGACCATCTCCACCGGAGGGCGGGTGCCGGACCAGTCGGCCACCAGCACCTGGCCGGCCAGCTGTGGCAGCGTCAGGTCACCGACCAGGGTGGCGGCCTCGTCCAGCTCGTCCGCGGAGGGCCCCCAGCCCTCGCCCAGTCCGAGCCGGGCCCGGGGGGCGGTGAGCTCGGGGTCGCCCTCGGCCAGGGCGGAGACGTGGGTCACCAGCTCGGACCCGGATCGCATCTGAGCCTCGGTCGAGCAGCCGGCGGCACCGACGCAGAGCAGCACCTGGGCGGCCACGACCGCGATCGCCCCCCGAGTCCTCATGGGGGGCGAGTCTAGGGGTCTGCAGACGCAGATCGACCCACCCGCCGTGGCGGGTGGGTCGATCCTCACTGAGCCCCTCTCAGAGCTCCGCGCGGGCAACCCTGCGCGAGTGGACGAGCCCCAGCAGGCCCAGGATCAGGAAGAGCGCCGCGCCGACGTAGGCGGCGACGGCCGCGAACCCTGCGATGGTGCCCATGGTGGCGAAGGCGTATCCGTAGAGGAGCAGACCGCGAAGGGTGTTACCCATGAAGAGCGACTCGCGCAGGTCCATCCAGGCCTGGGCCTCGGCAACCTGCTCCTCGCTGGCGTCCTTGGTCTCGGCGAGTGCCGCGGAGAGCTCACGGCCCTTGTTGCTGGCCTCCTCGTAGGTGACCGGGGTGCCGTCGTTGAGGGCCGCACCCTGGCCGTTCATGTGCGCCTGGATGTAGTGGTCGGCGTACGCCTTGGCGGCGGGGCCGTTGTCCAGGGTCTCCCCCGCGAACTCCTCCAGGGCCTCGCCGTCCTCGGCGGAGATGCCCTTGCCGGCCACCTGACCGTCGATCGCCTCCTGGGTCGGCATGGTGATGTCCTGGGCCGTGAACTGTTCCTTGACCTGGTCTCCGATGAACACGTTGGCCCAGGTCATGAGGCCACCTGCCACCAGGAGCACGAGGGCGAGGAGCAGGCCGATGCCGGAGAGGAGCTTGTCGAGAGTTGCGCGCATGATGATGGGTCCTTTCCCATCGGTGACGGCCAGTCCACCCCGGCCATCGATCTACTACGAATCGTAGTACCTATCTACGACAATATGTAGTAATTAGCCTCGATCTGGGTGTGACCTGCGTGACAACCGGGGAGTCCGCCCCCGACGCAGGGTCAGGCCAGGAGTGCGCGCTCGGCCCCGATGGTGGTGTCGCTCCCGTGCCCGGTGTGCACCACCGTCTCGTCGGGGAGCTCCCACAGTCGCGAACGGATCGAGGCCTCCAGCGTGGCGCGGTCGCTGAAGCTGCGGCCGGTGGCACCCGGGCCTCCCTGGAACAGGGTGTCGCCGGTGAAGACGCAGCCGAGCTCGGGCACCCAGAAGCACACCGCCCCCGGGGCGTGACCCGGGGTGTGCAGTACCGTCAGGGCCGTGCCCGCCACCTCGATCACCTGGCCGTCGCTCAGGTCCACGTCCCACAGCTCATCGGGGTGGACCAGCTCCCACAGCGGCCGGTCGTCGGGGTGCAGCAGGATCGGCGCGACGACGCGCTGCCGCAGCTCGGTGGCGGCTCGGACGTGGTCGTCGTGGGCATGGGTGCACAGGATCGCCTTGACCTTCCGGCCCCCCACCAGCGCCAGGATCGCCTCCACGTCGTGCGGCGCGTCGATCACCACGCACTCGGTGTCGTCGCCGAGCACCCAGAGGTTGTTGTCCACCTGGTGGGTCTCCCCGTCGAGGGAGAAGGTGCCGCTGGCAACCGCGTGGTCCACCCGGATCACAGGACCACCACCGAGCGCAGCACGTCGCCGCCGTGCATCTTCTCGAAGGCGGCCTCGACCTGGTCCAGCGCGATCTCCTCGGTGACGAAGGCGTCCAGGTCGAGCCGACCCTGGAGATAGAGGTCCACCAGCACCGGGAAGTCGCGCGAGGGCAGGCAGTCGCCGTACCAGCTGGACTTCAGCGAGCCACCGCGCCCGAAGACGTCGGCCAACGGGATGTCGGGGATCTGCATCTCCGGCGTGGGCACCCCCACCAGCACCACGGTGCCGGCCAGGTCGCGGGCGTAGAACGCCTGCTTCCAGGTCTCCGGACGCCCCACCGCGTCGATCACCACGTCCGCGCCGTGACCCTCGGTCAGCCGCTGGATCTCGGTCACCGGGTCGCTGCTGGAGCTGTCGACGACGTGCGTGGCACCCATGGAGGTGGCCCGCTCGAGCTTGCGCGGGTCGATGTCCACGGCGATCACCTTGGCGGCCCCGGCGAGCACCGAGCCGGCGATGGCCGCCACCCCGACTCCGCCGCAGCCGATGACCGCCACGGACTTGCCCCGGGTCACGTTGCCGGTGTTGATGGCCGCGCCCAGACCCGCCATCACGCCGCAGCCCAGCAGCCCCACCGCCGCCGGACGGGCACTGGCATCCACCTTGGTGCACTGCCCGGCGGCGACCAGGGTCTTCTCGGCGAAGGCTCCGATGCCCAGCGCCGGGGTGAGCTCGGTGCCGTCCTCGAGCGTCATCTTCTGGGTCGCGTTGTGGGTGTCGAAGCAGTACTGCGGCTCACCGCGGCGGCAGGCGCGGCACTGACCGCACACGGCACGCCAGTTGAGGACCACGAAGTCCCCGGGGGCCACCTCCGTGACGCCCTCGCCGACCTGCTCCACGATGCCGGCCGCCTCGTGGCCCAGCAGGAACGGGTAGTCGTCGTTGATGCCACCCTCGCGGTAGTGCAGGTCGGTGTGGCACACCCCGCACGCCTGCACGGCGACCACGGCTTCTCCCGGGCCGGGATCGGGGACGTTGATCGTCTCCACCGAGACCGGCTCGCCCTTGGCCCTCGCCACCACTGCCTTGACTTGCTGCATCTCGCGCCTCCACGTGCTCGACTCCGAAGGTCAAAGCCTGTCACAGGCGCCGAAGCGCGCCCTCAGGTCGCTGTTCGGCGGCCTCACTTCCACTCGAAGGTCGGCAGCACCGAGTCGATGATCTGCTGGCGCTTCGACACGGGCGTGCGCAGCGTCAGCGTGAAGGTCAGCCGGAAGAACTGCCCGTTGTGCACCACGCCGTACCGCTCGATCCAGAAGTAGTCGTCGACCGGGCCGGCGGTACGGAAGACCTCCACCCCGTCCAGCTCGACAGGCTTGCGCAGCGTCACCTCCGGCTCGCCGTCATCTAAGGACTGGCGACCCAGCGTGTCGATGTCCGTCGGCTCGGTGCTGTCCGCCAGCTCGACCATGGTGAGCCCGGACACGGCGTCGTAGGGCGCCTTGAGCGCCACCGCACCGTCACCGGCATCGTTGGACTCTCCCGACCAGCCCTTGGGCCCACGGATCCGCGCCACCGAGACCTCGGCCCACTCCCCCTGCGCCAGCTCCGCCGCGGGTGGCTCGGTGGCCGACTCCGCGGGCGACGGGGAAGCCACCGAGCCGGCACCCGGGGCCTCGCTCACCGTCGCTGAGGCGCCGGACCCGCTCGGCTGGTCCTCTCCCGCACTCTGCCCACAGCCGGACAGGAACAGCGCGGCGGCCACGAGAGCGCCGAGCGGCGCGACATTGGACTTGTTGGGCATGGGCACCTCCGAGTAGGGGGTTGGAGAGTACCGACCCGATCCACCACCGGCCCCCGCGTGGATAGTGTCGACCCGCAAAGATGTCGACAGCACAGGTTTAGCCCTCGGACCAGGTGGGCAGACGGCCAGCGCAAGGAACTTTCACAAGGGGGATCACAGATGTTAGTGGTGGACGCACTTGTTGCCGCCAACCTCACGGGGCAGGCGGCTGTAGCCGCTGCTGAGCTCGTGGACCAGGTTGTGAAGGAGCTGAACGCCCGGGCCAACGAGCTCCGCGACAACGATCCGACCCGCTTCGAGCAGCCCGACTTCGGCGCGTCCTGGGCGGGCCAGAACCTCGGCACCCACGGCACCAAGGCCCAGAACGTGGTGATGGAGGACCTCATCAAGTTCGCGGACGAGCTCGAGGCCTACCGCCTGGGCATCCTGGAGAGCCGCAAGGACGAGGGCGAGACCGACCAGCACGTCGTCGACACGTTCCGTGCCTTCGTCGTCGAGAGTGACGGGGACCAGGGATGAGCGGCCCGCAGCGCGCCCGGCTGGACGAGGCCCTCACCGGCGCCCGACCGACGCTCATCGGCTCCTCCGGCGGGGACTGGATGACCACCAAGGACGTGCTGGACTCGGTGGCGGACTACCTGAAGAACATGGGTCCCAAGATGCGGGACGCGGTCGATCAGGGGATCAACACCGAGACCGGCGCCGCCATCGAGGCAGCCTTCCTGGCGACCGCCGAGGTGATGTCCCAGAAGGCGGGCGACTTCCAGTCCGGCGGTCAGGCGCTGGACCAGGCCTCCGCTGCCCTCGCCGCCGCGGTCCAGGTCAAGAAGGAGCTCGACGCCGACCCGCTCTCGCCCCCTGATGCGTTCGTGCCGAAGCCCGAGTGGGACGAGGCCAAGAAGGGTCTGGAGAAGGGCAAGCACGACGCCAAGGTGACCGCTCACTCCGACGCCGTCGCGGCCCAGGAGGAGAAGGCCAGGGCCGCGGTCGACAACATCTTCGCCGAGTTCGAGGTGGCCGCCGCGACGATGAAGAAGATCCACGGCGAGCCCGACCTGCCCCCCGTCCAGCCGCCAGGACCGCAGGCCCCCGGCAGCCGCCCCCCGCTCTCCAACGGTGGTGGGGTCGGCGGTCCCCAGGACGGCGCCGTCATCGGCCAGCTGCCGCCGCACGAGTCGCTTCCGCCCAAGGGCCCGCACTTCCCACAGGCCCCGGGCGACCCGGTTCTCCCCCCACCGTTCACCCCGCCTCTCGACCCGCCTGACCTGCATGACCCGCCCAGCCCGCAGCCCCCGCACGGACCGAGCCCGACGCCCACCCCACACCCGACCCCGAGCCCCACGCCTCCCGGCTCCGAGCCCGGCGTGATCGGCCGGGAGAGCAACGGCAACCCGTACAACCCGGTCCCGGGCGGATCCGGAGCCCAGGTCTCCGGCTCCCCTGGCGTCGCGGCACCCTCGGGTGGTTCGGCTGGCGCCTTCGGCGGTGCCATCGCTGGCGGCGCCATGGGCGCGAGTGCCCGGGGTGCCAGTGTGGGCGCCAGCGGCTCGGTGCGCCCCGGGGCCACCGGCAACGTCAAGCCCATCGGAGCCACCTCCAAGGCCGCCGGCAGCAGCACCCTGGGCAAGAGCGGCGCCGTCGGCTCCTCGA
This sequence comes from Nocardioides sp. 616, assembly GCF_002930065.1. Lineage (NCBI taxonomy): Bacteria > Bacillati > Actinomycetota > Actinomycetes > Propionibacteriales > Nocardioidaceae > Nocardioides > Nocardioides sp. 616. The sequence continues at coordinate 113,713 of NZ_POAG01000012.1, read as the reverse complement.
GCCGAGGCGGTGCCGCCACCGGTGCCAGCAGTCGAGCCGGCGCTGGGTCGGCCAGTCGAGGCGCCGCCGCGGGCGGCCGGGGCGCCGCCGCGGGCTCCGCTTCGGGTCGTGGCTCCTCGGGCGGCCGCTCAGGGGCAGCGGGCCGCTCGGGCGCCGGCGCCGCCGGTGGTGCCGGTGGTGCCTCGCGCGCAGGCAGCAAGAAGCAGGACGCCCAGGATCGCGACCACCTGATCTACGACCAGGACTGGCTCGACGACGAGGGCACCGCTCCCGGCGTCCTGGACTAGCCGGCGCCACGGAGCCGGGCGAGCGCCCTCAGGCCACGACCACGGTGATCGGCTGACTGGAGTCAGCCGGCAGGTCGAGGCTCGAGGGCGTTCGCCCGCGCGCCATGAGCTCCGACCCCAGGGCCGCGACCATCGCACCGTTGTCCGTGCACAGTCCGGGTCGTGGCACCCGCACCCGGATGCCCTTGGCGGCCGCGCGCTCCACGGCCATCGCCCGCAGCCGCGAGTTGGCCGCCACCCCGCCGCCGATGAGGATGTCCTCGATCCCGTGGGTCACTGCGGCGTCCAGCGCCTTGCGGGTCAGCACGTCGCACACGGCCTCCTGGAACGAGGCGGCGACGTCGTTGACGTCGACGGACTCGCCGGCGCGCTGCTTGGCCTCCACCCACCGGGCCACCGCCGTCTTGAGCCCGGAGAAGGAGAAGTCGTAGCGGTGCCGTTCCAGGTCCCGCCGGGCGGTCAGGCCACGGGGGAAGTCGATGGCGACGCTGTTGCCGCTGCGGGCCGCCCGGTCGATATGGGGACCGCCGGGGAAGGGCAGCCCCAGCAGCCGCGCGACCTTGTCGAAGGCCTCACCCGCCGCGTCGTCGATGGTGGCGCCCAAGGGCTCCACCCCCGTGGTGACGTCCTCCACCAGCAACAGGCTGGAGTGGCCCCCGGAGACGAGCATCGCCAGGCACGGCTCGGGAAGGGCGCCGTGCTCGAGCTGGTCGACCGCGACGTGCGCGGCCAGGTGGTTGACGCCGTACAGCGGCTTGCCCAGGCCCAGGGCCAGGGCCTTGGCGGCGGCGACGCCGACCAGCAGCGCGCCCGCGAGGCCGGGACCGCTGGTCACCGCGATGGCATCGACGTCGCGCAGCTTGACGCCTGCGGTCTCGCAGGCGCGTTCGATGGTGGGCACCATGGCCTCGAGGTGGGCGCGGCTGGCGACCTCGGGGACCACCCCGCCGAAGCGGGCATGCTCCTCGACGCTGGAGGCCACCGTGTCGGCCAGCAGCGTGTGACCGCGAACGATCCCCACCCCGGTCTCGTCGCACGAGGTCTCGATGCCCAGGATCAGTGGTTCCTCGCTCATGGAGCCATTCTCTCTGATCGGTGCGCGGCAGGCTGCAGCTGCAGCTGCAGCACCAGGGCGTCGGAGCCGTCGGCGTAGTAGCGCGGTCGACGGTCGATCTGCTCGAACCCCGAGCGGGCGTAGAGCGCCCGGGCGGAGTCGTTGCTGGTGCTGACCTCGAGCAGCATCCGCTCCGCCCCGTCGGCGACCGCCGCGTCCACAGCCGTGGCCAGCAGCGCGGTGGCGGTCCCCCGGCGCTGCGCCCCCGCCCGTACGCCGATCCGCAGCAGGTCGGCGAAGTCGCCGACGTGGCCGGTCAGCACGTAGCCCAGGACGGTGCCGTCCTCGGTGCGCGCGACCCAGGCGCGCCGCCCCGGACCGGCGGCGAGCTCTGCGAACGCCTGGGCCGACCACGCCTGCTCGCCGAAGAGCTGGTCCTCCAGGTCGCCCACCTGGTCCAGGTCGTGCGCACCGACGGGGACGATCACGAGCCGTCAGCCCCGGTGCGGGCCTGGGTCAGCACCGACTTCGGGGCGGCGCTCGCGACCGCGTCGGGCCGCCGCAGGTACAGCGGGTCGGGGTCCAGCAGCTCCGCGCGCTCGTCGGTCACCACCCGGGCGAGCCAGCCGGCGCTGGGACGGCCGGGACCCACCGGGTGCGGGAACGCCTCGGGGTAGAGCACCGCCCCCTCCCCCACCACCGGCAGCTCGGTGGCCGCATCGGCCGGCTTGCGCACCTCGGGGCCGTCGACCCGCACCCCGTCGACGTACCGGGCGAGGTAGACCTCCTTGCGCCGGGCGTCGGTGGCCACCAGGAACTCCCCGGCCGCGGCGCCGGAGTCGTAGGCCTCGACGGCCAGCACGTCCAGGGAGCACACGGCGTACACCGGGATCTCCAGGGCGAGCCCCAGGGTGCGGGCGGTCACCAGTCCGACGCGCAGGCCGGTGAACGGGCCGGGGCCGGCGCCGACCGCGATCGCGGTGAGGTCCTGGCGCACGATGCCCGCCTCGACCAGCACGCCGGCGATGAGCGGCGCGAGCTGCTCGCCGTGCTTCATGGCCCTGGTGGCGAGGCGCTCGGCCACCACGTCGGAGCCGTCGTGGAGGGCCACGGTGACGAGCGGGGTGGCGGTGTCGAAGGCAAGCAGCACGGTTCGAGGCTACTGCTGCGCCGACCGGGCGCTGCCGTGCACCCAGCTGAGCTCGACGATCCGCGGGTCGAGGTCGCCGATCTCCTCGCCCCCTTCGGCGCGGCTGATCCGCACCTCCAGCCGGCGCTCGGCGAGCCCCTCGGCCAGCCCCTCCCCCCACTCCACGACGGTCACCGCCTCGTCCAGGGAGGTGTCCAGGTCGAGGTCGTCGAGCTCGGCCATGCCGCCCAGCCGGTAGGCGTCGACGTGCACCAGGTCGGGGCCGCCGACCAGGGAGGGATGGACCCGGGCGATCACGAACGTCGGGGAGGTGACGTCCCCACGCACCCCGAGGCCGGCGCCGAGCCCCTGGGTGAAGGTGGTCTTGCCCGCACCCAGTCCCCCACTGAGCACCAGCAGGTCACCGGGCTCCAGCAGCAGGCCCACCCGCCGACCCAGGTCGCGCATCTGGTCGCCGTCGAGGATCGTGTGCCGCGTCGGGAGCTCCCGGCTCAGCTCGACGTACGGCGGGTGGCCGCCACGCTGCCGGAACCCCTGGGACTCCCAGAACCCCACGGTCGCGGGCAGCTCCTGGCGCGCCAGCACGGTGACGACCTGCTGCGCGGGTGCCGCCTGCACCGCTGCCTCGAGCAGCGCCCCGGCGACTCCCATGCCCTGGGCCGCGGGCAGCACGCCGAAGCGGCGCACGAACATGGTGCCGTCCTGGGGGTCCAGCAGCAGCGCGCCGACAGGTGCGCCGTCCAGCCGGGCCAGGATTCCGTTGGCCCGCCCCAGGGCCCGCGAGATGCTCTGCGGGGTCTCGTCCAGGGCGGCCGCGGGCGGGTCGAGCCGAGGACGTGCGGCGAAGGCAGCGTGCACGACCGCGTGCACCTCCTCGGCAGCCTGGGCGCCGACGCGTTCCACGCTGAGACCATCGGGACCCGGGCTCACCTCGCGCGCTCCGCCACGAGCGCGCCGGCGCGGGAGATGAGCTCGTCGAGCTCGGCGTTGACGTCGTCGTGGCGCTCCAGGATCACCATGTGCCCGGCCCCCTGGGCCTCGAACAGGTCGGAGCCGTGGATCCGGGCGTGCAGCTTGCGGCTGTGCCCGATGCGCGTCACCTTGTCCTCGGTCCCGCAGATGATGGTGCACGGCGCGGCGGACAGCGCCCCGACATGCTCGAAGTGGTCCAGCGTCGCGAAGGCCGGGTAGAAGTCGGCGACGACCTCGAAGGGGGTGTCGTCGATCATGGAGAAGACGAAGTCCACGTAGCTGCGGGGCACGTCGTCCCCGAACGAGTAGAGGTCGGTGACGACCTGCGCCATGCGGTGCCCGGCAGCCCGGAACCGGTCGACCATCAGGTGCCCGCGGCTCAGCAGCCGCACCGTACGGGACACCGCGCGCGCTCCCAGCCCCAGGGGCACCATGGGGAAGATGATGCGTCCGGGGTCCAGTCCCCCGGCGGTGCTGCCGATCAGGGCGGTCCCGACGATCTTGTCCCCGAACAGCTCGGGGAACTCCGAGGCGAGGGCGATCAGCGCCATGCCGCCCATGGAGTGGCTCACCACCACCACCGGCCCGGGGGCGCAGGTGTCGATCACCCGGCGGAGATCCCGGCCGAGCTGCTCGAGGGTGCAGTTCTCCTCCGGGGACCGGGCGGACCTGCCGTGCGAGCGCTGGTCGTAGAAGACTGTGCGCACCTGTCCGCGGTAGGCGGCGCGCTGGAAGTGCCAGCAGTCGAGGTTCAGGGCGTAGCCGTGCACGAAGACCACGGTGAGGTCGTGGTTGCCGTCCGGTCCGGGTTCGTCGATCTCGACGTGCAGGTCGACGCCGTCGTCGGTGACGACCTTGAGACCGGGCGAGCGGAGCGTCCCGAACGGGGTGGCGTCGCCGGCCCCGCTGCGCGCGATCACCCGTTGCTGCTGCACCATCCGGGCCGCTGTGCCCGCGGCCGCGACCCCGAGGGCGCCGGCGGCCAGGCCCCACTTCTTGCCGCTGCTCCTCACCGGGGCTGCCCGCCCACGTGGCGACGCGCCAGCCGGCCGCCTACTCGCGTCACGATCTCGTAGCTGATGGTGTCGCAGGCCTCGGCCCACTCCTGAGCGGTCGGCTCGCCCTGGGTGCCGGGGCCCAGCAGCACGAACTCCGTGCCCTCCTCGGGCAGGTCGCCCTCGAGGTCGACCATCACCTGGTCCATGCAGACCCGTCCCCGCAGCGGGCGTCGGCGGCCGGCGACCTGCACCTCGGCACCGGGGCTGGCCGCCCGGGGGATGCCCTCGCCGTAGCCGACCGGGATCAGGGCCAGGGTGGTGTCGCGCTCCGCGGTCCAGGTGTGCCCGTAGGAGACGCCCGCCCCCGCGGGCACCGGCTTGACCATCGCCACCCGGCCCCGGACCGTCATCGCCGGCACCAGGCCCAGCTCGGGCAGGTGGCCGGGTGCGGGGTCGAGCCCGTAGAGCGCGATCCCGCAGCGCACCAGGTCGAACCGGGCCGAGGGTCGCAGCACCGCGGCGGCGGAGTTGGCCAGGTGCCGCACCTCCGGCGCCAGGCCGGCGGCCTCGGCTACGGCGACGGCTTCCAGGAAGGCCACCTCCTGCACCTCGTTGACCGGTGAGTCCGGGTCGTCGGAGGAGACCAGGTGGCTCCAGATCCCGGTGACCCGGATCCGGCCCTCGCGCTCCAGCCGCCGGGCGTGCTCGGTCAGGGCGGCCCAGTCGGTCCGGAGCGCTCCGCCGCGCGAGAGGCCGGTGTCGATCTTCAGCTGCACCCGGGCGATCCGGTCGACCCGGTCGGCGGCACGGGCGATCTCGTCGAGCGCGCGCGTGGAGTACGCCGAGAGGTCGACCTCGGCGCGCACCGGGTCGTCGTACCGCTCGCCGGGGATGGTCAGCCAGCACAGCAGCCGACCGGTGTCCCCGTCGCGGCGCAGGGTCATCGCCTCGTCCAGCGTCGCGACGCCCAGCCAGTCGGCGCCGCCGCGGCGGGCCGCGCGGGCCACCTCGCACATCCCGTGTCCGTAGCCGTCGGCCTTGACCACCGCCATCAGCGCTGCGGGGGCGACCACGGCGCGGAGCACCTCGGCGTTGTGGGTGATGGCGTCCAGGTCGACGACGATCTCCGCTCGTGCCACCGGATCGGTCATGACTCTCATTCTCCCACCAGGGCGAGCACCTCGTTCACGGCAGGTCCCAGGGCACCAGCCACGTCGCCGGCGCGCAGCGGTCCGCCGGCACCGGCGAGCTCCGCCGCCCTGCCGTGCAGCCAGGCCCCCACCGACGCCGCGTCGAGACCGGAGAGCCCGGACGCCAGCAGCGCGCCCACCACCCCGGCCAGCACGTCACCGGCGCCCGCGGTGGCCAGCCAGGGGGTGCCGGTGGTGTTGACCCGGACCGCACCCGAAGGGTCGGCCACCAGCGTGCGACGGCCCTTGAGCAGGACCGTGGCGTGCAGCGTCCGAGCGGCCTCGCGCGCGTGCCGCAGGGGCGCCGCCTCGACCTCGGGGCGCGCGACGCCGAGCAGCGCCGCCAGCTCCCCGGCGTGCGGGGTGAGCACCAGCCGGGCACCGGGGACGGACGGGGTCAGATGAGCCAGGGCGTCCGCGTCGACCACCACGGGCACCTGGTCGGCCAGGGCGGCGGCCAGGGCGGGGCCCGCCTGGTCGTCGCTGCCGGGCCCGACCACCCAGGCCTGCACGCGACCTTCCCCCACCACCTCGGGGCACGTCGACCTCACCTGGTGCCCGACGGCCTCGGGGCCGACGTAGCGGACCATCCCGGCGAGGCCGGACAGCGCGCCGCGGACGCAGAGCACCGCGGCGCCGGCGTAGGTGGCCGAGCCGGCCCGGACGCCGACGACGCCGCGGCTGTACTTGTGCGCCGCGGCGTCGGGGCGGGGCAGCAGGCGCGCCACGTCCTCGGCCTCCAGGGCGCACACCTCCGGCGCGGGGAGCGCCAACCCCAGGTCGACGAGCCGGACGCGTCCTGCCGCGGCGGCCGCCGGGTCGACCAGGTGGGCGACCTTGTGGGTCCCGAAGGTCCACGTCTCCTCGGCCCGCACGTGGGGTCCGTCCAGCTCGCCGGAGTCGACGTCGACCCCGGAGGGGACGTCCACCGCGACCACCGGGATCCCCGCCAGGGCCTCGAGCGCGGCGGCGGCGTCCGGACGCAGCCCAGGACGACCCCCGATGCCCACGATCCCGTCGACCACCACGTCGGCGCCCAGGGCGACGGCCTCGTCGAGCTCGACCAGGCGCCCGCCCGCGGCCCGCAGCGCCGCCAGGCCTGCGGGATGCACCGCCGGCGCCAGCGCCAGCCCCCACACCTGGGCCCCGCGCCGCGCGAGCAGGGCACCGGCGTGCAGCGCGTCGCCGCCGTTGTCCCCGGGCCCGAGCAGCAGCAGCACCCGGGCGCCGTAGGTGCGGCCCAGGCGCTCCGCGATTCCGGTGGCGATCCCGGTGGCGAGCCCGGCGGCCGCCCGCGCCATCAGGGCACCGTCGGGCAGCACGGCCAGGACCTCGGCCTCCGCGGCCCGGACCTGGGCGACCGTGTGTGCCCGAAGCATCCCTAGCCCTCCAGCACCACGACGGCCGAGGCGATGCCCGCGTCGTGCGAGAGCGAGACGTGCACGTGGTCGACTCCGAGCGCGGCCGCCTGCGCGGCGACGGAGCCGCACAGCGCGAAGCGGGGACGCCCGGTGTCCTCCGAGACGATCTCCGCGTCGTGCCAGGCCATCCCCACCGGGGCTCCCAGCGCCTTGGCGAGCGCCTCCTTGGCGGCGAACCGGGCTGCCAGGGAGGCCAGCGGCCGGGTCGCCTCCGCGGGCGTGAACAGCCGCTCCCGCAGTCCCGGGGTGCGCTCCAGGGAGGCGCCGAACCGAGCGATGTCGGCGACGTCGATGCCCACGCCCAGGACTGCCATCGGCCGCGTCCTACTCGACCGTGACGGACTTGGCCAGGTTGCGGGGCTGGTCGACGTCGTGACCCATCGCCGTGGCCAGCTCGCAGGCGAAGAGCTGCAGCGGCACCACCGCGACCAGGGGCTGGAGCAGCACCGGCACCCGGGGCAGCTCGATCAGCTCGTGCGCGTAGGGGCGGATCGACTCGTCCCCCTCCTCGGCGAGACAGATGGTGTGGGCCCCCCGGGCGCGCACCTCCTGGATCCCGCTGAGCATCTTGTCGTGCAGCTGGTCCCGACCTCGCGGCGGCACGATGCACAGCACCGGCAGCCCTTCCTCGACCAGCGCGATGGGGCCGTGCTTGAGCTCGCCGGCGGCGAAGCCCTCGGCGTGGATGTAGGCCAGCTCCTTCAGCTTCAGCGCCCCCTCCAGGGCCACCGGGTAGCCGGCGTGGCGACCCAGGAAGAGCACCGACCGGGTGTCGACGTGGTGCCGGGCCAGGGCGTAGACCTGCTGGTCGTTGTCGAGCACGGTCTGGATGTGGGCCGGCATCTGGTCCAGCTGGTCGAGCACCTCGCCGATCTCGTCGCCGTAGCGGGTGCCCTTGACCTGCGCCAGGTAGAGGGCCAGCAGGTAGCAGGCCACGAGCTGGGTCACGTAGCCCTTGGTCGAGGCCACCCCGATCTCGGGGCCGGCATGGGTGTAGACGACACCGTCGGACTCCCGCGGGATGGTCGAGCCGTTGGTGTTGCAGATGGCCAGCACCTTGGACCGCTGGACCCGGGCGTGCCGGATCGCCTGCAGCGTGTCGGCGGTCTCGCCGGACTGGCTGATCGCCACCACCAGCGTGGAGTGGGTCAGAATCGGGTCGCGGTAGCGGAACTCCGAGGCCAGCTCGACCTCCACCGAGATCCGGGTCCAGTGCTCGATCGCGTACTTGGCGACCATGCCGGCGTAGAACGAGGTGCCGGCCGCGATGATGATGATCTTGTCGATGTCGCGCAGCTCGTCGTCGGACAGGCGCATCTCGTCCAGCTGCAGCAGGCCCTCGGGGGTACGACGCCCCAGGAGCGCGTCGGCCACGGCCTTGGGCTGCTCGTAGATCTCCTTGCGCATGAACCAGTCGTGACCGTCCTTCTCGGCCGCCGTCAGGTCCCAGTCGACGTGGTACTGGCGGCCCTGCGCGGGAGTGCCGTCGAAGCCGCTGACCGCGACACCGTCGCGGGTGATGGTGACGACCTGGTCCTGGTCGAGCTCGAGCGCCTCGCGGGTGTGGTCGATGAAGGCCGCGACGTCGGAGCCGAGGAAGTTCTCCCCCTCGCCGAGGCCCACGACCAGCGGCGAGTTGCGCCGCGCCGCCACGACGCGTGAGGGGTCCGCGCCGTCCAGGGCGACCAGGGTGAAGGCGCCCTCCAGGCGGCTGCACACCCGCTGCATCGCCGTCGTGAGGTCGTGCCCGGCGAGCACCTCGAGCTCGAGGAGGTGGGCCGCGATCTCGGTGTCGGTCTCGGAGTGCATCTCATGACCGGCGTGCTCGAGCTCGATGCGCAGCGACGCGAAGTTCTCGATGATGCCGTTGTGCACCACCGCGAGGCGGCTGGTCCGGCCCAGGTGGGGGTGGGCGTTGACGTCGTTGGGGGCGCCGTGCGTGGCCCACCGGGTGTGCCCGATGCCGGAGGTGGACTCCGGGAGGGGCTTCTCGTCGATGGCCTTGACCAGGTTGGAGAGCTTGCCGGCCTTCTTGGCCGAGGCGATCGTGCCGTCGACTGCCAGCGCCACGCCGGCGGAGTCGTAGCCCCGGTACTCCAGCCGACGGAGTCCGTCGATGACCACGTCCTGGGCCTGCTTCTCTCCGACGTACCCCACGATTCCGCACATGGGCGGTGAGTCTAGTGCTCCGGGGCTTTGCAAGAATGCCCGCCATGTCCTCACCCGGCGACGAGTCCTCGCCGTACGTCGAGCTCCAGCGCGCCGCGTGGGCTTCCTTGGCCCCGGCCAGCGACGCTCCGCTCAGCGCGGAGGAGATCGGCCGGCTGCGCGGGCTCGGGGACTCCCTGGACCTGGGCGAGGTCGAGCAGGTGTACCTGCCGCTGTCCCGGCTGCTGTCGATGTACGTCGAGAGTGCCGGGCGGCTGCACCGGCGCCAGGAGGCGTTCCTGCACCGCCAGCACCCGCCGCGGACCCCGTTCGTGATCGGCATCGCCGGCTCCGTGGCCGTGGGCAAGTCGACCACAGCGCGGGTGCTCCAGCAGATGCTGGCCCACTGGCCCGAGCACCCCAACGTGGCCCTGGTGACCACCGACGGCTTCCTGCTGCCCAACGCCGAGCTGCAACGACGCGGCATCCTGCACCGCAAGGGCTTCCCGGAGTCCTACGACCGCAAGGCGCTGCTGCGCTTCGTGATGAACATCAAGTCCGGCCGCGACGAGGTCGACGCCCCGACGTACTCCCACCTGGTCTACGACGTGCTGCCGCGCGAGCGGGTCACCGTCCGGCGGCCCGACATCGTGATCGTCGAGGGCCTCAACGTGCTGCAGCCGGCCCGGGTCCGCGACGACGGCAAGGTGGGGCTGGCGGTCAGCGACTTCTTCGACTTCTCCGTCTACGTCGACGCCGCGACCTCCGACATCCGCCGGTGGTACGTCGAGCGGTTCCTGCGCCTGCGCGAGACGGCCTTCCGCGAGCCGGGCTCCTACTTCACGAAGTACGCCGAGCTCACCCACCAGCAGGCGGTCGCCGAGGCGGAGCGGATCTGGGACACCATCAACGGCCCCAACCTCGACCAGAACGTGCTGCCGACGCGGAGCCGGGCCACGCTGGTGCTGCGCAAGGACGCCGACCACTCGGTGCGCTACGTGCGACTCCGCCGTCTCTGAGGCCGTCTCTGAGGCGATCTCTGAGGCCGGCCCCGACCCGGGGGCCGGGTCAGAGCGACAGCTGGCTCTTCACGACCTCGGCGAGCCGCGCGGCCACCTGCTCGGCCTCGTCGGCGGTGGGTGCCTCCACCATCACCCGCACCAGTGGCTCGGTGCCCGAGGGGCGCAGCAGCACCCGGCCGCGCTCGCCGAGCAGGGCCTCCTCCTCGGCGACGGCGGCCGCGAGGACCGCGTCCTCGTCGGCACGGGACTTGTCGACGTTCGGGACGTTGAGGAGCACCTGGGGCAGGCGGGTCATCACGCTCGCCAGGTCCTTGAGGGTGCGTCCGGTGGTGACCATCCGCTCCATCACGTGCAGGGCGGTCAGGATGCCGTCGCCGGTGGTGGCATGGTCGCTGAGGATCACGTGCCCCGACTGCTCCCCGCCGAGGGAGTAGCCCGAGAGCTTCATCGCCTCCAGCACGTAGCGGTCCCCCACCTTGGTCTGGCGCACGCCGATGTCGTGGGCGCGCATCGCGTTCACGAAGCCGAGGTTGCTCATCACGGTGGCGACCACGGTGTCGCGGGCGAGCTTGCCCTGGTCGGAGAGGGAGAGGGCGAGGATGGCCAGGATCTGGTCGCCGTCCACCACGGTGCCCTCGTGGTCCACCGCCAGGCACCGGTCGGCGTCCCCGTCGAGGCCGAAGCCCACGTCGGCTCCGTGCTCCAGGACGGCCGCCTGCAGGCTGCCCAGGTGGGTCGAGCCGCAGTTCTCGTTGATGTTGGTGCCGTCAGGCTGGGCGTGGATGGCGATCACGGTCGCGCCGGCGTCCTCCAGGGCCCGGGGCGCGGCCTCCCAGGCTGCGCCCTCGGCGCAGTCCACCACGACGGTGAGACCGGCCAGCGGGTGCTCGATGGTGCGCACCAGGTGCGCGGCGTACTCGCTCACCGCGGTGTGGTGGGGCTCGACCCGGCCGACTCCGGCACCGGTGGGGCGGTCCCAGGGCTCGCCCATGCGCTTCTCGATCGCCACCTCGAGGGCGTCGTCGAGCTTGTGCCCGCCGCGGGCCAGGAACTTGATGCCGTTGTCGGGCATCGCGTTGTGGGAGGCCGAGAGCATCACGCCCAGGTCGGCGTCCAGGGACCCGGTCAGGTACGCCGTGCCCGGGGTGGGCAGCACGCCCAGCACCAGCACGTCGACCCCGGCCGAGGCCAGGCCGGCGACCACCGCGGCCTCGAGGAACTGCCCCGAGATGCGAGTGTCACGGCCGACGACGGCCAGGGGACGTTCGCGGGCGAACTCGCCCCGGTCCGCGAGCACGTGCGCCGCAGACACGGCGAGGTCCAGGGCCAGCTCCGCGGTCAGTAGACCGTTGGCCAGGCCCCGGACCCCGTCCGTGCCGAAAAGACGCGTCATGCAGTCGCGATCAGCGCTTGCTGAACTGCGGTGCCTTGCGGGCCTTCTTGAGACCAGCCTTCTTGCGCTCGATGACGCGGGCGTCACGAGTCAGCAGGCCGGCCTTCTTCAGGGTCGGACGGTTGGCCTCTTCGTCGATCGAGTTCAGGCAGCGAGCCACGCCGAGGCGCAGCGCTCCGGCCTGACCGGTGATGCCGCCGCCGTGGATGCGGGCGATGACGTCGAAGCGGCCCTCGAGCTGCAGGTTCGAGAACGGCTCGTTCACGACCTGCTGGTGCAGCTTGTTGGGGAAGTAGGAGTCCAGGGTGCGACCGTTGACGGTCCACTCGCCGGTGCCGGGCACGATGCGCACCCGGGCGACGGCCTCCTTGCGGCGGCCGGTGGCCGCAGCGGGGGCGATCGTCGCCGGGCGCAGCGGCGCGTCGGCCGACGGGGCGGACTCGGAGCTGTAGGCGACGCCCTGCTCGTTGGTCTCGAAGGTCTCCTCGACCTCAGCGGTCTCGGTGTTCTCGGTGGTCTCAGCCACGGTAATCCTCACTCGTCCTTGGAAGTTACTGGGAGATCTGCTGGATCTCGAACGGCTTGGCCTGCTGGGCCACGTGCGGGTGCTCGGGGCCGGCGTAGACCTTGAGCTTCTTGAGGATCTGGCGACCGAGACGGTTCTTGGGGAGCATGCCCCAGACCGCGTTCTCGATGGCCTTGCGTGCGTCCTTCTCCAGCAGCTCGCCGAACGGCGTGGCGGAGAGACCACCCGGGTAGCCCGAGTGGCGGTAGGCGAGCTTGGTGACCTTCTTGTTGGCCGACAGGGCGACCTTGTCCGCGTTGATGATGATGACGAAGTCACCGACATCCATGTGCGGAGCGAAGATCGGCTTGTGCTTGCCTCGCAGGAGGTTGGCGGCCTGGACGGAGAGACGTCCGAGGACCACGTCGGTGGCGTCGATGACGTGCCACTCGCGCTGAATGTCAGCGGGCTTCGGGCTGTACGTGCGCACGGCGAGAACCTTCTCGTTCGTAGGTCCCGGCGGGAGGTGTCTCGCCGGGTGGGTGGAACCGCGGCTTCTGACGAACACGGCCCGGCTTGCCCGTCCCACCAGCGGACTGGGGGGCGAGGTGTCCGGATCTGCGCCTGGGCCGTGAAGGCCCGGACGCGGCAGGAGTCGCGACGATCGAGTGTAGGGCTCGATCCGGCGGCCGGACAAATCCCGCTGCCGCGGGCAGGGGCCGCTGAGCGCAAACGTATACCCCCGCTTACGCCGGGCTCGGGTCGAGGACTAGGTTGTAGCAGACCTGACGACGTGAACAATACGTGCCTAAAGGAGCCGACGTGACTGACGCACCGGCCACCGATGCCCCGGCCACCGCCGGTGCATCGAAAGAGTCCCTCACCGTCCGTGACAACCGCACCGGCGTGGAGTACGACCTCAAGATCACTGACAACACCATCCGCGCTGCGGACCTGGGGCAGATCAAGCTGGGTGACCAGCCCGGACTGGCCACCTACGACCCCGGCTTCGTCAACACCGCCTCGTGCCGCAGCTCGGTGACCTACATCGACGGCGACAAGGGCATCCTGGAGTACCGGGGCTATCCCATCGAGCAGCTGGCCGAGAATTCCAGCTTCCTCGAGGTCGCCTACCTGCTGATCCACGGCGCTCTGCCCACCAAGGCCGAGTACGACGCGTGGGAGCACGAGATCACCTACCACACGTTCGTGCACGAGAACGTGAAGTCCTTCATGGAGGGCTTCCGCTACGACGCCCACCCGATGGGCATGCTGATGGCATCGGTGGGGGCGCTGTCGACCTTCTACCCCGACGCCCGCAACATCACCGACCCGGACAACCGGCACATCCAGATGGTCCGGATGATCGCCAAGATGCCGACGCTGGGCGCCTGGTCCTTCCGGCACGCCCAGGGCAAGCCGTTCATCTACCCCGACAACGACCTCTCCTACACCGCCAACTTCCTCTCGATGCTCTTCAAGATGAGCGAGAAGAAGTACGGCGCGGACGAGCGGCTGGTCAAGGCGCTCGACACGCTCTTCATCCTGCACGCCGACCACGAGCAGAACGCCTCCACCAACGCCGTCCGCTCGGTCGGGTCCACCCAGGTGGACCCCTACTCCGCGGTCGCCGCCGGTGTCGGTGCGCTCTACGGCCCGCTGCACGGCGGGGCCAACGAGGCCGTGCTGCGGATGCTGCGCCGGATCGGCTCGAAGCAGAACATCCCCGCCTTCATCGAGGGCGTGAAGAACGGCAACGAGAAGCTCATGGGCTTCGGGCACCGGGTCTACAAGAACTACGACCCGCGCGCCAAGATCATCAAGAAGTCCGCCGAGGACGTCTTCGCGGTCACGGGCACCAACCCGCTGCTGGAGATCGCCCTGGAGCTGGAGAAGATCGCGCTCGAGGACGAGTACTTCGTCAAGCGGCGCCTCTACCCCAACGTGGACTTCTACTCCGGTCTCATTTACGAGGCCTTCCAGTTCCCCCCGGAGATGTTCACCGTGCTGTTCGCCATCGGTCGCACCCCGGGCTGGCTGGCGCAGTGGCTGGAGCTGGTGCAGGACAAGGACCAGAAGATCGCCCGGCCCAAGCAGATCTACACCGGAGAGCGGGGCCTCGACTTCGTCCCGAGCTCCGAGCGCTGGGCCTGACCCAGACGCACCGCGACAGCCCCGCACGTCCCGACCGGGACGGGCGGGGCTGTTGCCGTCGCGTCACTCCCGCAGCAGCCGCTGCCACGCGGTGCGACCCAGGGCCCGGCGCAGCCCTCCGGTGGGACCCGCGGCGCCGAGCGCGGCGCGCGCCGCGTTCCAGCCGCACGCCCCGTGCACGCCACCACCGGGGTGGGCCGAGGCGCTGGCCAGGAAGAGACCGGGCACCGGGGTCTCGGGCCGTCCCAGGCCGGGCACCGGACGCAGCACCAGCTGCTGGTGCAGCGCCGAGGTCCCGGCGTTGATGGCCCCCTGGACCAGGTTGGCGTCGGCCGCCTCGAGGTCACCGGGCCCTTGCACCAGGCGTCCCACCTGACGACTGCCGAAGCCCGGCGCCACCCGCTCGATCGCGGCCTCGATCCGCGCCACGTGCGCCGCGACCCGGTCCGCGTCCCAGTCCCCGTGCGGCACGTGCGTGTAGGCCCAGGCCGACTCGGTCCCGGCCGGGGACCGGGTCGGGTCCGAGGCGGTCATCTGGCCGAACAGCACGAACGGGCGCTCCGGCGTCCGCCTGAGCGAGAGGTCTGCCGCGAACTCCACGAAGCCGTCCACGTCGACCCCGAGGTGCACGGTCCCCGCCGCGCGTGCCCGCTCTGCGGTCCAGGGCACCGGGCCGTCCAGGGCCCAGTTGACCTTGATGGTGGAGTTGTCCCACTGGAACCGCTCCAGGTCGCGCAGCAGCCGGGCCGGCAGGGGTGTGCCGGCGAGCAGTTGCTGGTAGAGCGCGGGAGCGGCCACGTCCGCGAGCACCGCGCGCCGCGCCCGGACCGACGTACCGTCGGCCAGCCGTACGCCGCTCGCCCGCCCGCCGGAGGTGGTCACCGTCTCCACGGCCACCCCGGTGCGCACCTGGACCCCGACCGACTCCGCGCGGCGCCGCAGCGCCATAGCAAGCTCTCCGGCGCCACCTTGCGGCACCGGGAACCCCACGTCCTGGGCGAGCATCGTGAGCAGCCACCCGAACAGCGCGCTCCCGGCCGCGTCGGGCGGTACGTCGCTGTGCAGGGCGTTGCCGGTGAGCAGCAGCGGCGCCGCGTCCCCGACGAACCGCTCCTCGCCGAGCCGGCGTACCGGCATCACCGCGAGGCGGGCGAAGTCGAGCGTCCCGGCGGCGCCGAGACGGCGCAGCATGCGCAAGCCCGCGGCCACGGGCGGGAAGGGCGTGAAGAGGGCGTCGAGCAGGGGGTCACGCAACTGCTGCCACCCCGCCACCAGCTCCATCCAGGCGTCCCCGTCGCCGGGGGCGGCGGTCTCCAGGAGCTCGGCGGTCTCCGCGGCGTCGCGGCACAGCACGGCGGCGCGGCCGTCCTCGGTGACGTGCGCCAAGGGGTGCGGCGCCCGGCACCAGCGCAGCCCGTGCTGCTCGAGGTGGAGGTCGGTGATGATCGGGCTGGCCGCAGCGAGCGGGTAGAAGGCGCTGAACATGTCCGAGACGTAGCCCGGGGCCACCGCCTCGGCGCTGCGCACCGCTCCCCCGACCTGGTCCTGCGCCTCCACCAGGACCACGTCCCAACCGGCATCGCCAAGCGCGTTCGCGGCGACCAGACCATTGGGGCCGGCGCCGATCACCACCGCGTCGACTGATTCAGCACCCACAGTCGTCATCGTCCACCTCCAGCAGTGGCGTACCCGGGCCCGCGGGTTCCAAGCGCCCGCCCAGAAAGGTCTCAGCCGGTTCACAGGGTCTGCTGGCATGCTGGCAGGCATGAGTGAGACCCCGCCGCCCAGCTACTACGGTTCACCTCAGCAAGGTCCCGACCCGACCCCGCAGCCACGCCCGGACGGGAGCGGCGCCGGACGATCGCGGGGCACCGGGCTCGCCGTCGGGGTGCTCGTGGGCGCCCTGCTGCTCGGAGGCGCCGCAGGCGTGGGTGGCGCCGCCGCGTACGACCAGTGGTGGGACGACGACAACGGCGCGAGCTCCGCCCCGGACCGGAGCACTCCCTCGCGCAGCGACACCGACAGCGCGGGCAGCGACGCCAGCATGGAGGGCGTGGAGGGCGTGGCCGAGGAGGTGCTGCCCTCGGTGGTGCGCATCGACGTCAGGACCAGCGGCGGCGGCGGTTCGGGCAGCGGGATCGTGCTCACCGAGACCGGCCGGATCCTGACCAACAACCACGTGATCGAGGGTGCCAGCGGCGACGGGGAAATCACCGTCTCCTTCTCGGACGGGACGCGCGCCTCGGCCGAGGTGCTGGGAGCCGACCCGCTCACCGACACCGCGGTGATCCAGGCCGAGGACGTCTCGGGCCAGACCCCGGCGACCATCGGCAACTCCAACGACCTGCGCGTGGGCCAGCCGGTGGTGGCCATCGGCTCCCCGTTCGGGCTGGACGCCACGGTCACCTACGGCATCGTCAGCGCACTGGGGCGGCCGGTCAACGTCGGCGCCGCGGACAACGCGGGCAACACCACCACCTACCCGGCCATCCAGACCGACGCTGCCATCAACCCGGGCAACTCCGGTGGTCCGCTGGTCGACCTCGACGGTCGGGTGGTGGGCATCAACTCCTCCATCCGGACCGCCTCGGACTCCTCGAGCGGCCAGGCCGGCTCCATCGGCCTGGGCTTCGCCATCCCGATCGACGACATCCTGCCGATCATCGACCAGATGGCCAAGGGCGAGACCCCGACCCACGCGCGGTTGGGCGTCCAGGTCACCGATGCCGCCACCGCCGGGGACAGCGACGCGCTGGGGGCGCTGATCCGCAGCGTGACGCCGGGATCGAGCGCCGCCAAGGCCGGCCTCGAGGACGGCGACATCATCACCGGGATCGACGGCCAGCCGATCGACAGCGCCGACGACCTGGTCGCCACGGTCCGCACCTACCGTCCCGGCGACGAGGTCGAGCTGACCTACGAGCGGGACGGCAAGGAGGAGAGCACCCAGCTGGTGCTCGACTCCGACGCGGACTCCGACTGACCTACCGCCGCACAGCGGCAGGGGCGGACGGGCCCGCTCAGCGGGACCGGCTCACCCTGCCCTCGTCCCAGACCGGCTCGTCGGACTCGTAGACCCCGCCGTCCGCGCCGTAGACCAGGTAGCGATCGAAGCGCCTGGCGAACCACCGGTCGTGGGTGACGGCGACGACCGTGCCCTCGAAGGACTCCAGCCCCGCCTCGAGCGCCTCCGCCGACTGGACGTCGAGGTTGTCGGTGGGCTCGTCCAGCAGCAGCAGGGTGGCCCCGGAGAGCTCGAGCAGCAGGATCTGGAACCGTGCCTGCTGGCCACCGCTGAGGGACTCGAAACGCTGCTCCCCCGCGTGCGCCAGCTCGTAGCGGTCCAGCACTCGGGCTGCCTGCTCACGGCCCCTGCCGGACCGGTGCTCGTCGCCGCGGTGCAGGATCTCCAGCAGGGTGCGCCCGACCAGCTCGGGGTGGTCGTGGGTCTGGACGAACCATCCCGGCCGCACCCGCGCGCCCAGCTTGGCGGTCCCGGTGTGCGGCACCGGCTTCACCGGTGCGGCACTCGAGACCGGCAGGTGCTCGCGCTCCGGGTCGCTGCCGCCGGCGGCCAGCAGCCGGAGGAAGTGTGACTTGCCGGACCCGTTGCTGCCCAGCACGGCCACCCGCTCGCCGTACCAGACCTCGAGGTCGAAGGGCTCCATCAGTCCGGTGAGCCCGAGTGCGGTGCAGACCACGGCACGCTTGCCGGTGCGTCCGCCGCGCAACCGCATCACCACCTGCTGCTCCCGCGGCTGCTCGGTCGGGGGGCCTGCCTCCTCGAACTTGCGCAGCCGGGTCTGCGCGGCCTGGTAGCGGCTGGCCATGTCGGAGTTGTACGCCGCCTTCTGCTTGTACATCAGCATCTGGGCGCGCAGCTTGGCCAGCTCCTCGTCCCAGCGCTTGCGCAGCTCCTCGAAGCGGGCGAAGCGCTCCTCCCGCGCCTGGTGGTAGGTGGCGAACCCGCCGGGATGGGTCCACACCTGGTTGCCGGCGCTGCCCAGCTCCACGGTGACGATCCGGGTGGCGGTGCTGGCCAGGAGCTGGCGGTCGTGGCTGATCAGCACGATGGTCTTCGGCGACTCCGCGATCCGCTGCTCCAGCCAGATCTTGCCGGGGACGTCGAGATAGTTGTCGGGCTCGTCCAGGAGCAGCACCTGGTCGGGGCCGGCCAGCAGGAACTCCAGCACCAGCCGCTTCTGCTCCCCGCCGGAGAGGGTGCGCAGGTCCCGGTTGCGGGCCCGCTCGAAGGGCACCCCGAGGGCGGCCACGGTGCACTTGTCCCAGACCACCTCCAGGTCGTAGCCACCGGCGTCGGCGTAGTCCGAGAGCGCCGTGGCGTAGCGCATCTGGGTGGGCTCGTCCTCGTGGTCCATCAGCCGTCGCTCGCAGGCGTCGACCTCCGCCGCCGCTCGGCGTACCGGCTCGGGGGCCACCGACATCAACAGGTCGGCAACGGTCTCCCCGGAGCCCCCGTGCCCGACGAACTGACGCATCACGCCGAGGCCGCCCGACCGGGTCACCGCCCCGGCGTGCGGCGCCAGCTCTCCGGTGACGATGCGCAGCAGGGTGGTCTTGCCGGCGCCGTTCGCCCCGACCAGTGCCACCTTGGCGCCCTCCCCCGCGCGGAACGAGACGTCGTCGAGCAGCACCCGACCGTCGGGCAGCTCGTAACGGACACCGGCGACATCGACATGACCCACGCAGGCGATTCT
The DNA here is from genome assembly GCF_002930065.1 of Nocardioides sp. 616. NCBI lineage: Bacteria > Bacillati > Actinomycetota > Actinomycetes > Propionibacteriales > Nocardioidaceae > Nocardioides > Nocardioides sp. 616. The sequence goes on along the minus strand of NZ_POAG01000012.1, from coordinate 94,701 downwards.
GCGCCAGCGGGCCGACGCTCCGCGACTTGGCGACGCGCCCAGTCGCCGGGCTACGCCGTCTTGGGCACCGCGCCCATGTCATTGGGGACCGGTCTTGGTGATGATGAGGGCCGACAACGGCACAGGAGAAGGGGCGGCGCATGCGGCTGGAGCTGTCAGCGGAGGACCAGGCTTTCCGGGATGAGATGCGAAGGTTCTTCACCACCGAGGTGCCGCAGGAGATCCGCTCCACCGTGCTGGAGGGCCGGGAGCTGAGCCGGGACCAGATCGTGACCAGCCAGCGCATCCTCAACGCTGCCGGGCTCGCGGTGCCGCACTGGCCCGTGGCCGACGGGGGCCGGGACTGGACCGACCTGCAGCGCCACATCTGGCACGAGGAGATGCAGCAGGCGGGCGTCCCCGCGCCGCTGGCGTTCAACGCCTCGATGATCGGGCCGGTGCTCGCCCAGTTCGCGACGCCGGAGATGAAGCGCCGGTTCCTGCCCGCCACCGCCAACCTCGACATCTGGTGGTCCCAGGGGTTCTCCGAGCCCGACGCCGGCTCGGACCTGGCCGGGCTGCGGACCACCGCGGTGCGCGACGGGGAGGACTGGGTGGTCAACGGGCAGAAGACCTGGACCACCCTGGGCCAGTACGGCGACTGGATCTTCACCCTGGTGCGCACCGACCCCGAGGCGAAGAAGCAGGCCGGCATCTCGATGCTGCTCATCGACATGACGTCCCCGGGTCTGGAGGTCCGGCCCATCGAGCTGATCGACGGCGGCCACGAGGTCAACGAGGTGTGGTTCACCGACGTGCGGGTGCCGGGCGAGAACCTCGTCGGCGAGGTCAACCAGGGCTGGACGATGGCCAAGTTCCTGCTCGGCAACGAGCGCGTGGGCGTAGCCCCGGTGGGGTCGGTCAAGCGGGCGCTGGCCCGAGCCAAGCAGCTCGCCGGGGAGCAGCTCGCCGACCCGCTGACCCGGGCCCGGGTCGCCGAGCTGGAGAACCAGCTGCTCGCCCTCGAGCTCACCGCCCTGCGGGTGGTCGCCAACTCCACCGACGGCGCCCCGCACCCGGCCAGCTCGGTGCTCAAGCTGCGCGGCACCGAGCTGCAGCAGGCGGTCAGCGAGCTGATCCTCGACCTCGCGGGGCCCGCCTCGCTGGGGGCGCGGGACGCCCACGACTCCGACCTGCCCGGCTGGGCCAGGCGCTCGGCCCCGACGTACCTCAACCTGCGCAAGGCCTCCATCTACGGAGGCTCGAACGAGATCCAGCGCCAGATCATCGCCCGCACCATCCTGGGTCTCTGAGAGGAGACGAGACGTGGACTTCAGCCTTGACGACGAGCAGGTCGCGCTGCGCGACGCGGTGCGCAGCCTGGTCACCAAGACGTACGGCGACTTCGAGCAGCGGCGCCGCACCAGTGCCTCCGAGCCCGGCTACGACGAGTCGCTGTGGCGGCAGCTGGCCGAGATGGGGGTGCTGGGCCTGCCGTTCGCCGAGGACGACGGCGGCATGGGTGCCGGCCCGGTGGAGGTCGGCCTGGTGGCGGCCGAGCTGGGACGGGTGCTGGCCCCCGAGCCGTTCCTCGCCTCCGTGGTGCTCGCCGGCGGCGCGGTCGCCGCCGCGGGCACCGCGGACCAGCGGGCCGAGCTGCTCGGCGCCCTGGCTGCCGGGGAGCGGCTGCTCGCCCTGGCGCACGAGGAGACCGTCCCGGTCACCGCCTCCCCCTTCGGCGATGGCTGGCGGCTCAACGGCACCAAGGAGCCGGTCCTGCACGGGGCCGGCGCGGACCTGCTGGTGGTCAGTGCCGCCCTGGCCGACGGTGGGACGGGGCTGTTCCTGGTCGAGGGCAGCGACGCCGACATCGACGGCTACCGGACCTACGACGGCGGGCGGGCCGCCCGGGTGCGACTCGAGGACGCTCCGGCCACCGTCCTCGGGGAGCCCGGCGCCGACCAGGCCACGACCCTCGCCGGGGTGCTGGCCGCCGCCCGGCTGGCCGCGTGCCACGAGGCCCTGGGGGGCATGGAGGCCGCACTGGCCGCCACCACCGGCTACCTCAAGAGCCGCAAGCAGTTCGGGGTCACGCTGAACACCTTCCAGGCGCTGACCTTCCGGGCCGCGGACATGTACGTCTCCCTGGAGCTGACCCGGAGCATCGTGGACTGGGCGACCATGGTGCTGGCCACCGGCGACGCGACGCGGGCCGCGGAGGCGAGTGCCCGGGCCGCCCTGCAGGTCAGCCGCGCGGGACGCCACATCGGCCAGGAGGCGATCCAGCTGCACGGCGGGATCGGCATGACCGCGGAGTACCTCGTCGGCAACATCACCGCCCACCTGACGGTGCTCGACCACCTGCTCGGGGACGGGCAGCAGCAGCTGGTCGCGCTGATGGCCGGCGTGGGCGACTACGAGGCGCTGGACCCGTTGGCGCCGACCATGCGAAGCACCAGCTCGCAGTAGTGCTCGGCGACCTGGTCCGGGCTCCACCCGCCCTGGCTGTCGAACCACCGGGACACGTCGATGCCCAGCGAGAGCACCGCCGCACCGGTGATCGCGGGCTCCGGGGTGTGGAAGACCCCGGCCTCCACGCCCCGGCGCACCAGGTCACGGACAATGGCGTCCATCCGGCGCCGCATCTTCTCGATCTCGGCCCGGTGCTCGGCGGTGAGCCCCGCGAGCTCGTAGTTCACGATGCGGCCGACGGTGTGGTTGAGCGCGTGGTGCCGCACGAAGTCGCGCACCAGCGCCACCAGCTGGTCCCGGGGACTCTGCGCGCCGGCGACGGCCGCCTCGCACAGCTCCAGGGCCCGCTGGTGTCCCGCCAGCGAGATCTGGTGCAGCAGCTCCTCCTTGGACCGGTGGTGCACGTAGAGGGCGGCCGGGCTCATCCCGGCGGCGGCGGCGATGTCGCGGGTGGTGGTCCCGTGGAAGCCCCGGGCCGCGAAGGCGCGGACGGCGGCGTCCAGCAACCGGGTGCGGGCATCGGGGCCGTTGACGTCATCGCTCACGCTTGTCATAGTAAGCAAGCGCTTAGTCACTCGCAATCCCAAGGAGCACACGTGCACGGACTCAAGGACAAGGTCGCGATCGTCACCGGGGCGAGTCGAGGCATCGGCCTCGGCGTCGCGGAGCGTCTGGTCGCCGAGGGCGCCAGGGTCTGCGTGACCGCGCGCAAGCCCGAGGCCCTGGCGGAGGCCGTCCAATCGCTCGGTGGCCCGGACCACGCGATCGGCGTCGCCGGCAACGCCGCGGACCCCGCGCACCGCGCCGAGGCCGTGGCCCGCACGCTCGAGGCGTTCGGCAGCGTGGACCTGCTGGTCAACAACACCGGCATCAACCCGGCGTACGGGCCGCTGGTGGAGCTCGACCTGGACGCCGCCCGCAAGATCCTCGACACCAACGTCGTCTCCGCCCTGGGCTGGGTGCAGGAGGTGCACCGCGCGTGGATGGCCGAGCACGGCGGCGCGGTGGTCAACATCTCCTCCGTGGCCGGCACCAAGCCCGCCCCCGGCATCGCGATGTACGGCGCGAGCAAGGCGACGTTGATCAGCCTCACCGAGTCCCTCGCCCTGGAGCTCGGCCCCTCGGTCCGCGTCAACGCCGTGGCCCCCGCCGTGGTCAAGACCAGGTTCGCCTCCGCCCTCTACGAGGGTCGGGAGGAGGAGGTCGCGGCCGGCTACCCGCTCAAGCGTCTCGGCGTCCCCGAGGACATCGGCAGCGTCGTGGCGTTCCTGCTCTCCGCCGAGGCGGGCTGGCTGACCGGCCAGACCCTCGTCGTCGACGGCGGCCTCACCCTCACCGGCGGCGTGTGATGGCCGACGCTGCAGCGGCCCTGGCCGACAAGGGCGCCGTGGTCACCGGCGCCGGGCACGGCATCGGCCGCGCGCTGGCCCGACGGCTCGCCGCCGAGGGTGCGCGGGTGGTCGTCAACGACCTCGACGCCGAGGCTGCGCGCAGCGTCGCCGACGAGATCGGTGGCACCGCGGTCCCCGGCGACTGCGCCACCGCCGAGGGCGTGGCACACCTGGTCTCCCGGGCCACCGAGGCGCTGGGACGTATCGACGTCTTCATGGCCAACGCCGGGATCGACGCCGCCTCCTCCGCCGGCGGGGACAGCCTCCAAGCGCCCGACGAGCTCTGGGAGCGGATGCTCGAGGTCAACACGATGGCTCACGTCAGGGCGGCCCGGGCCCTGGTGCCCGGCTGGCTGGCCGACGGTCAGGGCGGACGCTTCGTGGTCACCGCCTCGGCCGCGGGGCTGCTCACCATGCTCGGCAGCGCGCCGTACTCGGTGACCAAGCATGCTGCCGTCGGCTTCGCGGAGTGGCTCTCGGCCACCTACGGCCACCGTGGCATCACCGTGCAGGCGATCTGTCCCCAGGGAGTGCAGACCCGGATGCTGGAGCAGTCCGGGCCGCTGAAGGACCTGCTCTCCCGCGACGAGGCGCTGACCCCCGAGGCGGTGGCCCAGACCTGGGTGGACTCGCTGGACGAGGACCGCTTCCTGGTGCTGCCGCACGCCGAGGTGGGCGACTACTACGCCGCCCGGGCCACCCAGAACGAGCGCTGGCTGGCCGGGATGCGCAAGCTCCAGGTCGCGCTGGACCGAGCGACGGGAGCGACCGCATGAGCGCGGACGAGCTGCGGCACGACGAGATCCCCGGGCTGGACCTGGACGCCTTCGCCCGGTGGTACGCCGCCGAGCGTGCGGACCAGCTCTCGCTGGACCGGGCCGAGGCACTGACCGGCCGCCTGATCGCCGGCGGCAAGTCCAACCTGACCTACGAGGTCACCGACGGGCAGCAGTGGTGGATCGTGCGCCGCCCGCCCCTGGGCCACGTGCAGGCCACGGCCCACGACATGGGCCGCGAGCACACCGTGATGACCGCGCTGGCCGGGACCGGGGTGCCGGTGCCGACGACGTACGCGCACTGCGCGGACCCCTCGGTGCTGGGCGCCCCGTTCTACGTGATGGAGCGGGTCCCCGGCACGCCGTACCGGACCGCGGCGGAGCTCGGCGAGATCGGCCCCGAACGCACCGCCCACCTGGCCGACGCCATGATCAAGGTCCTGGCCACGCTGCACGCGGTCGACCCGGCCGAGGTCGGGCTGAGCGAGTTCGGCCGTCCCGAGGGGTTCCTGGAGCGCCAGGTACGCCGCTGGGGCAAGCAGCTGGCCGGGTCGGCCACCCGCGAGCTCCCGGACGCCGACCGGCTGCTGGCACACCTGGCGGCCACCGTGCCGGAGGCCGGCGCCCCCGGCATCGTCCACGGCGACTACCGCCTGGACAACCTGCTCTCGGTGGCCTCCGACGACCAGCCGGTCAAGGCGGTGGTCGACTGGGAGATGGCCACCCTGGGCGACCCGCTGACCGACCTGGCGCTGCTGCTGGTCTACGACAACCTCCCCCGGCTGATCGGCGGGCTCTCGCTGGCCGACGCCAGCACCGCTCCGGGCTACCCGAGCGCCGACGAGCAGCTCGCGGCGTACGTCGCGGCGGGCGGGCGCGAGGCGGCCGGCCCGGGCGGTGACATGGGCTTCCACCTGGGACTGGCCCACCTGAAGCTGGCGGTGATCCTCGAGGGGATCCACCACCGGCACCTCGAGGGCCAGACCATCGGCGGCGGCTTCGACGCCATCGGCGACGCCGTCGAGCCCCTGCTGGCAGCCGGCCTGGCTGCCGCCACCTCCTGAGCCATCCCCCAGAAAGGCTGACATGGACTTCACCTTCGACGACCGCACCCAGGAGCTCCAGACCGAGCTGCTCACCTTCATGGACTCCCACGTCCACCCGGCCGAGCACCGGTTCGAGACCGAGCTGGCAGCGCTGGCGGACCCGTTCGCCTGGACCCAGGCACCGGTGCTCGGCGAGCTGCGCACCGAGGCTCGCCGCCGCGGCCTGTGGAACCTCTTCCTCCCCGTCTCCGCCGACGAGCACGGTCGCGGCGGCGGTCTGACCAACCTGCAGTACGCCCCACTGGCCGAGATCAGCGGACGCAGCGGCAACCTGGCACCGGCGGCGATGAACTGCGCGGCGCCCGACACCGGCAACATGGAGGTGCTGCACCTCTTCGGCACCCCGGCGCAGCAGGAGCGCTGGCTGGAGCCGCTGCTGGCCGGCCGCATCCGCTCGGCCTTCGCCATGACCGAGCCGGACGTCGCGTCCTCCGACGCCACCAACATCGAGACCTCCATCGTCCGCGACGGAGACGACTACGTCATCAACGGACGCAAGTGGTGGATCACCGGGGCGATGAACCCCGAGTGCGAGGTCTTCATCGTGATGGGCAAGACCGACCCCGAGGCGTCGCGCCACCGCCAGCAGTCGATGATCCTGGTGCCGCGCGACACCCCCGGCCTGGAGGTCGTCCGCCCGATGCAGGTCTTCGGCTACGACGACCACGAGCACGGCGGGCACGCGGAGCTCACCTTCACCGACGTCCGGGTCCCGGTGACCAACCTGGTCGGCGAGGAGGGCGCCGGGTTCGCCATCGCCCAGGCCCGGCTGGGCCCGGGGCGGATCCACCACTGCATGCGCGCCATCGGTGTCGCCGAGCGCGCCATCGAGCTGATGTGCGCCAGGGCCGAGGACCGGGTCGCCTTCGGCCGGCCGCTGTCGCGCCAAGGCGTGATCCGGGAGTGGATCGCGGAGTCCCGGGTGGCGGTGGAGCAGCTGCGCCTGCTGGTCCTCAAGACCGCCTGGCTGATGGACACCGTGGGCAACCGCGGCGCCCACACCGAGATCCAGGCGATCAAGATCGCCACCCCCAAGGTGGTCCAGGAGATCCTGGACCGGGCGATGCAGCTGCACGGCGCCGGCGGGCTGTCCCAGGACTTTCCGCTCGCGGCGTCGTTCGCCGGGATCCGCACCCTGCGCTTCGCCGACGGCCCGGACGAGGTGCACAAGAACTCGCTGGCCAAGGCCGAGATGGCCCGCCAGGCGAAGGGCTGAGCCCGTGGACCTGTCGCTGACCGCCGAGCAGGAGTCCTTCCGCGCCCTGGCGCGGGAGTTCCTCGACCGTGAGGCGGTCCCGCACCGCACCCGCTGGGACCGCGAGGAGTCCGTCGACCTGGAGATCGTGGGCAAGATGGGCGAGCTCGGGTTCTTCGGGCTGACCATCCCCACCGAGTACGGCGGCCTGGGTGGCGACTACCTCACCTACACCCTGGCGATGGAGGAGCTGGGCCGCGCCGACTCGGCGCTGCGCGGCATCGTCTCGGTCTCCAACGGTCTGGTCGGCAAGTCCATCCTCGGGTTCGGGACCGAGGAGCAGAAGCAGCGGTGGCTGCCGGGGATCGCGACCGGCACCCTGCTGGGCTGCTTCGGCCTCACCGAGCCCGACACCGGCTCGGACGCCGGCAACCTGACCTCCCGTGCCCGCCGCGACGGCACCGACTGGGTGATCGAGGGGCAGAAGCTCTTCATCACCAACGGCACCTGGGCCGACGTCGCGCTGGTCTTCGCCCGCACCGGCGGGCCCGGCCCCAAGGGGGTGAGCGCCTTCCTGGTGCCCACCGACTCCCCCGGGTTCGAGGCCCGCGAGATCAAGGGCAAGCTCGGGCTGCGCGGTCAGGCCACCGCCGAGCTCTTCCTCTCCGAGGTCCGGGTCCCGGCCGACGCCCTCCTCGGTGAGGAGGGTCAGGGGTTCAAGATCGCGATGACCACCCTGGACAAGGGCCGGGTCTCGGTGGCCGCGGGCTGCGTCGGCATCGTGGCGGGCTGCCTGCAGATCTCCGTCGACTACGCCCGCCAGCGCACCCAGTTCGGCCGACCGATCGCCGGCTTCCAGCTGGTCCAGGACATGATCGCCGACATCTCGCTGGACGCCGACGCCGCGCGGCTGCTGGTGTGGCGCTGCGCGGATCTGATCGACCGGGGCGAGCCGTTCTCGGTGGCCGCCTCCAAGGCCAAGCTCTTCGCCTCCGAGGCCGCCGTCCGCGCGGCCAACAACGCCATCCAGGTGCACGGCGGCTCCGGCTACGTCGACGAGTACGGCGCGGAGAAGTATCTGCGCGACGCCCGCGTGATGACGCTCTACGAAGGGACCAGCCAGATCCAGAAGCTGCTCATCGGCCGGGCGGAGACCGGCATCAGCGCCTTCGTCTGACCCCAGCCACTGCCCAGCCGCCACCGATCCCAGGAGTGACCATGCCCGAGCTCGACCCCCGTCTCGACCCGCAGATCGGTGCCCTGCTCGGCCTGCTCTCCGCTCCGGGCAGCAAGGGCATGCACGAGGGCACTCCCGCCGAGGCCCGGCGGATGTTCCGGACGCTGACCGTCGACCTGCGCGACCCGGCCGCCGTACCGGAGGTAGCCGCGGTGGAGGAGCTCACGGTGCCCGGGGGCGACGGGGAGCTCCCGGCCCGGCTCTATCGTCCCCGCGCCGGGTCCGACCCGCTGCCGACCGTCCTCTTCTTCCACGGGGGCGGCTGGGTGGTCGGTGACCTGGACACCCACGACCTGACCTGCCGGACGCTGGCGCTGGAGTGCGATGCGGTGGTGGTCTCGGTCGACTATCGGCTGGCCCCCGAGCACCCCTTCCCCGCCGCCGTGGACGACGCGCTCGCGGCCACCCGCTGGGCCGCGGAGCACTTGGCCGAGCTCGGTGGCAACGAGGTGCTGGGGGTGGCCGGGGACAGCGCCGGCGGCAATCTGTCGGCGGTGGTGGCCCAGGTGCTGCGCGACGAGGGCGTGCCGCTGGCCGGGCAGCTGCTGATCTATCCCGGTACCGACCTGCTGGCTGACCTGCCCTCACGCACCGAGAACGCCGAGGGCTACTTCCTGGACATGCCGACGATGACGTGGTTCGCCCTGCACTACCTGGGCGAGCACCGCGATCCCGGCGACCCGCGACTCTCCCCCCTGCGCGGGGAGGTGACCGGCGTGGCGCCGGCGGTCGTCGTGGTGGCCCAGTTCGACCCGCTGCGCGACGAGGGCACGGCGTACGCCGCGGCGCTCGCCGGCGCCGGGGTGCCGGTCCTGGTCGAGGAGTTCGGTGGCCTGATCCACGGGTTCGTGGACATGGGTCGGCACTCCCCCGCGGCGCAGGCCGCGGTCGAGCGGACGTGCGAGCTCTTCCGGTCGGTGCTGCACCCGGAGACGGACGGCGCCTGACGTCCGAGTCAGGTTGTCGATGACCTCTGTGCCCTGATCGACACCCTGGAGCCCCGGCATAGGGTCACCGAGTGACTCGACCCGTGCCGGCACGCTTCGCGGTCAGCGGCACCGTCGCACTGCTCGCCGTCGTCCTCGTCTCCATCAACCTCCGTCCGGGCGCGTCGGCGATCGGTCCGGTCCTCGAAGAGGTCCGGACCAGCCTGGGAATGGGCGGCGGCCTCGCCGGCCTGCTGACCGGTCTGCCCGGCCTGTGCTTCGCGCTCGCGGGCGCCACGGCGGTCCGCTTCGCACGCCGGGTCGGCACCACGGGTGGCATCGCCATCGGCCTGGTGGCTGCTGCCGTCGGGCTGCTCCTGCGCGCCACCACCGACTCGGCGGCGGTCTTCCTGGTGCTCAGCACCCTGGCACTGGCCGGGATGGCTCTCGGCAACGTGCTGGTCCCTGCGTGGATCAAGCGCTACGGCGGCACCCGCCAGGTCCGTCTCGCCACCGTCTACGGCACCGGCCTCGTCGTCGGGGGTTCTCTCGGCTCACTCCTCGCCGCTCCTATGTCCACCGCGCTGGGCGGGGTCGACCTGGCGCTCGGCGCCTGGGGTCTGCTGCTGCTCCCGGCCCTGACACTCTGGGGCTGGCTGGCGTTCCACGAGCGACGCAACCCCGCCGAGCACCTCGACGTCGGGCAGGTCCCCAGCGGCCGGGTGGGCAGCTCGCCGACTGCGGTCGCGATGGCCGCGCTCTTCGGCATCCAGTCGATGCACGCCTATGTCCAGCTGGGCTGGCTGCCGCAGATCTACCGTGACGCCGGGCTGTCGCCGAACTACGCCGGGACCCTCCAGGCACTGCTCGCCGCGACCGGCATCGTCGGCAGCCTCGCGATGCCGACGCTGATCATCCGGGCACGCACCCTCTCGCCGTACGTCGTCTCCTTCGGCGTCCTGCTGGCCGCCGGCTACCTCGGTCTCCTGCGCGCGCCGGCGACCGTGCCGTGGCTGTGGGCGCTGATGCTGGGCGTGGCCGGGTTCGCCTTCCCGCTGGCCATCGCGCTGCTGCCAGCACGGACCCGACACCCCGAAGTCACGGCCCAGCTCTCCGGCTTCGTGCAGCCAGTCGGCTACCTCGCCGCCGCGGCAGGACCGGTCCTGGTCGGCGTGCTCCACGAAGCGACCGGTGGCTGGACCCTGGTCCTCGTGCTCCTCGCGGCCACCGCGGTGCCGTTCACCTGGGCAGGGCTACGGGCCTGCCGGCCGGTCATCGTGGACGACGAGCTCGTCGTCAAGACGTAGGAACCCGAGCACACCTCACCCGTCCAGCACCAGCTCGGCCCGCAGTCCCAGGTGGTCGCTGCGCCCCACGGTCCGCGCCTGGCCGTCGATGAGCCGCGCGCCCGTTCCGCCAGCGTCCAGGAGCACGTGGTCGAGCTGGACCACCGGGCGTGACGCCGGATAGGTGGCGGCGCTGACCCCGGCCGTCCACCCGGTCAGCCGTGCCGAGAGGCGACCGGGGAGGTTGAGGTCACCGAGCAGCACCAGCGGCCGCGGCAGGTCGGCGGCCCACGCCACCAGCTCGCGCAGCTGCGCCGCCGCTCGCAGTGGCGCGAAGGAGAGGTGCGTGGCGACCACGGTGACCGCGCCGCCGGGGGTCACGACCTCCGCGGCCAGCGCCGCCCGCTGCTCGTCGGGCACCGGCACCACGAAGCGGGCCGGCGCCATCCGCAGCTCGTGCCAGTTCCGGACGACGTACCTGCTGAGCAGCGCGATCCCGTACGACGGCTCGTGCGGCAGGGTCGCGGGCGCCGGGCGCATGGTGGCGCTGCGCCCCGGCGTCCCGTGGACCGCGGCGGCGAACCGCGACGACCAGGCGGGCCCGGTGCCGGCGCAGGCCGCCGCGATCTCAGCCGTCTGGTCGGCGCTGCCGGACCTGGGCAGCAGGTGGTCGACCTCCTGGACCGCCAGCACGTCGACGTCGAGCGACGCGGCCGACGCCGCCCAGCCCGCCAGGTCACGGGCGCTGCCGAGGCCGGTCCGTCCCGAGGCCGCGTTGGCGGTGGCCACCCGCAGGTCAGCCAACCCGGACCTGGCCCTGCTCCACGTGCCACCGCTGGTCCAGGCGCACGTTCTCCAGCAGCCGCCGGTCGTGGGAGACCAGCAGCAGGGTGCCGGGGTAGGACTCCAGGGCCTGCTCCAGCTGCTCGATGGCCGGCAGGTCGAGGTGGTTGGTGGGCTCGTCGAGCACCAGCAGGTTGACGCCGCGGGCCTGGAGCAGCGCCATCGCGGCGCGGGTCCGCTCCCCCGGTGAGAGCCGGGCGACCAGGCTCTCGACCTGGTCCGCCTTGAGCCCGAACTTGGCCAGCAGGGTGCGCACCTCTGCCGAGGTCATGCTCGGCACCGCTGCCTCGAAGGCGTCGGAGAGCGGCACGTCCTCGGCCAGGCCGGTGCGGGACTGGTCGATCTCGCTGACCGCGACGCTGGCTCCCAGGGAGGCCCGTCCGGCGGTGGGCGGCTCGTGCCCCAGGAGCAGTCGCAGCAGGGTGGTCTTGCCGGCTCCGTTGGGGCCGGTGATCCCGATCCGGTCCCCGGCGCTGACCTGCAGCGACACCGGTCCGAGGACGAAGTCACCGCGCTGGGCGGTGGCGCCGTCCAGGATGGCGACCACGCTGGAGGAGCGCGGCGCGGCGGCGATCTCGAACTGCAGGGCCCACTCCTTGCGCGGTTCCTCCACCTCGTCCAGGCGGGCGATCCGGCTCTCCATCTGACGCACCTTCTGCGCCTGCTTCTCGCTCGACTCGCTCTGCGCCTTGCGCCGTATCTTGTCGTTGTCGGGCGCCTTCTTCATCGCGTTGCGCACCCCCTGGGAGCTCCACTCCCGTTGGGTCCGCGCCCGCGACTGCAGGTCCGACTTCTTGTCGGCGAACTGCTCGTAGGCCTCGCGCGCGTGCCGTCGAGCCACGGCCCGCTCCTCGAGGAAGGCGTCATAGCCCCCGTCGTACACCGCGACCTGGTGCTGAGCCAGGTCCAGTTCCACGACCCGGGTCACGCAGCGGGACAGGAACTCCCGGTCGTGGGAGACCAGCACCACCCCGGCGCGCAGCCCGCGCACGAAGGACTCCAGCCGAGCCAGGCCGTCGAGATCGAGGTCGTTGGTCGGCTCGTCCAGCAGCACCACGTCGAACCGGCTGAGCAGCAGCGCGGCGAGAGCCACCCGGGCGGCCTGGCCGCCGGAGAGCGAGGTCATCAACGCATCGGTGCCGACGTCCAGGCCGAGGTCGGCCAGCGTCGCCGGGACCCGGTCCGCCAGGTCCGCGGCGCCGCTGGCCAGCCAGTGGTCCAGGGCCGCCGCGTAGGCGTCGTCGGCGCCGGGGGTGTCGGAGCCCAGGAGCTCGGCGGTCGCCTCCATCGCCGTGGTGGCCGCCGTCGCGCCGGTACGTCGGGCGAGGTAGTCGCCGACCGTCTCGCCGGGCACCCGCTCGTGCTCCTGGGGCAGCCAGCCGACGAAGGCGTCCGAGGGCGCGGTGGTCACGGTCCCCGCGAGCGGGGCGAGTTGACCGGCCAGCAGGGCCAGGAGGGTGGACTTGCCCGCGCCGTTGGCGCCGACCACGCCCACCACGTCGCCTGGCGCCACGGTCAGGTCGAGGGACTCGAAGAGGGTGCGGTGTCCATGGCCGCCGGCCAGGTCCTTGGCCACGAGGGTGCCGGTCACCGCAGAAGCGTAGTCGACGCCCGCGGCGCTACAGACCCGCTCAGCGTCCGTGGGCCATCAGCGCCAGACCCAGCAGCATCTTGTCGCGGGGATCGGCCAGCGACCGCCCGGTGAGCTGCTCGATCTGCTTCATCCGGTAGATCACGGTGTTGCGATGGCAGTAGAGCTCCACGGCCGCATGGGTGGGTGAGCCGTCGTGCCGCAGCAGCGCCGCCAGGGTGTCGACCAGGGTCTGGGCCTGCCCGCGTGGCTGGGCGAGCAGCGGCCCCAGGGTCTCTGCCAACAGCCGGGGCGCGACCTGCGGGCTGCCGGCGAGCAGCACCTCCGGCAGCCGGTCGGAGACGGCGACCACCCGGCGTACGCCGCGGCGCACGGTCTCCGCGGCCCGGTGGGCGAGCTGGTAGGCGGTGGCGAAGCCGGCCATCCCGCCGGTGCTGCTGGCCACCCCCATCCGGAACGGGGAGTGCGCGGAGAACAGCTCCACCAGGCCGGCCTCGTCAGGCAGCGGGCCCGACAGCAGGCCGTAGTAGACGCCGGAGCGGACGTGCCAGCGCGCGGTGATGCCCCGGCGGTCCAGCCGGTCCTCGACCGGGGCCAGGGCGTCCCCGACGTCCAATCCGTCCGACAGCGCGACCACGCAGGCGATCGCGTCGTCCGGTCCGATCTCCAGCGCGGTGCGCGCCTCCTCGGCGAAGACCGGGTCGGCGCCGCGTCCCTCGATCAGCCCGTCCAGCACGCCCTGCTCGCGCTGCAGGTCCTGACGCTGCATCCGGGCGCTCTCGCGGCGGTAGGCGTCGATCAGCACCGCGTTCTGCACGTCGAGGTTGGTCCACACCGTGCGGGCCGCGATCAGCAGCACCTGGTCGTCGACCTCGATCGCCGGGTCCGCCGAGACCCTGGCCACCAGGGCCTCCCAGAGGATGCGGGCGCCCAGGGTGTAGGCGTTGAGCACCAGCTCCAGGGGCACTCCCTGCCGCGCCCGGCGCCGCCCGGTGTCGCGCCACAGCTCCACCGCGGTCTCCCCCGTCGGCGCGGGATCGTCCCCCCTGTCCCGCGCCGAGAGGATGCGCAGCCCGCGCCGGATGTGCACGCGGGTGCTGGCGCGCACGTCGGCGCGGAACTCCGGCCCGATGCGCTCCCACAGGTCGGCGTCCCGCTCGAACAGGGTCAGGGTGATGCTGTCGGCGATGGTGTCCGACTGGTCGAGCAGCAGGGCCCAGGCATCGTGGAGGGCCTCGTGCAGGGACTCGCTCAGGGCGGGCGACGGCGCGTCCTTGGCAGTGGTGGCAGTGGACCGCATGTGAGCACGTTCGCACTGACTGCACAACGTTGACCAGTCCGACCGGATGATTCGGGCCCCAGGTCCAAGACTTTCTGGGCGCTGCGCCCAGTGACCGTGATGTGCGTCTCGCCTCATGGTGGTGCAGGTCACAGAGCACATCCAGGCCCAGGAGGTCCGTTGAGCGCCCCGCACCGAGAGTCCCAGTTGGCCCCCGAGACCGCCGTGGACCTCGAGCTCGCAGACGTCACCGTGCGGTTCGGTGGACTTCTCGCCCTGGACGGCGTGGGGCTGCGGGTGCGGCCCCGGACCGTGCACGGCGTCATCGGCCCCAACGGCGCCGGGAAGACGACGCTGTTCAACGTGGCATGCGGCTTCGTGCTGCCCGACGAGGGACGGATCCTCCGCCACGGCTCCGAGCTCACCCACCTGCGTCCGCACCGCCTGGCCGACCTCGGCATCGCCCGCACGCTGCAGGGGCTCGGCCTCTTCGACCGGGTCACGGTGCTCGAGAACGTGATGACCGGGGCCGACCGGCACGCCGGCACCGGCTTCCTGGCCTCGCTGCTGGCCCTGCCCCGCTCCTGGCGCGAGGAGCAGGAGCTCCGCGAGCGGGCGATGGGCACGCTGGAGGCCCTCGGCATCGCCCGGGTGGCCGGTCTCTATCCCGGCAGTCTCCCCTACCCCGTGCGCAAGCGCGTGGCCCTGGCCCGCGCCCTGGTGGCGGAGCCCGAGCTGCTCCTGCTCGACGAGCCGGCGAGCGGTCTCTCCGCGGACGAGATGGACGAGCTGGGCCAGCTCATCACCGGCCTCACCGCCCGCATGTCGGTGCTGCTGGTGGAGCACCACATGGACCTGGTGATGCGGGTCTGCGACGAGATCACGGTGCTCGACTTCGGTCGGGTCATCGCCGGCGGCACACCCGACGAGGTGCGCAACGACCCCGCGGTCCTCACTGCCTACCTCGGTGAGGACGTCTAGTGCTCAGCATCGAGTCCCTCACCGTCGGCTACGGCCCGGTCACCGCGCTGCACGAGGTCTCCTTCACGGCGCGCCGTGGCGAGATCACCGCGGTGCTGGGCGCCAACGGGGCAGGCAAGACCACGCTGCTGCGCACTGTCTCGGGGCTGCACCGGGCCCGGAGCGGCTCGGTCCTGCTCGCCGACCTGCCGATCGACCGGGTCGCTGCCGAGGCGATGCCGGGCCTGGGCATGGCCCACGTCCCCGAGGGTCGTGGCGTCATCACCGAGCTCACCGTCGAGGAGAACCTGCGTCTCGGCGGCCTGGGTCGCGGCGGCCGGGTCCGACCGGGCGACCTCGACCTCGCCTACGACCTCTTCGGGGTCCTCGCCGACCGCCGCGCCGCCACCGCCGGCACCCTGTCCGGCGGAGAGCGGCAGATGCTGGTCATCGGCCGGGCACTGATGGCCCGGCCCGAGCTGCTCCTGCTCGACGAGCCGTCGCTGGGCCTGGCCCCACGGATCGTCGCCCAGATCTTCGCGCTGCTGCGCGGCCTGGTGGCCGACCAGGGACTGACCGTCCTGCTGGTGGAGCAGAACGCGCGTAGCGCGCTCTCCGTGGCCGACCACGGCGTCGTCCTCGACCTCGGACGGGTGGTCGCCGACGAGCACGCGCACGTGCTCGCGGCCGACGACCAGCTCCGCCATGCCTACCTCGGCTTCTAGAGACCGGAGAAACTGCGTGCAACAGCTCATCAACACCGCGCTCGGCGGCCTGACCCTGGGGATGGTCTACGCCGCCTTCGCGCTCGCCCTGGTCCTGATCTGGCGCTCCACCCGGGTGGTCAACTTCGCCCAGGCGCCGATGGCCATGGTCACCACGTTCATCGCCCTGGTGGTGATCGACGCGGGCTACTCCTACTGGCTCGGGTTCGCCGCCGCCCTGGTCGCCGGCCTGGTGCTGGGCGCCTTCATCGAGCGGGTCGTGGTGCGTCCGGTGGAGGGCAAGGCGGAGATCAACGCGGTCATCCTGACCCTGGGGCTCTTCATCGTGCTGCACGCGCTGGCCGCGGTGGTCTTCGGCAACGAGTACCGCTCCTTCCCCGCCCCCTTCGGCATCCGGGGCTTCGAGGTCGGGGACCGGACCATCGCGCTGACCGGCTTCGGCGTCTTCACCATCGGCGCGGTGCTGGTGGTGATGGCCCTGCTGGTGGCGCTGTTCCGCTACACCGACGTCGGCCTACGGATGCGCGCCGCAGCCTTCAACGCCGAGGTCGCCCGGCTGCTCGGCGTACGGGTGGGACGGATGATGACGCTGGGATGGGCGCTGGCCTCGCTGGTCGGCTCGCTCGCGGGGCTGCTGATCGCGGGCGGCAGCCTGGTGCACCCCGGCTACATGGACTCGGTGGTGGTCTTCGGGTTCGTCGCCGCGGTGCTCGGCGGTCTCGACAGCCCGGTGGGCGCCGTGGTCGGCGGCCTGGTCCTGGGACTCTCGCTCAGCTTCGTCAGCGGCTACGTCGGGTCCCAGCTCGTGGCCCTGGCCGCGCTGCTGATCCTGATGCTGGTCCTCACGCTGCGCCCGGGCGGGCTCTTCTCCTCCGCCCACGCGCGGAGGGTCTGATGACGTCCGCGTCGCGGCTGGTGCCGCGGAGTCCGCTGGCCCGTCACCTGCTCACCGCCGTGCTGGCGATGGTCGTGGTGGCGCTGGTGCTCAGCATGCTGAGCGACTTCCGCCGCTACCAGATGGCCGAGATGGCCTACCTGGGGATCGCGGTCGGCGGGCTGACGGTGCTGACCGGCCTCAACGGCCAGCTCTCCCTGGGGCACGGCGCCCTGATGGCCTTCGGGGCCTACACCACCGCCCTGCTGCTGCCCGACCGGGACGCCTCCACCCCGCTGCTGGTGGTGCTGCTCGCCTCGGTGCTGGTGACCCTGGTCGTGGGGGCCGCCGTCGGGGCCGCGGCCGCTCGGCTGCACGGTCCCTACCTGGCGGGCGCCACGCTGGCGCTGGCCGTCGCCGTCCCCGGGATCGCGCTCTACTTCAAGGAGACCCTGGGCGGGGAGCAGGGCCTGCGGATCGTGGTGCCGCCGATCCCGGAGTGGGTGCTGGACGCGGCCTACTTCGTCACCGGACAGGAGCTGACCAACGCCGGGTGGGTCGCCTTCCTGGCCTGGACCACCCTGGTGCTCATCTACCTCCTCCTGGCCAACCTGTCGCGCAGCCGGGTGGGCCGGCGCTGGCGGGCGGTGCGCGACGACGAGGTCGCCGCCCAGCTGGCCGGCATCGACCTGGCTCGGGCCCGGATCTCGGCATTCATGGTGAGCGCCGCCGCCGCCGGTGCCGCCGGCGCCCTGCTCGCCCTCACCGTCCGGCTGGCGGCGCCCAGCTCCTTCACCCTCACGCTCAGCCTCACCCTGCTGGCGGCGGCGGTGCTGGGCGGACTCGGCAGCCTCACCGGGGCCCTGCTCGGGGCGGCCCTGCTGACCTTCCTGCCCCAGGTCGTCACCCAGTGGGGCAAGGCCGCCGGCCTCGACGACATCGCCGCCGCCGAGCTCTCGCCGCTGGTGTACGGCGTCGTGATGGTGCTGGTGGTCCTGCTGGCCCCCAGCGGTCTGTACGGCGTCCTGCACGGCTTCGTCGTACGCCGCAGGATGCGGCGCCTGGCCGCCGCACCCGCGCCCGCGCCCCGGGCCACCCTGCGCCCCACCACCGACCTCGCAGCACCCGGCGACACCGCCACCATCACAGAGGGAGCACAGCAATGAGTCAACGGAACAAGAGACCGGCCCGGCTGGTCGGCCTGACGGGGCTGGTCGCCTCGGCGCTCGTCCTGAGCGCCTGCGGCGCCGGCGGGCGCGACGACGGCGACGGGGATGGGGACGGCGGCGACGCCGGCGGCGGAGCCTCGGACGTCGGGGTCACCGAGGACAGCGTGACCGTGGGCGGGCACTTCCCGCTCACCGGGGTCGCCGCCCCGGGCTACAACGAGATCCCCACCGGCGCGCAGGCCTACTTCGACTACGTCAACGCCCAGGGCGGGATCCACGGCCGGCAGATCGAGTACGTGGTCAAGGACGACGGCTACAACCCGACCAACACCAGCAAGGTGACCAACGAGCTGGTCCTGCAGGACGAGATCTTCGCCATGGTCGGCGGCCTGGGCACCCCCACCCACAGTGCGGTCATCGACTTCCTCAACGCCGAGGGCGTCCCCGACCTGTTCGTCTCCTCCGGCTCCCTCGCCTGGGGCGACGACCCGGCGACCAACCCGATGACGTTCGGCTGGCAGCCCGACTACGAGAGCGAGGGCAAGATCATCGGCCAGTACGTCGCGGAGAACATGCCCGACGCGAAGGTCGGCCTCTTCCTGCAGGACGACGACCTGGGCGAGGACGCCGAGAAGGGCGTGCGCCAGTTCCTGGACAAGCAGATCGTCGCGGTGGAGCGCTACACCTCGGGCAACACCGACGTGGGACCGCAGATCGCGGGCCTGCAGGGCGCGAAGGCCGACCTGGTGCTCTCCTTCAACACCCCCTCCTACACCGCGCTCGCGCAGCTGGTCGCCATGAAGCTCGGCTACGACCCGAAGTGGTACGTCGCCAGCATCGGCGCCGACCCCGCGCTGGTCAGCTCCCTGCTGGCCAGCTTCTCCGAGGGCGCGGTCGACGGTGCCGGCGCCCTGGACGGCGTGATGACCTCGGAGTACATCCCCGGCGTGGACCAGCCGGAGGACCCGTGGGTCAAGCTGTGGCAGGAGGTTTGGGACGCCCACGGCAAGAAGGGCGAGCTGACCAACTACCGCATCTACGGCATGTCCCACGCCTACGCGTTCGTCCAGGCCCTGCAGGCCGCCGGGGAGGACCTGACCCGCGAGGGCCTGGTCGAGGTCCTGGAGGAGAACGGCCCGGACATGGTCGGCCCCCAGCTGGCGCCGTTCCGCTTCTCGGCCGACAACCACATGGGCATCTCGGGCATGCGCCTGGTGGAGCTCAAGGGCACCTCGAGCACACCGCTGACGCCGGTGCTCACCACCGACCTGGGTGACGCCGAGATCGTCGAGGACACCTCGGGCCAGGCCGAGGACGCGCCCCCGGCCAGCGGTATCCCGGAGTGATCACCAGTTAGCCCCGCAGTGGGCCCGAGCCGGCGCCGGTTCGGGTCCACTGCTGCGTCCGGCGTCCCTAGATCTGCTCGGCCACCCGACGTGCCGCGACCTGCAGCACCTCCCAGGCGGTGCTGAAGGGCGGTGAGTAGGACAGGTCCATCCAGGCCAGGTCGTCCACCGTGCCCTCGTGCCAGAGCACCGCGGCCGCGGTGTCGATGCGCTTGCCGGACCCGTGCCCTCCGACGATCTGGACCCCGAGCAGGCGCCGGCTCCCCCGGTCCGCGGTCACCAGGATGTCCATCGGCTCGGCCTCCACCATGTAGCCGCTGGCGGTCGACCCCTGGGTCAGCAGGCTCACCGGGTCGAACCCCGCCCCGCGTGCGTCGTCGATCGACAGACCGGTGCGGGCGATCTCGACGTACTGACCACCGCCCTCGAACCGGGTGATCGAGGTCTCCAGGACGCCGTCGAAGGTCAGGGACCCGCCGCCGAGGTTGTCGCCCAGCGCTCGTCCGGCCTTGTTGGCGTGGGTGCCCAGGGGCAGGAACGCCCAGTCCCCGGCCAGCCGGCGCCGCACCTCGCAGCAGTCCCCGGCCGCCCAGACACCGTCCGCCACCCGTCCGGTGGGCTCGGCGCGCAGTCCCCCGGAGGGACCCATCGGCAGGCCGCTGTCGGCCAGGAAGCCGGTCGCGGGCTCCACGCCGACGGCCAGCACGACGAGGTCGCAGTCGCGTCCGCCGCCCTCCCACTCCACGCCGCACACCACGCCGTCGCACACCCGCAGTCCGGTGATCTCCGCGTCGAGGATCACCTCGACCCCCGCCTCGGTCATCGCCAGGGCGACCCGCTCGGACATCTCCGGCTCCAGCAGGCTCATCACCCGGGACCTGGTCAGCACGGTCACGCCGAGGCCGCGCTTGAGCGCGATCTCGGCCATCTCCACCCCGATGTAGTTGCCACCGATGATGACGAGATGGGCCCCTTCCCCGGCCCGGGCGAACCGGCCCAGCCAGGCCTCCCCGTCCTCCAGGGTCTTGACCGGCCCCACCCGGTCGTACGCCGTCCCGTCCTCGGCCTGCGCCCACGGCGGGATCGCCGCCGGGGCTCCGGTGGCCACGACCAGCTCGTCGTACGCCACCGTCTGCCCGTCGGCCAGCTTGACCTGCCTGCCGGCCAGGTCGACCACCGTGACCTCGGACTCCAGACGCAGGTCGATCCCGGCCTCGCGGTGCTCGGCCGGGGTGCGCCCGACCAGGGCGTCTCCCGAGGGCACGTCGCCCGCCATCCAGTAGGGGATGCCGCACGCGGAGTACGAGGTGTAGCGGCCCTTGTCGAGGACGGTGACCTGCAGGTCTCGCCCGTTCCTCTCGGCCGTGCGCAGCGCCTGGTGCGCCGCGGACATGCCCGCGGCGTCGGCGCCGATGATCACGATTCGTTCAGTCATGGGAGAAGACCTCGTAGCTGGGGAAGTTGCGACTCATACCCGCCCCGGTCCCTCGTCATGCGCGCGCCGTCAGTCCTCGGTCTGCTCGGCCCACAGGTTGATGCCGGAGTCGACGGCGTACCGGTCGATCTCGGCGAGCTCGTCCTCGGTCAGCGGCGGCCCGTCGAGGGCATCGAGGTTGGTGTCCAGCTGCGCCACGCTCGAGGCCCCGATCACCGCGCTGGTGACCCTGCGGTCGCGCAGCACCCACTGGAGTGCCAGCTGGGCCAGCTTCTGCCCCCGGCCCTCAGCGATGGCGTTCAGCGACCGCACCCGGGACAGCACGTCGTCCTCCAGGCCGGCCAGCGTCGAGTCGTCGCGCGCGGCGCGGGAGTCCGGCGGGACCCCGTCGAGGTAGCGGTCGGTGAGCAGCCCCTGGGCGAGCGCGGTGAACACGATGCAGCCCATCCCCTGGGCCTCCAGCTCGTCGAGCAGGTCCTCCTCGATCCACCGGTTGAGCATCGAGTACGACGGCTGGTGGATGAGCAGCGGCGTGCCGAGCTCACGGGCGATGCTCGCTGCCTCGCGCGTCTTCGTCGCGGAGTAGGAGGAGATGCCGACGTACAGCGCGCGGCCCGAGCGCACTGCGGTGTCCAGGGCCATCATCGTCTCCTCGACCGGGGTGTCGGGGTCGAAGCGGTGGCTGTAGAAGATGTCGACGTAGTCCAGCCCGAGCCTGCCCAGAGACGCGTCCAGGCTGGCCAGCATGTACTTGCGGGACCCGCCGCCCTGACCGTAGGGACCGGGCCACATGTCCCAGCCGGCCTTGGTGGAGATCACCAGCTCGTCGCGGTGGCCGGCGAAGTCGTCGGTGAGGTAGCGCCCCAGGTTCTCCTCCGCCCGGCCGTACGGCGGGCCGTAGTTGTTGGCCAGGTCGAAGTGGGTGACGCCCCGGTCGAAGGCCCGACGCAGGATGGCCCGCTGGGTCTCCTCGGGGCGGTCGGTCCCGAAGTTCTGCCACAGCCCCAGCGACAGGGCCGGGAGCACCAGTCCGCTGTGGCCGCTGGGCCGGTAGTCCATGACGCCGTCGGCGTACCTGTCAGCTGCTGCAACGTAGGCCATGCACCCATCTTGGCCGACCCCTGGTTGTCGCCAGGCAGGGCGGGTCAGCCGGGGCGGATCAGGCAGGTGCTCCGGGCGCGCGGCTCTCCAGCACCCGGAAGCCCTTGTGGCTGGCCAGCCTCGTCGTGGGGTAGCCCTGCTCGGTGAGCCAGCGCTGCAACGAGTCGGCACCGAGGTGCTTGCCCACCACCATCACCGCGCGGCCGCCAGGGGCCAGCCGGGGCAGCCACGTCAGGAGCAGCTCGTGCAGGGCCTGCTTGCCGATCCGGATCGGGGGGTTGGACCAGATCTCGTCGAAGACCTGGGTGGTCGGCACCTGGTCGGGCCGGCAGGCGACGAACTTGCCGGCGAGGCCCAGCGAGGCGGCGTTCTCGTTGGCCAGCAGGATGGCCCGCTCGTTGACCTCGACGCCGATCACCGACGACAGCGGCACCGCACGGGCGATGGCCAGGCCGATCACCCCGTAGCCGCAGCCGAGGTCCAGGAAGCGCCCCTGGACCGGGGGCTCGGTCTCGGCGAAGAGCACGTTGGTGGCGTGGTCCACGTGTCCCCGGCTGAAGACGCCCGAGCCGCTGACCAGCCGCAGCTCGTGCCCCCACACCTCGCAGGTGATCTCCTCGCGCTTGAACGGCGCGTGCGGATCGGCGGTGAAGTAGTGCTCCTGCTCCTCGCTCACGGCAGCTCCCTCATGGTCCGGCTCAGCTGGGCCTGTCGGGCGAGCTCGTGGTCGGCGGGATAGCCGACCTCCTCCAGGGTCAGCCCGTGGGCGTGCGCCACGGTGAGGGCGGGGTTGCGCACCCGCGAGGTCATCACCTCCAGCGCCCAGCCGGGCGGGCGGCGCCCGTCGCCCACGGCCAGCAGGCAGCCGACCAGGGAGCGCACCATGTTGTGGCAGAAGGCGTCCGCCACCACCTTCGCGACGGCGCGACCGGCCGCGTCCCGTTCCCAGCTGAGCTCGAGCAGCGTGCGCACCGTGGTGGCGCCCTCGCGGCGGCGGCAGAACGCGGCGAAGTCCTGGAGGCCGATCAGCGGCTTGGCCGCGGCGTTCATCTCCTCGATGTCGAGCGGGCGCTGCCAGGCCAGCACGTGGTGGCGGTGCAGCGGGTCGACCAGGGCGGCGTCGTCGGCGACCCGGTAGGCGTAGCGGCGCCAGATGGCGGAGAAGCGGGCGTCGAAGCCGTCCGGGGCCTCGCTGAGCCGACGTACCCGCAGGTCGGGCGCCACGATGCCGTTGACCCGACGCAGCAGCGCCTCCAGCGCGGTCTCCCGGGACCGGCCGGCCGAGGCGGCGAGCACCTCGGGAGCCACGTCGCAGTGGGCCACCTGCCCACGCGCGTGCACCCCGGCGTCGGTGCGCCCGGCGACCACCACGCGCACCCGCGGCACCCGCAGCGCGGTGGCCAGGGCGCCCTCCAGCATCTCCTGCACGGTGCGCAGCCCGGGCTGGGTCGCCCACCCGGAGAAGTCGGTGCCGTCGTAGGCAAGGTCTATCCGGATACGCACGCGTCGATTGTCCCAGACCCTCGGTGGAACGAGCGCCCCCCACCTGTTCAACTAGATGGTTGACAAAGCCCGGTCGAGCGATCCACGCTGTAATCAACAGATGTGTTGAGAAAGGTGGTCCGCATGGCCGCAGACCCGCTCTCGAGGGCCTTCTCGGCCCTGGCGGACCCCACCCGTCGCGACCTGGTCGCGCGGCTGACCACCGGCGACGCGACCGTCAACGAGCTCGCGGCGCCGTACGACGTGAGCCTGCAGGCCGTCTCCAGGCACCTGAGGGTGCTCGAGGAGGCCGGCCTGGTCAGTCGCAGCCGGGAGGCCCAGCGCCGCCCGGTGCACCTGGAGGCGGAGGTGCTCGACCTGATGACCAAGTGGATCGAACGCTACCGCCGGCAGGCGGAGGAGCGCTTCCAGCGCCTGGACTCGGTGCTGGAGCAGATGCAGGAGCAGGAGCAGGAGCAGGACAGAGGAACACAAGTCGACGCAGACGTCCGAGAGGGGACAGCACCATGACCACGAGCACCAGCAGCAGCAGCGAGCGATACCTGGGAGCGGCCATCGAGGCCGACCCGACGGTCCCGATGATCCACATCCGGCGGGACTTCCGCGCCACGCCGGCGCAGCTCATGCGCGCCCACACCGACCCCGAGCTCTTCGCCCGGTGGATCGGCCCGGACTCCGTCGCCATGCGCATCGACCACTGGGACTGCCGCACCCTGGGCTCCTACCGCTACGTCGGCGAGCGCGACGGCGAGGAGTTCGCCTTCCGCGGCACCTTCCCCGAGATCAGCGAGCACCGGCTGGTGCAGACCTTCACCTGGGAGGGCATGCCCGAGGCGATCGCGCTGGAGACCATGACCTTCACCGACCTCGGTGACGGCTGGACCCGGCTGCACGCCCAGTCGCTGTGCGACTCCTTCGAGGGCCGGGACGGGATGCTCTCCTCCGGGATGGACGTCGGGGTGCACGAGGGCTACGCCAAGCTCGACCGGCTGCTGGCCGCCGGCGAGGTCGCGGCGTCGTGACGCTGCCTGCGCAGCCCGCCGCCCGGCACCGCGCGGTCGCCGCCGCCTTCACCGACCTGGTCCGGGGCGTCGACGACTGGGACACCCCCAGCCCCGTGCCGGGCTGGGCCGCGCGCGACGTGGTGGATCACCTCGTGACGTGGTTCCCGGCGTTCCTCGCCGCCGGGTCCGGGCACAGCTGGCCCCCGGGGCCCTCGGTGAGCGAGGACCCGCTGGCCGCCTGGACCGCCCAGGTCCGGGGCGTGCAGTCGCTGCTGGACGACCCCGAGGCGGCGGCCTCCGCCTTCTCCCACCCACAGCTGCCCGAGCAGGAGCTGGCCGGCGCCGTCTCGTCGTTCTACACCGCCGACGTCTTCATGCACTCCTGGGACCTGGCTCGGGCGAGCGGGCAGCCGGTGAGGCTGGACGCGGACGCGTGCCAGCAGCTGCTGAGCTCGATGCGCGCGATGGAGACGGCGATCCGGCAGTCCGGGCAGTTCGGCACGGCCCAGTCGGTCGCCGACGACTCCTCCGCACAGGACCGGCTGGTCGCGTTCATCGGCCGCGACCCGGGCTGGGCGCCCTCGCCCTGTGCACAGGGCTCGCGGGGTGGCGAGCCTGTGGAGGGCGGGGACCCTTGAGTCGGTGGGCGCTGACACCCTGGGTCTCCCGATCCCCCGCCACCGCCCGGAGCACCGATGTCGCAGACCCACATGCTCGCCAAGATCCGCAAGCTGCTGGCCAAGGCCGAGGACCCCGCCGCCAGCCCGGAGGAGTCCGAGACCTACACGGCCAAGGCCGCCCAGCTCATCGCCGACTACGGGATCGACGCCGCCCTGCTCTCCGCGGACCACCCGGGGAGCGACCGGGTGGCGGACCGGGTGGTGGCCCTGGACGCTCCCTACGCCCGGGACAAGGCGCAGCTGCTCTGCGACATCGCCAACCGGCTGCGCTGCCAGGCCGTGCTGCGGACCCGACCGGTGACCGAGGGGCCGACCGAGCACTCGGTGCACCTCTTCGGGCACGAGTCCGACCTGACCCGCACCGACCTGCTCTTCACCAGCCTGCTCATGCAGTCCACGCACCGGCTGGCCCACACCCCGGTGCCCCCGTGGGAGCACAAGGCGGCCTTCCGCCGGTCGTGGCAGGCCGGGTTCCGGATGTCGGTCTCGCGGCGCCTGGCCGAGGCGGAGTCGCGGGCCCAGACCCAGGCCACCGGACGCACCAGCCACGACGGACGCTCGACGGGGCTGGTCCTGGCTGACAGGTCCTCGGAGGTCGCGCAGGCGCTGCGCGACGCCTACCCCACCGCCGGGCGGGCCCGAGCGCGCTCGCTGTCCGGCTCAGGGATGCGTGAGGGGTACCTGGCCGGGGAGGTGGCGGACCTGGGCGGCACCAGGCTGCGCGGCGGCCGGACGCCTATCGCTCCAGCGGAGGCAGCTCCGCCAGGTACGGCGGGTCCGCCCCGGGGCGCGACACGGTGACCGCCGCGGCGAGCCCCGCCCACCGCATCAGCTCGAGCAGCCGGTCGTCGGCAAGCTCGAACCGCGCTCCGCACGGGCCCGGGCGCCGTCCCTCCAGTGCGCCGGAGCGGATCAGGGTCGCCGCCAGGGCGGCACCGAAGGTGTCACCCGCGCCGATGGTGTCCGACACCTCCACCGGCGACCCCGGGGCGTCGACGACCCGGTCCCGGTCCACCCACATCGCCCCGCGTCCCCCGAGGGTCACCACCACCGCCGCGGCGCCCTGCCCGCCCTTCGCCGCCGGTGACAGCAGCCGGCGGGCCGCCGTCACCGGGTCCAGCCCGGGCATCAGGACCCCGAGGTCCTCGTCCGAGGCCTTCACCACGTCGGACTGGGCGACCATCGCCCGTACCGCCCGGAGCAGCGGGTCGCCGGCTCCGGTGATGCCCGGGCGGGCGTTCACGTCGTAGACCACCGGCACCGCCGCCCCGACTCGGGCCACGAGCTCACGCACCTGCGTGGCTCCCGGCTCCAGCACGGGTGCGAACGAGCTGACCAGCATGACGTCGGCCGTCGGGCCGGCGGGCACCTCGGCCAGCCGCCAGACCACGTCGAAGTCGTACGCCGCGGACCCGTCCTCCCCGATCGTCGCCTCGGCGCTCGCGGTCCGGTCCAGGGAGAACGGATCGTTCGCCCAGCCGACACCCTCCCGCGCCAGGTGGTCGTGGAGCAGCCGGCCCCTGCCATCAGGACCGAGCGCGGTGACCATGCTGACCTGAAGCCCCAACCGCGCCAGCGCCACCGCTGCATTGGCAGCGCTGCCCCCGGGCAGCTCGCGCGGCTCCTCACCGGGACGGCGTACCACGTCGACCAGGGACTCCCCCACCACCAGCACCTGTTCCATGGACGCGATGCTCGCCGCTGGCGCCGCGAGAGTCCAGCGCCATACTCGTCTCCATGACCGAAACTCCGCTGGCCCACGTGGACCGCGACGATCCCGAGCCGCCTTTCGAGCAGGTGCGTCGCCAGATCGCGGGCAAGGTCGCGTCCGGTGAGCTGGCACCGGGCACCCGCCTGCCGACCGTGCGCGCCCTGGCCGACCAGCTCGGCCTCGCCGTCAACACTGCCGCCCGGGTCTACAAGGAGCTCGAGGCGGACGGGGTGGTCGAGACCCGCGGCCGGCACGGCACGGTGGTGCGCGGCAGCGCGGCAGCCGCCGGCGCAGGCGCCGTACAGGCGGCGGACGAGTTCGTCGCTCAGTGCCGGCGCCTGGGGATCCAGGTCTCGGACGCCGTGCGACTCGTCACGGACCGCTGGCCCCGCTGACCATCCGGCGGTACCTGGGCGGAAGTCGGAGCAGCACGAGAGCCCGTCACCTAACAGGTGACGGGCTCTCGTGGAACGAGGTGGCGGAGTGTTACTCCTTGACCTCGGCGTCCTCGGTGGACTGTGCCTCGGCGGTGTCGGCGTCGCCGTTCTCGGTCGAGACCACCTCGGTCTCACCGTCGACGCCCTCGGCCTCGACCTCGGCCGGAGCGGCCTCGTTGGTCTCGGTCTCCTCCGCGGGGGTCTCCTCGGCCTCGACCGGAGCCGCAGCGGCCTCGGTCTTCTTGGTCGAGGGAGCCTTCGGGGAGTACGCCTCGGTCACCAGCTCGATCACGGCCATCGGCGCGTTGTCGCCCTTGCGGGGACCGATCTTGGTGATCCGGGTGTAGCCACCCGGACGCTCGGCGAACGACGGGCCGATCTCGGTGAAGAGCTGGTGGACGACCGACTTGTCGCGGATGGTCTTGAGGACCTCACGACGGTTGTGCAGGTCGCCACGCTTCGCCTTGGTGATCAGCTTCTCGGCGTGCGGGCGCAGGACGCGCGCCTTGGCCTCGGTGGTGGTGATCCGGCCGTGCTCGAACAGGGCCGTGGCCAGGTTCGCCAGGATGAGGCGCTGGTGGGCGGGGCTACCGCCGAGGCGCTTACCCTTCTTGGGCGTAGGCATAGCTGTTTCTCATTTCTCTCCGGCCGTACCAGGTACCGGAGCAGATGGGGTTGCGGGGATCAGTACTGCTCGTCCTCGACGAACGCGTCGTCGTCGTCGTCGCTGTAGGCGGCGAGCGCGGCGTGCGGGTCGAAGCCGGGGGCGCTGTCCTTGAGGGACAGACCCATCTCGACGAGCTTGGCCTTGACCTCGTCGATGGACTTGGCACCGAAGTTGCGGATGTCGAGCAGGTCCTGCTCCGAGCGCGAGATGAGCTCACCCACGGTGTGGATGCCCTCGCGCTTGAGGCAGTTGTAGGAACGGACCGTCAGCTGCAGGTCCTCGACCGGGAGGGCGAGGTCCGCGGCCAGCTGCTCGTCGACCGGCGACGGGCCGATGTCGATGCCCTCGGCCTCGACGTTGAGCTCACGCGCCAGGCCGAAGAGCTCGACCAGGGTCTTGCCGGCCGAGGCGATCGCGTCGCGGGGACGGATCGACGGCTTGGTCTCGACGTCGATGACGAGCTTGTCGAAGTCGGTGCGCTGCTCGACACGGGTGGCCTCGACCTTGTAGGTCACCTTCAGCACCGGGCTGTAGATGGAGTCGACCGGCATCCGGCCGATCTCGTTGTCGGCACCCTTGTTCTGCACCGCGGAGACGTAGCCGCGGCCACGCTCGACGACGAGCTCCATCTCCAGCTTGCCCTTGTCGGACAGCGTGGCGATGCGGAGCTCGGGGTTGTGCACCTCGACACCAGCGGGCGGCGCGATGTCGGCGGCGGTGACGTCACCGGCACCGGACTTGCGCAGGTACATCGTGACGGGCTCGTCGTGCTCCGAGGAGACGACCAGACCCTTGAGGTTGAGGATGATCTCGGTGACGTCCTCGGTGACGCCCTCGATCGTGGAGAACTCGTGGAGGACGGTGTCGACCTTGATGCTGGTCACGGCCGCCCCCGGGATGGAGGAGAGCAGGGTACGACGCAGCGAGTTGCCGAGCGTGTAGCCGAAGCCGGGCTCGAGCGGCTCGATCACGAACCTCGAGCGGAACTCGTCAACGGACTCTTCCGACAGGGTCGGGCGCTGAGCGATAAGCACTTAATTTTCCTTTCCGGACCCACCCACCATTTGACGGGCCCGAACTGCGGTGTCGAGGAGGACTTGCGACGCCGTGGCCCGGTGGCCGCCCCCTGGCGAGGCGCGACCACCGGGTCATCGGTTTACTTCTTCGAGTAGAACTCGACGATCAGCTGCTCCGTGACCGGGACGTCGATCTGGGCCCGGGTCGGGATCTGGTGCACCAGGATGCGCATCCGGGTCGGGATGGCCTCGAGCCAGGCGGGGACGACGCGCTCGCCGTGGGTCTCGCGAGCCACGATGAACGGGGTCATCTCCAGGGACTTCTCGCGCACGTCGATGACGTCGTGGGCGCTGACCTGGAACGAGGGGATGTCGACCTTGCGGCCGTTCACCTTGAAGTGACCGTGCACGACCAGCTGGCGGGCGTGACGGCGGGTGCGAGCGAAGCCGGCGCGGTAGACCACGTTGTCCAGGCGGCACTCCAGGAGCTGGAGCAGGTTGTCGCCGGTCTTGCCCTGGCGACGCGATGCCTCGACGTAGTACTTGTGGAACTGACGCTCCAGGATGCCGTACGAGAAGCGGGCCTTCTGCTTCTCGCGCAGCTGGAGGAGGTACTCGCTCTCCTTGATGCGGCCCTTGCCGTGCTGGCCGGGCGGGTAGGGGCGACGCTCGAAAGCTGCGTCACCACCGACGAGGTCGACACCGAGACGGCGCGACTTCTTGGTCATGGGACCGATGTAACGGGCCATTAGAAGGTCTCCTTAGTCTCTGGTGCTCAGACGCGACGGCGCTTGGGCGGGCGGCAGCCGTTGTGGGGGGCGGGCGTGACGTCCTGGATGGTGCCGACCTCGAGGCCGATGGCACCCAGGGACCGGATCGCCGTCTCGCGGCCCGAGCCCGGGCCCTTGACGAAGACGTCGATCTTCTTCATGCCGTGCTCCTGCGCCCGGCGACCAGCGGCCTCGGCGGCCATCTGGGCAGCGAACGGGGTCGACTTGCGCGAGCCCTTGAAGCCGACGGTGCCGGCAGAGGCCCACGAGATGACCGCGCCGGTCGGGTCGGTGATGGTGACGATGGTGTTGTTGAACGTGCTCTTGATGTGGGCTTCGCCCTGAGCGACGTTCTTCTTCTCCTTGCGACGTACCTTGGTGGCACGGCTCTTGGGAGGCATTCAGTTCTCCTGAGGTAGCTGGTCTGGTGAGTTCGAGAAAGTCGGCGGTGACGAGGGCGTCAGCCCAGGATCACTTGGCCTTCTTCTTGCCGGCGACGGTGCGCTTGGGGCCCTTGCGGGTACGCGCGTTGGTCTTGGTGCGCTGGCCGCGGACCGGGAGGCCCATGCGGTGGCGACGACCCTGGTAGCTGCCGATCTCGATCTTGCGGCGGATGTCGGCCTGGACCTCGCGACGGAGGTCACCCTCGATCTTGAAGTTGGCTTCGATCTCGTCGCGGAGCTTGACCAGCTCCTCGTCGCCCAGCGTGTGCACGCGCGCGTTCGGGTCGACCCCGGTCGTGGCGAGGAGCTGCTGGGCACGGGTACGGCCGATGCCGTAGATGTAGGTGAGTGCGATCTCGATGCGCTTGTCGCGCGGGAGGTCAACACCAACGAGGCGAGCCATGTGTCTGGCGTTCCCTTCGGTAGTCCGCTGCGGTGTCTGTCGTGTCGCGTCCCGGCGCCTCTCCCAGATCGTGGTGACCTGGCGAAACCGGGCTCCGGCCGCTGCTCCGGAGGTGATTCGCTGGACGTGGCGCCCAGCTAGCTAACACGTTGATTGATGTTCTTGCTGTTGTTCAGTTCTCCTGCGAGGACGACCCGAGGGCCGCCCACCTCAGCCCTGGCGCTGCTTGTGGCGGGGGTTGTCGCAGATGACCATGACGCGACCGTGGCGACGGATGACCTTGCACTTGTCGCAGATCGCCTTGACGCTGGGCTTGACCTTCACTTGGAGGGCCTTTCTGGGTGGCTGGTTACTTGTAGCGGTAGACGATGCGACCACGCGTGAGGTCGTACGGAGAAAGCTCCACCACCACGCGATCCTCGGGAAGGATGCGGATGTAGTGCTGACGCATCTTTCCGCTGATGTGGGCGAGCACCTTGTGTCCGTTGCTCAACTCGACCCGGAACATGGCATTCGGCAGGGCCTCAGTGATGGTGCCCTCGAGCTCGATCACGCCTTCTTTCTTCGGCATGTCCTCCACAATCTGTCGAAACGTTGTCTACCGTTTGCTGCGCCGTACGACGGGTGCCGTGCGGGTGACCCGGGAACCTCCCGCGTGAGCGGGTGGACCTCGTGGACAGCTGTTCAACCACCTCATCCCAAGCACGCAGAACTGCTCCGAGGAGCGGATCGCACGTTGCCCGGGCAGCCGCGAGTGGCCGACAAGCATGCCCACGTTGGGCCGACACGCCAGTTTAGTGGCTTCGGGCGGGAAACCCCTAATCACCTCCGGCGGCGGCGCCGTCCTGCCCCGGGGAAGAGGGTCACCGGGCTGATCGCGGCCAGGATCCGGGCCCGTCGGCCCACGCCCTGGCTCATGGTACGCCGCTCCTCGTCGACGACGGCCCAGAAGTCCGCGGCCTCGTCCTCCAACGGCACCGTGGGTCCGAAGACGAAGCCGTCGGCACGACGGGCGAGCGCAGGCGCGCGGGCGGAGTCGATGGCGCCGGACTGCTCGCGCCGGGTGACCGTGGGCCCCAGCGGGACCGGCTGCCCGAGGTCGCGGGCATGGTCCACCAGCTCACGCCAGGCCCCCACGAACCGGGCGGACGTCGCCGGAGTGCTCCGGCGGCGACGCCGCCGCCAGGCCTTGGCTCCGATGACCGAGCCGAGCAGCGCGCCCACCAGCAGCAGCGGCAGGCCGACGTAGCGGGCCACGAAGCCCACCCACGCGGGGAGGCCGGTGGACTTCTCCTCGTCCTCCTTCTCCTCCTTCTCCTCCTGCTGCATCCGGGCGCGCAGGTCGGACGCGGCGGCCTCCCCCAGGTCGGACGGCGGCGGGACCGGCGCCGGGGGTGGCACCACGGTGCCGCTCATCGGCTCCCGGGTCTGCGGCTGCTGCTCCGAGGGCGGGCGGTCGGACATGAACTCCTCGGTCGGCAGGGTGCGCCACGAGCCGTCGGCGACCCGGAGCTCGACCCAGGCCTGGACGTCGCGACCCTCCACGACGCCGTCCTCGTCCAGCACCGCTCCGAGCACGACCCGGGCCGGGACGCCCAGCTTGTTGGCCAGCAGCGCCATCGCCGCGGCGTACTGCTCGTCGTTGCCCACCATCGGGTCAGCGTTGACGAACCCGTCCGAGAGCCGCTTCAGACCGTGTCCGGGGAAGTAGCTGCGCTCGGCCTTGCGCACCCCGTCGGAGTAGCGACCCTCGGTGCGCAGCCGCTTGGCCACCGCGAACACCCGGGCCATCGGCGTGGTCGCGTCCTCGGTCCACTTGTCGCGGACCCGGTCCAGGAAGCCGGTGTTCTCCCCCGGTGCCCGGACCAGCGAGGAGGGCGTCGAGTCCGGGGTGACCTCGTCGTCGGGCAGCACCGCCTCGAAGGAGTAGACGTCCCCGGGGTGCACGCCGCCGGGCACCACCGCGGTGGAGGTGGCCAGGTTGTAGCGGAACGTCTCCTTCTTGCCGTCGGCGTCACCGCGCTCGAACCGCATCGACTGCAGCCCGCCCACCGTCGGCAGCCACACCCCGGAGTAGCCCTCGCCCACGGTCACCCGGACCTCGACCCGGTCGCCGGCCATCGGGTTGTCGATCACCGAGGAGACCCGCTGGAACCCGTCGCCGCCCTCGTCGGCCAGGGGGTCGTTGGTGGCCCCGTAGACCAGGCCGTCCCAGGCGTCCAGGGCGGCGAGGCGGATCCGGGTGCCCGGCGCCGCGCCCGTGACCCGGAGCAGCTCCCGGTCGTGGACGTTGAGCGGCTCCTTGCGTCCCTTGAGGTCGACGTAGTTGCGGAACGAGGCCAGGGGCGAGGGGTAGCGCCCGATGTCGAAGGGGGGCGTGACGTGGTCGCGCAGCACCACCCGCTCCGCGTCGTCGCCCAGCACCGCGTTCGCCACCGGGATCGCCGCTGAGGCAGCCACCGCGAGCACCGCGACACCGGCCGCCGCCCGGACCGGGGTACGTCGTCCCCCGCGCACGCTGGCACTCTCCCGCCGCTCCCGCAGCGCCAGCCAGCCCAGGGCCACCGCGGCGAAGCCCGCGCCCTGCAGGAGCAGCGAAGAGGGGTGCTGGACCCCGACCAGGATCACCACCAGCAGCACCGCCGAGGCGACCAGCACCGGCAGCACGGCGGTCACCCAGGACCGGCTGGTGCGGACGAACAGCACCCAGGCTCCCAGCAGGCCGCCCGCGAGCCCCAGGGCCCACGGCAGCACCAGCAGCGGACCGTCGCCGTCGACGGGCGGCAGAGTGGTCAGCATGTCCTTCCACCCGAAGAGCACCTGGTCGACCAGCTCGCCCAGCGTCCCGGGGCCCGGGACGTAGGCGGTGTCCCCCCTCGAGCGCAGCGTCAACGGCCCACCCAGCAGGAAGAAGATCGCGACCAGCAGCACGACCGCGGCCACCAGCGGCAGGCGGTAGGCGCGCACCACCAACGTCGAGGCGACCCCGAGCAGCACGCCCAGCGTGCCCACGAGCGCGTAGCCCCAGCCGGTGAAGGACGAGCCCAGACCGGACAACGCCAGCCCCAGCAGCACCACGAGCAGCGCGAGGTCCACCCACTGCGCGCCCCGGGGCCAGTCACGCCGGACCCGGTTGCGGGTCGTGGTCCCCCCGGCGCTCATCGCAGGCTCCAGCGCAGGACGGCGCCCAGGTCCTGCTTGCGAGCCAGGTGCAGCACCGGCATGCCCCCGGCCTCGGTGACGCGGCTGGTGCTGCCGGGCTCCACCAGCACCGCCAGGCGCCGCACCTCGGGCGGGAACGCCGCGGCCGCACGCTGGACGTCGGAGAACGTGCCGGCCGACCCGGTGACGAAGAAGGCGAGGCTGGTCTCGGGTGCCACCGCCACAGCACGGCGGGCCGTCGCGACGATGCCGGCGGTGCCGAAGTCGGCGCGGCACACCGAGTCCAGGGCCAGGTGCGCGTCACCGCCGGCGGAGGCCTCGGCGCCGCAGACGAACGTGACGTCGAAGTCGTCGGTGGCGGCGCGCACGGCGATGGAGGCCGTCACCGCCATGGCGACCTCGAACTCCTCCTGGTCCCCCCACACCGAGGGGCGGTCGTCGACCACCAGGGTCGCGTGGCTGCGTCGGGTGTCGAGGTACTGCCGCACCAGCAGCGCGGCCTCCCCGGTGGAGGCCATCACCTTGGCGCTCGAGCGCCAGTGGATGTGGCGCAGGTCGTCGCCCGGCGCGTACTCGCGCAGCGCGTGGAAGGCCAGGTCGCTCTGGCTCACCGCATCGGTGGAGACACCCTCGAGGTCTCGCAGCAGTCCGGCACCGAGCGACTCCAGCGGCACCAGGGGCGGACGCACGAGCACCTCGCGTCGCGGCGTCCACACCATGTCCCGGGAGAAGATGCCCAACGGGTCGCCACGGCGCGTGGTGGCGGGGCCCACCGCGATCACTCCTCGGCGCTCGGTCCGGATGGTGAAGGACTCCTCGTCGCTGACCTGGGGAGCCAGGGCCCCCAGCGCATAGCGGTGCACGGTGGAGCCGACCGGCACCTCCAAGGTGGTGGGCACCAGACGAGTGCTGGCCACGTTGGTGACCACCACGCCCGCGGCAACCGACTGTCCCGCGGTGACGCGCTCGGGCTCGAGGCGCAGGTCGACCCGCACGCTGGTGCGCCCCAGCAGGAAGGGCCAGGTGAGCAGCAGCAGCAGGAAGCAGGCGGCCGACAGCACCGCCAGCTCGCGCCAGCCCGCAGCCTGGGCCGCCGCTCCCGAGGCCAGGCCGAGGCCGAGGATCGTCCAGCCGACCGGCCGGACCACCCCCAGAGCCACCCGGGCCCGCTCTCGCAGCTGCTCCACACCCACCTCCGACATGCCGACCTCAGGCCACCCGGTCGGTGGGCGGCGAGACCGCGTCGAGCAGGCGACTGATGACGGTCTCCACGCTCACCCCGCTGAACTGGGCCTCGGCGTCGAGCAGCAGCCGGTGGCTCAGGACCGGCTCGGCCAGCTCCTTGATGTCGTCGGGCACGACGTGGTCGCGCCCGTCGGCGGCCGCCCAGGTCTTGGCCACCCGGACGAAGGCCAGGCACCCCCGGGGCGAGAGGCCGAGCTTGACGTGCGGCTGACGGCGCGACTCCTCCGCCAGCTCCGCCACGTAGCCCACCACCGCCGGGTCGACGTACACCTCGTCGGCGAGACCGCTCATCTGGGCGATCGTCTCGGCCGTGATCACCGGGGTGACCAGCGAGGCGCGGTCGCGCACCTTGGCGTTGACGAGCAGCTCGATGGTCGCGGCCCGGTCCGGGTAGCCCAGCGAGGTCTTCATCAGGAACCGGTCCAGTTGCGCCTCGGGCAGGCGGTAGGTCCCGGCCTGCTCGATGGGGTTCTGGGTGGCGATCACCAGGAACGGGCGGCCCACCGAGTGCGGGACGCCGTCCACGGTGACCCGGCCCTCCTCCATCACCTCCAACAGCGCCGACTGCGTCTTGGGCGAGGCCCGGTTGATCTCGTCGGCCAGCACGATGGTGTGGAAGATCGGGCCGGGGTGGAACTGGAAGGTCCCCTGGTGCTGGTCGTAGACCGTGACCCCGGTGACGTCGGAGGGCAGCAGGTCGGGGGTGAACTGGATCCGGGCGTGGCTCCCCTGGACCGTGTTGGCCAACGCGCGCGCCAGCATCGTCTTGCCGGTGCCGGGGACGTCCTCGAGCAGGATGTGCCCCTCCGAGAGCAGGCAGGTGAGCGCCAGCCGGACCACGTGGCGCTTGCCGAGCACGGCCTTCTCCATGTTGTCGGTCAGCTGGTCGAAGGTCTTGCGGAACCACTCGGCCTGTTCGGCGGCGATCGTCATGGTGTTCCTTGCTCTGCGTTGAGGTGCTCTGAGTCGAGGTGGCGCACTGTCATTTCCATTCCCAGGTGGTGGCTCCGGCGGCCCGGTTGCCAAGGACCTCATCACACGACACGGTCACGTAGCCCGAGAGGTAGAGCAGGTTGGTGATGTACACCGGCCCGTCCTTGAGCAGGTAGAAGCGATGCGTCCTGCCGCCGCCGGTGGAGTTCTCGATGGTGCAGTTGAAGTCCCTGTACATGTCCGGGGTCGTGATGACGAGGAACCCGCAGCTGGGGACCGTGCACCCGTCCTCGGCGCCCTTGTCGCTGCAGTCCGGCAGACCGGTGCTGGCGTCGTCGGAGCACTGCTGGCGCGACAGGTTGATCGTCGGAGGCGGAGGTGCTGCCGACTTCGCGCTCTGACTACTGCTGAGGTCGCCGCGACCGACCTGGGGGTCGAAGAGGCTGGCGTTTATTTCGACGCCCTGCTCGAAGTCGGCGGTGTTCACGCTGAAGCCCTCGTTGAAGTTCCCAGCGCCGAGGCTGCGGCTGGTGTCGAGCAGTACCTGCTGGCCGTCGCTGACCGAGACCCGCAAGACGACCGGGCGCCCGTTGCCCGAGCCGGCGACGCTGAAGTTGATCGTCTTGCCCGACACCGCGCCCACCACCGGCCGGTTGAGGTGCTGGGACTGCAGCCGGCCGTAGCTCTGGAGGTACTTGGTGCCGCTGGTGGCGCATCCGACGTTCGCCGCGTTCTCGTTGCACAGGCGCAGAGAGACCGCGTGCGCGTTGGCGTTGTCCGGGACGTTGATGGTGCGGCTGCGGGCACCGGTCTCGTTCCAGGACCCGGTCACCACCCCGTTCACCAGCACGGAGACCTGGCTGACCGCACCTCGTGCCTCCGGCACGGTGTAGGACAGCACGAGCTCGTTGTCCTTGCCGGTGGGCGAGCCGGTCCAGTCGCCCCAGGCCGACGGGACGCCGATCGCCTCGAACACCACCGGGACGCTGACCGGCGAGGTGTTGCCGCCGGCGTTGTGCGCCTGGACGGTGTACTCCCAGGCGCGGCCGTCGTAGGGCACGTCGAACTGGCGGCACGAGTTCGCCTCGATCCGCGAGCAGCCGGGCAGCACCACCGGGGCGCCGCCGGCGACCCGGGCCGAGACCGAGTACGTCGTGGGGCCCGGCCCCTCCGGGAGCACGGCGTTCCACTGCAGGAGCACCGCCGTGCTGCTCTTGCCGGTCTGCTGGTCGGTGTGCCGCAGACCCGACGGGGTCGGCGGTGTGCCCAGGGACTGGAAGGGCTCGGAGACCCGCGGCTCGGAGGTGTCGGCCTTGTTCCGGGCGCGGATGGAGAAGACGTAGGTCTTGTTGTTGTCCAGGTTGGGGACGACGTAGCTCTTCAGGTCACCAGGCACGTCGGCGCTGCCGCCGGGCCAGGTGAGGTAGTACATGAGGATCTCCGAGGTCTGGGTGCGCGGCGCGCCCCAGCTGATCGTCATGGTCTTGTCGCCCCGGCTCGTCTGACGGATCCACGGCACCCGCCCCGGAGCGATGTCGGCCACCGCGGACCGGGAGCGCTCGCTCCAGTCGGAGAAGCCCACCTTGTTGTGGGCGCGGGCCTGGAAGGAGTACTGCTTGCCGTTGGTGGGGACCTTGAAGTCGCCTCCGTTGGTGCGGAACCGCTGAGTGCCTCCCCCGCCGTTGACGGCGCGCACCTCGTAGTAGTCGATGGGTGCCCCCTGGGGCTCCGACGGCCTCCAGCTGAGCCGGATCGCCCGGTCGCGGACGCTGATGTCCTGCGGCGCCCCCGGCACGCTCGGCACGTCGAGGACCTCGATGCTGATGCGTCCCGTGACCCGGCGCTCGGGGCCCGGGTCGCCGGCGACGTCGGTCATCTCGACGCTCAGCTCGGTCCGACCCCGCGCTCCCTTCGGGGAGCTCAACCGCAGCATCGAGCCGGACGAGGTGGCCTGCACCGAGGTGCCCGAGACCCTGCGAACCCCCAGGATCCGCGGGTCGGCGTCGGAGACGCCCGGCTTGAGGTAGCGCGCCAGGTCGATCTCCTTGCTGGTGCCGGGTCGCATGTCCGGGACGGGAATGGTGGCCAGGGAGGGCGACGGGGCCCGCACCACCTGGACGGTGAGGGTCTGGGGGTCGCTCTTCCCGGCGCGGACCGTGATCCGAGCCTCCGAGCCGGCGCGCGCCTCACCGGCGGCCGCGATCCGCACCGCCGGGCCGCCGTCGTTGGCCAGGCTGACGCCGGAGGCCTCGCTGGCCCACTCCACGGTGTAGTCGAGCCCGACCAGGTCGGCCGGGTCGGCGGTCCACACGTAGCACACCGACTGGATGTCGATGGAGATCGAGTCGGCCTGGGCGACCTCGAACGGCGTCGTCGGGCACTCCAGGTCCGGCTTGTCGCTACCGACCTGCACCGGGATCGTGATGAGCGTGGGCTGCTGGCTGCCGCTGTCCTCCGTCCCGTCCTCCTCGAGCCGAGGGACGACCTCGACCAGAACGGCCGCGGGACCCCGGTAGTCCTCCTTCGCGGAGATCTCGAAGCCCTGGGCTCCGGTGCTGCGCGCTGTCAGCTGGGTGCGTGGCGAGGACCAGATCCGGTTCTGCCCGATGATCTCCACCGCGCCGCCCGTCGGGCTGGCGATGAAGTCGCCGAGCTTGTGCTTGGAGGTCTTGCCGGCGTCCAGGTCGATGGAGGCTCCCTCGCGCAGGTAGGGCCGGCCGCTGCCCGTCGCCGGGACGAACAGGGAG
This sequence comes from Nocardioides sp. 616, assembly GCF_002930065.1. NCBI lineage: Bacteria > Bacillati > Actinomycetota > Actinomycetes > Propionibacteriales > Nocardioidaceae > Nocardioides > Nocardioides sp. 616. Next base: position 56,289 of record NZ_POAG01000012.1, on the reverse strand, counting down.
GCCGAGGCCACCCCGCCGGCCGCGTCCTCGACGCGGAACGGGACCACCCGGGGCTCCTCGCCCCGCTGGACCGTGAGCACGTTGCCCTTGCGCTGGTAGATCGCGGGGTCGGCGTACACCTCGGTGACCTGGAGGTCCTCCTCGGCGCCGTCTGGGTCGTAGGCTGCGGCGCGCTCCCCGTCCGAGGCGAGGAGGTTCACCCGCACCGCGTCGCTGTCGTCGGCGCTGCCGTAGGCGTCGTACACGATGGGCGGGTTGTTGTAGCCCTCGATCGTGGCCAGGGTGGCGCTCGCCCGCGACTCGTCGATCCCGTTGCTCAGCACGTAGACGACCTCGACCACGTCGGCGCCGGCGGCCTCGGGCGCCTCGATGACCACCGGCCCGATCTCGGACTCCAGGGAGACGCCCTGCGGGGGGTCCACCAGCTCGATGGTGACGTTGTCGGCGGCACCGATCTGGTCGTTGGCGAGCACGTCGAGACGAGCGGTGGCCCCGGGCGCGGTGGTGATCGCGTCCGGCACCGCCACCGGAGGCTGCGGCGCACTGGCACGCACCACGGCCACCCGCACGGTGCCGGTGGCCGCGGCACCTCGGGAGTCCATCACCGTGTAGCTGAACTCCTCCGACCCGGCCGTGTCCGGGTAGGCCTGGAACTCCAGGGAGTTGGCGCCGAACCCGATGACCCGGCCCAGTCCCGGGGGTGAGGCAATGCCGGTGATGACGACGGAGTCGCCGTCCGGGTCGACCCCCGTGCCGGGCAGACGCAGGCGCAGCGTGTCCCCCGCGACCATCCGACCCTCGAGGGTGGGCGCCTCGGGCGCGGTGTTCGGACCTCCGGCGGGCACCACGACCAGGTTGAGCCGCCCCTGGGCGGTCTCGCCGGTCGAGTTCTGCGCGATGTAGGGGACCGAGAAGGCCTCGCGCTCCTTGACGTCGGTGGGTGCCACGTAGCGGATCACGCGCCCCGAGACGTACGCCGCACCGGCGCTGCCCTTGTAGTCCGCCGGGGCCAGCACCTCGAGCTGTCCCGGGGCTCCCTGCACGGCGTCCCCGACCAGCTGCAGCGGGTCGCCCGACGGGCTGAAGTCGTTGTCCAGGACCGGGTGCACCACCACCGAGCCGGCCCGCACCACCGCCCGGTCCGGCGCGGTGACGGGCGTGTTGTCCTCGGGCTGTGGCCGCTGGGAGACCAGGACCTCGCCGGAGACGCCCGAGGAGGCGCCGTTGCTGATCGTGTAGCGCACCACCTGGGCGCTGGACAGCTGCCCCTGACGAGCCGAGATCCGCAGCCAGCGCCCGTCCACGATCGCCACGTCGACCTGGTCGGGGCGGTCGGCCCGGGCGCGCTGGACCACCAGGATGCCGCCCGCCGGGTCCACGTCGTTGGCCAGGACGTCGACGGTCGCGGCCGCCTGTCCGTAGAGCGTGAGGGTGTCGGGCATCGCCACCGGGTCCTCGGGCCTGGGCGGCGGCTGGACCACGTCGACGCGGATCTTGCCCCGGGCGAAGGCGGCGTTGCCGTAGGCCGCCTGGTAGTCGAGCAGGTAGGTGCCGGCCTTGTCGGCGTCCACGCGGACCACGCCGGCGTTGGTGTCGGTGCGGATCCGGATGCCGGCCTGGTCGGGGATCTTGCCGCCCAGGGCCAGCTCGGCCTCGGGGGTGGAGGGGTCGCTGCCCGGCAGGTCGTTGGCCAGCGGGCGCACGATGATCGGCTTGCCTACCTCTCCGCTGACCACGTCAGGGGCGGCCACCGCCGGGTAGGTGGTCTGCTCGAACTTGTCCTGCACCGCGAACTGCAGGGACTTGGTCACCGGCGCGGACAGGCCGTCGGAGACGGCGTAGTCGACGCGCACCTCCCCGCCCCGCCTGGGGGCGGTGAACCGCACCCTGCCGTGGTTGGTGGAGCGGGCCGTGGCGCCGCTCTCGCCCTGGGTCACGATCTTGGCCGACTCCAGCAGCAACGGGTCGCTGTCGTCGTGGTCTCGCCAGTCCGGCAGCACGGGCACCTCGACCGAGCCGCCGGCCGGGACCCGCCAGGTGCGAGGCTCGAACCCCTCGCGCAGCGTGGGTGCGGCGTTGACGTCGGCGGCACGCACGCGCACCGAGACCGTGGCATGCCCGCTCAGGTTGCGTCCGTCGTCGATGTAGTACTCGAACGTCGCCACGCCCCGGGCGTCGGCCGGGAGCGAGATCTGCAAGGTCTGCCGGTCGGGGCTGATGCCGACCTTCGCACCCGGCATCGTGGGCTTGTCCACGCCCCGGATGGCCAGCAGCCGTCCCTCGGGCGCCGAGTCGTTGTCGAGCGGGTGCAGCACGCTGGTCCGACCCGCACGCGCCCCGAAGTCGTCGGCCTTGGCCTGCGGCGGGCGGGTGTCACCCTGGGACTGCTGCTCGTCCTCGGTCTCCTTGTCGCGCACCTTGCGGGTGCTGGTGAACGCCTCCCAGTTGTCGATCTTCTGGGGCTCGTCGGCGTCGAGGTCCCAGACCGCACCGCTGGCGCGGTCGTTGAGCACGACCTCGCCACGGTTGACGCGGAAGACCAGGTCGGTCGCGTCCTCGGTGAGCGTGGCCACCACCGGCTCGTCGTCCCCGCAGATGGTCGCGACGTAGCCGGGCCCACCGGACCACGCGGCGTACGAGCAGGCGCCGAGGCGGACGGGCTCGGCCGGTCGGCCGGACACGTCCTCGACGAGCGTGGTGCTCCGTCCCGTGGTCAGGTCGACGGAGGTGAGCCCGCCGCGGGCGGCTACCAGGACGTCGGCGGCACCGGGTCCCGGCTGCTGGAGCACTCCGCCGGTCGGGACGGTGGCCGAGACGCCCTCCTCCTGGAGAGCGACCACCGCTCCGGTCGCGGCGTCGAGGCTCACCGGGGTGTCCCCCACCACCGTCAGGGCACCGGGCTCGCCGGCCGCCCGGGGCAGACCCTCGGTGACAGGATCTGCGAGCTCCGCCCCGTCGGGGTGCCAGGTGGCCAGCCGCGCCTTGTCCACCGAAACGACGTACACCGTGCCGGAGGTGGAGACGGCGAGCGCCGCCGCCTTGCCGACCTTCGCGAGCGGGTCGGACTGCTGATCGATGGCCCCGACCAGCGGCGTGCCGACCTGCGGGTCGTAGCGCGAGCCCCACACCGCCCCGGAGCTCGGGTCCAGACTGGCCAGGGTGCCGCCCCGCATCTGGACCTGCGCGCCGTCGGGCAGTGCCGCGGCGGCACCGTCGGTGAGCACCAGGCCCGCGGGATCGATCCCGACCATCCGGCCGGCCCGACGGTCGATCCCGGCGACGGCGGCGCCGTCCTGGACGACGTCCAGGTCCGCGTCCGACTCCAGGTAGATGGCGCCGTCCAGCCGCCCGATGGGCTTGTTGACCCGGCCGAAATAGCCCTTGTCGGACTTGGTGACCCAGATCCCACCGTCGTTGAGCTCGGTGCGGTGGCTGCGGTAGCCGTCCGCAGAGACCGCGTAGCCGAGCACGGCACCCGCGGCGAGCACCAGGGCGGTGTTGGACGCGATGGCAGCACGATGACGACGCACGAACCCCCGTAGCGCCACGCTTCCCCCTCGTCCCGTGCCCCCCAGTGCGCGATTAGGGTACGACACGGTTCGTCCCCGCACGCACGTTGGGCGAGACTCGCGGGCTCACATGGTCCCTGCGTTTCGGCGGTGCGGCCGACGTTCGCCACAATGGTCTGCATTCTGCCGGTGGACGGCCCACGTCCGTGGCAGTCTGGTGCGCGATGCGAGGGGAGGACGGCGTGGTCGAGGAGACCCGGTACGTCGCGGGCGACGGCGTCCTGCTGGGGGCCGGCAGCCGCTGGCTCCTCCTCACCGACCCCGGCGACGAGCGAGTTCTCGACGAGCTCTGGACGATGCTCCAGGGTCCCCCACCGCCGGCCTCGCGTCCGTTGACCGAGCGGGTCATGGAGGTCGTCGACCGTGCCTTCGACGGCGAGGTGCCCGACCTGGTGCTGCTCGACCTCACGTCCGGATCGCCCGTCTCGACCAGCCGTGGCGCCGGCCGGCTGCGGGTCGAGGGCCAGCGGCATCACCTGTCCCTGTCCGCGCCGGCCGTCATCACTCCCGCCGGCGGCCCCGCGCGGCGGCTCCTCGGAGGCGTGGTCCCTGCCCGCAGCGCGGAGGTGACCCTGCGGTCCGCTGCCGGGAACAACGGTGCCGGGCTGATCGACGGGATCCCCCAGGAGATCCTGGCGGCCAAGGGCCCCGCCGGTCCGCCGCCCCGACGCCCCCGACCCTCCACCCCTCGACCGGCGACGCCCCGCCCGGACGACTCGGTGGCGCGGGACACCACCGAGCCCGACCCGGCACTGATGGCCCGCATCGCCGACGCGGCCCCGGCACTCGTGGAGCAGCAGCCCCGGACCCCCGTGCCGACCGGCTCGGACCAGGCACCCGCCGAGGACCACGACGGCTCCACGGTCTTCCGTCCCGAGCACCTCACCGCCGCTCCGGCCGGCGAGACCGTGCAAGCCGTGTGGTGCCCCCAGGGTCACCTGACCCGTCCCACGTCCGCCCTGTGCCGGGTCTGCCGCACCCAGGTCGCGCCGCAGCACCCGCAGCGGGTCCCCCGCCCGACCCTCGGCGGCCTGCGCCTGCCCACGGGCGAGGTCGTCCCGCTGGACCGGTCCGTCGTGCTCGGTCGCCGGCCCCAGCCGATGTCCACCTCGCCGGCTGACTGGCCGCACCTGGTGACGCTCCCTGCCGAGCACACCTTCGTGTCCCGGATGCACCTCCACCTGTCGCTCGAGGGCTGGGACGTGGTCGCCCGCGACCTCGGCTCCCGCGGCGGTACGACGCTCAAGGTCCCGGGCCAAGCCCCCGTCCGCATGGTTCAGGACCACCCCTACGTCCTGGAGCCCGGTCACGCTCTCGACCTGGCCGACACCTACGAGGTCCGCTTCGAGGTAGGCCCCGAGGTGGGGGTGAGCGGCCCGTGAGCGCCCCGTACCTGCCCGGCTTCACCTTCGTGGAGCACCTGGGCAGCGGCGGCTTCGCCGACGTCTTCCTCTACGAGCAGGAGTGGCCCCGGCAGCGGGTTGCGGTCAAGGTGGTCCGCCCCGACGTGCCGCTGACCGACCGGGAGAAGTCGCTCTTCGCCGCCGAGGCCAACGCGATGGCTCGCCTGGCCGACCATCCCTACATCGTCTCGGTGATCACCGCCGGCCTGACCGAGGACGGCGGCCGCCCCTACCTGGTGATGCGGTTCTGCCCGCCGCCGGACCTGGGGATCCGGGTGCGCTCGCACCCGATGAGCCCGATGGACGCCATCGCGACGGGCATCAAGCTGGCCAGCGCGATCGAGACCGCCCACCGCTCCGGCATCCTGCACCGTGACATCAAGCCGAGCAACGTGCTGGTCACCACCTACCACGAGCCGGCACTGACCGACTTCGGCATCGCCGGGCACATCCAGGACGTGGCGAGCGACCAGGAGGTGCGCATCTCCTACCCCTGGTCACCCCCGGAGATGCTCGACGGACGCTCCAACGGGTCCGTGGCCTCGGACGTCTACTCGCTGGGAGCCACGATCTGGCACCTGCTGGTGGGCCGCTCCCCCTTCTCCATCCCCAACGGCGACAACTCGACGCGGGCGCTCAGCGCCCGGATCCTGCACGCGACGGCCCCGGCCACCCAGCGCCCCGACGTGCCACCGGCCCTCGACCGGCTGCTGCAGCAGTGCCTGGCCAAGGACCCCGCGCACCGCCCCGCGAGCGCGCTGGACCTGGCCCGGGCACTGCAGCGGATCGAGGCCGACGCCGGCTTCCCCCGGACCGCGGTGGCCGTGGAAGGGGACCGCCCCGACGAGGCGGTGAAGGTGACGCCCACGGCGGTCGAGGACCACACCGTGATGAAGCCGGTCACCGTGATCTCCGCCAGCCGTCCGCGTGCGGCCCTGCCGCCGCCTGAGGCCGACGCGGCGCCGGCGTCGCGTGGTGCCGCGTTCTGGGCGGTCACCGCAGTGGTCCTGCTCGCCGGTGTGGTGGGGGGCCTCGCGCTGCGCGGTGGCGGCGAGGACCGCGAGGAGCCGCGCACCACCGAGCCCACCAGCACCCCGATGAGCGTGCTCCCCGGGGTCCTGGAGCAGCCGCCCACGCTGCGCGCCACTCGGGAGGCGGACGGCGTGCGCTTCGAGTGGTCGGTCGGCGGCGGCGTCGAGCGGGGCGACCGGTGGCTCCTGCAGCGTGATGACACCGGGGACTACAAGCGCACCCGGAAGACGTCGTACTTCGTGGCCTCCAGCCGGCGGGTGTGCCTCTCGGTCACGCTGCAGCGCGGCAACGAGGAGTCCCCCCGCGCCCAGGACTGCGCCTAGCCGATCGGGCTAGGCGACTCCGCCGAACGGGACACCGAGCTCGGCCAGCTTCTCCTCGCCGCCATCGAGCGCCGTGAGCACCCAGGACCCGGTGGGGGTGAGCGCGAACGTGTGCTCGAAGTGCGCGGACCACGAGCCATCGGCGGTCACCACGGTCCACTCGTCCTCGTCGAGGTCGGTCTCCTTGGTGCCCAGGGTCAGCATCGGCTCCACCGCCAGGGCGAGCCCCCGGACCAGCTTGGCCCCCCGCCCGGGACGCCCGTAGTTGGGCACGTTGGGGGGCTGGTGCATCTGGGTGCCGATGCCATGGCCGGTGTAGTCCTCGAGGATCCCGTACGGCCCCTGGCTGCGCACGTAGGTCTCGACCGCATGGCCGATGTCGGTGACGCGACCGCCGATCCGGGCGGCCCCGATCCCCCGCCACATGCTCTCCTGGGTGACCTCCATCAGCCGGGAGACCTCGGGGGCGACCTCGCCCACCGCGACGGTGATGGCGGCGTCCCCGTGCCAGCCGTCGACGATCGCGCCGCAGTCGATGGAGATGACGTCGCCAGCGACCAACGTGCGGTCGCCGGGGATGCCGTGCACCACCTGGTCGTTCACCGAGGCACAGATGCTCGCGGGGAACGGGGGCTGGCTGTAGCCCTTGAAGGACGGGATCCCGCCCCCCGAGCGGATGTTGTCCTCCGCGATCGCATCCAGCTCACCGGTGGTGACGTCGGGGCGTACCGAGGCCCGCAACAGCTCCAGGGTCTGCCCCACCAGCAGGCCGGCGGCGCGCATCTTGACGATCTGTTCGCCGGACTTGATCTCGATGCCGCGGTCGCGCAGTGCCATGAGGTGGCTCCCTGTCAGTGCTTGGAGATCGAGTCGAGCGCCTTGAGCACCCGGGCGGTGACCTCGTCGACCTCACCCATGCCGTCGACCTCGACCAGCAGGTCACGGTCCCGGTAGACACCGATCAGCGGCTGGGTCTGCTCGGCGTAGATCTCCTGCCGGCGCCGGATGACGTCCTCGGTGTCGTCGGTGCGGCCGTCGACCAGGGCGCGCTGCAGCAGACGCTGCACGATCTCCTCCGGGTCCACGGTGAGCACCACCACGGCATCCAGGGAGTGGCCGGAGTCGGCGATCATCCCGTCGAGCTCAGCGACCTGGGCCACGGTGCGCGGGTAACCGTCGAGCAGGAACCCCGACGCGGCGTCGTCCTCGGCCAGACGGTTGCGCACCATCCGGTTGGTGACCTCGTCGGGGACGTACTCCCCCGCGTCCATGAAGCGCTGCGCCTCGAGCCCGAGCGGGGTGCCCTCGGACACGTTGGCCCGGAAGATGTCGCCGGTCGAGATCGCCGGGACGCCGTAGCGCTGGGCGATGAACGCGGCCTGGGTGCCCTTACCTGCTCCGGGCGGGCCCATGATGATCAGACGCATTAGCTGAGGAACCCTTCGTAGTTGCGCTGCTGCAGCTGGCTCTCGATCTGCTTCACCGTGTCGAGGGCGACGCCGACCATGATCAGGATCGAGGTACCACCGAAGGGGAAGTTCTGGTTGGCCCCGATCAGGGCCAGGGCGATCAGCGGGATCAACGAGATCAGCCCGAGGTACAGGGCACCGGGGAACGTGATGCGCGACAGGACGTACGACAGGTAGCGCTCGGTGGGCTTGCCTGCCCTGATCCCGGGGATGAAGCCGCCGTACTTCTTCATGTTGTCGGCGACCTCCTCGGGGTTGAAGGTGATCGAGACGTAGAAGTAGGTGAAGAAGATGATCATCAGGAAGTACGTCGCCATGTAGACCGGGTTGTCGCCGGAGACGAGGTACCTGTTGACGAACTTCAGCACCGGGTTGTCGGTGCTCTGGTTGAACTGCACCGCCATCGCCGGCAGGTAGAGCAGCGAGGAGGCGAAGATGACCGGGATGATGCCCGCCTGGTTGACCTTCAGCGGGATGTACGTCGAGGAACCGCCGAACATCTTCCGCCCGACCATGCGGCGCGCGTACTGCACCGGGATGCGGCGCTGTGCCTGCTCGATGAAGATGACCGCGGCGACGATGACCAGGCCGACCACGAGCACGGCCCCGAAGGTCCACCAGCCCTTGGTCTGCTGCACCTGCCACAGCGAGCCGGGGAAGGTGGCGACCACCTGGGTGAAGATGAGGATCGACATGCCGTTGCCGATGCCGCGGTCGGTGATGAGCTCACCGAGCCACATGATGACCGCGGTGCCGGCGGTCATGGTCACGACAAGCATCAGGAACGTGCCGGTGGAGTCGCTGTGCAGCAGGTCCTGGTTGCACTGCGGGAGCAGGTTGCCCGAGCGGGCCAGCGCGACGATGCCGGTGGCCTGGAGCAGCGCGAGGCCCAGCGTCAGGTAGCGGGTGTACTGAGTGATCTTCGTCTGACCGGCCTGCCCCTCCTTCTTCAGCGTCTCCAGCCGTGGGATCACCACGACGAGCAGCTGCAGGATGATGCTGGCGGTGATGTACGGCATGATCCCGAGCGCGAAGATGGTGAGCTGGAGCAGCGCACCACCGGAGAACATGTTGATCAGGCTGTAGATGCCCTGGTCCTCGACAGCGGAGAGACAGGACTGCACGTTCGCGACGTTGACACCGGGTGCCGGCACCTGCGAGCCGAGTCGGAAGAGCGTGATGATCAGCAGCACGAACAGCAGCTTGCGCCGCAGGTCCGGCGTGCGGAAAGCGTTGGCGAACGCGCCTAGCACTGGTCCCTCTTCTCTCAACGGTTTCGGTGGTCCGGCCTCGGGCCGATCACCGGCTCTCGGCCCTCGAGGAGGCCGAGCAGCGCTCGATCTGCCGTCCCGAGGACCCGGGGAAGCCTAACAGGGTGCCGTGCACCCCTCGGACACGAGTACGGGGCCCGTCCTCGCCGCACATGGCGGCTAGGACGAGCCCCGCACTCGTTGCTCTGTGTCGAGGTTGGGTCAGACCACCGTGGTGGTGCCGCCCGCGGCCTCGATCTTGGACTTGGCCGAAGCCGAGAACGCGTTGGCGCTCACCTGGAGCGCGACCGTGATCTCGCCCTGACCGAGCACCTTGACCGGGTGGCCCTTGCGGACTGCGCCCTTGGCGATCAGGTCCTCGATGCCGACGACTCCACCCGAGGGGAAGAGTGCGTTCAGGCTGTCGAGGTTGACGACCTGGAACTCCACCTTGAAGGGGTTCTTGAACCCCTTCAGCTTGGGGAGCCGCATGTGGATGGGCATCTGGCCACCCTCGAAGGCGACCGGGACCTGGTAGCGAGCCTTGGTGCCCTTGGTACCGCGACCCGAGGTCTTACCCTTGGAACCCTCACCACGGCCCACACGGGTCTTGGCAGTCTTCGCACCGGGAGCCGGACGCAGGTGGTGCAGCTTGAGCGTCATATCACTCCACCTCCTCTACCGTCACCAGGTGACGGACCGTGTTGACCATGCCCCGGATCTCCGGGCGGTCCTCCTTGACGACGACGTCGCCGATCCGCTTGAGACCGAGCGTGCGCAGCGTCTCGCGCTGGTTGGCCTTCAGGCCGACCAGCCCGCGCTTCTGCTGGACCTTGAGCTGTGCCATCAGGATGACACCTCCGCCCGGGCCCGCAGGATCGCAGCCGGCGTGACCTGCTCGACGGTGAGCCCACGACGAGCAGCGACCTGCTCCGGCTCCTCGAGCATCTGCAGCGCCGCGACCGTCGCGTGGACGATGTTGATCTGGTTGGACGAACCGAGCGACTTGCTCAGCACGTCATGGATTCCCGCGCACTCCAGCACCGCACGCACCGGGCCACCGGCGATGACACCGGTACCAGGGGCGGCAGGACGGAGCATGACGACGCCAGCCGCCTTCTCCCCCTGCACGGGGTGCGGGATGGTGCCCTGGATGCGAGGAACCTTGAAGAAGTGCTTCTTGGCCTCCTCGACACCCTTGGCGATCGCCGCGGGAACTTCCTTCGCCTTGCCGTAGCCGACGCCAACGAGACCTTCGCCGTCACCCACGATCACGAGGGCGGTGAAGCTGAAGCGACGACCACCCTTCACGACCTTGGCGACTCGGTTGATCGCAACGACGCGCTCGATGTAGGCGGTCTTCTCGGCCTGGCCACCACGACGATCGTCGCGGTTGCCACGGCGCTCGCCTCCGCGCTGTCCGCGCTGGGCTCCGCTCATGAGACTCTTCCTCTTCTCTTTCTTGCTTGTCTTGCGATCAGAAAGCCAGCCCGCCCTCGCGGGCGGCGTCGGCCAGGGCCGCGACGCGGCCGTGGTACTTGTTGCCGGCACGGTCGAAGACCACGCCGTCGACACCAGCAGCCTTGGCACGCTCGGCCACGAGTGCGCCGACCTTCTTCGCCTTGGCCGTCTTGTCGCCGGACTCCGAGCGGACGTCCGCCTCCATGGTGGAGGCGTAGGCCAGGGTCTTGCCGACCAGGTCGTCGACCACCTGCACGCTGATGTGCTTGGCGGAACGGGTGACGACCAGGCGGGGACGCTCGGCGGTGCCGGAGACCTTCTTGCGGCCACGCATCTGCCGCTTGAGCCGGGACTTGACCCGACCAGCGGTGTGCTTGTTGTTGGAGAGCGAGATACCCATGTGCTACTTACCAGCCTTTCCGACCTTGCGGCGGACCTGCTCGCCGGCGTAACGCACGCCCTTGCCCTTGTAGGGCTCGGGCTTGCGAAGCTTGCGAATCTTCGCAGCGGTCTCACCGACCAGCTGCTTGTCGATGCCGAGGACACCGAGCTTGGTCGGACCCTCAACGGTGAAGGTGATGCCCTCGGGGGCATCGACCACGATGGGGTGCGAGTAGCCGAGCTGGAACTCCAGCTGCGTCGGGCTCTTGGGGAGCACGCGGTAACCCACGCCGACGATCTCGAGCTTCTTCTCGTAGCCCTCGGTCACGCCGATCACCATGTTGTTGATCAGGGTGCGGGTCAGCCCGTGCAGCGAGCGGCTCTCACGCTCGTCGTTGGGGCGCTGGACCTCGAGCACGCCCTCGTCGCTCCGCGACACCGTGATGGGCGTCGCGACGGAGTGGCTCAGGGTGCCCTTGGGTCCCTTGACGGTCACCAGGGCGTTGTCGATGGCGACATCGACGCCCGACGGGACCGTGATGGGAAGCCTGCCAATTCGTGACATTGTCGTTCCTCCTTCGGTCTCGTCGTTACCAGACGTAGGCGAGGACTTCCCCACCCACGCCCTTCTGGTTTGCCTGGCGGTCGGTCAGCAGGCCCTGGCTCGTCGAGATGATCGCGACGCCCATGCCACCGAGGACCTTGGGCAGGCCGGTGCTCTTCGCGTAGACGCGGAGGCCCGGCTTGCTGATGCGGCGCACACCGGCGATGGAGCGCTCGCGGTTCCGGCCGTACTTGAGGGTGATGTGGAGCGTCTTGCCCACCTCGCCCTCGGCGGGCTCGGTGACGTCGTAGGAGGTGATGTACCCCTGCTCCCGAAGGATCTCGGCGACGCCTTCCTTGAGCTTGCTGTACGGCATCTTCACCGCGTCGTGGTACGCCTGGTTGGCGTTGCGCAGACGAGTAAGCATGTCTGCGATCGGGTCAGTCATGGTCATGGCCTAATCGGCCCTTTCTCTCTGTGGTTTCCCGCGAGCGGGACCTTCAGGGTTTGAAGTAGGTGGATTACCAGGAGGACTTGGTCACGCCGGGCAGCTCGCCCCGGTGCGCCATTTCCCGCAGGCAGATGCGGCACAGGCCGAACTTGCGGTAGACGGCCTTGGGTCGTCCGCACCGCTGGCAACGGGTGTATCCGCGCACGGCGAACTTCGGCTTGCGAGCCGCCTTCACCTTCAGAGCAGTCTTCGCCATGTCAGTTCTCCTTGAACGGGAAGCCGAGCTGCTTGAGCAGCGCCCGACCCTCGTCGTCGTTGGTGGCGGTGGTCACGACCGTGATGTCCATGCCGCGCGACCGGTCGATCTTGTCCTGGTCGATCTCGTGGAACATGACCTGCTCGGTGAGACCGAAGGTGTAGTTGCCACGACCGTCGAACTGCTTGGGCGACAGGCCGCGGAAGTCACGGATGCGGGGCAGGGCCAGCGAGAGCAGCCGGTCCATGAACTCCCACATGCGGTCGCCCCGCAGGGTGACGTGGGCACCGATGGGCATGCCCTCGCGCAGCTTGAACTGCGCGATCGACTTGCGGGCCTTCGTCACCATGGGCTTCTGGCCGGTGATGGCCGTGAGGTCCTTGATGGCGCCCTCGATCAGCTTGGAGTCGCGAGCTGCCTCGCCGACACCCATGTTGACCACGACCTTGGTGAGGCCAGGGACCTGCATGACGTTCTTGATCTCGAACTCGGACTGCAGCGCGGGGAGGATCTCCTCGCGGTAGCGGGTCTTCAGACGGGGAATGGTGTGCTCCCCGGTGGTGGACTCAGCCATCGTCAGATCTCCTTCCCGGTCTTGCGCGAGACCCGGACGCTGCGCTGGGCGCTGTACGTCGAGCCGTCGTTGCGCTTCTTGGTCACGTCGTCGCGGCGGAAGGCGACCCGGCTGACGCCGTCGTCCTCGACCAGCATCACGTTGGAGACGTGGATCGGTGCCTCGGCCGTGATGATGCCACCGGTGTTGCCGGCGCCGGAGTTGACGACCTTGGTGTGACGCTTGATGCGGTTCACACCCTCGACGATCACCCGCTGCTCCTCGCGGAGCACCGAGATGACCTTGCCCTGGGCGCCCTTGTCCTTGCCGGCGATCACCTTGACGGTGTCACCCTTCTTGATGTTCACGTGCGGTGCCTTCTTCGTCATCACAGCACCTCCGGGGCCAGCGAGATGATCTTCATGAACTTCTTCTCGCGCAGCTCGCGGCCCACGGGGCCGAAGATGCGAGTGCCTCGCGGCTCTCCGTCGGTCTTGAGGATGACGGCGGCGTTCTCGTCGAACTTGATGTACGAGCCGTCCGGGCGGCGGCGCTCCTTGACGGTGCGCACGATGACGGCCTTGACGACGTCACCCTTCTTCACGTTGCCACCGGGGATCGCGTCCTTGACGGTGGCGACGATCGTGTCGCCGATACCCGCGTAGCGGCGACCCGAACCACCGAGAACACGGATGCAAAGGATCTCCTTCGCACCGGTGTTGTCGGCGACCTTGAGTCGCGACTCCTGCTGGATCATTGGTTTCTCCTGGTTGTCGCGCCGGTTCTCGCCGTCCGAGGACGGGCGAGCCTTGCCGAACTAGTGGTTGGTATCAGGTAGGCCGTCAGGAACGACGACCCGGGAGTCACTTGGCCTTTTCGAGGACCTGGACCACGCGCCAGCGCTTGGTCGCGGACAGCGGGCGGGTCTCCATGATCAGGACCCGGTCGCCGATGCCGCACTCGTTGGTCTCGTCGTGCGCCTTGAGCTTGGAGGTGCGGCGCATGACCTTGCCGTAGAGCGCGTGCTTCACGCGGTCCTCGACGGAGACCACGATGGTCTTGTCCATCTTGTCGCTGACGACCAGGCCCTCACGGGTCTTGCGGGCGTTGCGGACTGCCTCGCTCATGCGGTGGCCTCTTCCTTGTTCTCGGCGCCGGGCGCGGTGCGGATGCCGAGCTCACGCTCGCGCAGCACCGTGTAGATCCGGGCGATGTCCTTCTTGACCGTGCGGAGCCGACCGTTGTTGTCCAGCTGGCCGGTGGCCGACTGGAAACGGAGGTTGAAGAGCTCCTCCTTGGCCTCTCGCAGCTTGGTCTCGAGATCCTCGGCACCCAGCTCGTCGAGCGTGTTCACGCTCATCTTGTCGCTCATCAGAATTCACCGGCCTCGCGGGAAATGAACCGGCACTTCATCGGGAGCTTGTGCATCGCGCGGCGCATGGCCTCGCGAGCAACCTCCTCGGTGACTCCGGAAAGTTCGAACATGACGCGGCCGGGCTTGACGTTCGCCACCCACCACTCGGGAGAACCCTTACCGGATCCCATGCGGGTCTCGGCAGGCTTCTTGGTCAGCGGGCGGTCCGGGTAGATGTTGATCCAGACCTTTCCGCCACGCTTGATGTGGCGGGTCATCGCGATACGAGCAGACTCGATCTGTCGGTTCGTGACGTAGTGACCCTCGACCGCCTGGATGCCGAAGTCGCCGAAGGCGATCTTCGTTCCACCCTTGGCCGCACCGGTCCGCTTGGGGTGGTGCTGCTTGCGGTGCTTGACTCGACGGGGCATCAACATGGAGCTCAGGCCTCCTGTCCGGTGGTGGGAGCGGCCTCGACCGGAGCGGCAGCCGGCGCCTCGGCGGCAGCCGGAGCTGCGGCCTCGGTCGACGGCGCGTCGCTGCGGGCGTTGCCACGGGTGCCACGGCTGGGACGCTCGGCGCCGCGGCTGGGACGGCCACCTGCACCGCCGCGACCGGGGGCGCCGGCGCGGGCAGCCTGCTGGGCCTGACGCTCGGCACGGGTGCCGGCGACCTCGCCCTTGTAGATCCAGACCTTCACGCCGATGCGGCCGAACGTCGTCTTGGCCTCGTAGAAGCCGTAGTCGATGTCGGCACGGAGGGTGTGCAGCGGCACGCGACCCTCGCGGTAGAACTCGGTACGCGACATCTCGGCGCCGTTGAGCCGACCCGAGCACTGGATCCGGATGCCCTTGGCACCGGAGCGCATCGAGGTCTGCATGGCCTTCTTCATGGCGCGGCGGAACTGCACGCGGCCGGAGAGCTGCTCGGCGACGCCCTGGGCGACCAGCTGCGCGTCGACCTCGGGGCTCTTGACCTCGAGGATGTTCAGCTGCACCTGCTTGCCGGTCAGCTTCTCGAGCTCGCCGCGGATGCGGTCGGCCTCGGCTCCACGACGGCCGATGACGATGCCCGGACGCGCGGTGTGGATGTCCACCCGCACGCGGTCCCGGGTGCGCTCGATCTCGACCTTGGAGATGCCGGCCCGCTCCATGCCCTTGGACAGCAGCTTGCGGATCGCGACGTCCTCGCCGACGTACGCCTTGTAGAGCTTGTCGGCGTACCAGCGCGACTTGTGGTCCGTGGAGATTCCGAGGCGGAAGCCATTCGGGTTGATCTTCTGGCCCATCAGGCCTTCCGTCCCTTCTTCTCGACGACACCAACCGGCTGGACGGCCAGGGTGATGTGGCTGGTGCGCTTGTTGATGCGGGTCGCACGACCCTGCGCACGCGGACGCCAACGCTTCATGGTGGGACCCTCGTCGACCGTGGCGACGGAGACGACCAGGTCGCCCTTCGCAAGGCCTTCGACGCTCTCGGCGTTGGCGATGGCGCTCTCAAGCACCTTGTAGACGGTCTCCGAGGCGGCCTGCGGCGCGAACTGCAGCAGCGCGAGGGCCTCGTCGACGGGAAGGCCGCGGACCATGTCGACGACACGGCGAGCCTTCATCGGGGTGATTCGCACGTAACGCGCACTCGCGAAGGCACCCGGCTGGTCGCCGAGCAGGGAGACGCGGCGGGCGCTCGTGCGCTGACGCTCACTGACACTCATCGACGACGACCCTTCCGGTCTTCCTTGACGTGCCCGCGGTAGGTGCGGGTCGGGGCGAACTCACCGAGCTTGTGACCGACCATGGAGTCGGTGACGAACACGGGGACGTGCTTGCGACCGTCGTGCACGGCGATCGTGTGACCGATCATGGCCGGCACGATCATCGACCGGCGCGACCAGGTCTTGATGACGTTGTGGGAACCCTTGTCGTTCTCCGCGTCCACCTTCTTCATCAGGTGGCCGTCCACGAAGGGACCCTTCTTCAGGCTACGAGGCATCTCAGTTACTTCCTACCCTTGCCGGACTTGCGGCGACGGATGATCTGGGAGTCGCTGGCCTTGCGCTTGCGCGTACGGCCCTCGGGCTTGCCCCAGGGGGACACCGGGTGACGACCACCCGAGGTCTTGCCCTCGCCACCACCGTGGGGGTGGTCGACCGGGTTCATGACCACACCACGGACAGTCGGGCGCTTGCCCTTCCAGCGCATGCGGCCGGCCTTGCCCCAGTTGATGTTGGACTGCTCGGCGTTGCCGACCTCACCGATGGTGGCGCGGCAGCGCACGTCGACGAAGCGCATCTCGCCGGACGGCAGGCGCAGCGTGGCGCGCGAGCCCTCCTTGGCGACGAGCTGGGCGGAGTTGCCGGCCGAGCGGGCGATCTTCGCACCGCCGCCGGGACGCAGCTCCACGCAGTGGATCGTCGTACCGACGGGGATGTTGCGCAGCGGCAGGTTGTTGCCCGGCTTGATGTCGGCGCCTACGCCGCTCTCCACCGCGGTGCCCTGACCGAGGTCCTTGGGCGCGATGATGTAGCGCTTCTCGCCGTCTGCGTAGTGCAGCAGCGCGATGCGGGCGGTGCGGTTGGGGTCGTACTCGATGTGAGCGACCTTGGCCGGCACGCCGTCCTTGTCGTAGCGACGGAAGTCGATGATCCGGTAGGCCCGCTTGTGGCCGCCACCCTGGTGACGCGTGGTGATGCGTCCCTGGTTGTTGCGGCCGCCCTTCTTGGGCAGCGGACGGGTCAGCGACTTCTCGGGCGTGGTCCGGGTGATCTCGACGAAGTCGGCCACCGAGGAGCCACGACGGCCCGGGGTGGTCGGCTTGTACTTGCGGATAGCCATTGTCTTAGTCCTTCTTCGCCTTCAGTTCCCGGTCAGCCGACCGGGCCACCGAAGATGTCGATGCGGTGGCCCTCAGCGAGGCTGACGATGGCGCGCTTGGTGTCCTTGCGCTTGCCCAGACCATTGCGGGTACGACGGGTCTTGCCCACCCGGTTGATCGTGTTGACCGAGGTCACCTTGACGTTGAACACCTTCTCGACCGCGATCTTGATCTCGGTCTTGTTCGCGTCCGGGTGGACGAGGAACGTGTACTTGTTGGCGTCGAGGAGGCCGTAGCTCTTCTCGGAGACGACCGGCGCGAGCAGGATGTCCCGGTGGTCCTTGTGCAGGGTGCTCACTTCTGGTCCTCCTCGGCCTGCTGCGACTTGCCCGCGGGAGCGGCGGCGACGAACGCGTCGTACGCACCCTTGGTGAAGACCACGTCGTCCGAGGCCAGCACGTCATAGGTGTTGAGCTGGTCGACGGCCACGATGTGCACCTGGGGCGCGTTGCGGAGCGACAGCCAGGTGATGGTGTCGCTGCGCTCGAGCACCAGGAGGTACCGGGCACGGTCGGTCAGGGCGTTGAGCGCGGTCAGCGCCACCTTGGTCGACGGCTTGTCACCGGTGACCAGGGAGTCGACGACGTGGATGCGGTCGTTGCGCGCCCGGTCCGAGAGGGCACCGCGCAGGGCGGCGGCCTTCATCTTCTTGGGGGTGCGCTGGTCGTACGAGCGCGGCTGCGGGCCGTGGACGATGCCACCGCCGGCGAACTGCGGCGCACGGGTCGAGCCCTGGCGGGCGCGGCCGGTGCCCTTCTGCTTGTAGGGCTTGCGGCCACCGCCGCGGACGTCGGCCCGCGTCTTGGTGGCGTGCGTGCCCTGACGAGCAGCGGCCTGCTGGGCCACGACGACCTGGTGGATCAGGGGGATGTTGACCTCGACACCGAAGATCTCGGCGGGGAAGTCGACCTTGACAGTCTTGGCAGCCATTGTCGTCAGGCCTCCTGGGTCTTCTTGGCAGCGGAGCGCAGCACCACGAGACCGCCGCGGGGGCCGGGAACGGCACCCTTGAGCAGGATCAGGCCCTTCTCGGCGTCGACGGCGTGCACGGTGACGTTCTGGGTGGTGACGGTGTCGTTACCCATCCGGCCGGCCATGCGGGTGCCCTTGAAGACGCGACCCGGAGTGGCGCAGGCGCCGATCGAGCCAGGCTTGCGGTGGTTGCGGTGGGCACCGTGCGAGGCGGACACGCCGTGGAAGCCGTGACGCTTCATGACACCGGCGAAGCCCTTGCCCTTGCTGGTGCCGGTGACGTCGATCTCGTCGCCGGCGGTGAACAGCTCGGGGCTGAGCTCCTGGCCCAGGGCGTACGACGCCGCGTCAGCGGTGCGGATCTCGACCAGGTGGCGACGGGGAGTCACACCGGCCTTGGTGAAGTGACCGGCCTCGGGCTTGTTGACCTTGCGGGCCTCGATCTCGCCGTACCCGACCTGGATGGCGTTGTAGCCGTCGGTCTCGGGCTGGCGGATCTGGGTCACCACGTTGGTCGCAGCACCGATCACGGTCACGGGGACGACCTTGTTGTTCTCGTCCCACATCTGGGTCATGCCGAGCTTGGTGCCCAGCAGGCCCTTCACGTTTCGTTCGAAAGTCATCGTCTCAGACCTCAGAGCTTGATCTCGATGTCGACACCCGCGGGCAGATCGAGGCGCATGAGCGAGTCGACAGTCTTCGGGGTGGGGTCGATGATGTCGATGAGGCGCTTGTGCGTGCGCATCTCAAAGTGCTCGCGCGAGTCCTTGTACTTGTGGGGCGAGCGAATGACGCAGTACACGTTCTTCTCGGTCGGCAGCGGCACGGGGCCGGCGACCTTGGCACCCGTACGGGTGACGGTGTCCACGATCTTGCGCGCCGAGGTGTCGATCACCTCGTGGTCATAGGCCTTGAGCCTGATGCGGATCTTCTGTCCCGCCATAGGTCTCTCTCGTCCTTCTCTCGCACCCTGGTGGGGGTGCCGCGTCCTGTTCTGTTCCCGACTCGTCCTCGGGTGAGGTCGTGCCGCCTGTCTCTCTCCACTCACCGCCGACCCCCGAGGTCGGGCGTGTCGCGAGCTTTCCGCGATACATGACCTGGATCCTGCTGTGTTCTTGAGTGGTGCCCGACGTTTCGTCGGGCCGGAATCGGGTCTCGGCCTGATGACTCATCAGCGGCGCACACACATACTTGGACCACGGAGTCAGGGCGCTCGACGGCGTGAGCCATCGGGAGACGCGATTCAGTAGTCAAGATGTGGCGCGCCCCGGCGACCCGCCGGAGCAACCTGAGTATCTTGGCAGAATTCCAGGGCAGTTCCAAATCGTCCGCGTGGGCTCACCGCCGGTAGCAGAGGTCTGTGATCTGACGGCCCTTCTCCAGGCCCTTGCGCTCGAAGCGGGTCACCGGTCGGTCTGCCATCCGTTCCACGACGCCTCCGGTGAGCTCGGGAACCGCGTCCAGCACCTCGACCATCTGCTCGGCGTAGTCGGCCCAGTCCGTGGCCAGACGCCACACTCCCCCGGGCGCCAGGCGCGAGGCGGCCATGGCGGCGAAGGCCGGATCGATCAGCCGGCGCTTGTTGTGCTTCTTCTTGTGCCAGGGGTCGGGGAAGAAGGTCCACAGCTCGGCCACGCTCGCGGGACCCAGCACATGCTCGAGGAACCAGGCCGCGTCCAGGGTGCAGAACCGCACGTTGGTGGCGCCCGCCTCGGCCACGCGCAGCAGTCCGTCGGCCACCCCGGGCCGCCAGACCTCCAGGGCGAGCACGTCGTGGTCGGGGCGGCCCGCGGCCAGCACGGCCGTGGCCTCCCCCACGCCCGAGCCGATCTCCACGATCAGCGGCGCCCGACGCCCGAACCAGCGCTCGAGGTCGAAGTCGGGACGGTCCACGGCCTCCTCGGGGATCACCCACTCCGCCTGGTGCGCTGCCCACCCCTCCGCCTGGCGGGGGGTGAAGCGGCTTCCCCGCCGGGAGTAGGAGAGCACCTCACGCATCCGCCGCCCGTCGGCGGTGAGCTTGTGGTGGGGACGCGCAGGACGGACGGGCTCGTTCACATGACCCATTGTCCCGCGCCCACCGCTGGACGGCCCATTCGGGTCGCGCGCCCGGGGTGACGCGGCCCGAAGCGCCTCCCGCGGGCCCTCGGTGCTGCCTAGACTCTCCTGGGTGGACGCACACGGACGCCGGGTGCCAGGAGACGTGCTGGTGCACCTGCGCCGCGCCCGGGACCACCTCGACCGGCACTACGCCCAGCCGTTCGTCCTCGACGACGTCGCCGCGATCGCCGGACTGAGCAAGTTCCACTTCCTGCGCTCGTTCGCCTCGACCTACCGGATCACCCCGGCGGCCTACCTGGCGCAGCGGCGGATCGAGCGCCCCCCAGGACCTGCTGCGCGCCGCCAACCTCACCGTGACCGAGGTCTGCCATGCCGTGGGCTACACCAGCCTCGGTTACTTCTCCCGGCGGTTCACCGAGGTCACCGGGGAGACCCCCAGCGGCTACGCGAAGCGGTACGCCGTGACCGGCGCTCCGCGGATCCCTGGCTGCTACGTGTTCATGGCCGGTGTCCTGGAGCAAGGTTGCGCAACCCAGGAGAAGCAGGCGAGCGACGAGGCGCCCTAGCCTCGGAAGCATGATCACCAACATCGCCCTCGTGTCCGTCTGGGTTCGCGACGTCGACGAGTCCAAGGCCTTCTACACCGACGTCCTGGGCTTCGAGGTCCGCGACGACCTCACCCTCGGACCCGACTTCCGCTGGTGCACCGTGGTGCACCCCCAGCAGCCCGAGCTGCAGCTGCACCTCACCACGCCGACCACTCCCCTGCCCGACTACCTGGTCGAGGCGATGCAGCGCGCTCAGGCCGAGGGTGGGCTGCCCGGCGTCGGGCTCAACGTCGCCGACTGCCAGAAGGCCTTCGACGAGCTCAGCGCCAAGGGCGTGGAGTTCCTCCAAGAGCCCCAGCAGCGCCCGTACGGCGTGGAGGCCCTGATGCGCGACAACTCCGGCAACTGGATGGTCCTGGTCGAGCCGCGCGACTACACCCCCGAGGACTTCGCGGGCGTGGACATGTCGTAGCCGCCGCTGCTCACATCAGGAAGGTGAACAGCGGCGACCCCGGCGAGACCTGCTCGATGGTGAGCGGGCTCAGCTCCATCCTGGCCAGCAGGCCGGTCAGGTCAGCAGCGCTCTCGAGCTCGATGCCCACCAGGGCGGGGCCGGTCTCGCGGTTGTTCTTCTTCACGTACTCGAAGACCACGATGTCGTCGCCCGCCCCCAGCACGTCTGCCAGGAAGTGCCGCAGCGCTCCGGGCTCCTGGGGGAAGGAGACCAGGAAGTAGTGGCGCAGCCCCTGGTGGATCAGGGACCGCTCGAGGATCTCCCCGTAGCGACTGACGTCGTTGTTGCCGCCGGAGACCACGCACACCAGCGACTGGTCGCCCGGCACCTGGCCGACCAGGTGCCGCGCGGCGGCGCTGGCGAGGGCGCCCGCCGGCTCCGCGATGATCCCCTCGACCTGGTAGAGCTCGAGCATCTCGGTACTCACCGCGCCGGCGTCGACAGTCACCACCTCGTCGACCAGGTCGCGCACCAGCGGGAAGGTGAGCTGGCCCACGGTGCCCACGGCGGCCCCGTCCACGAACGTGTCGACCCGGTCCAGGGCGACGGGCCGACCGGCGGCCAGTGCCGCCGTCATGCTGGCCGCGCCGCTCGGCTCCACCCCGATGATCCTCACCTCGGGCCGGCGCTCGCGCAGCCACAACGCCATGCCCGCCACCAGTCCTCCCCCGCCGACCGGCGCGAGCACGGTGTGCAGCGGGCCTGGCAGCTGCTCGGAGATCTCCGCCGCCACGGTGCCCTGGCCCAGGATGGTCCGCAGGTCGTCGAACGGGTGCACGAACACCGCGCCCGTCCGGTCGGCGTCCGCGCGGGCCGCGACGCCCGCGGCGTCGTAGGTGCTGCCGCCCACCACCAGCTCGACCCGCCCCTCCCCCAGGGCCACGATGCGCTGCCGCTTCTGCCGGGGCGTGCTGCCGGGCACGTAGACCCGACCCTCGATGCCCAGCCGGGCGCAGCTCCAGGCGACCCCCTGGCCGTGGTTGCCGGCACTGGCGCAGACCACTCCCCTGCTCCGGTCCTGCTCGGTGAGCCCACTGATCAGGTGGTAGGCGCCGCGGACCTTGTAGGAGCGGGTGATCTGCCGGTTCTCGCGCTTGAGGCGGACCGGTGCGCCCACGGCTGCGGAGAGCCGGGGGCTCAGCTCCAGCTCGGTACGGCGGACCACAGGAGCCAGTCGTAGCGCCGCAGCCTCGACCTCTGCCGCACCCGGCTCGCCTCGTGTCACGCGCGCAGCCTACGCGAGCCGGGAACGCAGAACGGCCCCGGACCGTGAGGTCCGGGGCCGTTCCTAGTCGATCAACCGGTCAACGACCGGCGGTGATCACTTGTTGATCTTGGTGACCCGGCCGGCGCCGACGGTGCGGCCACCTTCACGGATCGCGAACTTCAGACCCTCGTCCATGGCGATGGGCTGGATGAGCTCGACCGACATCTCGGTGTTGTCACCCGGCATCACCATCTCGGTGCCCTCGGGGAGGGTCACCACGCCAGTCACGTCCGTGGTGCGGAAGTAGAACTGGGGACGGTAGTTGTTGAAGAACGGGGTGTGGCGACCGCCCTCCTCCTTCGAGAGGATGTAGACCGAGGCCTCGAAGTTGGTGTGCGGGGTCGTGGTGCCCGGCTTGATGACGACCATGCCGCGCTCGATGTCCTCGCGCTTGGTGCCACGAAGCAGCAGACCGACGTTCTCACCGGCCTGGCCCTCGTCGAGCAGCTTGCGGAACATCTCGACACCGGTCACGGTGGACTTCTGGGCCTTCTCGCGGATGCCGATGATCTCGACCTCCTCGTTGACCTTCACGATGCCGCGCTCGATACGGCCGGTGATGACCGTGCCGCGACCCGTGATGGTGAAGACGTCCTCGACGGGCATGAGGAACGGCTTGTCCACCTCACGCGCAGGCGTGGGGATGGCCTCGTCGACCGCGTTCATGAGCTCGACGATCGAGTCGCCCCACTTCTCGTCACCCTGCAGGGCAGGGAACGCCGCGACGCGCACGACGGGAATGTCGTCGCCCGGGTACTCGTACTCGGAGAGGAGCTCGCGCACCTCCATCTCGACGAGCTCGATGAGCTCCTCGTCGTCGACCATGTCGCACTTGTTGAGCGCGACCACCAGGGACGGCACGCCGACCTGGCGAGCGAGCAGCACGTGCTCGCGGGTCTGGGGCATCGGGCCGTCGGTCGCGGCGACCACCAGGATCGCGCCGTCCATCTGCGCAGCACCGGTGATCATGTTCTTGATGTAGTCCGCGTGACCAGGGCAGTCGACGTGCGCGTAGTGGCGCGCCTCGGTCTGGTACTCAACGTGCGCGATGGAGATCGTGATACCGCGCTGGCGCTCCTCAGGAGCCTTGTCGATCTGGTCGAAGGCCGAGGCCTCGTTCAGGTTCGGGTACTTGTCGTGCAGAACCTTAGTGATCGCCGCGGTCAAGGTGGTCTTGCCGTGGTCGATGTGACCGATCGTGCCGATGTTGACGTGCGGCTTGGTCCGCTCGAACTTCGCCTTAGCCACTGTGGGCTCCTCCTGTTGATTGTTTCATTGACTCGTGGGGTTGTGGTGCAGCCGAGGATCCGGGCGAACTACTCGCCGCGAACCTTCTTGATGATCTCGTCGGCGATGTTCGAAGGAACCTCGGCGTACGAGTCGAACTCCATCGAGTACGACGCCTGCCCGGAGGTCTTGGACCTCAGGTCGCCAACGTACCCGAACATCTCCGACAGCGGCACGAGCGCGTTGACGACCATGTCGCCGTGGCGCTCCTCCTGGTTCTGGATCTGGCCGCGTCGCGAGTTGATGTCGCCGATGACCGTGCCCAGGAAGCTGTCGGGCGTGGTCACCTCGACCGCGAACATCGGCTCGAGCAGGACGGCCTTGGCCATCCGTGCAGCCTCCTTGAACGCCTGGTTTCCGGCGATCTTGAAGGCGAGCTCAGACGAGTCGACGTCGTGGTAGGCGCCGTCCTCGAGGGTGAACTTGACGTCCACCATGGGGTAGCCGGCGAGCACGCCGAACTCCATGGCGTCCTGGCCGCCGGCGTCGACCGAGGGGATGTACTCCCGCGGGATGCGACCACCGGAGACGGCGTTGACGAACTCGTAGCCAGCACCGGTCCCGGTCTCGGGGTCGATGTTGGGCTCGAGGCTGACGACCACCTTGGCGAACTGACCCGAACCACCGGTCTGCTTCTTGTGCGTGTAGCTGTGGTTCTTGATCGCCTTGCGGATCGTCTCGCGGTAGGCCACCTGCGGCTTGCCGACGGTCGCCTCGACGCGGAACTCGCGCTTCATCCGGTCGACCAGGATCTCCAGGTGGAGCTCGCCCATGCCGGCGATGATCGTCTGGCCGGTCTCCTCGTCGGTCTTCACCGTGAAGGTGGGGTCCTCGTCGGAGAGCCGCTGGATCGCGGTTCCCAGCTTCTCCTGGTCGCTCTTGGTCTTCGGCTCGATGGCCACCTCGATCACGGGCGCGGGGAAGGTCATGGACTCCAGGACGACCTGCTTGGCCGGGTCGCACAGGGTGTGACCGGTCTTGGTGTCCTTCAGGCCCATGACGGCCACGATCTGGCCGGCGCCGACCGACGCGATCTCCTCACGCTTGTTGGCGTGCATCTGGTAGACCTTGCCGATCCGCTCCTTCTTGCCGTTGACCGAGTTGACCACGGTCGTGCCGGCCTCGAGCTTGCCCGAGTAGACGCGGACGTAGATCAGCTTGCCCAGGTGCGGGTCCGAGGCGATCTTGTAGGCGAGGCCGGAGAACGGCTCGTCGTCGCTCGGCTTGCGCACGATCTCCTTGGACTCGTCGCGCGGGTCGTGCCCGACGATGCCCTCGATGTCGAGCGGCGAGGGCAGGAACTTGACGACGGCGTCGAGCAGGGGCTGGACGCCCTTGTTCTTGAACGCGGTGCCGCACAGGACCGGGTTGAGCTTGTCGCCCAGGGTCGCGCGACGGATGGCGTCCTCGAGCTCGGGAACGGTGAAGTTCTCGTCGCCCTCGTCGAGGTACTTCTCCATGATGTCGTCGTCGGCGTCGGCGAGGGTCTCGATGAGCCGGGTGCGGTAGTCCGCGGCCTGCTCGGCGAGCTCGGCCGGGATCTCCTCGATCTCGTAGTCCTCACCCATCGTGGTCTCGCCACGCCAGGTCAGGGCACGCATGCCGATCAGGTCCACGACACCGATGAAGTCACCCTCGGCACCGATCGGGAGCTGCAGCACCAGCGGGGTGGAGTTCAAGCGCTCCACCATCATGTCGACGCAGCGGAAGAAGTCCGCCCCGGTGCGGTCGAGCTTGTTGACGAAGCACATCCGCGGCACGGAGTACTTGTTGGCCTGACGCCAGACCGTCATGGTCTGCGGCTCGACACCCGCGACACCGTCGAAGACGGCGACGGCGCCGTCGAGGACGCGCAGCGAGCGCTCGACCTCGGCGGTGAAGTCGACGTGCCCGGGGGTGTCGATGATGTTGATCTGGTGGTCCTTCCACCAGCAGGTGGTCGCGGCGGACGTGATCGTGATGCCGCGCTCCTGCTCCTGCTCCATCCAGTCCATGGTGGCGCCGCCGTCGTGGACCTCACCGATCTTGTACGTGATGCCGGTGTAGAACAGGATGCGCTCGGTGGTGGTGGTCTTGCCGGCGTCGATGTGCGCCATGATGCCGATGTTGCGGACCTTGTTGAGGTCCGTGGTGATGTCAACGGCCACTGAAAGTCACAGTTCCTAACGAGTGTCGAGTGTGCGGTGGGTGCCAGGCGTACGCCGCGGAGGCGGCGTACGCCCGCGGGATCACCAGCGGTAGTGGGCGAAGGCCTTGTTGGACTCCGCCATCTTGTGCGTGTCCTCGCGCTTCTTCACAGCGGCGCCGAGGCCGTTGCTCGCGTCGAGGATCTCGTTCATGAGGCGCTCGGCCATGGTCTTCTCACGACGGTCGGCGGCGTAGCCGACGAGCCAGCGCAGGGCCAGCGTCGTGCTGCGGTTGGCCTTGACCTCGATCGGGACCTGGTAGGTCGCTCCACCGACGCGGCGGGACTTGACCTCGATGGCCGGCTTCACGTTGTCGAGCGCACGCTTGAGCGTGAGCACGGGGTCGGTGCCGGTCTTCTCGCGGCAGCCCTCGAGCGCGGTGTAGACGATGCGCTGAGCAACCTGCTTCTTGCCGTCCTGGAGGACCTTGCTGACGAGCTGAGTGACGATCTGCGACCCGTAGACGGGGTCGACGTCCAGCGGACGCTTCGGTGCGGGACCCTTGCGCGGCATATCAGCTCTTCTCCTTCTTCGCGCCGTAGCGGCTGCGGGCCTGCTTACGGTTCTTCACGCCCTGGGTGTCGAGCGTGCCGCGGATGATCTTGTAACGGACACCGGGAAGGTCCTTCACCCGGCCGCCGCGGACGAGCACGATGGAGTGCTCCTGGAGGTTGTGGCCCACGCCCGGGATGTAGGCCGTGACCTCGACGCCGCTCGACAGGCGCACACGGGCGACCTTGCGGAGGGCGGAGTTCGGCTTCTTCGGGGTGGTGGTGTAGACGCGGGTGCAGACGCCGCGGCGCTGGGGCGAGCCCTTGAGCGCGGGGGTCTTGCTCTTGGACACCTTGTCCTGGCGGCCCTTGCGGACCAACTGCTGAATGGTGGGCACCGGGTGGTTCCCCTTCTTTTTCACTCGTCACGGCCGACGCCTTGTCGGGCACGGGATGCTGCGTTTGATCTGTGTGCCTGTCGATCAGCGCGAGAGGGACGATGTCCGGGCACGCGCATGAGCCTGGACGTACCAGACACGAGGATTGAGGCTACTCGCTCGCGTGGGCGAGGGTCAAAACGGGGCGAGTGGGCCTGGTCGCCACCAGGTAGGCGACGGCCGCGAGCGCGACCCCGGCGATCGTGATCCCGCCGCCGAGCAGCAGCGTCCACCGGGCCCCGAAGGCCTCGCCGATCCAGCCCAGCACCGGGGCTCCGACAGGAGTCCCGCCCATGAAGACCATCAGGTACAGCGCCATCACCCGTCCGCGCATTCCCGACTCGGTGCTCATCTGCATGTAGGCGTTGGCGGCGGTGATCATGGTCAGCGAGGTCAGGCCCAGGACCGGCGCGAGCAGCGCGAACGTCAGGTAGGTCGGCGCCAGCCCGGAGACCACCTCCACGGCGCCGAAGACCAGGGCCGCGCCCACCACCAGCCGGTGCCTGACCCGCTCACGTCGGGCCGCGAGCAGGGCGCCGGTCAGCGAGCCCACGGCGAGGAAGGTGCCGAGCATCCCGTACTCGGTGGGGCCCTTGCCGAAGACCTCGGTGGCCATCAGGGCCGAGGTGAGCTGGAAGTTGAGCCCGAACGTCCCGACCACGAAGACGATCGCCAGGATCAGCATCAGGTCGGGTCGGTTGCGCACGTAGCTGACCCCGGCCCTGATCGCGCCCGGGCCCCGCTCCGTCGGCGCCGGGGTGTCCAGCTGGCTCACGTCCAGCCGACGGAGCGTGGCGATGGGCGCCGCGTAGGAGACCGCGTTGAACAGGATCACCCACCCGGTGCCCGCGACGCCGCCTCCGAGGGCGGCGATCAGCAGGCCGGCCAGGCCGGGGCCGACCAGCCGGGCGGCGTTGAACGAGGCGGAGTTGAGCCCCACGGCGTTCGACAGGTCCTCCGGCTCGACCATCTCCGAGACGAACGACTGGCGTGCGGGAGCGTCGAAGGCCGAGGCGATGCCGAGGACGAACGCGAGCACGTAGACGTGCCAGATCTGGGCCGTGCCGGTGACCGCCAGCAGTCCCAGGATCAGCGCCGGGAGCGCCATGCCCAGGTTGGTCAGCTGCAGCAGGCGGTGCTTGGGCACCCGGTCGGCGACGAGGCCGGCGAACGGCGAGAGCAGCAGGATCGGCAGGAACTGCAGGCCGGTGGTGATGCCCAGCGCGGAGCCGGCGTTGGAGCTCAGCTGGAGGACGAGCCAGTCCTGCGCGACGCGCTGCATCCAGGTGCCGGTGTTCGAGACGACACCGCCGGCGGCGTACAGCCGGTAGTTGGCGTTGGCGAGGGAGCGGAAGGTGGGACTCAAGAGGTGTGGATCAGTCTTCCTGTGCTAGACGTTGGAGGAGCAGGGCGGCGCGGCACAGCGTCTCGCGGTCGTCGGGCGTGAGCTCCTGGAGCCGCCGCGCCAGCCAGGCGTCGCGCCGCTCCCGGTCGGCCAGGAGGGTGGCGCGTCCCAGGTCGGTCAGGGACACCACGACCTGGCGGCGGTCGGTCTCGTGCGGGCGCCGCACCAGGTAGCCCCCGTTCTCCAGGGCCGTGACCGTGCGGGTCATCGAGGGCGGTTGCACACGCTCGGCGCCGGCGAGGTCGCCGATGCCCATGTCACCGAAGCGGAAGAGGCTGCCCAGCACGGTCATCGCACCAAGGCTGAGCTCGTTGTCGGGGTGACGCTCGATGGCTAGCCGTCGGCGCAGTCGCATCACGCCCATCCGGAGCTCGGCCGCGAGGCCGGTGTCGCTGAGCGCTTCCTCGAGGGCGGACATGTCCTTAGTCTAGGTCATTACCTTGGGTAAATACATTGCGAGAGTACGTGAGTTGCTGCACACCTGGGTCCACGACGAAGCCCCCCACGCCCGAGCAGCGCCGGTGGCGGTCGCAGGGGCGTGAGGGGCTTGGGCGTGCCGACTCAGGTGAGCCAGGAGGTGATCGGGTTGATGGCGAAGTAGACGACGAAGAGGGCGGCGACGAGCCACATCAGCGGGTGGACCTCGCGGACCTTGCCCACCACCACCTTGATCAGCACGTAGGCCAGGAAGCCCCCGCCGATGCCTGCGGTGATCGAGTAGGTGAACGGCATCAGCACGATGGTCAGGAAGGCCGGGATGGCGATCTCCACGTCGTCCCAGCTGATGCCGGTGACCTGCTGCATCATCAGGAACCCGACGAGCACCAGGGCGGGCACCGCCGCCTCGGACGGGATGGCCTCCACCACGGGGGTGAAGAAGGTGGCTGCCAGGAAGAGCAGGCCGGTGACGATGGCCGCCAGACCCGTGCGTGCGCCTTCACCCACGCCGGAGGCGGACTCGATGTAGGAGGTGTTGGAGGAGACTCCCCCGGCCCCACCGGCCATGGCCGCGATCGAGTCGACCACCAGGATGCGCTGGGCGTTGGGCGGGCTGCCCTCCTCGTCGTTCAGTCCGGCCTCGGCGCCGATGGCCGTCATGGTGCCCATGGTGTCGAAGAAGTCGGCGAGCATCAGGGAGAACACCAGGAGCAGGGCGGCGATCACGCCCCCCTCGAGGCTGCTGAACGCACCGAAGAGCGAGAACTGCCCCAGGGTGGCGAAGTCGGGCACGCCGACCAGGGAGCCGCCGAAGTCCGGCACGCTCAGCGTCCAGCCGCCGGGGTTCTCCGAGACCGATCCCAGCTCGAGCACTGCCTCGACCAGGACCGCGACGACCGTGGTCACCAGGATGCCGATCAGGATGGCCCCCCGGACCTTGCGCACCCACAGCGCGATGAGCAGCAGCAGACCGAAGGCGAAGACCAGCACGGGCCACCCGGACAGCGTGCCGCTGGCGCCGAGCTGCACCGGGACGGTGGTCTGGGCAGCATCGGGGATACGGGTGACGAAGCCGGCGTCGACGAAGCCGATGAGTGCGATGAAGAGGCCGATGCCCACCGAGATCGCGACCTTGAGCTGCTGCGGCACCGCGCGGAACACCGCGGTGCGGAACCCGGTCAGCACCAGCACCAGGATCACGATGCCCTCGAGCACCACCAGGCCCATGGCGTCGGCCCAGGTGGACTGCGTGGCGATCGAGAAGGCGACGAAGGCGTTGAGACCCAGTCCCGCGGCGAGCGCGAGCGGGAAGTTGGCCGCGGCCCCCATCAGGATGCACAGCACCCCGGCGACCAGCGCCGTACCGGCAGCGATCGCCGGCAGGTTGGGCCCGGCCCCCTCCGCGGCACCCAGGAAGTTCCCCTCGGAGTCGGGCACGAAGCCCAGGATCAGGGGGTTGAGCACCACGATGTAGGCCATCGTGAGGAAGGTGACGACACCGCCACGCACCTCCCGGCCGGTGGTCGATCCCCGCTCACTGATCTTGAAGAAATTGTCGAGCCAACCGCGTGCGGGGGCTGCCTTCTCGTCCACGTCGTTGTCCACGGAAGCGAATCCTCGCAGACCCGGCGGAAGAGCGGGACACCGATGACCAACATGTAACGTGAGGGACGTGGAACTCTCCGGCGACCAGCACCCCGAGCACGACGTCGGACGCTCTCTCTACGCGATCGCCGACGTCGAGCCCCTCGACGTCGACGGCGTACGGACGATGGAGGTCGGCACGGCGCTGTGGCTCGTGGGCTTCGTGGCGCTGCTGCCGTTCTACGGACCGCTGCAGGACTCCGGACGACTGTGGTGGCTGTGGACCTGCATGGCAGGGCTGGGCCTGGGGCTCTTCGGTCTGGAGTACTGCCGGCGACGTCGCACCCGCGCCGCCACGTCAGTCACCGACGCCGGCGGTCGCCGCCGGACCTGACCGGAGCGGGCGGTCGAGGTGGGGAGGCCTGACCAAGACGGTCGGGACCAGATCGGGACTAGAAGGACTCCAGGTCCCGGTCGAGGGTGTCGAAAGCGTGCTCCGGCATCGGCAGCGGCTGCTGCTTGCGGGCCAGCTTGACCTCCGAGTGCGCACCGCAGCCGTGGTCGAAGCTGACCACCCGGCCGTCGTCGTTGGCGTTGCCGTTGGCGCAGACCCCGAACATCTCGGCCAGCGGGCCGGCGAGCCGCACCAGGAACCCGCAGGTCGAGCACGGCTCCGGGGCCGCCTTCGCGATCGGCGACTCGGGGCCGCTGTCCCCGTCGTACCAGCGCTGTGCGGCCTGGTCGCGCCCCTCGATCGAGAGGGTCCGGACCCGACCCAGGCCGAGCTCTGCCACGACCTCCTTGACCTGGACGCGGTCCTCGGCGCTCAGCGGGTCGTCGCCGAAGGAGTACGTCGGCACCAGTCGGGGGTCCTCGTCCTCGACCGGCAGCAGGTCGCCGGGAGACAGGTCCCCGGGCTGGAGCCGCTCCTTGTAGGGCACCCAGCTGGGCGCGACGATGGCATCGGGCCCGGGCAGCAGGACCACCTCGTCGGCGGTGACCCGGGTGTCGTCGGGGGCGCGGGAGATGGTGACCGACCACTGCCAGCCGACGTAGCCGGGGTGGGTGCAGGCGAAGACGTGCGTCACCGTGGTCGCGTCCTCCGCGACGACCGAGAGGTGCTCGCCGACCTGGTCGGCCGGCGCCTCCTCGCGCAGGATCTCGCGAGCCGCCTCGACCGCGTCGGCGAGGACGGAGTCGGGCTGGACGGATGCTAGGGCGTTCACGCGCCGAATCATGTCACGCCCGCCATCCACAACCCAACGCCTGCACCCGGCACCCGGCCTGAGCGGGGAGGATGGGCGGGTGAGCACCGGCGCGCCGCAGCCCCCACCCCGCCAGGACCCGATGTCCGGGCGGCAGCGAGTCCAGGCTTGGGCCCGCTCCGCCGGCGGGGCCGCGGGGCGGGCCACTGCGGGCGCCGCGCGCGCCGGGCGCTTCCTGGCCGGCCAGGCCAGGCGTGCCTCGCGGGCCGAGGGGGCCGGCGAGTCCGGACTGTCCCGGCTCATCGAGCTGCACGCCCTCAACGCCGCGGGCGATGCCGCCGTCGCCATCTCCCTGGCCGGCACCCTCTTCTTCCAGGTGCCCACCGGGGAGGCCCGGGGCCAGGTAGCGCTCTTCCTGGGCCTGACGATGCTGCCCTTTGCGATCGTGGCACCGCTGATCGGCCCGTTCCTGGACCGCTTCGCGCACGGCCGCCGCTGGGCCATCGGGACCACCATGGCCGTGCGCGGGTTCCTGTGCTGGGTACTGGCCGGAGCGGTGGTCACTGAGTCCGTCTGGCTCTTCCCCGCCGCCCTGGGCGTGCTCGTGGCGTCCAAGGCCTACGGGGTCACGCGCGCCGCGTCGGTCCCCCGGCTGCTGCCGCGGGGACAGACCCTGGTCAAGGCCAACGGAAGGATCTCCCTGGCCGGCGTCGTGGGGGCAGGTGTCTCCGCCCCGCTGGCCGGACTGGCCTCCTACGCCGGTCCCGAGTGGTCGCTGCGCTACGGGTTCGTGGTCTTCGCGCTGGCCACGATCTGGGCGATCCGGCTCCCGCAGCGGGTGGACTCCAGCATCGGCGAGGGCACCATGGTCATGGGTCCGGACTCGGCGGGGACCGGAGCACCGGACGGGCGCGCCCGGCGGCCGCGGGTGCGCATCCCCGGGCCGGTGGCGTACGCGCTGCGGGCCAACTGCGGCCCTCGCTGGCTCTCTGGCTTCCTGACCATGTTCATGGCCTTCCTGCTGCGCGAGAACCCCATCGACGGCTGGCGCTCGGAGTACCTGCTCGCCGCGGTCATCGGGGCGGCGGGAGCGGGGAACACCCTCGGCATCGCGGTGGCCTCGCTGACCCGGCGCATCGACCCGCGGGTGACCGTGCTGGTGGCGCTGGCCGCCGACGCCGTGCTGGCGCTGCTGGCGGCGTTGTTCTACGGCCTGGTCACCCTGGTGCTGCTGGGCCTGACGGCGGGTCTGGCCCAGTCCCTGGCCAAGCTCTCCCTGGACTCGACCATCCAGCAGCACGTGCCTGGCCGGGTGCAGAGCAGCGCCTTCGCCCGCAGCGACACCACGCTGCAGAGCGCCTGGGTGGTCGGTGGGTTCGTCGGGATCGCGATGCCGCTGATGCCACGCCTGGGACTCGGCGTCGCGGCAGCCGTGCTGACGGCCTGGGCGGCGTACGTGCTGCTCAGCCGCCCGGCTGTACCACGGTCCTAGAGCTCGAGCTCGTCGGCCAGGGCGCGCAGCAGCTTGGCGGTGGGGCGCGAGGTCTTGGGGTCGGGGTGCCGGTCGTGGCGGTACCCCTCCCCCAGGTTGTCCAGCAGCCGGATCAGGTCCTCGACGATGCTGACCATCTCCTCGGGACGCTTGCGCGCGGCGTTGCGCTGGTTGCGCGAGACCGAGGGCGGGGCGTCCAGCAGGCGCACCTGCAGCGCCTGCTCGCCGCGTCGGCCCTGGGCGACCCCGAACTCGACCCGGGCGCCGTTCTTCAGGGTGCTCACCCCGGCGGGCAGCGCGTCGGAGTGCACGTAGACGTCCGGGCCGCCACCGTCCTGGGACAGGAACCCGAAGCCCTTGTCGGTGTCGAACCACTTCACCTTGCCAGTGGGCATCGCTCTCACGTCTCCTCGGCGCAGACCGCGGCACACACCGCGGCGAACGAGAAGGATAGGGCGCTGGCTCCAGCAGCTGCCACCCGCTACCCGGCGATGGGATGCGCCGGCCGCCACGTGGGAGCCGCGCTCAGCCCGCCAGGTGCCGGTCCAGCCAGCCCGGGAACTCCGTCAGGTCCTCCAGCACCACGTCGGTGCCGGCGGCCAGCAGCTCCTCCCGGGTGCAGCCACCGGTGAGCACCGAGACGCTGAGCGCACCGCCGGCACGGGCGCCCTCGACGTCGTGCACGTGGTCCCCGACGTAGATGTCGACCCCGTGCTCGGCCAGCACCGCGCCCTTGCCGACACCCCAGACGTCGCCGGCGAGGTGGTCGACGTCGAGCGAGAGGTGGTCGAGGTGCAGCCGGGCGTTGGGCGTGTACTTGCCCGTCACCACCACGACGCCGCCGGAGTGCGCGCGCACCGCCGCGATCGCCTCGACGGCCCCGATCAGGGCGGGCACCGGGTGGATCGCGCGGCCCGGGTAGAGCTCGCGGAACCGGTCGACGGCCGCGTCGATGCCGTCCTCGGGGAGGTACTCGGCGAGCAGGTGCGCCAGTGGCGGACCGAGTCGAGAGGTCATGGCCGGGGTGTCGAACTCGACGCCGTGCTCCGCGCCCAGCGCCAGGAGCGTGGCCGTGAAACCCGGCACCGTGTCGATCAGGGTCATGTCCAGGTCGAAGCCCACGACCGGTCCGACGTGCGTCCTCGACATGCTCCGAGCCTAGGAGCGGGTTGGACCTCGGCCAAAACCCTGCCACGATGTGCGGCGCGGACTGACACTGGATCACGACACAAGCCGGGAGCGGGTGGACGACCATGCAGGGTGCGCGGGACGGCCGCCGACGAGCGCTGCGGGCCGCTCTCCTGGCGTCGGTCACCGGAGTGCTCACCGGACTGAGCCTGGTGGTCGCCCTCCTCCCCGCGCAGGCGCGCGATGCCCCCGGCCGGCTGCACCTGGTCACCCTGAGCACACCGGGGACCTCGGGCTCGGACCGCTCCGCCGAGGAGCTGCTCTCGATGCAGGACGCCGTGCTCTCCGAGGCCGGCGTCGCAGAGCCGGCGTACCGGTGGACGACCGCCCTGAACGGCTTCGCCGCGGAGCTGACCCCGGTGCAGGTCGAGGCGCTGCGGGCCGCGGAGTCGGTGTCGTTGGTGGAGCCCAACGAGGTGCACGAGCTCTCCTCCAGGCCGACCGACCTCGGCACCCGCACGGCGCGAGTCCCCGAGCGGGCTCGGGGCGGCGCCGGCATCGTGGTCGGCATCGTCGACTCCGGCATCGCCCCCGACAACCCGCTCTTCGCCGACGTCCCCGGTCTGGGACGCGAGCCCGAGCGGTTCTCCGGCGCCTGCATGCCCGGTGACGACTGGTCGGCCGACTCCTGCCACCGCAAGCTGGTCGGCGTCAGCTGGTTCGTCTCCGGCTTCGGCCCCGAGCGGCTCCGCGCGGCGGAGTCCCTCTCTGCTCGCGACGTGATCGGCCACGGCACCCAGGTCGCCTCCGTGGTCGCGGGCAACGCGGAGGTCTCGGTCTCGGCCGGCCCGAGCGCGGCGGGGCGGTTCAGCGGGGTCGCGCCGCAGGCGCGGGTGGCCGCCTACAAGGCCTGCTGGGCCGCGCCGGACCCAGCTGACGACGGCTGTGCCAGCGCCGACCTGGTGACGGCGATCGACCGGGCCACCTCCGACGGGGTGGACGTGCTGAGCCTCTCAGTCGCCGGCGGGCACGCGTTCGACACCGTGCAGCGGGCGCTGCTCGGTGCCGCGGAGGCCGACATCGTGGTCGTGGGCGCGGCGGGCAACCGCGCCGGCCGGGCCTACGCCGCGCACGCCTCCCCCTGGGTGACCACGGTCGGAGCGATGGCCGGTCCGGTTCCCCAGGGACGGGTCGTGGTCCGCGGCTCGGCGCTGAGCCTGGTGGGCGCCAGCCGGAGCACCGTGGCCACCGGCTCCGTGCCGATCGTGCTGGCCGGGCGCTC
The DNA here is from genome assembly GCF_002930065.1 of Nocardioides sp. 616. NCBI lineage: Bacteria > Bacillati > Actinomycetota > Actinomycetes > Propionibacteriales > Nocardioidaceae > Nocardioides > Nocardioides sp. 616. The sequence continues at coordinate 21,076 of NZ_POAG01000012.1, read as the reverse complement.
CCGGACGGCGGGCTCTGCGCTGTCCGGGGCGCGGCAGTGCCGGGAGGGCTCCCTCGACGCCGGTCTGGTCGCCGGCGCCATCGTGGTCTGCCAGCGCGGCGGCATCGGTCGCATCGACAAGTCGAGCGCGGTACGCCGAGCGGGCGGGATCGGCATGGTGCTCACCAACGTGCGCGGGTCGGCCCGGATCGCGGACGTGCACTCGGTGCCGACGGTGCACCTGGGGGCCAGGGACGGCGCCCGCCTGGTGCGCCACCTGCGCAGGCACTCCGCAACGAAGGCCCGCATCGCTCCGGTGCAGCAGCGCGGCGCGGGCGCCCGGACGGCTCGCTGGTCCTCACCCGGCGACCCGGACGGGGCGGTCGTCAAGCCCGACGTGCTCGCCGCGGGCACCGGCGTCCTCGGAGCCGTGCCACCGGTGACCGGTCGCCGCTGGAACGCCTTCAGCGGCACCTCGGCCGCGGCGGCGCACGTGTCTGGGCTGGCGGCGCTGCTCCGCGCCCGCCACCGGGACTGGAGCGCCCCGACGGTGCGCTCCGCGCTGACCACCAGCAGCGCAGCCGTTCGGGACGGCACCTCGACCCTGCGCCAGGGCTCCGGTCGCGTCCGCCGGGACGCCGCCCTGCGCCCCGGCCTGGTGCTGCGGGTCGCCTCGAGCGACTACCGGCGCTGGCTTTCGGGCACCCTGCCCAGCCGGTCCCTCAACACGCCCTCGATCATGGCCAGGGACTCCGCCGTGGTCACCCGCGAGGTGACCAACGTCGGCACCCGCTCCATGTACTACTCCTCGGCCGCCTCGGGGTTCGACCACCACAGCGTGCGGGTGGAGCCGGCCGCGCTGCGGTTGCGACCGGGCCAGAGCACCACGTTCCGGGTGGTCGTGGCAGGGAGCGCCACCCCGCGCGGGGACAGCGGGACGGTGACCTGGCGAGGCGCGCAGGGCACGACGGTGCGCATCCCGGTCTTCATCACCCGGTAGCGACCTCAGGCCTCGCGCTGGACCGTCATCTCGCGGTCCCCGAACCGCACCCGGTCGCCGGCGATCAGGGTCGTGGGCTTGCCGGCGGTGAGCTCACGGGTCACGCCCTGTCGCAGCAGCAGCGACCCGTTGGTCGAGCCGCGGTCCATCACGGCCAGGGCTCCGTCCGGCATCGGGCCGAACTGCGCGTGCGTCTTTGACAGCGACATGTCCGAGGAGGGCAGGGCGACCACGTGCCGCACTCCCTCGCCGTGGCCGGGCTCCGGGCGTCGGCCCACCAGGGTCAGCCCCTCCACCACGAAGGACTCGCCGGTGTCGAAGGAGACGCGCCAGCGCACCGCGGACGGCCCGGGAACCGCGCCGGCGGGGTTGCGACGGGCCACCGTGCGCCCTGGGTCGTCAGCACCCTCGAACCGCGGCGCCGGCGCGGGGGTCGGGGCGGGGGTCGGGGCGGGAGCGGGCTCCGGTGCCCGCGCCACCGGCGTGCCGGACCCCGGGGTGGCCGGTCGCAGCGGGCGGGGCACCTCCGGCTGGGGCGGGGCCGGCACGAGGCGCATCGCGGTCAGGTTCACCACGTGCCGGGGCGCCTCGACCTCGACCTCGTCCACGACGACGACCGGCCGGACGTCGACCACCACGGAGCCGGCGCGGTGGTCGTGCCACCCTCGTCGGTGTCCGCGCCCGTCGGCCAGCGCCGTCCAGGCCAGCGCGGCCAGTCCGAAGCCCAGGGTGGGCAGGGTGGCCACCCCGAGGACCAGGGCCCGGACCAGGCCGGGCCCGGCACCGATCGTCGTACCGGAGCCGTGGTGGACCACGCGCAGGCCGACCAGCGACTTGCCGGGCGTCGCCCCCCGGGTGCCCACCAGGACACCACTGCCCAGGGTCACCAGCACGGCGAGCCCGCAGACCAGCAGCACCGTGTAGAGCAGTCCGTCGCGCCCCCACGCCCACCATCCCAGCGCGGCCGCGAGCAGGTAGAGGCCCCAGGCCAGCGCCCGGTCCAGGGCGAAGGCGTAGAAGCGCCGGTCGAGCTCGGCGACGGGATAGGTCGGCGACGGCACCGGCGGCATGGGCGCCGGAGCGCTCACGGCTGGGTCACCTGGATGGTGACACCGTCCCCGAGGTCGAGGATCGCGCCGGGCATGAGGGAGACCGCGATCCCCGGCTGGAGGTCCTCCTGCGGGAGACCGGGCTGCACCAGCAGCGTCCCGTTGGTCGAACCCAGGTCCGTCACCACCGCCATCCCGTGGTCCACCCCGGAGCCGGGCCGGATCTCCAGGTGGGTCGAGGAGACCTCCTGGTGCGGGCTCGGGACGGTGATGAGCTGGGGCTGGTCCCCGGGGGTGAACCGGCGTGCCTCCGGGGCCCGCCCGACGAGGATGGCACGGTCGACCTCGGCCGTGGTGCCGTGGCTGAAGACCAGTCGGGCGACCGGACGCGAGGTCACGCTAGGAGCCTGGGGCTGCCCGGGGATGCCGGGCTGGGGCACCGGGCCGGGCTGCGCTCCGGTCTGGGTCATGCCGTCGTGGTCCAGGGCCGGGTGCTCGCCCGTCTCGTCCGCCTCCGGTGGGAGGCCCGCGACCGCCGGGGTCAGCACCACGGGCTCGGGCCCGGCAGATGGCACGGGCTCGGGGGCGGGCTCGGCGACGGGCTCGGGGGCGGGCTCCGAAGCGACGGGCTCTACCTCGACCGCGGCCGGCACCTCGACCGCGGCCGGCACCTCGACCGCGGCCGGCACCTCGACCGGTCCCTGGCCCGGGACCGAGTCGTCGACCGGGATCTCGCCGGGGGTCCCCCACACCACCGAGCCGACCCGCAGCAGTCCCTGGGTCAGCGACACCTCGGGACCGGTCGGCGCGCTGTCGGGCAGGGTCAGGACCACGGCGGTGACGTCGGTGAAGGACTGCTCCCCCCACACCCGGTCCTGCCCCGTGACCTCGACCGTCCCGGTCGCGGTGTGCACAGACGCGGAGGCGGAGCCGCGCACCAGCACCCGGGCGGAGGAGTCCGAGGCGGCCACGACCACGAAGTCGTCGATCCCGCCCAGTCCCTGGGCCAGCAGCGCGTCCAGGACGACCTCGAACGGCGCGGCGTCGTCCACCAGCGCCCACAGCCCGGCGATCCGGGACTTCTGCGCCGCCGGGACCAGCACGCTGATCTCGGGGCCGAAGGCCGCCAGCCACGCGCCCGCCCGGGCAGAGCGGTTCTTCACGTCGTTCACGGCAGGGCCCCCTGGTTTGTCTCGTCACTCGCCGCACGATGCGAGTCGTCGTCGTTCTCGGCCAATCCCACCACATCGACCACCACTGCCGTGGCGTTGTCGCGACCCCCGGCGTCCAGGGCCGCCTGCACGAGCTCGGCGGCTGCCTGGCCCGGGTCCGGGCAGCGGCGCAGGATGCGCTCGATGTCGACGTCGTCGATCATCGCGTTGATCCCGTCGGTGCACAGCAGCAGCCGGTGCGCGGCGTCCAGCGGCACCAGGAAGAAGTCGGGCTCGGGCACGTCGGCGGCACTCAGCGCCCGGGTGATCACGTGACGCTCCGGGTGGTGCTGCGCCTGCTCGGCGGTGATCTGGCCGGCGTCCACGAGCTCCTGGACCACGGAGTGGTCGACGCTGACCTGGTCCAGCCCCCCGGGGCCCAGCCCGTAGACGCGGGAGTCCCCCAGGTTGGCCAGCAGCCAGCGGGGCCCGTCCTCGTCCCGCACCAGCATCGCCACCACCGCGGTGGTCCCGGCATGGATCGAGGCGCCCCGGTGTCCCTGCCCCTCGGCGTACTCGCGCAGCCGGTCACGGCAGCGCTCCAGGGCGGCCAGCACGGTCCGGGCCGCGACGCGCGGCTCGAGCAGCGCATCGCCGAGCTTGGCGAACTCCTCCACCACCATCGCGCTGGCCACGTCGCCCCCGGCGTGCCCGCCCATGCCGTCGGCCACCACGAAGACCGGAGGGGCGGTCAGGAAGGAGTCCTCATTGACCGCGCGGACGTGGCCGACGTCGGTGGCGGAGCCGTGCTGGAGGTCGACCGCCGTCATCCGTGTCTCCTACTGGTCTGGCGCCTGGTCTGGCACGAGGTCCCGGAGCACCCGGGTAGGCGAGTAGCGTAGGAGGGATGTCGAGCGCCGCACGAGGGACTCCCCCGAGAACGCTGGCCGACCAGCTGCGCGGCTGGCCGGACGATCGTCTTGCCCGACTGCTCCAGCTCCGACCGGATCTGGCCAGTCCCGCCCCGCAGGACTCCGCGCAGGTGGCCTCCCGAGCGGCCACCCGCAGCTCGATCCTGCGCGCCCTGGACGGGCTGACCACGCTGGAGCTCTCGGTGCTGGACGCCCTCGTGGTGCTTTCCCAAACCACCCGCGAGCACCTGGTGGAGGTGGTGCGCGCCGAGACCGGTGCCGTGGAGGCCGCGATCGACCGTCTGGTGGACCTGGCGCTGGTGTGGGAGTCCCCGGCAGGCATGCGCGCCCTGACCGGCGTGGCCGACGCGATCCGCGGCGACGAGTCCCTGGGAGTCAGCGGGCTGCGACCCGTGACCAGCCACGGCCTCAGCGCGGCGCAGGCGGCCGAGCGGATCGCCGCCCTGTCCCCCGACGCGCGGCGCCTGCTCGAGCACGTGACCGACGCCGGCGGCGAGGGCACCACCGGCAACGCCCGGATCCCGGCCTCGCCGGCTGCGGCCACCACGCCTGTCGAGGAGGTCCTGGCCCACGGGCTGCTCGTCCCTCAGGGTGGCGGGGTGGTGCACGTCCCCGGGCAGGTCGGCATCGCTCTGCGGGGTGGGCGCACCACCCACACCCCGCGGGACGACGTGCCTCCGCTGGCCACCACCAGCCGGGACCCCGACCTGGTCGACCGCAGCGGTGCCGGAGCCGCCTTCGAGACGATCCGCCGGGTCGAGCTGCTGCTGGACCACTGGGGGCTGGCACCCCCCGCGGTGCTGCGCAGCGGCGGCCTGGCGGTCCGCGACCTCAAGGCCGCCGCCACCGAGCTGCACGTCGAGGTGGACCAGGCCGCCCTGCTGGTCGAGGTCGCGGCGGCGGCGGGGCTGGTCGCCGAGGGCTCGGACACCGACGGGGTGGCGGCCTGGCTCCCCACCCACGCCTTCGACGCCTGGGCGGCGACCGAGGCCAGCGACCGCTGGCTGACGCTGGTGCGGGCCTGGCTGGAGTCACCGCGGCTCAGCGCACTGGTGGGCACCAAGGATCCCGGGGGCAAGACCCGCAACGCGCTCGCCCCGGACCTGTCCAGCGTGTTCTGCATGGAGGCCCGGCAGATGGCCCTGGCCGAGCTGGCCCAGCTGTCGCCGGGTCTCACCCTGGCCACCGGCACGGGCGTGCCCTCGCTGGTCGCGCGGGTCGCGTGGCTGCGACCGCGGCGACCCGCCACCCGGGCCGACATGGTCGCCTGGGCGGTCGCCGAGGCCGGGACCCTGGGGCTGACCGGCCTCGGCGGCGTCACGTCGTACGCGCGGCAGCTGCTGGCCGGCGACCCGGTGGCCGCGGCCGCGACCCTCGCGCCGCTGCTGCCCGGCACGGTGGACCACGTGCTGGTGCAGGCCGACCTCACCGCCGTCGCGCCGGGGCCGCTGGAGGCGGACCTGGCCCGCCGGATGCACCTGCTGGCCGACGTGGAGTCCCGGGGCGGCGCGACCGTCTACCGGTTCACGCCGGGCTCGATCCGCCGAGGCCTGGACGCCGGGTGGTCGGGGGCGGAGATCCACGAGTTCCTGGCCGCTGTCTCCCGGACCCCGGTGCCGCAGCCGCTCAGCTACCTGGTCGACGACGTGGTGCGCACGTTCGGCACCCTGCGGGTCGGCCACGCGGAGGCGTTCCTGCGCGCCGACGACGAGGGGGCGCTCACCGAGCTCCTGCACCACCCGCGGGCCGCCGCGCTGGAGCTGCGCCGGATCGCCCCGACGGTGGTGGTCTCCACCATCCCGGTCGACCTGCTGCTCCCCCGGCTCCGCGAGCTCGGTGCCGCGCCCGTGCTCGAGGCCAGCGACGGCACGGTCCGCGTCGCCCGGCCCGACCTCCAGCGTGCCCGCTCGCCGCGCTCTCGGTCAGTGGCCGCCGTGGGCGCTGCCCGGGACGCTGCTCGGGTCGCGGCCGCGGTGACCGCGGTGCGGGCCGGGGACCGTGCGGCCGCCACCAGCCCGGCGCGGCCCCCGACGGCCACCACTCCGACCACCGCGCTGGCGCTGCTGCGCGAGAGCATCGAGGCCGGCGGCGGCGTGCTCATCGGCTACGTGGACAACCACGGCGGCACCACCGAGCGCCTGGTGGACCCCCTGCGGCTCGAGGGCGGCCAGCTGACCGCCTACGACCACCGCAGCGACGACACCAAGACGTTCTCGGTGCACCGGATCACCACCGTGAGCCAGGTTTCGGCACGACCGTAGGATCGCTGCGTGGATTTCCTGAGGTACGACGAGTCGGCCGTCGCCCTGCTCGCGCAGGCTGTCACCCGATGAGCGACGGTCCGCTCATCGTCCAGTCCGACAAGACGCTGCTGCTGGAGATCGACCACGAGCAGGCGCAGGAGGCCCGGCGGGCCATCGCCCCCTTCGCCGAGCTCGAGCGGTCCCCCGAGCACATCCACACCTACCGGCTCACCCCGCTGGGTCTGTGGAACGCCCGGGCCGCGGGCCACGACGCCGAGCAGGTGGTGGACACGCTGCTCACCTACAGCCGGTACGCCGTGCCGCACGCCCTGCTGGTCGACGTCGCCGAGACGATGGCGCGCTACGGACGGCTCCGGCTGGACAAGCACCCGGTCCACGGCCTGGTGATGACCAGCAACGACCGGCCGGTGCTGGAGGAGGTGCTGCGGGCCAAGCGGGTGGCCGGGATGCTCGGCGCCCGGCTCGACGACGACACCGTCGCGGTGCACCCCAGCGAGCGCGGCAACCTCAAGCAGGCACTGCTCAAGCTGGGGTGGCCGGCGGAGGACCACGCGGGCTACGTGGACGGCGAGGCGCATGCCATCGACCTCAAGGAGGACGGCTGGCAGCTGCGCGACTACCAGCGCGACGCGGCCGAGTCGTTCTGGCACGGTGGCTCCGGGGTGGTGGTGCTGCCCTGCGGCGCCGGCAAGACCATCGTGGGGGCCTCGGCCATGGCGCACGCTGGTGCCACCACCTTGATCCTGGTCACCAACACCGTCTCGGCGCGGCAGTGGAAGGACGAGCTGCTGCGCCGTACCACGCTCACCGAGGACGAGATCGGCGAGTACAGCGGGTCGGTCAAGGAGGTGCGTCCGGTGACCATAGCGACGTACCAGGTGATGACCACCAGGCGGAAGGGGGTCTACACCCACCTCGAGCTCTTCGACGCCCGCGACTGGGGGCTGATCATCTACGACGAGGTGCACCTGCTGCCGGCCCCCATCTTCCGGATGACCGCGGACCTGCAGGCGCGGCGGCGGATCGGGCTGACCGCGACCCTGGTGCGGGAGGACGGCCGCGAGGGCGACGTCTTCTCCCTGATCGGGCCCAAGCGCTACGACGCCCCCTGGAAGGACATCGAGGCCCAGGGCTGGATCGCGCCGGCCGACTGCGTGGAGGTGCGGGTGACCCTCACCGACGCGGAGCGCATCACCTACGCCACCGCCGAGCCGGAGGAGCGCTACCGGCTCGCGTCCTGCACGCCGCGCAAGCTGGACGTCGTACGTCGGCTGGTGAAGCAGCACTCGGCGCAGCCCACGCTGGTGATCGGGCAGTACATCGACCAGCTCGACGAGCTCGCCGAGGCGCTCGACGCCCCGCTGATCAAGGGCGAGACCTCGGTCAAGGAGCGGCAGCGGCTCTTCGAGGCGTTCCGATCCGGGGAGATCTCGCTGCTGGTGGTCAGCAAGGTCGCCAACTTCTCCATCGACCTGCCGTCGGCGGAGGTGGCGATCCAGGTGAGCGGCTCCTTCGGCTCACGGCAGGAGGAGGCGCAGCGGCTCGGTCGCCTGCTCCGACCCAAGGACGAGGGCAAGACGGCGCACTTCTACACGCTGGTCTCACGCGACACCGTGGACGCCGACTTCGCGCAGAACAGGCAGCGCTTCCTGGCCGAGCAGGGCTACGCCTACCGGATCATCGACTCCCACGACGTCCCCGCCTGAGGGCCGCCGCGGGCGAGCGTCGCCTCAGCCGGTGTCGCCGCGCTGGAGGTACATCGTGAAGCGGTCGGCGGCATAGGCGGAGCGGGAGACCGCCACGACCTGCTCGCCCGACAGCGCCCGGCGGGCCAGCCGGAGCACCGGGTGGGTCTCGGAGAGCTCGAGCAGGGCACGCTCCTCCTGGGTCGCCCGGTCCGCGCGGACTGAGTCCTCGGCCCAGGTGGGCCGCAGGTCGCGCGCGGCCAGCTCCTCGTAGAGGCTCGACGGCAGGCCGTCGGAGAGAAAGCCCGGCAGCAGCGCCTCGTTGAGGTAGGTGTCCTCCAGGCACACCGGCTCCTCGCCGGCACTGCGCAGTCGCTTCCAGTGGATCACCGGCGCACCGGCGCTGACCTCGAGAGCGCGAGCGACCCCGGGGCCGGCCTTCTCGATCCGCGCCAGCACGGTCCTCGACCGGGGCGCCAGCCCGCGGCGGCGGAGGTCCTCGGTGAAGCTGGTCAGCCGGGCCGGACGGCGGGGCGGGGACGCCACGAAGGTGCCGCGACCTGGGATCCGCTCGAGCAGTCCCTCGGCGACCAGTGCGTCCAGGGCCTGGCGCACGGTCATCCGGGCCACTCCGAAGTGGGCGACCAGGTCCCGCTCCGAGGGCGCCGGGGTGCCGGGCGCCGCACCGTCGATGAGGCCTCTCACGTGCTCTCGCACGACCACGTGCTTGAGCGCGCGCTGAGAGACTTCGGCCGGCTGTTCCACGAGCCGAACGATAGGTCCGCGGACGGTGCCCCGTCCGGGGAACCGGGGAACCTGCGGAGCCTGGTGCCTAGTCGGTGGAGATCGCCTTGAGGACGTTGAGCCGGGCCGCGCGACGGGCCGGGATGACGGCGGCCAGGACCCCGACGACCATCGCCACGACGAGGAATACGCCGAGCTGGTCCCAGGGGATCGAGATGATGTTGAGCCCCTGGTCGCGCAGGGCGAACATCAGCGCCACGCCGAACCCCACGCCGAGCACCACGCCGAGGACGGCGCCCAAGGTGGCGATCACCACCGACTCCAAGGTGATCATCCGCCACAGCTGGCCGCGGCTCAGCCCGATGGCCCGCAGCAGGCCGACCTCCCGGGTCCGCTCGATGACCGAGAGCGCCAGCGTGTTCACGATGCCCAGCACCGCGATCAGCAGCGCCAGGCCGAGCAGGGCGAAGATCATCAGGATCAACTGGTCGATCGGCTCGCGCTGCTCCTCGGCGAAGGCCGCCTGGTCCTTGACCGTGACGGTGGGCAGATCCGCCACGACCTCCTCGATGGCCATGTGCACCTCGAAGGTGCGGCGCGCCACCTGCAGGACCACGGAGTTGTCGCGGTCGGGGTAGCCAGCCTGCAGCAGGGTCTGCTTGGTGGTCACCAGCGGGAAGCCGAGCACCGCGTTGGGCTCGAAGATGCCCTTGACCTTGAGCTTACGGCTGGACCCGTTGAGGGTGACCCGGATCTTGTCCCCGACGTCCAGCGCCTCGGACGAGGCGTATGCCTGGTCGACCACCAGGTCCCCGGGCCCGAAGCCGCGCAGGGAGCCCTCGACCAGCACCATCCCGAGCCACCCGGTCAGCGCCTCGGGATTGGCGGCGGTGATGCCCTGGGCGTCGCCGCCGATCTGGGCGGTCACGTAGCGTTGCTGGACCACGTCGGTGACACCGTCGATCCGGCGCAGCTTGTCAGCGATCGAGGAGGAGAACGGCTGCCCTCCCATTCCGGAGACGATGAAGTCCCCCCGGAAGTTCTTCTCGATCGTCTCGTTGACGCTCGCCTTGGCCGAGTCGCCCACGATGGACATCGTGCCGGCCAGCGCCATCCCGATCATCAGGGCGGATGCCGTCGCGGTGGTGCGTCGAGGGTTGCGCAGGGAGTTCTGCCCCGCGAGGTTGCCCACCGCCCCGAAGACCATGGCCAGGAAGCTGCGGGCACCGGTGAGGAACGGCTGGCTGAGCACGGGGCTGGCGGCTGCGACGCCGAGCAGGATGCCCAGCACCCCGCCGCCGATGTACCAGCCCGCCTGGTAGACGCCTCCGAACAGCCCCAGGGCCAGGGCCGCCCCGCCCGTACCGGTCAGCACCAGGCCGAAGACGAAGCGCTGGTGCAGCGAGGACTCCGGCATCGCGACGTCGTCGCGCAGCGCCTGGACCGGAGCGATCATGGTGGTGCGCCGGGCCGGCATCCAGGCGGCTGCCATCGTGACCAGGACGCCGATGGCGTAGGCCGCCACGACCGTCCGGGAGCGGAAGACCAGCTCCTGCCCCGACAGGTCCAGGCCCAGGGTGCCGAACAGGGCCTGGATGGCCATCGCCATCAGCACTCCCAGGCCCAGGCCCAAGGTGGCACCGAGCAGCCCCAGCACCAAGGCCTCCAGCAGCACCGACCCGGTGACCTGCCGCTTCGAGGCGCCGAGGGCACGCAGCAGCGCGAGCTCCCGGCTGCGCTGGGCGACCAGGATCGAGAACGTGTTGACGATCAGGAAGGCGCCCACGACCAGGGAGATGCCGGCGAAGATCAGCAGGAAGGTGGTGAGGAAGCCGATCCCCTCCAGCAGCGCGTTCGAGCCCTCGTCCGCCGCCTCGTCACCGGTCCGGGCCCGCACCCGCTCCGGGAGCACCTTGGCCACGCGGTCCCGCAGCCGCTCCTGGGAGACCCCGTCCGCCGCAGTCACCCAGGCGTCGTTGAAACGGTCGCGTCCGCCCATGAAGAGGTTCTGCGCGGTCGGGGTGTCGAAGGCGACCCAGGTGGCGCCGTTGAACGACCCCCCGTCCACGAAGTCCGTGATGCCCACCAGCGTGGGGGTGAGCAGCGGCTCGTCCTCGCTGGTGACCAGGCGCACCTCCTCGTTGAGGAAGTAGCCCGCCCGCTGGGCGGTGGAGGCCTCCATGATGATCTCGTCTGGCCCCTGGGGGGCTCGCCCCTGGATCAGGGTGAGACCGGAGAGTCCGTGACCTGCCGGGGCCCCGGTCCAGTTGCTGGCGAAGGCGGGTGCGCCCGCCACCCCTAGCACCTTGTTGTTCTTGTCGATCACGAAGACGGCAGGGTCCAGGATGTTGCCGTCCGCGCGGGCGGCGCCCTTGACGCCGGCCAGGGTGCGGACCAGGCTGCCGGGGATGGTCTTGGTGCTCGACTGCCCCGAGTCGTCGCCGTCGCCTTGAGGGCTGACCACGACGTCGCCCACGGTGGAGGCGAACAAGGCCGTGAAGCTGCGGTTGAGGGTGTCGGTGAAGACCAGGGTTCCGGCCACGAACGCTACTCCGAGCACGATGGCGAAGGTGCTCATGATCAGGCGCACCTTGCGCCCGAGCAGGCTCTTCAGTGAGGCACGGAGCACGGGGGCTCAGTCCGTCGCGCGCGAGGGGGCAGTCATGCCGGTCATGATGGCCAGCACCTGCTCGCGACTGGGGTCGCGCAGCTCGTCGACCACGCGCCCGTCGGCGAGGAAGACCACCCGGTCGGTGTAGGAGGCGGCGACGGGGTCGTGGGTCACCATCACGATGGTCTGGCCGTACTCGTCGACGCTGCGGCGCAGCAGGTCGAGCACCTCGCCCCCGGACTGGGAGTCCAGGTTGCCCGTGGGCTCGTCGGCGAACACGATGCGTGGGCGGCTGGCCAGCGCGCGGGCCACCGCCACCCGCTGCTGCTGGCCACCGGAGAGCTCGTTGGGCTTGTGGTTGAGCCGGTCCCGCAGGCCCACGGTGTTGATCACCGTGCGGTACCAGCGGCGGTCGGGCTTGCGGCCCGCGATGGCCAGGGGCAGGAGGATGTTCTCCTCGGCCGTCAGGGTGGGCACCAGGTTGAAGGACTGGAAGACGAAGCCGATCTCGTCGCGCCGCAGCTTGGTCAGCCGGTAGTCGTCGAGCCGCCCGAGCTCCTTGTCGCCGATCCACACCTCTCCCGAGGTGCCGGTGTCCAGCGCCGCGCAGCAGTGCATCAACGTGGACTTGCCCGAGCCGCTGGGCCCCATCACCGCGGTGAACTCCCCCGCCGCGATGTCGAGGCTGACCCCGTCCAGGGCCTTGACCTGGGCCTGCCCGCTGCCGTAGGTCTTGACCAGGTCGCGCACCCGCGCCGCGGGCTTGCTGTCGCCGAGAGGGCTCCGGGCAGGCACCGAGCTGAGGGCAGTCATGCCCATACCCTCCACCGTCGGACAAGCCTCCCGCCACCGGTATCGCCCAACGAGCAGGAAACCTTTCCGCGCGCCCTTGGCGGATCGAACATCTGTTCGATAGGCTCGGAGGATGGATTTCCAGTCCACTCTCTTCGCGTCCGAGGCACCCGGGCCCGCCTGGCTCTCCCCCGAGCGCACGACTCTGAGCCACGGCGCCTGGGTGGACGTGCAGCGCGCCTGGCTCGGGGGCGCCGACGAGGTCTTCGACGTGATGAGCACCGACGTGCCCTGGCGCGCCGAGCAGCGCCCGATGTACGACCGGGTGGTCGCCGTGCCCCGCCTGCTCCACATGTACGGCGTCGGGGCAGCACTCCCCCACCCCGCGCTGGTGGAGGCCAGGGAGGCCCTGGACGCCCACTACCTGCCCGAGCTCGGCGAACCGTTCGTCACCGCGGGCTGCTGCTTCTACCGCGACGGCAACGACTCCGTCGCCTGGCACGGCGACCGGATCGGCCGGGGCCGGGACCGCGACACGATGGTGGCCATCGTCTCCCTCGGCGACCCGCGACGGCTGATGCTGCGGCCCCGCGGCGGGGGCGCCTCGCTGTCGATCACCATGGGTCACGGCGACCTGGTGGTGATGGGCGGCAGCTGCCAGCGCACCTGGGAGCACGCGGTGCCCAAGCAGGCTCACGCCGGACCGAGGATGTCGGTGCAGTACCGGCCCCGCCACGTGTTCTGAGCGGATCTCTGGCCGCGTGCGCCGTGGGGATTCTGGGTACACCCTGGCAGCCGTCCCGAGCCGGAAGCGGCCGTCCGTGGAGCCCGGGGAGCAGAGGTACGAGATGAACGCAGACCTCGTCTATGTGGTCGCGGGCGGCAGCCTGCTGCTGGCCGTGGTCCTGCCCGAGCTGCTGGACCGGTGGGCGGTGTCGGCTCCGATGGTGCTCGTGGGTGTCGGCATGCTCATCGGGCTGACCCCGCTCCCCGACGGGCTGCCGCTGGACCCGGTGGCGAACCGGGCCGTCATCGAGCACGTCACCGAGCTCACCGTGCTGATCGCCCTGATGGGGGTCGGACTGGCCATCGACCGGCCTCTGCGCCTGCTCGAGAAGGACTCCCGCCGGGCGTGGGCACCGACCTGGCGGCTCCTGCTGCTGGCGATGCCACTGTGCATCGCCGGCGTCGCGCTGCTGGGGTGGGCGGTGGGCCTGGCGCCCGCCGCGGCCCTGCTACTGGGCGGCGCGCTCTCCCCGACCGACCCGGTGCTCGCCTCCGACGTCCAGGTGGCCGGCCCCCAGATCGGGGACCACGAGGTGGACGAGACCGACGAGCTGAGGTTCGCCATCACCTCCGAGGCCGGCCTCAACGACGGTCTGGCCTTTCCGTTCGTGTACGCCGCGATCCTGCTGTCCACCGGGGCGGTCTCGGACTGGGCGGTGGAGTGGGTCGCGTGGTACCTGGTGGGCAAGATCGTGCTGGGCGTGCTCGTCGGGATAGCCGTGGGCTGGGCGCTGGCGCACCTGGCCTTCCGCTCGGCCAGCCCCGCCCTGCGGATGGCGGAGCGGGGGGAGTCGCTGCTGGCCGTCGCCGCGCTCGTCGCGTCGTACGGCGTGACCGAGGTGGTCGGCGGCTACGGGTTCCTCGGTGTCTTCACGTGCGCGTTGACCTTCCGTTCCGCCGAGCGCGGGCACGACTACCACCTGGCGATGCACAACGTCGTGGAGAGGCTGGAGCGGCTGTTCACCCTGATGGTGCTGCTGGTGCTGGGCATGGCCATGACCCGGGGCCTCTTCGACCACCTGGACTGGCGCAGCGTGCTGATCGCCCTCGCCCTGATCTTCGTGATCCGTCCGGTCAGCGGCCTGGTCTCGCTCAGCCTGCGTGCCCCCGACCCGAGCAAGGAGGGCGCGCTGACCCGCCCGGAGCGGGCGGCGGCCGCGTTCTTCGGGGTCCGTGGCGTGGGCTCGCTGTACTACCTGGCCTACGCCTCGGGCCACACCGAGGGCTTGGCGGAGCCCTGGCTGTGGTCCACGGTGAGCTTCACCGTCCTCGCCTCCGTCCTGGTGCACGGCGTCCTGGCGACCCCGGTGATGCGCCGACTCAACGTCGAGCCGTCACCCTCGGCCTCCTGAGGGGGTCAGGCGCTCAGTTCGCGGCGCAGGAAACGCACCGTGAGCCGCATGGAGTCCAGCCACCGCGGCCCGAAGGCGTGCTGCTCGCCCTCGTAGAGCTGCAGGGTGCTGTCCACCCCGGCCTGCGTCATCAGCCGCTGCGTGGTGCGTGCCCACGGCAGCGGGCAGGACTCGTCAAGGGTGCCGTGGTGGGCGAGCACCGGCTCGGTGATCCGGTCGAAGTAGGTGCGGGCAGACAGCCCCTCGTAGAACCCGGGACGCTGCCGCGGCGAGCCGAACCGGCGGAACAGCTGCTGCGCGCTCTCGGGGCGCTCGGGCAGCGTCCACCGGCGCAGGTTGTCGAGGTAGTCGGAGCTGACGGAGGCATAGATGACGGCCGCCTTGACCAGCCCGGGCTGGGCGACGAGCGCGTTCATGGTGACGCCGCCGCCCATGGAGCGGCCCAGCATTGCGATCCGGTCCGGGTCGACGCTGGGCTCCTCGCGCAGGGCGTGCACGGCGTTGATGGCGTCGCGGGTGTAGCCCAGCCGCGTCTCCCGGTCCAGGTCGCTGGCGGGGTCCGAGGCGGCGTGGCCGCGGTAGTCGGTGTGCAGCACCACGAAGCCGGCGCGGGCCAGGTGCGTCTGCTCACGCGAGAGCCCCTGGCCCGAGACGTAGATCGACGGCTCGATGTAGCCGTGGTTGAGCACCACCGCCGGGAAGGGCCCCGGGCCCTTCGGCACCAGCAGCACCCCGGAGACCCGGACGTCGCCGCTGCGGTAGAGCACCTCGTGCTCGGTGTACGCCTCGTTCTCGAGCACCGTGCGGGTGCGGCGTGGTCGCTCGCTGCTGAACTCCTCGGCCATCAGCGCCGTTAGGGAGTACGGCGAGGTAACCGCGGGCAGCCGCTCGGCTGCCGCCGACGGCTCGGTCCTGGGGCTCGCCTCTGATGCCGAGGCGGAGGGCGTGGCCGTCTGCGGTGGCGTACGACGTGCCTTCTCGGCGTCGTCGGTGCACGCTCCTGCCGTCCCGACCACCAGCACCAGCACCAGCACCAGTGCGAGTGCCGGCATCGGAGTCCGGGGCCAAGCCGCGAGGCGGGTCATCCCCCAACCCTGCCAGTCAGCGCAGCGGGCCGGAAGGACGTAGCTCGTCGGGCAGCCGACATTCACCTGTCACAGGCGCGTAGCGACCGAGATGCCCGACAGGGCCCCGGTCGTGAGACCGAGGCCCTGCTGGGTCGTGCTGTGGTGCGGTGTTGCAGGCGGATCAGAAGTCCATGCCACCCATGCCGCCGGTGGGGTCGCCGCCCATCGGGGCAGCCTTCTCCGGCTTGTCGGCCACGACGGCCTCGGTGGTCAGGAACAGGGCGGCGATCGACGCGGCGTTCTGCAGTGCCGAGCGGGTCACCTTCGCCGGGTCGATGATGCCCTCGGCGATCATGTCGACGTACTCGCCGTTCGCGGCGTTCAGGCCGTGGCCGGGGGTCAGGTTGCGCACCTTCTCCGCCACGACGCCACCCTCGAGACCAGCGTTGATCGCGATCTGCTTGAGCGGGGCCTCGATGGCGACCCGGACGATGTTGGCGCCCGTGGCCTCGTCGCCGACCAGCTCGAGCTTGGTGAACGCCTCGGCACCGGCCTGGACCAGCGCCACGCCACCACCGGCGACGATGCCCTCCTCGACGGCAGCCTTCGCGTTGCGAACGGCGTCCTCGATGCGGTGCTTGCGCTCCTTGAGCTCGACCTCGGTGGCCGCGCCGACCTTGATCACCGCGACACCGCCGGCCAGCTTGGCCAGGCGCTCCTGCAGCTTCTCGCGGTCGTAGTCGGAGTCCGACTTGTCGATCTCGGCGCGGATCTGGTTGACCCGGCCCTCGATCTGGGCGGTGTCACCGGAGCCCTCGACGATGGTGGTCTCGTCCTTGGTGATGACGACCTTGCGGGCCTGGCCCAGCAGCTCGATGCCGGCCGACTCCAGCTTGAGGCCGACCTCCTCGGAGATGACCTGGCCACCGGTGAGGATGGCGATGTCCTGCAGCATGGCCTTGCGGCGGTCACCGAAGCCCGGGGCCTTGACGGCGACGGACTTGAAGGTGCCACGGATCTTGTTCACGACCAGCGTGGACAGGGCCTCGCCGTCGACGTCCTCGGCGATGATGACCAGCGGCTTGCCGGACTGCATGACCTTCTCGAGCAGGGGCAGCAGGTCCTTGACGTTGCTGACCTTGGAGTTGGCGATGAGGATGTAGGGGTCCTCCAGCACGGTCTCCATGCGCTCGGGGTCGGTGACGAAGTAGGCCGAGATGTAGCCCTTGTCGAACCGCATGCCCTCGGTCAGCTCAAGGTCGAGGCCGAACGTGTTCGACTCCTCGACGGTGATGACGCCTTCCTTGCCGACCTTGTCCATCGCCTCGGCGATGATCTCGCCGACGGTGGTGTCAGCAGCGGAGATGCTCGCGGTCGAGGCGATCTGCTCCTTGGTCTCGACGTCCTTGGCCATGGCGAGCAGCTGTGCGGACACAGCGTCGACAGCGGCCTCGATGCCGCGCTTGAGACCCATCGGGTTGGCACCCGCGGCCACGTTGCGCAGGCCCTCGCGGACCATCGCCTGGGCCAGGACCGTGGCGGTCGTCGTGCCGTCACCGGCGACGTCGTCGGTCTTCTTGGCAACTTCCTTGACGAGCTCGGCCCCGATCTTCTCGTACGGGTCCTCCAGCTCGATCTCCTTGGCGATGGACACGCCGTCGTTCGTGATGGTGGGGGCGCCCCACTTCTTCTCAAGCACGACGTTGCGACCCTTGGGGCCGAGCGTGACCTTGACCGCGTCGGCGAGCGTGTTCATTCCACGCTCGAGACCGCGGCGGGCCTCCTCGTTGAAAGCAATCAGCTTAGGCATGACTCCTGCGATTCCTTTGGGAGTTCGGGGGTACGGCGTTGGTGGGTTGCCCGCGACGGACGATCCGGCTGCCCGGCGGACCCTTCCCGCCGGCGCTTCGGACCTCAACGTCACCAGTCCGTGTTTGTCACTCTCATCATAAGAGTGCCAACGTCATGTTTAGCACTCGACCCCGGAGAGTGCAAACGCCACCCCCACGATCCGGGGGTGGCGTTTGCGGGCGTAGGTCGCGGTCAGATCGGCATCTTGAGGAACTGGATGCCCTTCTCGAGCTGGCCGAACGCGGTGACGAAGATCGGAGCAAGCTCAGCACCCGACGTCGCGCAGAAGAAGTAGTCGCCGTCCTCGTTCTCAGTCTTGCGCTTCGACGTAGTGTCGCACCCGGCGGAGTCGCTGTCCGTGGCCACGTCAGCCAGCACCGTCGAGATCCTCTCGCTGCCGCAGTTGTCGGTGGCGGCGTCCCCGAAGCCCACGGTGATGATGAGCGTCCCCTTGTCCTTCGCGGCGTTGGCGACCGCCTTGAGGTTGCTGCACGCTTTCGCCGCGGTCGTGCTGCGCGGCTCGTTGACTCCCATGGTGTCGATCGTGTCGATGACCGTGTTTCCCGTCTGGGTCCTGCTCTCGACCGGAGCACCGTCAGTCTCGAAGATGACGACCTTTCGCACGTCTCCCGGTCGCTTGGCTGCGGCCGACATGGTCTCGAGGTCGTCTGCGTCCCAGAGGTGCTGGACGGCAGAGCGCAGGGGGGCTGCCAGGTGCGTCTTGTAATAGTTGCTGCTCTCCCCCAAGCACTTGACGGCGTTCGCCACCCGGTCCTTGTCGTTCAGCGCGTAGACCTCGCCCACCTTCGTCGAATAGGTGTTGCTGAACCGGGTCGCCATCCACCACCCCTTCTTCATGTCCGCGTCCGAAGGCGAACTCCCCGAGCCAGTCCGGGGCTTGTGGTTGGCAGTGGTGCTGGTCGGACAGGCGGTGCTGGAGAGCAGAGCGGCCGTGGTCGGCTTCGCCGCGGCGGCGTCGATGGTGCCGAGCGCCAAGAAGTGCATGGTCGGATCCATGGTCGTCATCATCGACCGAATGCTGGATCTCAAGTCTGCCAGGTTCGCGCTCATGCTCGGCGTGCGATCGGCGACCACCACGATGTCCAGCGGGTTCGGGGTTTCCGTCCCACAGGACCCCTTGCAGGCGACCGCGACGACGGCTCCGGTATCCCCCTGCTCGAAGCCGATCGCCGGGGCGAAGGCGTAGGGCACGACTTTGGAGTCGGCGACTCGGACGGTGTTGCACTTGATCGAGGCGTCGGACGCCGAGGGGACGCACGGGATGAAGCAGAGCTCGGACGTGCACTTCGTCCCTGCGTACGGCTTCGTCCCCGGCGGCTTGCAGGTCCCGGGGATCTGCGCGTAGTTCGGTGCCGTGCCGGTCGAGGCCACCACGCACCACTGGTCCGCCGTCACGGTGGTCTCGGAGTCAGCCTTCTTGGCCACCGTGTCGACGACGGTCTGGAGGTTGGCCGACGTGGTGGGGAGTGCGAGCGCGCCCGCGTGTGCAGCGATGTCCACGGTGTCCCGCAACTGCTGCTTCGCCGCTACGTTGCTGGCGACGTCGACCCCGATCGCCGCGAGGGCCACGAGCAGAACCACGAGCATCGAAAAGAGGACTGCGTAGGCCCCTCGCTCGTCGCGGCGCCGGCATCGCGTAGAGATCCCGTGAGGGCGGCCAGCCCTGCCCGTGCGATTCATTCGATCCTCATCTCAGCAGTCCGGGTCAGGTTGAAACCGCCCGGGAAAAAGACGCCGACGGGCGTGAGCATCTTGTGGGTGTAGGCAATCGTGACGGTGGCGGTCCCGCCACTCGCCTTATCGGTGTCGTAGGCAGAGCACGGGGCCCCGACCGCCGCGGGGAGAACTGGCGGTTTGCGGCAGGTCACCGAGACGGTGACGTTCGGAGCGCTTCCGACCTGGGCGGTCCCGTTCTTCGCCACGGTCTCGACCTGCAACTTCGTACCGTTCAGGCTCGCCTCGCGCGCGGCGTCGCGGGCAGCGTTGTTGATGATCGACCCACGATTGATCATGTAGCCGAAGTCGATGATGCCGAAGAGGAAAATCATGAAGATCGGCAGGATGAGGGCGAACTCGACCGCAGCCGATCCCCGTTCTCCGCGGTGTCTGGCACGAAACGACATGTGGCTCCCTCAGGCATCGGGCGCAGAGTCCGCGGGCAGCTCTACTACCGACGGGCACGGCGCATCGTCGACACACTAGGAACCCGCCCGTCTGGGCGGAGCGCAAACGGGCCAAGATGGCCCGAACGGTCTAGACCTCGTGGCCGTTCGGAGGGCCCTCCGGATACCGCTCCGCGAGCACCGTCCACTTGTTGGTGCCCTCGCGGTTGTCGCCCTTCTCCAGGATCACCAGGTTGTGGAAGCAGTGCACCGCCTTCACCCACCGGTCGGCGTACGACGGCTCGTGCGGCACGACGTACTCCTCGTGGTTGAGTCCGTCGACGAGGTCCTTGACCAGGTCCATCGTGGTGCCGCGGGCGTGCCGGTCCTCGGCCCCGCCCCACTCGGGCCAGTAGGAGGTCTGGGTGTCCTCGATCGCGTAGACCGCCCCGTCGGGCAGCAGCGGGAAGAGGATCCCGAAGGTCTTCCGGATGTGCTCCGGCACGTGCGAGCCGTCGTCGATGACCACCAGCGGCACACCCTGCTCCTCCACGATCCGACGCAGCACCGCCTCGTCGGTCTGGTCGCCCCGGTAGGTGGTGATCCGATTGCGGTCCACGAACGACTTGTCCTCGATGTCGAGGCCGACGATGTTGGCCCGGGGGAAGAACCACTTCCAGGCCTTCAGCGACGCACCGCCCTGACGGCTGCGCGCGTAGCCGCCGACGCCGATCTCCAGCAGGGTGAACTCGGTGTCCCGCAGGTGCTCCAGGTGCCGCTGGTAGTGCGGGGTGTACCGGTGCACTCCCCACTTGTCGGTGCCGAAGTGCTCGGCCAGCTCGGTCAGGTCGAGCTCTTTGAGGGGACGCTGTTCCTCGGAGGGACGCTGGGTCGAGAGGTCGCCGGGCATCGGGCCAGCGTAGTGGCCGAGCGAGACACCCGGGTGGGTACGTCGCCCCGTCTGACTGAGGATCTCGTTCGGCCCTGGCAGGGCAAGCCTCAGGGCGTCTTGGCCCTGAACGTCAGGATCCGCAAGCGCCCCGCCGCTCCCGTGGCCGGCGCAGTGCTCGGGCCCCACTTCTCGTCGCCCGGCTTTCCGAAACCCCGCTGGATCATGGCGCCTATCAGGAGCGGTGCCGCATCGAACACAACCACCGCAACACGAGCTTGACGCGCTACACGCTTGGCCTTCGCCTTCGCCTTCGCCTTCGCCTTCGCCTTCGCCTTCGCCTTGGCCTTCGCCTTGGCCTTCGCCTTGGCCTTCGCCTTGGCCTTCGCCTTGGCCTTCGCCTTGGCCTTCGCCTTCTTGGAACCCACTTGCTCAGGACTCGGTGCGGCTTCGGGAGTCGGAGCGACGCTACTGAGCGCGGCCGGAGTCGGGACGCTGGTCGCTGCGGTGGACGAAGGACTGGCCGGCATCGGGATGACTGTCGGAGTCGGCGTCGGCGTCGGAGACGGACTCGGGTTCAGGCTCGGCGTCGGAGACGGACTCGGGTTCAGGCTCGGCGTCGGCGTCGGCGTCTGTGTCGGGCTGGGAGCCGGAGCCGGAGTCGGAGTCGGGCTCGGCGCCGGGCTCGGCGTCGGGCTCGGCGTCGGAGTCGGCGTCGGAGTAGGCGTCGGAGTAGGCGTCGGAGTCGGAGTAGGCGTCGGCGTCGGCGTCGGCGTCGGCGTCGGAGTCGGAGTCGGAGTC